>JBFWML010000035.1:0-22406 GCA_050251635.1 Campylobacterales bacterium | reverse complement strand
GCCCAAAACCACCCCACCACCCAAGCCATGCACGAAGGGGCACTGTCTGGCAGAATGCAAACTCCCGAAAATCTTCCCGATCCGGCTTTGTTGAACGATCCCTACCCCAAAGCCGATTTCAGCGCCCACGGTTTACAGACGCAGATGAATCCGCAACCCGTTGAATCCCAAGATGGGATGATCGCCCGGCTTGAGGCGTTTTACAACCCCATCGATCGGCTCCTGTCGGAGCCTGGTCTCATCGATCGCGCTTACGAGCGTTATGCCAATGAGGCCGACGGCTGGATGAAACGGCGCGGCATGGAAGGCGTTTCCAGGGAGGATATACAGAAGGAAAAGCAGCAGCAGATTCAACACTTTCAAACCCAGCATAAACTTCTTGCCGTGGCGCTGGAGGTTGCAAAGGAGTATGACTTTTTTACCAAGCGGGAGTTTGTGGGGTGAGCAAAGAGGCGTTGGGCGTGTTGGCCCTTGGCGTGGCCGCGCTCGTTTTGTTTGCTTATTTTTGGCCACAAGACGAACTCCCGGCCGGGCCTGCCTTTGTGCCCGTTGAACGTAAGGAGGCCTTGCGGGATAAGCCTTTGGCGCCTCAGACCGTTGTGGCAAAAACCCAAGCCGATCAAGTCAACGAACCCGTGCCGCCGACACCGCCAATAATTCCCTCACGCGAGGAGCAGCCGCAACAAAGCGAATATGTCTTAGCTTCCGTTCAGGATAGTCGCGCCTATCACCGCATCGAGATAGTTTCCCCCTATGCCATCGCCGGCCCTCGCTCGCCGGAGCGGAAAGCGGGCGGAATTCAGATGATTGCCATAGAGGGCGATCTGGGCGACGGCTACACGTTCCGCCTCACACTTCCGGCTTACCTGCACGAATACGCCACAGACCTGCAGCTTCGTCTTTCGAACCTATTCGATCCTCAAAGTCAGAGCGTTTATGCCGACTTTCTCTATGGGGCCGCCATGCCCGGACGCTATCGTTTGGAGTTAAGGCGCGAACCGCTGGAGGTAATCGGGTTTGAGCAGACGGCGCAATTTACGCCACTTCCGGCCTTTGAGATTCCCCAAGACAAAACACCCTTCAGTCTGGGAAAATAAGCCTTAAAACCCCAAGCTCATCCGCCAGCCGTCCGCGCCGTCGGGGTAGTAGGAGTTTAACAAGCCCGCTCTTTGAAAACCGAATTTTTCATACAGGCCTATGGCGGCGGCGTTGTCCTGACGCACCTCCAAGGTGAGCCGATCGGCCTGCTTGCGGGCCAGCTCGATCGCCGCTTTTAGCAGGGCGCGCCCGATGCCTTGGCCCTGAAAGGCCGGATCGACGCCGAGGGCGTAAAGACGCACGGTGCGGCTGTTTTTGCGGGTAAAAAGCAGCGCGTAACCCGCTAAAGCGCCGTTTATTTCGGCTTTAATTAGCGGGTTTTTGCCCAGATGGTAGGCAAAAACCCGGCGGCTTAAGAGCCAGTCTTTTTCGCCGAATGCGCGGTTTTCCAGCGCGCACAGGGCGTCTAGATCGCTTCGCGCGGCGGCAAGGATGTTCATTTCTGGTAGATGGTGTATTTGGGCACCAGCTTGTGCGGGCGGTAGGAGAGTTTGACCTTTTTGAGGTTTTCAAACCCCATATCGTCGCCCACGTTGATGTACTGGCAGTTGTACTGGTTTTTGAGCACCTTGCAAAACTCGCGGAAGATAAACTGCGCGCTGCCCAAAATCTCGAAGTCGGTCTTTTCGATCAATATGCTGGCGGTCTGTTCGCTGAGCTTTTCGCCCACGGTAAAACCCACCACCTCGCCGCCCATTTTCAGCACAATCCCCACCAGCGAAAGCTCTTCGTAGTACTTCAAAATCCGCTTGATCGCAAAGCGTTCGTGGCTGATGCCGTCTAGGAACTGTTCGGTCTGATCCTTGGGCATATATTTGAGCCGGTTGGCGATCCAGCGGTTGAGCAGATCGGTGATCGCTTCGCCGTGGAGCTTGGGATCGAGCAGTTCGACGCTGGTGTCGGGGTAGGCTTTTTTAAACTTGTTGATCTCGTTGCGTTTGGTGTGGTAGGCGTTGCCCTTAAGATCGATAAGATCGTCGGTGAGGTAGATGTAATCGACCAGCTTTTTTTCGACGATGTAGCCCTGCAAAATCTCAAAAATCTCCGTGCCCTCTTCGAGGTAGTTCACAAAGTCCTGCAAAAACGATTCGCACACATAGTCAATGCGGGAGTAGTAGATCGAGGAGTTGTGGGAGTTCATAATGTCGAAACACTCGATCATCGCGTCGTTGACCTTCTCCTTTTGCCCTAAGGGCGGCAGCAGCATGGTCAGCTCTTCGCCGCTTAAGAGAAACATACAGAAGGTATCGTTGACGATCGTATAAAACCCGCTGGAATAACTCAGCCAGATAAAGTTCTGGGCGAAGGTGTAATCGCTCAGCTCGGTGGCGACAAAGCTGAGGTAGTGCTCCATCGTCTCTTTGGCCTGCATGTTAAACGGTTTGAGCTTGTGATCTTTGACGGTGAGGGAGACCATGGCGGTTGCCCTTTTTGGGTGGGTTGGGGGGCGAAAATTGGCGGAAGTCTAGCAGATTTAAAAACAAATACAAGGGGGTTTTTCGCTAGACTGAAAGCCGATGCAAAACAGGGAGCAGGGGGCTGCCAACGCGCAGATTTTTAATGCGGGAGCAAATGTGAGCGACGCAGTCGATATGATTCTTTCGGGCGGCCCCTTCGCGGTTTTCAAATGGCGCAACGACCCGCTTTGGACGGTGGAGTACGTCTCGCCCAATCTGCACGAACTCTTCGGCTACGACCCGGCGGATTTTCTGAGCGGAAAACTGCAGCTAAGCGATCTGATCCACGAAGATGACGCAAGGCGCGTGGCCGACGAGGCCAAACGGCAGATGAAAGAGCATCAGGGGATCGGCCATCAGGAGTACCGCCTGCGCAAAGCCGGCGGCGGTTTTGTCTGGGTGAGCGACTACACGCGAGTGTTGCGCGACGCCAAGGGCCACGTCACCCACTATCTGGGCTATCTGCTGGAGATTACCCGCCAAAAACAGGCCGAAGCCTCCTTGGAAGAAAAAACCCGCGAACTCGAAGAAAAAAGCCGGGGGCTGATGGAGGCCAACACGCGGCTGGAGGCGGTGCAAAAGGAGCTTCAGGCTCTGAACGCCTCGCTGGAAGAGCGCACCGCGCGGGCGCTGAGCGAGCTGCGGGAAAAGGACGCCATTTTGCTCAAGCAGTCGCGCCACGCGGCCTTGGGCGAGATGATCGGCAATATCGCCCACCAGTGGCGCCAGCCCCTGAATGCGCTGGCGATTATCGTTCAGGATCTCGAAGAGGCTTACAAATACGGCGAGCTGGACGAGGCGCGCATCCGCGAAACCGCAGGCCGATCGATGCTGCTGATCAACTACCTGTCCACCACGATCGACGATTTTAGAAACTTCTTCCGCGCCGAAAAGGAGAAGAAACCCTTTGTCGTCCAGGAGGCGGTGACGCAGTCGATCGAGCTGGTCGAAGCGGCCATGCGAAACCACAATATCGAGATAGCGCAAAAGTTCGACACCCGGCCCGCCGAGGCGATCGGCTTTGGCAACGAGTTTGCGCAGGCGCTTGTGAATATTTTGACCAACGCCAAGGATGCGATTGTGGAGCGCGGCATCGAAAACGGCCGCATCGAAGTGGCGGTCAAGAAGGAAGAGGGCCGCATCGCCGTCACCGTGCGCGACAACGGCGGCGGCATCGACGAGACGATCGTCGAAAAAATCTTCGACCCCTATTTCACCACCAAACATCAAGCCCAGGGCACGGGCATCGGCCTGTATATGACCAAGATGATTATCGAGCGCAATATGGGCGGCGAAATCGGCGTTCGCAACGTCGAAGGCGGCGCGGAGTTTCGGATTACTCTGCCGCTTTAACCTGCTCCAAACCGTAAAGATACCAGATCGACTGGCACCGTTTGGCCCCCGCCGTAAAGCCTTCGAGCGCCAGCGTTTTGGCGGTTAAGAGATTTTTTTGCGTTCCCGTTCCGGTGGCGTAGAGTTCGGCCAGATGGCACTTGGCCAGAGAGCCGTTTTGGTCGGCGGCCTGACGCAGCCAGTAAAACGCGCCGCTGCCGTTGCCCTCCGAAAGCAGCAAAACCCCCAGGTTGGTCTGCGCGCCGCCGTGGCCGCTTTCGGCTGCCTTGAGCCACCAGGTTTTTGCCAGCGAGGCGTTTTGCTCAACGCCGGCGCCCTGACCGTATAAAAACCCCAAATCAAACTGCGCCTGTATGTCGCCGCCTTCGGCCCGTGCCTGAAGCGCCAGCGGATCAGGCGCCTGCGCAAAGGCGCACAGGGCCGCAAGGGCCCACAACCCATAACCTCTCAAAACAAACCTTTATTTCCAAATACAAGCCGCTTATTTTAACAAATGGGCCATTACAGCCGCAATTATAAATAAATCTAATAAAAATAATAGTTAATTCTTAATTGATACATAAATAGTAATTTTTCTATTTTGTTGCATTTTTGGTTGTTATACGTTATCTAATGGCGTTTTGCAAAGGTGTAATTTTTTAAAAATCTGTCCGTTTTATAATCTGATTAACAAGTTTTTAATATTAAGGTTTGTAGTATCGTCATTACCGAATTGACAAAATTAACTCCAAAGGAGATGTGGTAATGAAGCGAATAGTTGCCTTGCTTTGTCTGGTTAGCGCCCCGCTGTTTGCGGCGGGCCTTCACGAGACGGTCAGCTGCCTGGGCTGCCACGACATTCACTATGCGGTCGGCGATAAGTCCTTTGCGGTCAAGAACGAAGTGATGCGCAACCCGCGCACCGCCGAAGAGCTCAAGGGAACCACCGCAGCCATGTGTCTGGGTTGCCACGAGATCGCCGAATACGGCGGCGCGGGCATCCGGCCTATTCACCTGCATACCACGCACCCGATCGGCGTCGTGCCCAATCCGAAGATTGCCGACGTGCCTGCCAATATGCTCAAAGACGGCAAGCTCGATTGCGTCAGCTGCCACGAGCCGCACCCCTCCAACCCCAACTGGATGTACCTGCGCGTCGATGCCGGGAAAGAGGGCGATCAGCAGCAAAAATTCTGCGTCGCCTGTCACTCGGCCAAGGGCGATTTGCAGATGATGGGCGTTGCCAGCGTCGATCAGCTGCCGATTTTCTCCGCAATGGATCAGTCCAAGGGTGCGGGCTTCTTCCCCCGCAAAGAGGTCAGCATCGAAAACAAAACCCCCAGCTACATTACGCCGCTGGGCAAACTGCCCGCCAACAGCCTGACGCCCAACTACATGGAACCGCCGAGCTGGGTGTATAGCCCCGAAGTGGACGCCCGCAGCCTGCCCGGTCAGGTGAACCACGGCAAAGCCCCCGCCGCTCCCGCCAAAAAGTAACACCTCCGGCCCCGGTTTGCGGGGCCGTTTTTACGCCCTCTTTACACGCTTTGGCTAGGCTCTTTCCAAAGGAGCCGACATGAAAAAATCCCTCTTAATTCCCCTGGTTGCAGGTTTGCTGGTGGCCGCCAAGGCCGATAGTCTGGTCAACTTTAAACAGCTTTCGATGGAGCTGGCGACGGAAATCGCCCAAAAATCGGTGCTGGAGTGCCGCAAGCAGGGTTATCAGGTCACGGCGGTGGTGCTGGACAGGGCTGCGAATATGCAGGCAATGGCCCGCGATGCTTACGCCAGCCGCTTTACGATCGAGATCGCCGAACGCAAAGCGGGCGCGGTGATGCTTTCGGGAAGCGACAGCGGAACCTTCCGCAAAAACCGCGCCGACATCCGCCCCGAACTCAATCATATTGATGGCCTGATCATGATGGAAGGCGGCCTGCCGATCCGCGCGGGCGGTCAACTACTGGGCGCGCTGGGCATCAGCGGAGCCCCCGGCGGCGAAAAAGACGCCGAATGTGGTCTGACGGTGCTAAAAAGCATGGAAGAACGGCTGGCTTTAGCGGCGGCGGAGTAGGTCGCGCACGCCCAGCTCGATCAGGGCCAAGTCAATCCCGTCATAATCGTGGGCGATCACGTTTCGGGTGGCTTTAATGCCGCGCAGGGTTTCGGGGCTAAAACCTGTTTGATCGGCGGCATCCTGCTTTTCCAGTTTGGCGATCTGTTCGGCAATGGCCTCGATCAGCATCAAAATCGCGGGCTGGCCTTCGCGGTCGTTTAGCGCCGCCACAATTCCGCCGTGGCGCTCGACGATAAACGCAATATCTTCAATCTTTTGCGTAAGGGATTCGAGCCGGGCCTGAACGGTTTTTTCAGACATGAACCGCGTCGGGCAAAATGTATTTTTGGCCGATCGGCCCCAGATAGTCCACGGGGGCCAGATCGACCGGGCGGCCCAGCAGGGCGGCCAGTTCGGCTTTGATCTCCTCCACCCGCGCCATCGCCGCAAAACCGGGATAACGGCGGCCAAACTCCGGCGTAATGCGGTAGAGCAGATCAATATCGCTTTGAGCGTTTTGCTCACCCCGCGCCGCGCTGCCAAAAAGCGCGTGCAATTCAAACCCCTCGGCGGCCAAACGCGGTTTGATCTGTTGCAGGGCTAAAAGCGTTATTTCTTTTTGCATGGCGCTGATTATAACCTCTTTAGATCGCAAAATACTCCGCCTGCGGGTGGTGGGTCATCACCGCGCAGGTGGAGGCTTCGGGGTCGATCTGGTAGTTTTCGGTCAAGCTCACGCCGCGTTCTTCGGGGCGCAATAGGTCGAAGATAACGCGGTTAAAACTCAAGTCGGGGCAGGCGGCGTAGCCCGGCGCGTAGCGTTTGCCGCGATAGCCGCCGGTTTTGACATCGTGCAGATTGGGCGCTTCGCCTTCTAAAAGCCCCAGATCGATACGCATCTGTTTGTGGGCCAGTTCCGCCGCCGCTTCGGCCAGTTCCCCCGCTAGGCCGCTGACGAGGTGGTATTCGTGGTATTGGCCCTTTTGGTAGAGGGTTTTGACGTAGTCGTCCAGCTTTCGCCCGGCGCTGACGGCTAGAAAACCCGCCGTGTCGTGGCGATCGGCGCGGAAGTAGTCGGCTAAAGAGCGGCGCTTTTCTTTGCGCGATCGGGGCAATTCCACCGTAAACAGGGCGCGATCGGCCACTTTTTCGACCGGATCGGCATTGGCGCTTTGGCCCTTTTGCCACCCTTCGGATTCCTTCAAAATCAGCAGTTTTTCGCCTCTTGATCGTGCGGGCCAGTAGCCGTAAAAGGCGATCGGCTCAAACAACCCCTCTTCTAGGAGCTGCTTTTTCAGCCGCGCATAGGCCGGGCGGATTTCGCTCTCCAGCAGGCTCTTGTAATCCTTTTCACCCTTTTTGCCGTAACCCCAGCGGGTTTTAAACAGCAGCGTTTCGTCCACCCATTCAAACACGGTTTTGGCATCAAACACCAGCTCGCGGCGGCCCCAGAAGGGCGGAGCGGGGACTTCGGCTTTATCCACGGGAACCAGCGGCGGCAGGGGCGCGTCTTCGGTCTTGATCGCCGGTTTTTCCTCTTCGGCGATCGCTTTCATTTCGGTTTTTTCCAGCGTGCCATTGGTGAGAGCGTTTAGCGCATGAACGCCGTCGAAGGCGTCGCGGCAAAAGACAACCGGCGCGTCATAGACGCTCTGGCAGTATTCGGCCACAAATTTGCGGTTGAGCGCTGCGCCGCCCAGCAATACCGGCACTTTAATGCCCGCTTGTTGCATCCGTTGCAGATTTTCCTGCATGACCTGCGTCGATTTGACCAGCAGGCCGCTCATTCCCACCGCGTCGGCGTCGTGGTTTTCCAGCGCTTCGATAAAGGCTTCGTAGTCGGCCTTGATACCGATGTTGATCACCTCAAAGCCGTTGTTGCTCAAAATAATGTCAACAAGGTTTTTGCCCACGTCGTGCACGTCGCCCTTTACGGTTCCCAGCACCAGTTTGAGCTTGCGCCCGCCCTCTTTTTTGGGTAGAAACGGGGCCAAAAAGTCCACGGCGGCTTTCATCACCTCCGCCGATTGCAACACAAAAGGGAGCTGCATCCGCCCGTCGCCAAAGCGTTCGCCCACCTCTTTCATCGCGCCGATCAGCAGTTCGTTGACGATTTTTTCCGGCGCGATTTCGTCCTTGGCCTGCGGCAACAATTTCAGCATCGCCTCTTTTTGCCCGTCGATCAGGAGCGCCGCGATCTTTTCGGGCAGCGGCAGGCTTTCGTCGATCCCGCTTTGGCGCGGCGCTTCCCCGGCCCGTTTTTCGAAGTGATCGATAAACGCAAAGAGCGGATCGCCCTGGCTGTCATCCCCGCGCATCAGCCGTTCGCAAATCTCCCGATCGGCCGCCTCCATCGCTTCCATCGCAATCAGGCTTTTGACGTTGACGATCCCCATCGTTAGCCCCGCCTGATGGCAGTGGTGCAAAAAGACCGAGTTGAGGTATTCGCGCGACACGCCTTTGAGGCCGAAGGAGACGTTGGAAACCCCCAGCACCGCGCCCACTTCCGGGTGGCGCGCGCGTAGCTGGCGAATGGCTTCGATCGTATCCATCGCGGCGTATTTAAACTCCGCGTCGCCGCTGGCGATCGTAAAGGTTAGCAGGTCAAAAACCAAATCCTGTTTTTCCAGCCCCGCTTGAAGCGCCAGCGCGATCATCCGCTCGGCGACCTCTAGCTTTTTTTCCACCGTTTTGGCCATGCCGGTTTCGTCGATGCTCAGGCACACCAGCGCCGCGCCGTAGGTTTTGGCCAGCGCCGCAATGCGCATAAAACGCGGCTCACCCTCTTCGAGGTTGGCGGAGTTGATGATCGGGCGACCGCCGATCAGCTTCAGCCCCGTTTCGATCGCTTCGGGTTTGGTGGAATCGACCATCAAGGGCAGCGGGATATTGAGCGCGTAGCGGCTAACAACCTCGTTGGTGTCCTTAAACTCGTCGCGTCCGGCAAAGCCCACGCTCACATCCAACCCGTGCGCTCCGGCGCGCACCTGCTCCTGCGCCACGGTGAGGGTGCCTTCGTAGTTTTCAGCCAGCAGCAGTTCGCGAAATGCCTTGGAGCCGGTGGCGTTGGCCCGCTCGCCGATCCAGAACAGTTTTTCGCCAAAGAGCGGTTTGTAGTCAAAAAGCGAAGCCAGCGCGTAGAGCTTTTTGCCCGTGGGGGCCAGCGGTTTTTTGCCCGCAAGGTGTTCGGCCAGCGCCGCAATATGTTTGGGCGTGGTGCCGCAGCAGCCGCCCAGAAAGCAAACGCCGGGCAGTTCGGCCAGTTCGCCCTGAAGCCGCGCGAACTCCTGCGGCCCCATCGGGTAAACCGTGCGGCCGCCCACGTTCAGCGGCAATCCGGCGTTGCTGTGGATGCTCACACGCTTGCCCGTATGGTGCGCCAAGGCTCTCAGGTGTTTGGCCACGCCGTCGGGCCCCATGCCGCAGTTAAGGCCCACGCTCAGGAGATCAAAGGGCTCAAAAATCGCCGCAAAGGTCGCCGCGTTGGTGCCGATGAGCATCGCGCCGCCGGTTTCGATCGTGGCCGAAACCATCACCGGCAGCTTCTTGCCCGTCTCGTCAAAGGCGGCATAAACGCCATGCAGCGCCGCTTTGATCTGCAACGGGTCTTGGCAGGTTTCTAGGAGAATCAGGTCGGCCCCGCCCTCAATCACGCCGATCGCGGCATCGGCGTAACCCGCCTTCATCTCGTCGAACTTCATATGCCCAAGGCTCGGCAGCCGCGTGCCGGGGCCAAGGCTGGCGGCCACAAAACGGGGTTTTTCGGGGGTGGAAAAGGCGTCGCAGGCTTTTTTTGCGACGGCAGCCCCCGCGCGGGAAAATTCGCGGTTGCGGTGGCCTTGATCGAACTCGTCCAGCACCCACGGCAAACAGCCGAAGGTGTTGGTTTTAATAATGTCCGCCCCCGCTTCGAGGTAGTGGCGGTGGATTGTTTCGATAATCTCCGGTGCGGTGACGTTTAAGAGCTCATTACACCCGGCGGCATTTTCCCACGCCGCTTCGGGCACCCCGATCTCCTGAATCTGCGTACCCATCGCCCCGTCTAAAATCAAGTATTTTTCGGTTGAAAGTTTTTCGAGAAGATGCATCGTGTTTTCCGTCATTAAAATGGGCGCAATTGTATCCAATTCAGCGGGGAATCAGGTTAACTTAAATACGATAACGATTATCAACACAAACAAAGGAGCCCTAATGTCGGTTCTCGTTATTGGTGGAGACAAGGTCGATAGCGTTCGTCAAGCCCTTGCGGCCAAAGGCGCGGAGGAGGTGACCCACTGGGATATGCGAAAAGCGCGTGATTGTGATCGTAAGCTGCCGGAGTGTGCCGAGTGCGTGGTGATGCTGACCGACTTTCTCAGCCACAACGCCATGACCCACTTTAAAAAAGAGGCCAAAAAAGCGGGCATTCCCATTGTGTGCGCCCGGCGCGGCGGCGCGTCTGTTTCCTGCGCACTGGAGAAAATGGGTTTTTGATACCATAACCGCTTTATTTTGGAGGCGGTTATGCGACTTTTTCTTGTTTTGCTTTTCGCCCTTTCTTTGTGGGCGGAAGAGACGCTGCTTCATTTTTCCCACACCTTTGAAACGGCCGCTCAACCCGATCGCCTTAGCGCCGGGATGAGCCTGACTTTTACCCGCAACGCGGCCAACGAGGCCAAGGCGCTGGCGGAGCGGGCCGCCGCAACCCTGCGCGATCTGGAAGGGTTGTGCAAAGGCGGCGCGGTCAACGTGACCCCCGAATACCGCTACGATTCGGGCAAAACAACCCTGATCGGCCACGCAGCAGGGTTTGATCTGGCTTGCGAATTTGCGCCTAACGAGCTGGCGCGGTTTGATCGCGTCCGCGCGGCGTTGCAGGAGGCCGCCGTTCAAAATAACGGCCGTTTTGTTTTGCGCGCGCCGCAGCGCACGGTGTCGAGCGCCCTGCAAAAACAGGCGCAAACCCTGCTGGAAAACGAGGCGCTCACCTACGCCTTTGCACGGCTAAACAACCTGCGCCAAAACTTCAATCTCGGCACCTGCCAAATCCGCGAAATTAGCTTCCAACCGGGTTTTATCCAGCCGCCCGTTTACCGCGCCCTGAGCGCCAAAATGGAGAGCGCCGAACCGCTGCAGAGCGAAGAAAAAATGACCCTCGGCGCCAACTGGACGGTGGGATGCAAATGAAAACAGTATGGGCGACTTTATTTTTCACTTTTTTCGCCGTTTATGCCTTTGGGCAGCGGGCCGAGCTGGAGAAGGGGTGTGCAAACGAAGATGTTAAAGCTTGCCTAGAGTTGGCGAGACTGTCTTCTTCTGCCATTGAAGACGATGTTCCGCGTGATATTCCAAAGGCATACCGTATTTATACTCAGCTTTGTAACGCCAATGTTGCAGAAGCTTGCGATTCGTTGGGTTCAATGCACACGCTTGGGATAGTCGATGCCCAAGGAAGGGAGTGCAGTCTCTTCAGGTGCACCGATAATACAAAGGCGGCAACCCTTTCTTTAAAAGCCTGCGAACTTGGGTGGGCGTCGGCGTGTTCAAATTATGCCCACTCTCTTGAGCAAGGACGGGGGGTCGCAAAAGACATGGAGCGCGCAATTCGCTTTTATAAAAAGGCTTGCGACGCCAATGATTCCTATGGTTGCGCCCGTTTGAGCGAAATTTATCTAACAACACCCTACGGAAAGGGTATTTCCAAGGCAGATATTATCGGGTTGGCCAAAAAAGGGTGCACCGAAGAAAAAGGTTATGGCTGTGTGATTCTGGGGCAAGACGCCGAACGGGTTGAGCGATACGGAGAAGCCTTTGAACAATATAGCAAGGCCTGTGATCGCAATACATCAAAAGGTTGCTTCCATGTCGGGCGCTTTTTGTATCTCGGTCTTGGCCTTGAAATTAATGCAGATAAAGCTGGCGAATTTTTTGAAAAATCCTGTCAGTTGGGCGAAGTTTCCGGTTGTAGCTCGTTGACCTTTCTTTATCCATCGTGGCGGGGCAACAAAGCACTTTTTACAAACGAAGAAATCAGAGGATTTTTTGAGAATGCGTGCGACGCCGGTATCATGCAGGGTTGCGTTGCTCTTGCTATGGTTTATGGCGATGGCATAGGTGTTGCAAGGGATACGGCGCTCTCGAATTCTTATCTTGAGAAAGCCCTGAACGTGGGTGGTAGATGATTTTTGATACTCTAGTCATCGGCAGCGGCATTGCGGGGCTCTGTGCCGCGCTGGAGGCCAAGGGCCGCGTGGCGGTGGCGACGCAAATGAAGCCCACGCAGGTGCTTAGCAGCATGGCCCAAGGTGGCATTAACGCGGCGATCGGCAAAGGGGACAGCCCCGAAAAACACGCGGAGGACACGCTCAAGGCGGGCGGCGGACTGGCGGACGGAACCGTCGTACGGGTGTTGTGCGAAAACGCGCCGGAGGCGATAAGCTGGCTGGAAAAAATGGGCGCGCCCTTTAGCCGCGATGATCACGGCAAACCCGCGATCCGGCGCATGGGCGGCCATAGTCTGCCGCGCACGATCTACGCGCAGGATTACACGGGGCTGAAAATTCTGCATACGCTTTACGATCAGGCGCTCAAAAAAGGCGTGGTTTTTCTGCACGATCGGCAACTGGTTTCGGTTTTTTCGGGTGGCGCGGTTTTGGCGCATCGAGGGCGGATCGAGGCGATCGGTGCGGGTGCGGTCATCCTAGCCACGGGCGGTTACGCGGGGTTGTACGCTCAGGGCGGCACCAACGGCGCGTTTAGCACGGGGGAGGCGCTGATTGCGGCGGCCAACGCCGGGTGTGAACTCGAAAGGCTCCATTTTGTGCAGTTTCACCCCACGGCGCTCAAAAGCGGCCATCTGATCAGCGAAGCGGCCAGAGGCGCGGGCGGCATCCTGATCGATCAAAGAGGCGAGCGGTTTACGGATGAGCTGGGGCCGCGCGACGCGGTGAGCCGCGCGGTGTATGAGCGCGTTAGCCGGGGCGAACCGGTGTTTCTCGATCTGCGCGCTTTGGGTGAAGGAGCGATCGAAAAACTGCTGCCGCAGGAGCGCAAACTGGCTAAGCTTCACGCCGGGGTCGATCTGGCCCATGAAATCGTGCCGGTGCAGCCCGCCGCCCATTACAGCATGGGCGGCATTCGTGTGGATGCAAACGGTTTTACGGGCGTGGCGGGGATTTTTGCCTGCGGCGAATGCGCCAGCACCCGCGTTCACGGCGCTAACCGATTGGGCGGCAACAGTCTTTTGGAGGCGGTTGTATTCGGGCGGATTGCGGGGCAAAGGGCGCAGGGCGAAGCGGCAAGCGATGTCACACTGGAAGATGAGCGACAAAAGGCTAAGCCTGCCCAAGCCTCACCCGCCACACGGCGCGAAACGGCCCGGATTTTGACGCAGTACGCCGGGGTAGTGCGCGACGAAGCGGGGCTTAAAACCGCGCTTGATCGGGTGCGGGCGTTGCAGGGCGCAGAGCTGGCCGCCCGGCTAATCGAGTCGGCGTTAAACGACCGGACAAGCTGCGGCGCGCACTGCCGCAAGGATTATCCGTGAAGATTGAAGTTTTTGGCAAAACCTACGAAGTCGGCGCTGAACAAACGTTGCTGGCGGCCATGGAAGAAGCGCAACTAACCGACGAAACGCTGATCGTTAAAAGCGGCTGCAAAAGCGGCGTCTGCGGGGCGTGCGCCGTGCGGGTTAACGGCACGGAAAAACTGGCCTGCGGCTGCAAGGCGGGGGAGGGTGACCGGATCGAACCGCTTAAGTTTGAAGATGACGGATCGGCGCTGATTCGGGCGCAAGCGTGGCTGATCGAGTACAGCGGCAACGCGGTGGACGAAGCGGCGGCAACACGGTTTGAAAAACAGAGCGATTGCATTTTGTGCAACAGCTGCTACAGCATCTGCCCGGTGCTGCAAACCAACCCGGCCTTTTTGGGCCCGTTTGCGCTCACCCGCGTGTGGCGCTACGTACTCGACCCGCGAGAAGCTGCTACCAAACTACACATCGAAGCGGTTCAGACAAACGGCGTGTGGGACTGTACGCTGTGCGGTTATTGCACCACGGTTTGCCCGCAGGGAATTGATCCCAAAGGTGACATTTTGGGCCTTCGATCCAGAAGCGCTGTGCTAGGCTTTCAGGATCCAAATCTTCCCGCCTTTGGCGGCATGGGTTTTGGGTTTGACCCCAATCAAGGATTTTAAATATGGGCATTCCGCAGCCTGCTTTTTATCTCTTTAAGTGCCAGTTTCAATCGCCTCCGGGCCACCCCAAACCCTCCTGTGTGAATGCAAACAACGCCGATCTGTTCGGCTATTTGGCGGGCCGCGTCATGCAAAAGGGGTTGATGGCCACCGTGATGCCCGTTCAGACCGCCTGTTTGAACCGCTGCCAGATGGGGCCGGTCATGCTCGTTGAGCCGGGCCACTTTATGTACGTGGGGCTGACCAAGGAAAAGATCGACCGCATTATTGATGAACACGTCATCGGCGGCAAGCCGGTGGAGGAGTTTCTGATTCCGGCGGACTTTTGGGATAAACCCATCGAGCCGGAAGCCGCCATGAGGATGGCCGGACTCTAATTTTGGCCCTTGCAGCCCTTCGGGGGGAGGTCTGTAAGCGAAAATTCTTACGTTAACTGTTTTTCTTAAAGATAACAGTATCACCGTGTTAAAATCGCCCTAGAGGACTTGGGTTCCGGGGTGAGTGGGTTTCTAACAGACAATATGAGGCTGGGAGGCTGAATTTCGCCATGAGCATGAAGAAAAAAATCACACTGTCGCTGGCGATGACTCTGATTGGGTTAACCCTGATCGTCATCGTCATCGTGGCCCTGAATTTCCGGGATTACGGAATTGAGAGCGCCAAGGATAAATCCAAAATCGTTTCCGAACTGGTGCGCGACGGCCTGACGGTCCATATGATCAACGGCATTATGGACGAGCGCGATTTTTTTATGCGCAAAATCGCCAATTCGCGCAATATCGAAGAGCTGTGGGTGGTGCGCTCCCAGAGCGTGATCGAGCAGTTTGGCATGGGGCTGGACGGCGAAGGCCCTAAGGACGACATTGATAACCGCGTGATCGCTTCGGGCAAGGCGGAAAATATCGTGACCGAAACGGGCGAGAGCGTTCACCTGCGCGTGACGATCCCCTATATTGCCAACTATCTGGACAACCCCAACTGTCTGCAGTGCCATAACGCCAAAGAGGGCGAAGTACTCGGCGCGGTCAGCATGATTTTTGACATCAGCGAGGTGCGCAAAAGCGGGATGCTGACCATTTTGCGGATTTTGGTGGTGGCGATGGTGATTTTGGCCGTTGTGATTGTGCTGGCCAACCACTTTATCAACCGCTATCTGGAGCTGTTTGAATCCCTGACTGAATCGATCAAAAAAGGCCAAGAGGGCGACTTTACCCAGCGCGTGGAGACGACGCTCAAAGACGAAGGCGGCGACGTGGCCCGCTGGCTCAACAGTCTTTATGATCGCCTCAATGAAACAATCAAATACGTGGATAAAAAGATCACCATTTTGATTGGTGGCACCCATGCCGAAAGCGGTAACCCGCTGATTCGCACCCGCGAGATTGTCGATGAGCTGGTGGATATTTACAAATTCAAAAAGACCATCGAGTTCGATCGAAACAAAGAGGAGATTTACGATCGCATCGTCTCGATCGTGCGAAGCCGCGTCGGGACGAACAACTTTGCGATTTTTGAGATTAACCATGTGTCCAAAACCCGCACGATGGTTTACTCCACCACGATCGACACCTGGTTTTGCGATCTCAAACAGGATCAAGGATGCGAACACTGCCGGGCGCTGCGAACCGAGTCGAATGTTTATTCCGACGACTTTGTTAACCTGTGCAGCCACTTTACCAAACCCGGCGAACTGGAGCACGTCTGCCTGCCCTACCGCGTCACAGCGCAGATTAGTCTGCTTATTACCATTACCGCCGAGGGCCGCGAGGAGATCGAGCGGGTCAAGGGGGAGATTAGCACCTTTAACAACTATCTCGAAGCGGCCAAACCGGTGCTTGAGAGCCGCTATCTGATGGCGATACTCAAAGAATCCAGCCTGCGCGACGGCCTAACAGGGCTGTACAACCGCAAGTTCCTCGATGAGTTTATCGATCAGATCGCCCGTCAAGCGGTGCGGGCCAAAACGCCCTACGCGCTGCTGATGCTCGATATCGACTACTTCAAGATGGTCAACGACACCTACGGCCACGATGTGGGCGACGTGATTATCAAGGGGCTGAGCGACACCCTGCGCGAATCGATCCGCGAGTCCGATCTGGCGGTGCGCTTTGGCGGCGAAGAGTTCCTGGTCATGCTGTACAACGCCAACGAAGAGGGAGCCATGAAGGTCGCCGAGAAGATCCGCGAACGCTTCGGCAAGCGGGCCTTTAGCGCGGCGGGGGAAACCATCCGCAAAACGGTCAGTATCGGCGTTTCGATCTATCCCGAGGATGCCGACGGAATGTGGAAGGTGATCAAATATGCCGACATCGCCCTCTACCGCGCCAAAAACGGTGGCCGCAACAAAGTGATGCGCTTTACCGCAGAGATGCAGCCCAAGGGCGAGGAGTACTAAGCAAGGCAGCGCAACCCCCGCTAATAAAAGCGGGGTTCGCCTTCAGGCCGGTAGCGAAACCGCTTATATTCCCACACATACTGTTCCGGCGCAAGCCGGATGCACTTCTCAACCTCTTGGTTCATTGCGGTGGCGGCCTCTTGATCGTTTTCGCTATAAAGGCTATCGGGGGCCTCAAAAAAACGCAACTCGAACCCCTTTTGGGTTCTGACAACCGCGCCGTTGACGACAGCCGCGCCTGTTTTGCGGATAACCTTGGGAAGAAGCGTTGCGGTATAGGAGGGGATGCCAAAGAAAGGTGCGAAAACACCGCCCGACTTTTTTGATGGTTGCTGATCGGGCAAGATGGCGGTGAGGGCACCTTTTTCCAGCTCTTTAAAGAGCCTTACAACTCCTTTTTGGCTGGTGGGTACCGGAATCATTCCGGTTCTTGCGCGTGCAGCCAAAAGAAAATCATTCAATCGCGGCTCCCGGGGCGGGCGGTATAGAACGACCGAGTGTCCTTTCTGGGCAAGAAAAGCCACCATCATTTCCCAGTTGCTCAGATGGGGCAGCAGTACGACGACTCCTCTTTTTTCTTCAATCAGTCCCTCAAGAAGCGACTCGTTTTCAATCCGTTCAATCAGACCCAGGAGCCGATCGGGCGGCCATAGAAACATGGCGCCCATCTCTGCGGCGGTTTTACCCGACTCAATGAGGCTCTTTTTACCCAGTCTCTCCAAAGATTCAGGGTCAAGCTCCGGAAAACAGGCGGCTAAATTGATTCGGGTGATGCGTGCGTGTGAGCTGCCAAAAGTCCAGCCCGTCCAGCCTATGACCGATCCCAGGTTCCGGGCGGTGCCCAAGGGAAGCGCGGCCAACCCTTTTAGAAGCAGCATCGCAGCCTTGGCCCTCAGGAAGGACGAAAGGCCGGAATCCTTTTTATGCATTGTCACCGTGGGTGGGTGCGCCCGGATTGCCCTCATGCTTTGCGGCGCTCTGGTGTTCGGATAGAAACAGCAGTTTTGCCGCCTCCACCAGCGAATCGGAGGCGTTGACCACGCCGCGGTTGATGGAGATAAAGGCCGGAGAATTGTGCTGGGCAATATCGCCGGACTTGATGGCCCGTGAGATATTTTTCAGCGTGCTGGCATCCTCGTTCTTGATCTCTTGGAAAACCTTTTCCAGATTTTGCAAAATGTCGGTTGCGCCGGTTGCGCCGGCGTCCATCGCCATGAGCAGGTATTTATACAGATCAGCAACCCGGAGGCGGGCTTGGTTGTAGTGATCGAGCATAAAATCATCTTCGCTGACGGCAAATTCGTCCAGATTGTGCTTGATGTCTTTGATCACCTTGGCCGCGTAGGTCGCTTCGCGGGCGGCGGCCAGGGCGTGGTTGAGCACGGCTTCATCTTCGGGGGAGCGATCGCCGACGCGGGTGGCGTACTCGAGCATGGCCGCTTCGAGTTTTTTGAGCCGGGCGTACTGTTCATCGACATTGACATCCAAAATGCCCTGACTGGAATAAACGATCGCCGTTGTTTTGCGCTTAAGCGAAAAGACCTCTTTGGGCGGAATGTTGAACATCACCAGCGAAAAACGCATCACCTCTTTGAGCAGGTGAAGCGCCTCGTTTTTCAGTGCCACGACGCTCGCTTCGGCAATCTGCGGGCTGACCGAATCGATATGCTTGGTGATTTTGACTTCGGTTCGGGTAAAACGGCGGCCCAGCCACAAAGCCAGCATGGGAATCGTGGCGGTAAAGAGCGCTACGCCCATGACGTTAAAGAGGGTGTGAAAAATCGCCAGCCCCAAGACCGGATCGCCGGACATGCCCATCACATCCAGAATCAGCCAGTTCATGGGCGCAAGCAAAATCAGCGCAATCACGCCGGTTAAGACATTAAAAAGCACATGGGCGGAGGCCACCCGTTTCTTATCCGGCGTGCCGCCTAGGGCGCTGAGCACGATCGTGCCCGTTGTACCGACGTTGGCGCCGATAACCAGCGCGGTGGCCGTGGTAAAGTCGATCACGCCGGCTCCCAGCGCGGTCAGAAAGATCGCCATGCTTGCGGCGCTGGAGTTGATAATAACGGTGAGCAGAAAACCCATGCCCACATAGGCCAGCAGGCCGTAGGCGCGGAAATCCTCCAGATCGACATGTTCGGCCACGTGATCCATGCTCTGCTTCATCATCTCAAGGCCGAAAAACAGGAGACCAAAGCCCATCAACATGGAAAAAAAGGCGTGGGCTTTGCGGCTTTGCCCCGCAAAAAGCAGCCCCAAGCCACCGATACCGATCATCGGCATGGCGAAGCTGTCCACTTTGACCTTAAAGCCCAGCAGCGCCACAATCCAGCTGACTCCGGTGGAGCCGATATTGGCCCCGAACATTACGCCGATGCCGCTTTGCAACGTCATAATGCCCGCACCCACAAAGGCCAGCACCATCAGCGAAACCAGCGTGCTGCTCTGAAGCACCGCCGTGGCTACGCCGCCGGTAAAGACCGATTTGCCGATGGTGTCGGTGCTTTTTCTCAGCAATGTCTTAAACCGCGCACCCGCGGCGGTTTTGATGGCGCCTTCCAGAACCAGCATCCCAAACAGAAACATGCCCAGCCCCGCAAGGGCGGCCATCCAGTTAACTTCGCTCAAATCTGCTCCGGGGTTCCAAAGGGGTTTAGACGCAAAACGGGCCGTCCGCTGCGGGTGGTGGCTTCAATGCCGACGCGGCTGCTGACCTTACGTCCGATGAGGCCGCCGCGGATCGATTCAAGCACATGAAAGAAGTTGCGCGTGGGCGGCACTTCGATGCGTTCGATCTCCTTGGTGTGGATTTCGTCCACCAGCCGGTTGATCATGTGACGGTAGATCAGCTTATTGGTCAGCCGCTGGATCCGGTAGGGTTTCATATAGCGCAGGTTGTTTACCAGCGCCTCTTTTTCCTTGGTGTCCATATGGGTGTACTGGCTGACCTCATGCATTTGCGATTCGATATGGCGGTCGTACTCCTTGACCCCCTCTTCGATATGGCGCAGCACCTCCGGGTCGTTGCGGGTGGCGGCAATAAGCATCTCCTCGTTGGAGGGCATCCGCTCGGGAAAGTCGTATTGCAGATGCTTGCCGTGCCAGTGGCTGTGGTCGGCGATCAGCGTAAAAAGCTTAAAAGCCGAGGGGATATAGATGTATTTGTCGTCTTTGCCCTTGAGAAACGAAACGCCGGCGGGAGTGATGATAATCTGTTCGCCTGTGTAACGAAGTGTAACCATGATAATAACCTTTTAGGGGGCAGTAACCTCGTATCAGCTAGAATCTTACGTTAACTCCCTTTAATTGAGGCTCGATGGCGCATTTTCAACCCTCCCATTTCATCAACCGTGAACTTTCGTGGCTGCGGTTTAACACCCGCGTTCTGGAAGAGGCCTTTAATCCGCGCAACCCGCCCTTGGAGCAGCTCAAATATGTGGCGATCTACGGCACGAACCTCGATGAGTTCTACATGATCCGCGTCGCGGGCCTTAAAGAAATGGAAAAAGCCCGCGTCAGCCCCGGCGGCCCCGACGGGCTTAGCGTGTACGATCAGCTCACCCAGATCCGCGATTATGTTTCCAAAGAGTTACCGGTGCTGGAAAAACGCATCGCTGAGCTTTTTTCGGTGCTCGATCACAAGGGTCTGCATGTGCGCCGCTACGAAGAGTTGACGCTGGCGCAAAAACGCAAGGCCAACGCCTACTTTACCAGCCATCTGTATCCGGTCATTATTCCCATTGCCGTCGATGCGATGCACCCGTTTCCCCACCTGAACAACCTCAGTTTCGGCATGGTGGTGAAACTCAAAGAGCCCCACGCCGATCCGGTGCGTTTCGGTCTGATCCGTCTGCCGCGTATTTTGCCGCGCTTTATCGAGATTGATGCCACCACCTTTGTGCCGATCGAATCGATCGTGTACCACCATATCAAAGACCTCTTTCCCGGTTTTACCCCGATCAGCCACGCCCCCTTCCGCGTCACGCGCAACGCCGATATTTTGATCGAAGAGGAGGAGGCCGACGACTTTTTGGAGGTGCTTGAAGAGGGGCTGCGCTTGCGCCGCAAAGGGGAGATTGTGCGCCTCGAAATCGGCGAAAACTCCGATCCCGACCTGCTGGCCTTTTTAACCAGCCACCTCAAGGTCAGCAAAAGCGATATTTACGCCCGCACCACGCCGATGAACCTCGGCTCCTACTGGCAATTGGTGACCAATAAACGCTACGGACATCTGCTCTTAAAAACCCAGCCGCCCCGCGCCTTGGCGCCCTTTGACACCAAAGAGCCGATTATGACCATTATGGACAAGCAGGACGCGGCGCTTTTGCAGCCCTTTGAGAGCTTCAACCCCGTCGAGCGGTTTATCAAAGAGGCGGCAAATGACCCCAACGTGTTGGCTATCCGCATGACGCTCTACCGCGTGGGAAGCAACTCGCCCATTGTTAAAGCGCTGATCGAGGCGGCCGAAGAGGGCAAGATGGTTACGGCGGTGGTGGAGCTGAAGGCCCGCTTTGACGAAGAGAACAACCTCAAGTGGGCCAGGGCGCTCGAAAGCGCGGGCGCTCACGTCATCTACGGCGTGGTGGGATTAAAAATCCATGCCAAAATCGCCCATGTAATCCGCCGCGAAGCGACCGGAGAGCTTAAGCACTATGTGCACCTTTCCACCGGCAACTACAACTCCGCCACCGCGCGGATCTACACCGATGTGGGGCTGTTTACCTCCAACCAGAAAATCGGCGAGGACGCGGTGCGGTTTTTCCACCATATCACCGGTTTTGCCAAAAACACACTGCTTGAAGAGCTGGCCATGGCGCCGACGCAGATTAAGCCCTATCTGCTCGAACTCATCGCCGCCGAAACCCGCAAAAAGAGCGAAGGCGAAATTATCGCCAAGGTCAATTCGCTGGTGGATAAGGATGTGATTACCGCGTTGTACAAAGCCTCCCAGGCGGGGGTGAAAATCAGCCTGATTGTGCGCGGCATCTGCTGTCTGCGCCCCGGCGTTAAAGGGGTGAGCGAAAATATCCGGGTGGTCAGCGTGGTGGGCAAATACCTCGAACACGCCCGGATTTTGTATTTTAAACACGCCGCGCCGTCCGTGTTTTTCAGCAGCGCCGACTGGATGCCCCGCAACCTCACCCGCCGCATCGAATTGATGACGCCCGTGTACGATGCCGACATCGCCAAGGCGTTTTTGGGCATTTTGCGCCTGCAGCTGGCCGATAGCAAACAGGCGCGGGAGCTGCAAAACGACGGCAGCTACCGCCTGCCTGCCGAAACTAAAAACGGCTTTGACGCCCAAAGCGTGCTCGAAGAGATTGCCGCCGATCAGCACCGCATCGGCGGCGTCAACAACCGCATGGGGCAGGCGATCGAGGAGTATCTGAAAAAAGCGGGGGTTTTATGATTACCCGTTTTAAACAGTTTGAACCCAAAATCGGGCAAAACGTTTTTGTCGCCCCGAGCGCCGACGTGATCGGCCGCGTGGAGATTGGCGAACACAGCTCGATCTGGTTTGGTGTGGTCATCCGCGCCGACGTGCACCATATTAAAATCGGGGCGCGCACCAGCATTCAAGACGGCAGCATGGTCCATGTGACCCACCACAAAAAAGCCGACGAATCCGACGGTCATCCCACGATCATCGGCAACGACGTCACCGTCGGCCACAAGGTGATGCTGCATGGCTGCACGATCGAAGACGCGTGCCTGATCGGCATGAGCGCGACGATTCTTGACGGCGCGGTTATCGGCAAGGAGTCGGGCCTTCCCTCTACGTAATTGAGAATCGAGGGTTCTTCGTGGGGTTTGCGTCCGATACCATGTCCGCAATACCCCCTTAAAGGCACATAACCGCGGGAGGTGATGGCCTCCTCGAGAATACGGC
>JBFWML010000034.1:0-22855 GCA_050251635.1 Campylobacterales bacterium | reverse complement strand
TGGTGGCGTAGGCCAGCAGCAGACGGGTGCCGCTCTCTTCGTCGGCGGCCTGAATATAAAGATGACTCATATCTTCGTACTGCTCGGGCACCATCACCACACAGCCGCCCGGCTGCATGATTTTGACGCCGTCGGCGAAGCTGACCTCTTTACCCATTGCCTCTTCGCTGAACTTGCGCATCATGGTTCCCTTGAGCGAAATATCGCAGGGAATCTGCTGATGGGCAAAGTGGTAGCGGCCGTTTTTGGCCAGCAGATTGCTCAAGCTTTCGCCGCTTTTTGCCAGCAGTTCGACCAGCTTGACGCTGGAGAACATCGCATCGAAGCTGAGCCCGAAGTCGGTAAAGGCAAACTGGCAGTCGAGCGTTGCGATGAGGTCGTATTCGCTCAAAACGGCGGCGCTGAGATTGTGCATTTTGCCCCGGGTGATTGCCAGATTGCTCAGAGCGCTATCGAGCACGTCGGGGGCGTAAACGGGCAGATAAACCTTGCGTTTTTTGCCTTCGGGGGTGGTGGCGTTGAGCAGTTGCAGCATCACCAGCAGCGCCTCGTGCCCTTCGATCAGCCGCCCTTCGTCGCTGAGAATTTCGAGTTTTTGACCGTGGGGATAGATCAAAAATCCCGCGCTCATGCGCAGGCTGCGGACAATCTGGGCAATGTTGTTGCGCGCGTTTTCGATATGGGCGGGCAGCTTGGAGAGTTTGCGATCGTCGAAATAGGCGTTGAGCATCACGTTTTCGATGCCCAAGTTGTTCATCACCGCCGGATAGACCATGGCGGTGTTGCCAAAGAGCAGATCGACCGCCACCTTAGGTTTGGCGGCGCTCAAGGCTTCGGTGTCGATCATCTCGGTCAGCGCCGCAAGGTATTCGCCGTGCAGCGCTTGGGCTTCGTAGATGCCGCCGAGTTCGTCGTTGCCCACGCGGCGGAAGTTTTCGCGGAAGAAGATGCGTTCGCAGCTTTTTTCCACGTTGGTGTTGATGGGCAGACCCGCTTCGTCATAAAAGAGAATCTCCGTCTGCTGGCCGCAGTTTTCCGATTGCCTGAAATGGACCCCCGCGATAACGTCCGGGCGGCGGCTGAGCGAGTGGCGCAGCACCGCCGAAGGAACGAAATGGGGGTTTAAAATCTCCACCCCCGCGCTCATCAGGCCGCTCATAAAGGCCCGTTTGAGCATCCGCGAGGCCTTGTGGTAATCGCGGCTGACATAAACGCGCGCGCCCACGGGCAGCGTGCTGGCAAAGGCCGAAGCGAGCTTGGTCGCCACTTCGCAGGAGAGTTCGATATTGGTGCGGCCCTTGACTTGCCCGCCCTCAAAGAGCGCCTTCTTGTATTTATCGCCCCAGATAATGTTGCTGCTGACGATCGCCGCGTCTTCGATCACCTTCTTAGGCCAGATAATGACATCCTTTTCGATATGCACGCTCTTGCCGATCTCGCACTCCTCGGCAACGATCGCGCCGTAGCCGACCACCGTTTTTTTGCCCACGGTGTTGTTGTTGCAAAAGACGGCGTTGCGTAGTTCGCACTGTTCGGCGACGGTGACGCGATCCCACAGGGTGCAGTTTTCCAGCACGCATTTTTTGTCAATGCTGCTTTGATCGCCGATGATCGCGTTATGGAGCGTGACCCCCTTGGCAATCTGGACGTTTTTGCCGATCACCGCCGTGCCGTGCACCACAAGGTCTTTGGGCAGATCGGTGCCCTCATCCACAAAGGCGACGCCGCCCTCTAGCTTGACCCGTTTGCCCGGCATGGGCAGCGTTACGGCGCCGCCGAGCAGATCCTCCATCGCTTCGCGGTAGCTTTGCGGGTTGCCCACGTCGCGCCAGTAGCCCGTGGCGTTGCAGCCCCACAGCGCAATCCCCTCGTTCATCAGCTTGGGGAAGAGGTCTTTAGAGAAGTCGTAGTTGGTGTTTTCGGGAATATGGGACAAAATCTCCGGCTCCAGCACATAAATGCCGGTGTTGATCGTGTCGCTGAATACCTCGCCCCAGCCCGGCTTCTCCAAAAAGCGCTTAATCTGCCCCTTTTTGTCGGCGATCACCACGCCAAATTGCAGCGGATCGGCCACGGAGGTGAGTGTGATGGTCAGCTTGGATTTTTTCTCTTTGTGGAAGGCGACGATCTTTTTAAAATCGAAATCGGTCACCAGATCGCCGCTGGCGATAATGAAAGGTTCGTTTTTCAGCAGCGCCTCGGCTTTTTTGACCGCACCGGCGGTGCCATAGTCGTCATCGGGCAGGACGTAGTCGATTTTGATGCCAAAACGCGAGCCGTCTCCAAAGTAGCCCTTGATAATCTCGGGCTTGAAGTACAGCAACACCACAAACTCGCGGATACCCACCTCTTTGAGCTGGAGAATAATGTGCTCCATCATGGGACGGTTAAGTACGGGTAACATCGGTTTGGGGAGCGAATTGGTCAGCGGCGCAATGCGCGTTCCGAAACCCCCTGCCATGACGACTGCCTTCATAAAGCTGCTTCCTTTCCGTGCGGTGATTGGTCGGGTCTAGTGATTAAGCCTCATCCGAGGTGTTGTAAAGCTTGACGTAATACTCGTTGGCCATACGGCCCGAATCGAAGGCCGGAATCAGATCGCTGAGGCAGGTTTTGACCATCTGCGTCCACTTTTCCGGTTCGTCGTAGTACATCGGAATAATTTCATCCTCGATCATGTCCATCAGGTTTTTATTATCGACATAATCCTGATCTTCGGTGGAGAGGCTGGCGTCCACGGCGGGCAGCGTAAAGCTGTTGCGGCCGTGAACGGCGAATTCGGGGTGCCAGCCATCGGGAATCGACAGATGCAGCGCGCCGTTCATACCGGCGGTCATGCCGCTGGTGCCGCTGGCCTCCCGGGTGATGCGCGGCGTATTGAGCCAGACGTCGGCCCCCATCTTGAGCATCCGCGAAAGCCCCAGTTCGTAGCCGACCAGAACGGCGCAGCGCTTGAGGTCTTTGCTGAGGTAAACCATTTCGTTAAAGAGGTTGATCGAGCTGGAGTCCGCCGGATGGGGCTTGCCCGCCCAGATCACCTGAATCGGCTTTTCCGATCGGGTGACCAGATGCTTAAAGCGTTCGAAATCCTGCGCGATCAGCCGGGCGCGTTTGTACTCCACAAAGCGGCGCGACCAGACGATCGTTAATACGTTGGGGTCGAAGAGCTTGCCGGTTTGATCGGCCACTTCGTCAAAAAGCAGACGTTTGAGGTGCTTCTTACGGGCGACAATCTGAAAATCCTCACCCTCTTCGTAGGCGCGAATAAGCCCCTTGTCTGCCCAGTAACGGCGGTTTTGAGCGTTGGTAATGGGGATAATGGGCCGATCGGCGACATGTTCGCGCCACATCTCGTTGGAAACTTTGGCGTGAATTTTGGAAACGGCGTTGACCTTTTTGGTCAGATGCAAAGCGCCGACGGTCAGGCTGAAACGGTGGCCGGGCTGATGGGTGATGGCCTGAACCTCTTGCGGATCGAGGCTGCCGAAAAAGCCCATTCTGGAAAGCAGGTGCAAATCGTGCTCTTCGTTGCCCGCTTTTTCCGGGGTGTGGGTGGTGAATACAACCCGTTTGCGGACTTCATCGACGCTTCGGAGTTTTTCGTACAGATGAAAGGCCATGGGTAATGCGTGGCCTTCGTTCATATGGTAGATCTCCGGTGTTTCGCCCGCCGCCTCCAAAACCTTTGCGCCGCCAATCCCCAAAACAATCTCCTGTGCAATACGCGTCTCTTCGCCCGCATCGTAGAGCTTGTGGGTGATGGTTCGCGTTAGAAAGTCGTTTTCGGGAATGTCGGTGCTCAGCAAAAAGATGGGGGCCGACTGGAAGGTTTCGGGCTTGAGCAGATAGGCTTTGACCAACACGGGGGCTTTATTGACCGTAATTTGCACCGTGATGCCCGTATCCTCCAAAAAGGAGTAGTGCTTCCGGCGGAAATGAACCTCCATGCTGCGATCTTCGCGGCGCTCCTGATTGTAGTAGCCATAGCTCCACAAAATGCCGACGCCGACCAGATTTTGTTTTAGGTCATAGGCGCTGCGCATATGGCTGCCCGCCAGAAATCCCAAACCGCCGGAATAGATTTTGAGCGCCTGATGGATGGCGAACTCCATAGAGAAGTAGGCGACTTTGGTTTTGTATCGATCGTCAATAGCATAGGGAAAGAGCATCAGCTAAAACCTTTAAAGTTGGGGTGTTTTTGTTTCGGGGGAGTTCAGCCGGTCTTGCGAGCCAAATCCGCTTCGATATTTTCCAGATCGTTGCCGATCACAAAGAGTCCGTCGCCAAGGCGGCAGGTTTCAAACAGAACATAACCGTGCTTCACGCTTCCGGTGCGGCCCGTTTTTACATAGCTCTTTAAACCGTTTTCTAAAAAGTCGTTTTCCAGGAACCATTGACATCCGTTTTCGACCACCACGAATTTGGCGGTATGCCCCCCGTCTTTTTTGACGGAATACTCGACAATCACATCCTGATGAATGCCCGTGTCAAGAAAGGTTTCAACGGCCTGCAGGACGCATTTTTTGACCTTAGGATCGAGCGGAAAGGACATTTTTATCTCCTTGTCAATTTTGGGAAGTGCAAACATTATAGCCCAAAAGAACCGCATCACAAGGTGAAAAGCGATAAAAACAAGCAAAGTGACGATTTGGTGATTGATTGTCAGAAAAGGGAAAGAAAGAAGAGAAGAAAATGGTGCGGTCGGCGAGACTCGAACTCGCATGGGTCGCCCCGCCACCCCCTCAAGATGGTGTGTCTACCAGTTTCACCACGACCGCACGAAAAAAGAAAGAAACAAAACCGGAGGGCCGAGGAAGCCCTCCGATCGGCTTAGCCCATAAAGGGGTTAGCGTAAAGAGCAATAATGGCGAAAACCAGGGTATAAATAACCTGAGCTTCGATCATCGCCAAGGCGATGAACATGGTGGTCATCAGTTTGCCGCCCATGCCGGGGTTGCGCGCGGTGCCTGCGATAGTCGCGGCAGCGGCGTTACCCATACCGATAGAACCGCCGAGTGCTGCAAGGCCAAGACCCATAACAGCCGCTACAACGGAGTAAGATTTGAGCATTTCGCCCGCTTCGTTAGCAAAAGCTGCTACGGCAAGAGCGGCGAAAACGAAAAGAAACTTTTTCATGGTTCGCTCCAAAAGGAATTTTTGCTTCGGCGCCGTTCGGCTTGCGTATCCCTACAAGGCGGCTTTGCGGGTGGAATATTACCCGCAAAACTCTTAAAAATTACTGGACTTTGTCCTTGAGGTTGAGGGCGATTTTTTTCTTTTCGTCCTGACCTTCAAAGATGACCGTCACATCCTGACCTTCGTTGAAGTGATCGCTCAGCCGCGCGATCCGTTTGCCGCCCGCGCCGACCTTTGAGATATGCACCAACCCGTTGCTGCCGTCGGGCAGTTCGACAAAGAGGCCGAAATCGGCGATTTTGACGATTTTGCCCGGCAGCTCCTGTTCGGGGATATAGCTGCTGATCACGTTTTCCCGTTTGCCGCCCCGTCCGCCGCCGCCTGCGGTAATCTTGTGAATTTCACCCACCGCTTCGGCCAGTTTGGCCGCGTCGGTGCCGCGTACTTTGACGCCGCCGCTTTCGCGCTCCAGATCGATTGTGACGTCGTAACGTTCGATGAGATCGCGAATCGTTGCGCCGGCTTTGCCGATAATGTCCACAATACTCTTGGGATCGACTTTGAAAAACTCAACGGCGGGCAGACCCTTGCGGTTAATCACGATCGACTCGCACGCTTTTTCCATCTGACCCAGAATATTCAGCCGCGCCTGTTTCGCCTTTTGCAGCGCTTCGGAAAGCACCGGCAGGGGCAGACCGCCAAGCTTGATGTCCATCTGCAGCGCGGTAATGCCGTCGGCGGTTCCGGCGACTTTGAAGTCCATATCGCCGTCGTGATCCTCAAGACCGGTAATGTCGGTCAACACGGCGTATTTATCGCCCTCGGTCACCAGGCCCATCGCCACGCCCGCCACCAGCTTTTTCAGCGGCACGTCCGCGCCCTTAAGGGCCATCGATGCGCCGCAGACGCTGGCCATCGACGAGGAGCCGTTGGATTCAAGAATCTCGCTCACCAGCCGGATGGTGTTTTCATAGGCCGGATCGATCATCGATTCGATGGCCCGCTTGGCCAGATTGCCGTGGCCCAGTTCGCGCCGTCCCGGAGGGCCGATGCGCTTGGCTTCGCCGACGCTAAAGCCGGGGAAGTTGTAATGCAGCATGATCTTTTCGTGGCTTTGACCCTTGTCGGTCAGTCGCTCCTGGCTTTGGCGGTCGCTATCGCCGCCCAGCGTGGCCACCACCAGCGCCTGCGTTTGGCCGCGGGTAAAGAGGCATGAGCCGTGGGCGCGGGGCAACACGTTGGTGTCGATCGTGATGGGGCGGATTTCGTCCAGCCCCCGCCCGTCGGCCCGTTTGGCGTGCTTGAGGATGCCTTCGCGCACCAGTTCGCGCTTGCGCTGTTCGACCGCCAGAGCCACCGGTTTTTTCTCGCTTGCGCCCAGCGTTTCGCAGACGGTTGCGGCGATACTCTTAAGCGCGCCGCCGCGCTCGCTTTTGGCCAGCGTGTAAAGCGCGTCATTGATGGCGGTGGTGCAGTGGGTAAAGACATAATCGCTGATCGAGGTGTCGATCGTGTCGGACTTGAGCGTAAAGCTTTTTTTAGGTTTGGCGACCGGCTTGAAGCTTTCGGCATAGACTGCGGCGGCAGCGGCGATCTTTTCCTGAGCCAGGGCGATCGCTTCGATCAGCGCCTCTTCGGGCAGTTCGGTTTCATCTTCGGCTGCGCCCTTGGGCCAGAGCGATTGCATCTCGATCATCAGCAGCTCTTCGGCGGTGCCGCAGACAAACAGATCCAGCGTGCTCTTTGACTGATCGCTAAGTGTCGGGTTGATTTTGAGCGCGCCGTCGATGCGGCCGATGCGCACGGCGCATGCGGTTTTGTTGACCGGCAGGCTGCTGACAAAAAGCGCCGCCTGAGCCGCCAAAACGGCAAGCCGCTGAAGATCGGCCTCCTGATCGCAGCTAAAAACAGTGACGGTAATCAGCACCGGGCAGGTTAAACCCTTGGGAAAGAGCGGACGCAGGGTGCGATCGATAATGCGTGAAGTCAGGGTTTCAAAGTCTGAAGGTTTGGTTTCCCGCTTGATGAAACCGCCGGGAATCTTACCGGCGGCATAGCTTTTTTCGATGTATTGAACCGTTAGGGGCAGGAAATCCTCTTCGGAATTGTCGTCCTCTTCGTAGGTGACGGTGGCCAGCATTACGGTGTCGCCGGCGCGCAGCCATACCGCGCCGTCGGCCTGTTTGGCGTGTTTGTTAAATTCGTAGGTTTCCAACCCCCCGGCCGGGTTGAGCGGGATAATGTGCGGATTCATTGTTCTCCTTTAATGATATCGACCGTAATCAGCTCGCAGACGGCGCCGTTAAGCGCCTCCATCGTGCGGAAATAGGCCTTGGTTTCGATGTAGTTGGGCAGTTGGTGAACCAGATAGGCGTCATCGACGAGGTTGAACAGCTCCACCGCCAGACTTTCGGGAATCACCGGCAGCGCCACGGCAACCTTGGTCGGGTTCATGGCAAAGACGGTTTTAAGAGAAGCCATCAGGGTCAGGCCCGTATCCGCCCCCTCGTCCACCAGCAGGATGTTTTTATTGTGCAGATCGGGAATGAGCTCCCCTTTGCGGTATTTGTAAAGGTAGGTCAAAATCCGCTCTTCGTATTTGCGTTTGGCTTCGCCGTAGACGTAGTCGATGCTGATATCGAAGGCGTGGGTGAGATTGTGATTGATAACAATCTCTTCGGTTTCGCTTACCACGGCGATCCAGCACTCTTTATTGTTGGGTGCAGGGATGGGCTCGGTAAAGAGAAAGTCCATATGCCCGCCGATCGCCTTGGCGATCCCCTGCGCAAAGGGCACGCCCCCTTCGCTGATGGCCAGAACTTCCCATTTTTCTTTACGCATCTGCTGCAAGGGCATCATAGCCAGCAGTTTAAGCAGGGCGTCTTGACGGTTTTCAAATAGAATCATCCATCCCTCACTTTGCCATGCTCGAACCACCCGAGAGTATGAGATATTTTAGATCATCATCAACGAAGTGGACGCCGGCCCCCGCAAAGAAGTTGGCCGCGTCGGTGTTGAGGAAGTTATCATAACCGCCATAAAAGGCCACATGTTTCCAGGGCATATAGCGCGCCTGAAAGCGCAAGTGCGGATTGTTGCCGCGAAAATCGTTGACGGCGTTAAAGTCGTAGGTTTCCACGGAAAACTTGAGCCGGTCGTCCTTGGAGAAGTAATCCACCCCGACCCCGCCGGTGTTTCTAATCAGGCCCGCGCGCAGCAGCCAGTTGGCGTAGCGTTTGCCCACCTGCGCGGAGACCTGCCACTCCCCTTCGACATGGGTTCCCCATTCGGGCGTTGCGGTCGCGAGATCGGGCGCGGAGGTGAGATCAACCATATAGTAGCTGTTGGGATTGGGCAGGTAGGCAATGCCGAAGGTGGATTCGCCGTAGCCGTCGTTGAGCATCGATTTGTAGGCCAGATCGACCTGCAGTTCGGCTTTGTCAGCCTTGGAGACGAGATTGTCGATCGACTCGAGGGTGTCGCTGCCCTTTTGGAAAAAGTGGTTTACGCTGTGGATGGTGTCGTTGAGCGGCTTGCGGTTTTCGTCCGCCAAAGCGATGAGATCATCTTCGAGCTTGGAGAACTTCTCAAGAATCTCCGGCAGCTTGGCGTTAATATCGACCCCGGCCTGTTTGAATTCGGCGGTGAGATCGTCGATTTGGGCCATAATCTTCGGCAGCCGTTCGTTGACGGTGCTGCCCACGACGCGAAACTCTTCGCCCGCGGCGGAGATCCGCTCGGCCATGACCTTGAACTCGGCAATGGCGTCCTGGAGGTTTTTGCGGGTTTGGCCATCGAAGGTTTCGTTGAGGTTGGCCACGAAGCGTTTGATTTCGTCCACCGCTTCGTCGATCGAGGCGTGTCTGCGGTAGTTTTGGATCCTGTCTCCGTCCTGGAGCAGTCGTTGCGAAGCGCCGTAGCGGATGTCGATATGGTTGCCGTTAAGAAGCCCCTCTTGGGCGATCACCATGGTCGAATCCTCGGCGATCTCGTTACCCTCAAAGATAAAAAGCGTTAACTCAACCTGTCCGCGTTTAACGGACATGGTTTCCAAAAAGCCCGCCTGTACGCCGTTGATCCGGACAACGGTGTTGATTTCAAGCCCGATCGCGCTGGGAATCTCTGCGTGGATGCGGTAGCCCTCTTTGCCGAAGTTGGCGACGGTCTGCACGCGGGTGGAGAGCGCAAAAAGCGCCAGCAGACCCACCACCACAAAAAGCCCGACCTTCGCCTCCGGCCGCATTAACTGCGTTCCCGTTCGTACAACTGCTGCTCCATCTCCCCGAAGGGCACTAAGGTTAACTTAAGAAAAATTATATCATTGATTGTTGAATCGGTTTCGCCCTCTGCGGTGGTGTAGGGGGTGTTTTTACGCGTGAAGCTCAGTTCCGTCTGCCAGCACCCCTTGTTATAAACATGGGCGACGCGCCAGCCCCGGGTTTCGTCGTTTAAAAGATCGCGGGCAAAGTCCCCGAAAAAACGGTGGCGGCGGCTGACCTGATAGGAGGCGTTGGCATTGAGGTAACGGTTGGTGACTCGGCTTCCGGTCTTGTTTTCGTAAAGATAGGAGAGCGAATAGGAGAGCGCGCCGCGTTTGGTGAGCGTGGTGCTGCTGTTGATAAGAGCGTCATGCTCATGGGACCAGTAAAGCCGGTTGCTGAGGCTCAAATCGGAACGGGGCTGCAGGATAAACTCATTTTCCAAATCCAGCAGGGTTGTGTTCTCATCGACAATCATGGGCTGGCTGAGCCGGTGGGTTAAAAAGGGCAGCCCCTCGGGGGTGTGGAAATACTGGGCCAGTTTGAGCGCGGCGGTTTTTTGCTGGACCGCGCCGGTGTCGATCCCGCTGGAGAAGTTGCCGTCAAAGGTTCCGCTGGACTTTTTGGTGAGCGGATTGGTATAGCTCACCCCGGCCGCAAGGGTGTGAAACAGCGTCTCGTAGGGTCTGGCTACCATGGTCGAGAGGGAGATTTGGCTTTGGGTTTGTTCGTGGGTGGCATTTTCGTAGCCGGGCTCGGTATAGTCGATGCGGTAGTAATCCGCCTGCCACGAGGCACTGAGCAGCAGATAGTCATCCAGGAGCGACAGGTGGTAGCCCACGGGCACCTGAAGCCGCCAGTCGGTCGCTTCGACACCCCAGTCCCGCTCGAAGTTGCGGTGCTTGACATCTGCGGAAATGAGCAGATTTTCCCCTAAAATCGGCCGGGTGAAGAGATGGCCGTGGCTTTCGGGCAGAATGTGGACGGGGTTGGCCTCTTCGGGGTTTTTCAGATCCTTGAAGTGACGGCTGTAAAGACCGCCGTAGAGGTGGTCGGTTTTGTAAAAGTAGTCGATCTTGTTGGTAATCAGCGCATCGATTTCGCGGTTTCGCTTGTCGGGATCGACCGATTCGAGCTGAATGTACTCCACATCGCTGTAGTCTTGATAATGGATATACAAACCCTCTTGACGATTGCTGGAGGCGGGGGTGATCAGCCGCGATCTGGAGTAGGTCAGTTCGCCGCCCCAGTGGTCGGGGTTGACGACCTCTTTTTCTTGCGCGAAGCTCTCTTTGTCCTCAAAGCGCCCCATGCTTAAAGCGCCCTTGGAGTGGGGCGAGTCCACAAAGCGCAGGGTGCCGGCCACCCCTTCGCCGCGCCGGGTTCTTGTTTGGGGCCAGATCTCCAAATCCCAAGTGTCGCCGGGGGCGTAGTAGTAGGGCAGCTCAAACAAAAACCCCTCTTCGCTGGACTGGCCGAATCTGGGAAACAGAAAACCGCTGCGCCGCTGGGTGTTGGTGGAGTAGCCGAAATAGGGCAGGTAAAAAACCGGAACGGCTCCGGCGTAGAAACGGCCGTTGAAGAGATCGACCCATTCATCGCCCCGATCGTGGGTGGCGGAGCTGAAGCGGATGGACCAGTCGGGCGTTGCCGCCGGACAGCCCGAAACGCTGCCGGAGCGCACGCGGGTGAGATTGCCTTCGATCTGCCCTTCGCTTGCCGAAAGCCAAAGTCCGCTTTCGGCGGAGAGGGTAAAGAGGTTATCGACCCATCCCACCTGGGTGCCGGTGTTGAGTTTGAGATAGTCGCTCAGGAGCAAATCCTGATTGGGCTGCGCCAGATAGACATTGCCGAAAAACTCGGCTTCACCGCGGTCTTTGCATAAAATCAGCCGATCGGAGCGCAAGAAACGGCCCCCCTCGCGCACCAGCACATCCCCTTCTGCACGGGTGAGGTTGCCCTCCTGACGAATCTGCTGCGCGATCAGCTCGACCGGCTGGGTTTGCTGGGCTAGGCCGTTTTGCGCCGTAACCAGTCCCGCACCGATGAGAAGGCCCGAAAGAAAGCGGGCGGGTTTAGCCATTGACCACGAGCGTGCGGGCGATTTTGTCCTGCCAGGTTTGCCGGTTGGGGTTGACAAAGGCCCAGAGAAAACCGAAGTAAAAGAGCCATTCGCTCACTACGCGCATGCTGGAGCGCGAAAGCGCCGCCAAAAAGGGCGGTTTGGCAAAGCCGTCCTGAGTAATGACGAAAATCCGCTGCCACAGCTTGCCCAGCGTTGCGCCGTAGTAGGCGATAAAAATCGTGTGGTAGGCGATTTTGATCAACACTACCCACATGACCAGCGAGTTAAGCACCTCTAAGGATTCGGTTGTGCTTTGGGCGGCGGCAAACCGGTCCCAAAAGGCGACGAAGATCACCAGACTCAGAAGCACTTCATCCAGAATAAAGGCCTTAATCCGCTTGGCCGGTTCGGCCAGCGTCAAACCCTCGCGCACCAAATCCCGCTCAAGCCGATCGCTCATAGTTTTGCCCCGAGGGCCTGCCAGGCGATGTCGGTTCTAAACTGTTTGCCCTCGAAATGCACCTTGGACATGAGGCCGTAGGCATTCTTTTGCGCCGCGGCGATCGTTTCGCCCAGTCCGACGCAGACGAGCACGCGTCCCCCGGTGGCCATCAGTTTCTTCTCCTGCAAGGAGACACCCGCATAGGCGATATGGGCGTTTTCGTTTTCGGCGTCCGCATCGATCGAAATCTCCGCCGGGGCGCTGTTTTTGTAGGGGTAGTCGGCACTGGCGGCTACTACGCCCACGGCGCAGAGCGGTTTGAACTTCAGGTCGATCTCCTTGAGCTTTCCGGTGGCCGCTTTGTAAAACAGCTCCGTGGCGGGTGTGGCCAAAAGCGGCATCAGCTCTTCGCATTCGGGATCGCCGAAACGGACGTTAAATTCCAGCGTGATCGGCTCGTTGTTGACGACCATAATCCCGCAAAAAAGCACCCCCTCAAAGGGACAGCCGTCACTTTTCATGCCCGCCACCGTGGGGGCGATAATGCGCTCTTCGATCTTTTTCATCAGCTCGGGTGTCGCCAGCGGCGCGGGGCAATAGGCGCCCATGCCCCCGGTGTTGGGGCCTTCGTCACCCGTTAGAAGCCGCTTGTGATCTTGGCAGGCGGGCAGCACCACGTAGTTTTCGCCGTCGCAGAGGGCAAAAACGGAAAGTTCAAAACCGTCCAAAAACTCCTCGATCACCACCCGGTTGCCCGCCTGGCCGAAGAGGTTGCCCGAAAGCATATCGCGTGCGGTGGCTTTGGCTTCGGCGCGGCTTTGGGCGATAATGACCCCTTTGCCCGCGCACAGGCCGTCGGCTTTGACGACGATCGGCGCATCAAGCGTATCGATAAACCCTTCGGCAGCTTCGATCGATTCGGTTTCGATGTAGCGGGCGGTGGGGATTTGATGCTTGGCTAAAAAGTTTTTCATAAAGGCTTTGGAGCCTTCGAGTCTGGCCGCTGCCGCAGTGGGGCCGAAAATAGGCAGACCGCGTTTCTTGAAGATGTCCACCACCCCTTTGGTGAGCGGGTCTTCGGGGCCGACGACGGTCAGATCGATGCCGTTTTGAATCACGTAGTCGGCCAGTTGGTTGTAGTCGGAGATAGCGAGATTTTCACCCAGTTGATGCGTTGCGCCGTTGCCGGGGCAGAAGTAGAGTTTGTTGCAGTTTTTGTCGGCTTTGAAGGCACGTCCGATCGCGTATTCGCGGCCGCCGCTGCCCAGAATCAATACGTTCATGTTAATCCAGATTGAAAAATTAAAAAGCCAGACGGACGTTCACACCAGTGATTTTGGTCATTCGTCAACTCTAAAATGGGGCGGATGGTCCCTTTAGGCGGCAACTTCTCGTCTGCAGCAGACTCAAGCGAAGCCACCGACGCACCGTTTCCAAAACAGGCCCCAGAAACGAATAACTTGTCAGACCCAAATAGATAGCGGGTAGCGTTCCGTCCAGCGGGGTGATTATAGCGGTGAAGGGGTCAAAAGGGGTTTAAACAGAAGAAAAAGAGGCAGCGGTTTCCCGCCGCCTTTGAGATTATTTGGCCGTGGGCGCTACGGAAGTGTTTGCTTCGGTTGTATTTGCCTCAACGGCCGCAGGGGCTGCTACGGCCGCGGGCGTTTCGGTTTTGACTTCATTATTGTTGCAACCAACAAAAAACAGGCCTGCAAAGGCAACGGACAGGACAACAACAAGACCCTTGGTCATGTTACTACCTCGACTTTTCTGGGAAGAATTTAGAATGCGGACGGATTTATAGCGGAGTTCGCATAACAATTTCATGATAATTTAGAAATGATACTAAAGCTTTATCTAAGCTTATTGGGCGCGATCAGATTGAGTTCTTCAGAGTGAGGCGGCGAAGGTGACGGAGGCTTCCAGCAAGGGGGCCGGGCTGACATAGCAGGCAATATGCGAACCCAGCGCTTGCGCGGTGCGATCGCCAATCGCCACGGCAATCCAGTCCCGCCGCCAGCGAACCTGCTTGAAAAAACAGTTCACGGTGCTAGGCGCGGTAAAAACGATGGCGGCGTTTTCGGGGATTCGGCTTTCGTCAATGGCGCGGCACCGGGTGCGGTAAAGGGTCTGGCTGCGCAGACGAACCCCCGCTTTTTTGAGGATATTCTCCAAATCGCTCACCACCGTTTCGGCGCGGGGATAGAAGTATTTGAAGCCGGGGTATTTTAAGACGATCTCTTCGGCCAAAATATCGCCGTAGGCATTGGTGGCCTCGTAAAATACCGTGCCGCCCGCTTCGGCGATGGCCCTGGAGGTTCCTTCTCCAACGCTAAAAAGCTTGAGACTTTTCCAGTGATGGCAGCTTTTTTCAAGGGCGGCTACCGCTTGTTTGGAGGTAAAAATCACCGCATCGCAGCCGGCCAGTTCCGCCGTTTCGTGGACAAACTCCGTTTCGATCGCCGGCAGGTGGATCGCCCCCGCGCAGGGGGTCGGCGAAAGCAGAACGACGGGCCGGCCGCTCACCTTATTCCCACTCGATCGTTGCGGGCGGTTTGGAGCTGATGTCGTACACCACGCGGTTAATGCCCGGGACCTCGTTGATAATCCGGCGGCTGATGACTTCGAGCAGATCGTGGGGCAGGTGAGCAAACGTAGCAGTCATGCCGTCGGAACTTTCCACCGCACGAACCGCCACGGTGTTTTCGTAGGTGCGGTTATCGCCCATGACGCCCACGCTCTGCACGTTCAGAAGCACGCAGAACGCCTGCCACACCTTGCGGTAATAACCGCTCTTTTTCAGTTCGTCGAGCATAATCGCGTCGGCTTTGCGCAGCAGTTCGAGGCTGGGCAGGTTGACTTCGCCCATGACGCGCACCGAGAGGCCGGGGCCGGGGAAGGGGTGGCGCTGCACCATCTCTTCGGGCAGGCCCAGCTCCACGCCCAGAAGCCGCACTTCGTCTTTAAAGAGTTCGCGCAGGGGTTCGATCAGCTCGAACTTCATCCAGTCGGGCAGACCGCCCACGTTGTGGTGGCTTTTGATCGTTTTGCTCGGCCCCTTGACGCTGACCGATTCGATCACGTCGGGATAAAGCGTGCCCTGCGCCAAAAAGGCGATCCCCTTGTGTTTTTTGGCTTCGACGTCAAAGACCTCAATAAACGTATGGCCGATAATTTTGCGTTTTTGCTCCGGATCGGTCACGCCCGCGAGCTTGTCCAGAAAAATCTTTTCGGCATCGACGGTGATCAGCGGCACATGGAGGTTTTCGCGGAAAATCTCCTGCACTTTGGCGACCTCGTTCATGCGCAACAGGCCGTTGTTGACAAACACCGGCACAAGCTGATCGCCGATCGCTTTATGCAATAGCGCCGCCACAACCGAAGAATCCACGCCGCCGGACAGGGCGCAAAGCACCTTCTCTTTACCGACTTTTTTGCGGATCGCCTCGATCTGGCTTTCGGCGAAGCTGTGCATATTCCAGTCGGGGGTGACGCCGCAGATTTCGGTGGCAAAGTTGCCCAGCATCTGCGCGCCGTGTACGCTGTGGGCCACTTCGGGGTGAAACTGCAGGGCGTAGATTTTGTTCTCCTCATCGGCAATGGCCGCGTAGGGGGAGTTTTCGCTGTGCGCAATGCGGTGAAAACCCACCGGCAGCCGCGTGACGCGATCGGCGTGGCTCATCCAGACGATCTGGTGATCGACCATGCCCGAAAAGAGCGGCGAATTCGCGCCGTTGATCTCATCAAAGCGGATTTCGGCTTTGCCGTATTCGTGGCTGTCGGCCTTAAGCACCTCGCCGCCGAGCATGTGGGTGATCAGTTGCATCCCGTAGCAGATGCCCAGCACCGGAACGCCCAGTTCCAACACCGCTTTGTCGATGGTGTAGGCCTCTTTTTCGTACACGCTGGCGGGGCCGCCGCTTAGGATTATGCCCTGAGGTTTGCGGGCTTTAATCGCTTCGAGGGGTTCGCGGAAGGGGACAATTTCGCAGTAAACATGGGCTTCGCGCAGACGCCGCGCGATCAGTTGCGTATATTGGGAGCCAAAGTCCAGAACCAAAATCGGTACGTTATTCAAGGTTTTCCTTTTGTAAATAGTGTGCGCCGACGCTGATCGGGCAGGCGATCGCCTGATCGACAATCGCTTGGGCGGTGGTGAGCGATTTGCGCATCAAAACCCCCATTGGAGCCGCTTCCAGCGCGGCCAGCTCGTTTTGCGCGGTTTTAAGACCCTTGGCGGTGCGGACAATGCCCGCGTATTGCCATAAAATCGAGCGAATTTTAGCAATAACCGTTGAATCCACCGCCGCATAAAGGGAATCGCCGCTTGTGCCGAAAAGCTTTTCGGGGTTTTTGTTGGGGTTTTGGGCGATCGCCTGCGCCGCAATCCGGCCAAAAACCAGCGCCTCCAATAGACTGTTGGAGGCCAGCCGGTTGGCTCCGTGAACGCCGCTGCAAGCCACTTCGCCCACGGCGTAAAGCCCGGCAACATTTAAAACCCGCGCGTTTTCGTCGGTGGCGATACCGCCCATGGCGTAGTGAAAAGCCGGAGAGATCGGAATGCGATCGGCGGGCGGGTGGTAGCCGAAGCTGACAAGCCGCCCGTACACGGTAGGGAAACGGGTTTTAAAATAGGCTGCGTCAAAACCGCTTAAGTCCAAAAACACCTCATGTCCCGCCATGCGGTGGGCGTACACGGCGCGGCTAACCACATCGCGCGGAGCCAGTTCGCCCCGATCGTCGGCGTCCAATAAAAACCGGCGACCCGTTTCGTCCACAATGAGCGCCCCTTCGCCTCGCAGCGCTTCGGTTAAGAGCGGTTTTTGCGGCGCGTCGGTGCCGGTAAAAACGGTGGGGTGAAACTGCGTAAAGTGCATATCTTTCAGCGCGCAGCCCCGATCGGCGGCGATGCCCTGCAATTCGCCCATCATGCCCGGCGCGTTGGTGCTGACTTCGTACAGACCGCCAAATCCTCCCGTGGCGATGATCGTGTCGTGGGCGTAGAGATTGCGGCGTGTGCCATCCTGCTCGATGGTCGCGCCGTAACACCGCCCGTTTTCGATCAGTAGATCGACGACTGTGACGCCGGTGAGTACCCGGCGGCGGTTTTGCCCCGCCAAAAAGGTGTGAATCTTTTGCCCCGTGGCGTCGCCGCCCGCGTGTAAAATCCGCGCCCTGGAGTGGGCCGCCTCTTTGGTCAGAAGAATTTCGCCCTTTTCGTCGCGGTCAAAGGGCATCCCTTGGATGACTAGATCGCGGATGGTGGTTAATCCCTCTTCGATCAGCCGCCTCACTGCTTTTTCGTCGCAGCGCCCCGCGCCCGCATCCAGCGTGTCGCGGATATGGCTTGGGATGTCGCTTTCATCCGCGGGGGCCGCCACGCCGCCCTGGGCCCAGTGGGAGTTGCACCCTTCACCGGTCGCTTTGGTGATCAGAAGCGTATCGAGACGATCGGGCAGGTTCAGCGCCGCCGAAAGCGCCGCGATCCCGTTGCCGATAATAAGAACGTCAACCTGCAACGGGGGCTTCGTTGAGTAAGGATTGTTTGGATTCGGGCCAGAAGGGGTCGCCCTTGCGCCCGCAGCCGGACAGGCCCAAGAGAAGCAGTGCTAGGATGGCGATATGAAAACCGGCGATAAGATTATTTCTCACCTTTTTGGCCCCTCTAATCAAAAATGGCAGGAGACCCGCTGCATCCGGGTTTTGCTGGGGCTTTTGCCGCCGGTTCTTAGCCGGGGGGTGCGTTACGCGAAATTCCAAAACGACGTGCTGATTATCGCGCTGGAAAGCCACAGCCTAAAGGCCGAATTCTACCACAAGCGCCCTGTCCTCAAAAGCCTTTTTAACAAGCTTCAAAGCGAAACAAAAATTTGCGCCGGATACGAAATTAAAGATTTTAAACTCATCGTCAGCCCGCCGCCGGAAACAAACGAACCGATCCCGGTCGTCATCCGGTTTGCCGAGCGGGCGGAGGGACTCTTTGAAAACCGCGCGGAAAATCCGGCGATTTATGAGGCGATCGAGCGGATTCGAAAAAGCATCCAAAAATAAAGGGCTAACCAGCGTGTTGGCGGCGTTGGTCGGCACAGGCTTCGTGGTACTCCATGAGCTGTTTGAGAAGAAGCTGGCTCTCCATCGGTTCGAGATTATAGATGCCCGCGATAATCTTGGGGTTGAGGGTGTCGTCCATGGTGCTCATGATGTCGTGGATTGTGGCAAGGGGCTGGCGATGGGAGAGGCAGAGGTTTTGATGACCGCATTGCGCGCAAGGTTGGGGGGTGTCCGGCGTATTCATAGGAGCCTCGTTCGGGTTAGTTTGTAAAAATTGTAGTTAAAAAAAGTCCCCGGAAAGTACGGCTTGGCTCTTGGCGTGGTTGCTAAAGCGTCATAAACCCCCAAAATTGAAGCAGCAAAATAAAGGCGGGCAGGTAAAAAAGAAAGAGCAAACTGGTCAGTAACACGCTTTCGGTTACCCGCGCGGGGCTGCAGCCATAAAGCGCCGCGAGGTTGACGTTGGCCACCGCCAGCGGCACCGCCAGTTGCAGCAGCACGATCGCCGCCAGTTCGGGCGGCAGCGGCCAGACCAGCAGCAGGGCAAAACCCAGCCCCGGAATAAGCACGAATTTGTTTGCCGTGACGATCGCGCTCAGCTTAAGACCCGCCGGATTGGGGCGGATCGAATAGAGATAGATGCCAAAGATCAGCAGCTGAATCACCATGCTGGCGTAGGCACCCATCTGAAGCGTCCGCTCAATGCTTTGGGGCAGGGCAAAGCCCTCCAGATTCATCCAGACCGCAACGCCCGCAAGCCAAAGCACGGGAAGCCGCAGAATATTGAGCAGCGACTCCTTGATGCTAAAACTGCCCAGCGAGTAAAAAAAGACGCCCAAGGTGTAAACAAAAAAGACGTTGACCAGATTGATCAGCGTCGTGTAAAGCACGCTGCCTTCGCCAAAGAGCGCGATTCCCAGAGGAATGCCCAGATTGCCGGTATTGCCAATCAGGGCCGCAACGGTGGCGATGGAGCGATCGTGGGGCCGGACAAAAAAGAGCCGCGCGATCGCCAGCGATACAGCAAGGGCAATCAGCGTCACCGCCAGATAAAAAAGCGCCGCTTCAAAAAGCGTGAGCGTAATGGGCGCGGCGCTCAGACCCCAAAAGGCCAAAAGCGGTTGCAAAAAATAGATCGAGAGGGTAACGAGCGTCTTTTCGTCCAGGTTCTTAAAACTCGCCTGCGCCGCAAACCCCAGCGCCACAAAAAAATAGACCCCGGCAACGCCCAGGAGGACTTCGTTCATGGTTGATTTCCTTGGGCCGAATGCTACAACATCGGCCCTGACCGTCTTGTGTTACTGAAACATCACAAAAAACAACCACTTCTGAACTTTCAAAAAAAGATAAAGAATAGCAAGAATATAATCCCCCAAACCCCACTCTTTCCCCAAAGGATGTCCGATGAAACCCCTTCGTCTGTTGCTGGCGGTCTGTTTGACTGCCGTTGTCACCCTTCAGGCCGCCCTGGCTGCCGAGGTGTCCGCGTGCGCCTATCAGTTTGTCTCGCCCCAAAAAAAGCTCGTTTTGCCCAACGGATACTATGACCTCTATATCGATGCCCAGCGCACCAGCGGTCCGCGCTATATCGACTTTTCCCTCAACACCCAGGGGATCGACAACGGCTATATCTACTGTCTGGGTATCGAACGCGGCGGTAAGGTGGAGTGCCTTGAAAACCTCGATGAAATCCTCACCGACCGGCAGATTAACCCCGTGGTGCTCGACGGTAAGCAGAACACCTATTTTATGTTTAAGAAACAAGAGGGCAGCATGGATATGTTGCTCTCCGTCGTAAAGCAGTATGTACAGAATAATGCCGTTCGGTTGCGGCTGCTGCAGTATGTGGGCAGCGCGCCGGTCGATCTGTGCAAGCAGCCCGAGAACGAACTGGCGGTGGCGCTGAAACGTTTTGAGGTGAGCTACCGCATTGAGCACGCCATCACGGAAAACGAAATCGGTCAACCCCAGATTAGCGCCAAAGCGGTTTTCGACAATCCCGACGCCATCGGAATCATCGTAGCCGATATGTTTGGCGCGGAAAAAAGACGCATCGCCGCCGCAAACGGAGAGATGCCCCTAACGGTGAGCAAAAACAACTCGGCCGGGTTTTGTCTGAGTATTGAGGCCAGCCCGGACGATCCGAACCTCAAGCACGAAAGCGACTACTTCTGCCGCACCATTTCGCTGGATAAAGAGGTGGATAAAAAGCAGCTTCAGCAGATGCTCACCGCCGGCAAAACCGCCCATGTGCAGCTTGCCCGGTGCGACAAAGAGGCCATGCGGTGTGAGCAGCCCCATTTGGTGCTGGGCGCTTCTCCCGCTTCGCGGCTGCAAAAGGCGGGCTATGCCATTCACACCCTCTCCCGCGGTGAGGGGGCTGTTTTGGTGGCCGGACCCTTTGCCGAAGCGGAGGTCGATAAAGAACTGGCTAAAATCCAGCAGATTGTCTCCGGCGCAACCCGCCTAGGCGCAAGCGCAGCGCCCAAAGCGCAACCGGCGGCGGCGCCCAAAGCCAACTAAAGGAGTCCGATGCGCCTTTTTTTAATACTATGGGCGCTTGGACTGTGGGTGCTGGCCGAGGGCTTGGACTACCGGCTAATCCACGAGGGTAAAAGCGGCGATCGGGGGCGGATGCTGGGTTTTGTCAGCGCCCCGTTGCCCCTTTGGCTTTCCGATCCCTTGAGTGAAAAAACCTCCAAACTTCCCCCCTTGGCCCGTCACCGTTTGGATTACGACGATCGATCGCTGGCGGTTTATTGCGTCAGCCGCAGCGAGAGCGGGCGCGAGGCGTGTCATCTGCTCATGCAGCCCAACTTCGGATTTGAGGGGGTTCAGCAGGTGCTTTTAGGGGGGCGGGGGGAGCGTTTTGTTTATGTGGAGCTGGCCCGCTGCGGGGCCGATGAAAAAAACTGCCTTTGGCCCCACCGCCAACTGGGTCAGCCGGTTGTGCTCAAGCTGGTTCAGCAGGGCGATGAACCCCGGCTTTTTCAACCCGATAAAACCCGCCGCCTGATTGCCGTGGGCCCCTTTAAGGCCTCCGAGGGCGAAGCGGCGTTACGCCGCATCTCGGCGGTTGCGCCCTCGGCTCGGCTGATCGAAGAGAACGAGGTGCGTTAACTTCCCGGTTTTTGCGTCTGCGCTTCCTCCAGCGCGTAGACCGAAACCACCAGGGTTTCCACCACATGACGGTTGACCGGGCCCCACGCCTCAAAGGTGCGATCGGGTTTGATGGCCAGTGTAAAGTTGGGTCCCGCCAGCACGTCCAGCCATCCGGTTTCGGCGCTGAGCATCAGGGGCTTAAGCTGCCGTTTGGCCTCGACGGGAAGCTGCTTTTGCGCGTTGTCGCCCCAGCCGTAGAGGTTGCCCTGCGTATCGATTGCCAGAGTGTGCGCCGCGCCCGCATAGACCGCTTTCCAGTGCCGGTCGGTGGCAACCTTGGCGGGGCGGAGCCGATCGGTGTCGCTGCCGTCACCGATCTGGCCGCTGAAGTTTTTACCCCATCCGTAAAGCGTGCCGTCCTGACGCAGAGCAAAACTGGTGCCCGCTCCCGCGCTGATCGAGCGCCACCCTTTTTCGTTTCCGACGCGGAAGGGTTCGGGGGCGATTAGCCGGCTGGGGTCACCCAGCTGACCGAAGTCGTTTCGGCCCCAGGCCCACAGGGTTCCCTCTTTTTTGAGGGCCAGATTGTGGTGCTCCCCCGCCGCGATGGCAATCCAGTCGGTTTCGTCGCTGATTTGTCTGGGGTCAGCCGCATAAAGGCGGTGCCGTCCCCCAGTTTTCCGGCGGTGTTTTCGCCCCAGGCCCACAAAGTTCCGTCGGTTTTGAGCGCTAGCGAGTGGCCGCTGCCCGCGGCGATCGCCGCCCATTCGCCCGCCGGGCCAACGGCTACGGGCGCGTTTTTATCCGCCAGCGTCCCGTCGCCGAGCTGCCCTTGGTGGTTGCGGCCCCACGCATAAAGCGCGCCTTCGTCGCTGAGGGCCAGCACATGATCGTAGCCCACCGCCAGATCCCGCCATTTGCGCTCCATGCCGATCTCGACGGGTTTATCCCGGTCGGTCGTGGTGCCGTCGCCGAGCTGGCCGTAGCGGTTTTTGCCCCAGCCGTGCAGGGTGCCGTCGGTTTTGAGGCCGATCACAAAGTCGCTGCCGGCGGCAATGCGTTGCCATTCGCGGTTTTTCTCCAGCCGCACTTTGTACGCTTTGGTTTCGCTCTCCATGCCCGGCGCTTGGGCCTGAGCGCTAAAGCCGTACTCGCCCATGATGACATCCGAAGGCACGATGCTCAGCACCCCGCTGGAGCGGTTCAGTTGCGTGCGGCCCAAGCCCGAGTCGTGGGCTTTCAGGCGGTAGGTGACCCCCTTGACGCGATCGGTGTTGATCCCCAGCTGCACCACGAAGCGATCGCCCACCCGCTTAACGTTCGGCGCGCTGCTAAGGATTTTGAGCAGCTCTTTGATGGTCTCTTCCACTTTATCCACGTCGTTACCGGTGGAGATCATGATGGGGATGACCTCTTTGTGCTCAAACTCCCGGGGTGCCGGGGGCAGTTCCGATTCCTCTTCGAGGGTGATAATCTTGCCCTTGGGCAGTTCGGCGGGTTTGGGCAGCACCTTGCGGCGGGTGTCTTTCACCTCGATCGCCCCCGACACGCAGGCGATGACGATTTTGGTGTCGCTGACAATCTCGCCTACGATATGGGTGCCGCGAATCCCCATGGTGGCGGTTTTGGCCTGCAGTTTGACGCTTCCCGGCGCCACTTTTCCGATGGTTCCGGTGATCACCTCGAAGGCGCCCTTGGCAAAATAAACGTCGCTGCTGCCGGTCTGCTTTTCGGCGTCGAAGAGATATTCGCGCACCGAAAACTCGGCGTTTTTACCCACGGCGACGATCGAATCGTCGC
>JBFWML010000033.1:0-23469 GCA_050251635.1 Campylobacterales bacterium | reverse complement strand
GCGAAACTGGGCCCTCACCCTCTCTCAGCTGGCTATCTTTTTTGAGGGCAGGCTGGATGAGGCATTGGGGCTGTGATAGAATTCATGCACCTGTCGGGTGGTGACACAGAATGTTGAAGGGTCCCAAGAACGGCGCTCAGGCATGTGCAACCCGACTGCGAGTTTGAAACATTGCGCTCCTGGATGAAAGGGTATGCCAAAAAACACTATCCCTACTCTATGGCGGTCAGAATGCTGATGCGTCCTCTGAATCTCAATCCCGCGATCGAAACTGCCGTAGCGGTCTCATTGCGGGGCAGTCTGAAAGTCTTCGGTATTTAATGCGGCTAAACCAGGACATACAAAATTAGAGTTTCAAGGCCGAAAGCGGAGGTGGGGGTTTATGTTCGATACATTCCGTCAGGTTGAACGTACCAAAAATATTGTTTCTATTCTTGCCCGGAACGGATTTGGGGATGTTGTCGAAATGATGGGGCTGGAGAAATATGTTGTGTTTTCCGGTTCCAGGTCAATGTCCGACAGTCAAAAACCCGGCCGGAATGTCCGTATCCGAAAAACCATAGAAGAGCTGGGCGGTACGTTTATCAAAATGGCTCAGATCCTGTCCACCCGCCCCGATCTCATCCCGATCGATCTTGCCAATGAGTTTTCAAAGCTTCAGGACAACGTGGAACCTCTGCCGTTTGGACAAATCCGTCCCCGATTTACGGAGGAGTTCGGGAAAGAGGTTGAGGAGATTTTTGACGGCGATTTGGAGCTTATCGCCTCGGCATCGTTGGGACAGGTGTACCGGGGGACTCTGAAAAACGGTGAAAAAGTCGCGGTAAAAGTCCTGAAGCCCGAAGCCAAGGAGATCATTCGGCTGGATCTTAAAATTCTGCGTCGCTTTGCCGCTATTGTGGAGAACCGGCTTTACGCCTACGGGATCAGCTCCCCTTTAAAGATCATCAACGAGTTTGAAAAAGCGCTCAACAGGGAGCTGGATTATACCGTTGAGGCACTCAACATCAAACGCTTCGGCAGAAATTTTCAGGACAACACGCAACTTAAGATTCCCAGGCTGTATGAGGAGTTTTCGGGGAACACGGTCCTTACGATGGAGCTGATCGAAGGCGTCAAAGTCACTCATATCGCCGCGTTAAAAGCCGCCGGGATTGATCCGAAAGCGGTGGCGCAAAACGGTTTTGAACTGTTTTGCGAACAGATTTTCGTTCACCGGTTTTTCCATGCCGATCCCCATCCCGGTAATATCTTTGCAATAAACGACACGCAAATTGCCCTAGTTGACTTTGGTATGACGGGAAGCATCTCCGAACGCGATCGCAAAGACTTTGTGGACATGATCTACTACGTGGTCAAAAAAGAGGAAGAGAAAGCGGCGCTTGCGATTTTAAAATTGGCCAAAATTGAAGATGACGGCCTTGACAGGGAGGGGTTTGCCAAAGAGATGGGTGATGTCATCCGTACCTATTTTTACGGGTCGCTTCACGACATCAGCATCAAAAATCTGATGAATGAGATTATCGCTCTTATGGGGAGCTACCGGGTCTACTTCCGCGAAAACAACTATCTGCTTGCCAAAACGCTGATGACGATCGAAGGTATCGGCAAAGCGCTTGATCCGGAGTTCAATGCGGCCGATGCTATCCGCCCTTTTATTATGCGTTTTTATCAAGAGAGCATGTCTCTCTCGGCCTTTTCCTCCAAAGTTTCCGAGCTGCCCAAAGAGATCAGGGATTTTTTACTGGAGTTTCCCGAAGACGTTAAAACCATTGTCAAAAAAATGAAACAGGGCAGTTTCAAAATCGAGTTTGAACACGTCGGTCTGGAAGCCATGGAGTCCAGCATAGAAAAATCCGCCAATCGGCTCTCCATCGCGATCATTATCGCCTCCATACTGGTCGGTTCCGCCCTGTTGCTGCTTGCCAAAATACCGCCGTTTGTTTTCGGTATTCCGCTGCTGGGATTAGTTGGTTTTTTTGTGGCGTTGATCATGAGTTTTGCGTTAATCCTCTCTATTTACAGACGGGGAAGGCTTTAGTGATGGTGCCGACAGCACACATCAGACCTCGACCAAGCGGCACAAAATAAGAGTAAATTTATCCTATTTTAAACCGGGCTCATCTATGATTGAGGCTCCACTACACCAAAGGAGTTTTCATGCCGACCATTAACAGTTATGTGAGCATCGACACCGTCGAGCGCGAGGCGAAAAAAGACTACATCGATCGCCACTCCCCCTTTATCACCTGTGAAAAGAGCGCGGTTAAGGGCAAAAAGTTCCCCGTCACCGTGCGCATGGGCGAAGCCTACAGCCACCCGGACGATACCGATCACTACATTGCGGAGATTAAACTTTTTGACGGAGAAACCCTGATCGCCTCCGCCAGCTTTATGAGCGGCGTGAACGGCGGTCATGGCGAAAAGGGGCAGGCAGAGGTCACGTTTTACATCGTGCCCCAGAAGAACCTGAAGCTCTCCGCGCTGGCCTACTGCACCAAACACGGTCTTTGGCAGTGCGATCCGGTTGAGGTAGCCGTCGCCTGATTCGATCGGAGCCTTGGCTCCGATCTACTGCATCAGCTTTTTAAACTGCTCTTTGAGGTAATCTACATTGGTGTTGGCCACAATACCGGAGGGGTTAACCGTATCCAGACCGCTGCGCTCGTAACTTCTTTGCGCGCTTTCACCCATGCTTTTTGCGCCGCCCATAATCCGCTCTTTCACTTCGCCGAGCGAATCCGCAGCCTCCTTGGCCACCACGCCCAGCGTCTGCCCGAAGACCGGAAGTTCCGCAGGAGCGGTCAGCTGCAGCCGTTCACGGATGTCCAGCGTCGAGCCGTCGGAGAGGGGGAAGTGCTCGTAGAGGTTTTCGTTTTTGTAACGCGTGGCCGCCATGCGCTCATTGATCGCCGAAACCGCCTCAAACTCATCGAGTTCGCCCGTCGCAGCCGAAGAGACCAGCGCTCCAAGGGCGGTAATCGACTTTTCGAGGGTCTTGAGCGCGCCGAAAAGCTCGTTGTCGTTCTTAAGCAGCGCCGTCTGCTCTTTGATGCTTTTTTGCGCCTGACTTAGATCGCTCATCTTTTCAGAGTTTTGCGCTCCTGCCGCCTGCTGGGGTGTGCGGGTTTGCTGAAGCTGCGCCAGAGGATTTAAGAGCGCAGAACCGAGGCCGCCGACTTCCATGGATGCTCCTTGTGGGTTTGCCTTCATAAGCAACCCCTGTTCCCAGCTTTGCTATGCTTGCGGCATGAATGTATTAATGCTGGATGTCGCCCTGCTCTTTTTTATCGAAATCGTCGAGGCCAATCTGCAAAAGGGCCGCAGTTTCAATGAGCTGGTCAACCGGCTCTTTGCGCTCAAAAAGAGCCGGCCGTTGCAGTTTGTCCTGCTGCACACCTCGTTTTTCTATGTGCTTTTTTATGCGATCACGAGCGGAAATTTCAGCGGATGGTTTTTTGCGCTGCTTTTGATCAAGGGGGCGGATATTGGATTAAAACTGCATCTTTTCGCCCGCATGGAACAGGAGCAAGAAGCCTTTAGCAGCGAGCGGTTCTTTGGCGCGCCGGATATGCCGCTTTCGCCCGCCCTGCGGTACGCGGGGGCGTTTTTGTATAGTGCGATCTTTGCGGCAGGGGTTTTTTCAGCCTAGGTTGTCAAACCGTTTGGGTTTGAAGGCGGCTTGGTTTTTTTGGTAGGCGATGGCGCTTTTGGTTTGGGCCATCTCGCCCTGAAGCGCCTCGCGTTTGCGTTTTAAAAGCGCAATCGTTTCGGCCATCAAGGCGGCGGCCTCCTGGGCCTGCTCTAGCGACTCGTACCGATCGGGCGCATCCCCGTACAGCCGGGCGATCGCCTCTTCGGACTCGTTAATAACGGCGATTTTTAACTGCTGCAGCCACTCAGAGGGTTGCATCGTTTTTCAGCCCCGTCTCTTCGTTCCATGCCTCCAAAAGACCGCGCGCCACCTTGAGCACCGTATCGAGCCGATCGGTGTCGCATTCGAGGTTGGCTTCGGTCAGCAGCTTGATCTGGTAGGTGTAAAGCCCCTGCAGATAGCTGGCCATCTGCTCGTTGCCGTCGGAAAAATCCAGCGAAGCCATCAGCTCGGTGAAGATATCGATGGTGCGGTTAATCCAATACACCTGCTTTTCGATATCCCCCTCCTCCATGCTTTTTTTGGCCTGGGAGACAAACTTCAAAATACCCTCAAACAGCATCTGCACCAATTTGTAGGGCGACTGAACCGTCGCTGCGTTCTGGGTGTAGGCGCTATATCCGCTTTTCATTCATATTCCGTCTTATTTTTTGGCCGCGGCCTGATCGATTTGCATCTGAATACTGCTAAAGGAAGCCTCGTAGCGGCTGATGAGCGAGTTGTAGGCCGCAAACTGCGCCGCCATCACATCATATTTGGCATTGAGGCGGTCAAGCACCTTCTGGATATTGTCGGTAATGCCCGTCACTTGGCTCTTGAGGTTTTGCCCGATCAGCGTCATGGTGGCGTCCTCCTGATAGCCCGCGAGCTTATCGCCCAAATCCGACAGACGGGTAAAGAGACCGTCAAAGCTCTCCTGCTGGCCCACATAGCTGCCGTTGGTCAAACCCAGCCGCGAACTTTCATTGCCGGAAATGGTAAAGCCGTTGCCCGACTTGTCCGAGAGCACCAGCCGATCGCCCGTGCTGCTCAAGCGGGCCTCTACGCCGGTTTGATCCTTAACGGCGTTGATCGCCTCCATCGCCAGCAGGGCGTTTTGCTTGGCGGTGTTGCCCGAAGGGAAGGTAATCTCGCTCAACCCCACGCCGTTAATCTTAATCTGTCCGGCGGAAATGGTCACCGTTTCAAACGCGCTCTCGCCGGGAATCGTGGAGGCAATCTTTGAGCCCACCGCTTCGGAGGGGGTTACGTCGATCGAGCCGCGCAAAAAGCGTTCGATCCCTTCGGGGTCCTGCTCCAGCGCGTATTCGAAGGTAGTCTTATCAAAGCTAAGAACCCCCTTCTCGCTGAGACTGAAGGCAAAGGCCGCCTCGGTCGTTCCGTCGATGGTGTAGCGGGTGCGGCTAAGCTGCATCAGGTTGTTGCCTTCGCTGTCCTGACCAAAGAGAATCCGGCTCAGTTCGGTTTTGATGCCGTTGATCCGCGCATCGCCCTGAAAGCTGCCCGCCTCGGCGCTATCCACGTCGTACTTGGTGATTTCGTTGATGAAGGCAGTCAGATCGTTGTAAACCTCCACAAAGGAAGCCATCTGCTCGCCCAGTTCGGACAGATCCCGCGTGATGCTGGCGCTGACGTCGATGGAGTCCTCTTTGCGCAGCTCGATCGTCACGCCGGAGACCAGATCGGAAACTTTGTTGGTGGCGCGGGTAATGGTGACGCCGTTGTAAACAAACTCCGCATCCTGCGCGCTTTGCACGCTGGAAAAGCTCAAATCAACCGGCTCCCCTTCACCCTTAACGGCAAAGCTCAGCTCCTGATTGGCCCCCGTATCGGCGGATTTGACCACCAGCCGGTAGGGCGCTTCGCCGCCGGTGTTGAGCAGCGTGGCGATCACCTTGCCGCCGCCGGCTTCGTTGATGGCGTCGCGCACGTCCGACAGGGTCATGCCGCCCGTAATCGAAATCTCCAGCTCTTTGCCGCTGGGCTGCGTGATGCTAAGCGTTCTGGGCTCCACGCCCGAATAGATAATCGTGCTCTCCTGCGCGTAGCCCTTCTCGCTCTGGGCAACGGAGTTGCGGGCGAGTTTGTCCACCCGGAGACTCAAATCCTGAACGCTGACGCCGTCCTGGGCGGTGACGGTAACCGAATCGTGATTGGTCTGCACCGTGCGCTTCATGTAGGACTGGCTGCTGGAAAAGACATCCACCGCGTCGCGGAAGGCGTCGAGCTTTTCGGTGAGTTTTTGCTGATCCTCTTGCTGCTTGTAAACCTTGGTTAAGCGGGTCTCCAAGGGCTTAATCATCACCGCCTTGTCGGCCTCTTTGAGGTTGTCGATCAGATCGGCGTTAAGGGAAGATTGTCCCCCCGCGCTAATCCCCAGCATACTTACAGAACCGGTTGCCATCTTGCTCCTCTTTTCTCAGCCGCGCCGGGTCAAATGGTTTTATCCAGCAGCATTCCGACCCATTCGCGCATTTTGGCGGCGAACTCCATCGCCTCGCTGCTGGGAAACTGCCGGATCAACCGGCCCGAATCGCCGTCGATCACGTTTAAATACATCATGCCCGCTTCCTCGCTGAAACCGAAGCTGATGCGGGTGCTCAAAGGCTTGGCCACTTCGTTCATCTCGGCGGCGAGCCGTTCGAGCCGTTCGCGCATCTGCTCTTGGCTTTGCGCTGCCGTGGTTTCCTTGGCGGCTTCGGTCTTTGCGACGGTCGCTTCGACCGCTTCAAGCATTTTCCGTGCCTCATCCGCGCCGCCGGAAACCGGTTTTTTCTCGGCGGCAACCCGGACGCCGCCTAAACCTGCTACTTCCATTGCATACTCCTTGGGCGTCTGCACTCCCTCGATTGGGATCGATTCTAATTAAATCGGCCGCATTGGAATTCATTTTAATACTTTATTGGTTAGCATTCGCCCAAAATCCCCGCCCTTGAAGGTGCCGACGTGCCCGGAATCTCCATTCTTTGCGACTCCGTACTGCTCAAACGGGCTTTAGAATCCTTTCTGGGCGATCGGATCAGCGCCTATGGCACTTGCGATCTGGTCATCAGCGACAAACCGCGGCAAATCGACAAACCGGTTCTGGTTATCGGCGAACATCTGCCCAAACCCTTCAGCCGGACGCAGCTTTTGCTGACGCTGGAGCGCTTTGGCCGGATGGACGATATCAAGGCGGCCGGGGCGGGGCTGCTCGAAAGCCGCCCCGAAAACGAACGCGGCAGCCTCGATGACGAGATCGCCGATCTCACCCGCCGCTTCGCCGCCGAACTTCTGGAACTGCTCAAAAGGAAACCCGCTTGAAAAGCGAAAACAGCACCCGCGTCATCGCCGGCCGTTACAAGGGCCGCAAGATTCTTTTGCCCGATCTGGAGGGCACCCGCCCCACCAAAAACATCGTGCGCGAATCGCTCTTTGACACCCTGCAGACCGACCTGCACGGCCACGCCTTCGTGGAGGTATTTGCCGGCAGCGGTTCGGTCGGCATCGAAGCGTCCAGCCGCGGATGCGACAACGTCTGCTTTATCGAAGCCGATCGCACCGCCTACGCCACCTTGCAAAAAAACATCAAGACTCTGGGGATCGAAGGGGCGCGCACTTGGCAGGGCGACAGCTTTTTGCTGCTCAAAGAGGCGGCGGATTACCTGCGGCTTTTGCGGCTGAAGGGGTGGTTTTATTTCGATCCGCCCTTCGATATCCGTCAGGGCCAGCAGGATGTTTACGCCAAAACCGAAGCGTTGATCGCCGCTTTAAATCCCGAACAGGTTCAAGGGGTTGTTATCGAACACCGCAGCGAATACGCCCCCGCCGAAACGCTGGGCGCATGCAGCCTGGTTAAACGCCGCAAATTCGGCAAAACCACCCTCTCCTACTACGCCCCGGCGGTGTGATGGAACATTAATTGCTAAACCTTGGGCAAACAAACCCAAGGAGCGGCATGAAACCCTCTAAGAATCCCGAATCCCTAGACCGTTTCGAAAGCACCGCCTGGTGGGTGGTGCTGGTGCTGTTTTTGTTCGTCAGCATCAACTCGCTTTTTGCGGCCCCCGTCAAAGAGGTCACCAATGTCGTCGGCGTGCGGGACAACCAGCTGATCGGCTACGGTCTGGTGGTGGGTCTTAACGGCACCGGCGACGGCACCACCAGCGCCTTTACCACCCAGACGCTGGCCAACCTGCTTCAAAGCGTCAACATCAAAGTCAATCAGGCAGATATCTCCTCCAAAAACACCGCCGCCGTCATGGTCACCGCGCGGCTGGAACCCTTCGCCCGCCAAGGCGATCGCATCGATATTCAGGTCGCCTCGATCGGCGATGCGAAATCCCTGCGCGGCGGTACGCTGCTCATGACCGGGCTTAAAGGGCTCGACGGCAATATCTACGCCGTCGCCCAGGGGCCGATCAGCATCTCCGGCGCGGCGGCGCAGGCCAACAGCGGCCGCATCGTCTCCGGCGCGACGGTGGAGCAGGAGATCCGCTTTGATCTCTACAACCGCGAGCTGGCGACCTTAAGCCTCAAGGAGGCCAGCATGGAAAACGCCGTCGCCATCCAGAACAAACTCAACGAGCACTTCGGCATCCGCGTGGCGATCGCCGTCGATTCCCGCTCGATCAACCTCAAACGGCCCGACGAGATGAGCATGGTGGAGTTTCTCTCCGTCGTGGGCAACGTCGAAGCGCCCATCGCCCGCACCGCCCGCGTCATCATTGACGAAAAAAGCGGAACGGTGGTTGCTGGAATACAGGTACGGGTTCGGCCCGTTGTTGTTACCCACGGCACGATTACCCTGTCGGTCGATGAGGCCTTGCAGGAAAACGGCCAGCCGCTCACCATCGCCAACGTCGCCAGCGCGCTTCAGCGGCTGGGCGCGGGTCCGAGGGACGTGATCGCCATCATGCAGGCAATCCGTCAGGCGGGCGCGCTGGAAGCGGACTTGGAAGTGATTTAAGGAGACGGTATGCAGACCTTTCAAAGCCTGATGCCCCAAAACGCCATTTTGGGGGAAGTCTCGCTGCGGCCCGCCAACGACAAGGCGGCGCTCAAGGCGCAGACCGACAACTTCGAAGCGATCGTCATCAAGCAGATGCTCGATATTTCGATGCCCGAAGAGAATGCGCTCTTTGGCAAAAGCGCGGGCAGTCAGATTTACCGCTCGATGTATCACGAAGAGATGGGCCGTACGCTTGCCGGCGGTTTTGGTTACAGTGAGTTATTATTCAAATTTCTCGAAGATCGGCTTTAAAAAAAATGAGCGCGGTCGATATCGTTAGCAGAAAGCTCCCCGCAAGGACGGAGCGACTTGATAAAGGATAACAGCATGGTCAGCCAAATCAACGGCAATGCGATTAGCACGGTCGCCGGAATGAACAGCGGTGCCCAGCGGGCCACAAACAACAAGGCAGCCGAAACGGCCAAGCCTCAAGAGAGCCGGGTTGAAGAACTCAAGCGGCAGATCGAATCGGGCGAATACAAAGTCGATTTGAAAAAAACCGCCGAAAAAGTTGCAGAGGCGCTTTTGTAAGCCTCTGCCCCGCTTCTTCCTCCCGCTCCGCCAAAAGGAGCGATTATGATTCAGCACCACCTCAAAAACGCCATCACCACCCTAGACGAACTTATCGCCACCACCCAACGGGACTTGGTCGATATTAAAGCCGCCCGCCACAAGGCGCTGCTTGATCGATCCAAACTCAAAGAGGACTTGGTCTCCGCCTTCGAAAAGCAAAAGGCGCTGCTTGACGCCTCGATCGCACGGGCGATCGACGAGAACCCCGAAAGGGAGCTGGGCGATCTGCTCAGCGATGAGGAACACGAACTGCTTGCACATCTGCGATCGTCTCTGGAGCGGCTCAAAGAGGAGAACAAACGCTTTGCGGTGATGGTGCTTACCGTCAGCGAGTTCTACAACTCCCTGCTCAATGCCATTCTGCCCGGCGACAACGTGGGTTACGGCAGCGAGCGGGCCCGCTCCAGCACGCCCAACTTTTTGCAAATAAAGGGTTGATATGTCGCTGATGTCCACGCTCTACACGGGCTACTCGGGGTTGCAGGTTTCCCAGTTGGCCACCGATATTATCGGTAACAACATCGCCAACGCCGAAAACCCCAAATATACCCGTCAGCGCGTCGATATCAGCGCCCGCTTCTCCCTGCCGCTGCACCCGGGCGACGTGGGCACCGGCGCGCAGGCCGATCAGGTTATCCGTATCCACGACGAGTTTGTTTACAGCCGCTTTCGCAGCGCTTCGACGGGTCTTGAGTATCAGGAGTTTGCCGAGAAGATTCTGGTGGAGGTCTCCAAATACTTCCCCGACGTCAACGAAGTGGGCATCCAGCGCGACTTGATCGACTTTTTTGACTCCTGGCAAAAGCTCTCGGCCAACCCTTCGGAGGACTCCCAAAAGATCGTGCTGGCCGAATCGGCCAAAAACCTCGGACGCGGCATTCAGGATGTGCGCACCAAGCTGACCGATATGCAAAACATGATCGACGGGTTGTTAACCAGCGCCGTCGATGAAGTCAACCGTCTGGCCAAACGGATTGCCGACATCAGCAAAGAGATCAAGCTGGTCGAGGCCACCAAGTACGATCACGCCAACAAGCTGCGCGACGAACGCGACAACCTCGAACTGCAACTGCAAAAACTCACCGGCGCGCAGGTCATCAAAAGCGGTCTGAAAACCATGACCGAAACCGATCCCAACGTGGCGGATTTTGAAGAGAGCTATTCGATTCTGCTCGGCGGCTACGCCATTGTGGATAACGGCAGCTACCACCCCATCACCGCGCTGGCCGCCGAAAACGCCTCAGGGGCGCAAAAGGCGATCTTTTTCCAGCACCGCGATCTCACCCTGACCAACATCAGCGTTCAGATTACCGGCGGCAAAATCGGCTCCATTTTGGACCTGCGGGGCCGCAGCTTCAACCCCGACACCGGCGAACCCGCCGACGGCACGCTGCAGAAGTTTAAAGATATGCTCGATGTCTTTAGCCGCGGAATTATCCAGTCGGTCAACGACATCTATGCCGGCAGCGCGACCGACAGCATGAAGTCGGACATTATCGGCGACACCGTGGGTCTGACCGCCCGCCAGTCGAAGGGCACCTACATCTCCGAGCTGGGCGATCTGCTCAGAAACGAAGTGCAGGCGGGCAAAATGACCATTGCCACCTACGCCCTCGACGGCACGCGGCTGATGCCCGATATCAGCGTGCAGATCGACCCCAAAACCATGACGCTCCAAGGCGTTGCCGACGCCATCAACGCGGAGATGGCCGCCCGCAATCTCGACGGCGAAGCGACCGTTGAAGGCGGCGCCTTTAGTCTGAGAACCGGGGGCCGGGGCACGGGAACCAAACTGGGCACCGTGTTGATTGCCGACGATCACTCGCTGGTGCGCAGCGCGCTGGATATGACCGGATACAAACGGCTTTCGGTTGTGGATGCGGTGGATATTCCCTTTGAAATTACAAACGGAAGTTTCAAGGTGGGGGTTTACGACACCAACGGCACACTTAAGGCGGAACGGGAGATTGTGATCGACAAGGATTCAAACGATCCGCTCTACTCCACGCTGGCGGGCATTGCCGCGCAGATCAATATGCCCTACGTCGATGACAACCTCGACAACGACATGATCAACGACGTGGACAACCTTTTGACGGCCAGCTTCAGCGGCAACCGCTTCCAGATCGACACGCGGGATAAAAACGCCGGGCTGTTTTTTAATATCACCGACAACGGCACCGGATTCGCCGGCGCGGTCGGACTGCACAAGTTCCTGCAGGGCAGCGGCGCACGGGATATCGATCTGTTTGAATCCTTCCGCAACGACGCCACGCTGATAAACGCCTACGACGTTCCCGTGGTGGGCAACAACAACATCGCCAACGCCATGCAGCAGCTTCAGTACAATCAGGTCAGTTTCTTCAACCAAAACGGTACCGTCCACACCGACACGCTCATGGGCCGCTACAAATATGTGGCCGGAACCGTCGCGGAAGACACCGCAAGCACCCAGATGGCGCTCGCCACCGCCCGCGCCCTGCATGAGACGGTGCAGACGCAGCAAAACTCCATCAGTCAGGTCAATATCGACGAAGAGATGACCAATCTGATCCGCTTTCAATCGGGCTACGCCGCCAACGCAAGGCTCATTAGCACCATCCAGATCATGCTCGACACCCTGCTGGGCATTAAGCAGTAATGGCCCTTCGCACCGTGCTGGGCGCTTTGGCGCTTCTGGTTCTGACCGTTTTCGCGGGCGGTTTTTTGATCGACGCCAATCCCCACACGCTCGATCGCCACGCCATCTTGGACGCGCCCTCGTTCGCCCATCCGCTCGGCACCGATCGGCTGGGCCGCGATCTGCTCGCCCGCGTGATCGAGGGGGGTAAAAACTCGTTGATTATCGGCGTGTTCAGCGCGGCGATCGGCAGTCTGATCGGCCTGATGGTGGGCATTACCGCCGGATTTTTCCGGGGCGCGGTCGATAGGGCGGTGGTGGTGGCGATCGATCTGTTTTTGACCTTTCCCACCTTTTTTCTGCTGCTGACGCTGGTGAGCTATGTGGATGCTTCGGTCTGGATGCTGATTGCGGTTATCTCCGTTACCGGCTGGATGGGCACGGCGCGGCTGATTCGCAGCGAAGCCTTTGCCATCGGCTCGAAGCCCTTTATCAAAATTCTCAAAATCGCCCGCGCGCCGCTGTGGAAGATTGTTTTCAAATACTACGCGCCGCTACTGGCGCCCATTTTTTTGATCAGCTTCACCTTCGGCGTTTCGGGGGCCATTCTGGCCGAAAGCGCGCTGAGTTTTCTGGGATTGGGCATTACGCCGCCCGCCATGAGCTGGGGCAGCCTATTGGCCGAGGGCAAGGCGGTCATTGACGTGGCGTGGTGGGTGAGCTTTTTTCCGGGCCTGTTTATCTTTGCCGTCACCTTTTTGTTGATTCAACTCTCCGACGCGCTGCAGGCGCTCTTTAACCAGCGTGAAGCAGCCCGCGCGTAAAGCGGAGCTGGCGCGGCTTTTAAACGACGCCCACGCCGCTTGCTTGCTGCCCGACGCGCTGTGCGAGGCCAATCCCGATCCGCTGCTCGTCGCCCGCGAACTCCCCGATGACGCGGCGCTCGTGTGCGCGCTTTTTGCCTACGGCAACGTCAAGGCGATTGTGGGGTTTTTAAAAAGCCTTGATTTTTCGCTCCTGGATGCCGATGAACAGACGATTGCGGCGGCTTTAAACAATCACCGTTACCGTTTTCAAACCCCTTCCGACGTGGCAGCGCTTTTTGCGGGGCTTGCAAGGCTTCGCCGATCGGGCGTTCAGCTGCGAACCCTCTTTGAAGCAACCTATCAGAACGAAGGTTTTTTATGCGCCCTTTCGGCACTGATCGGCACGGTGCGCGAAGCGGTCGGCACGCAAAGCGGCGGTATCGGATTTTTGATCGGGCAGCCCTTTGATTGCCGCGCCCTTGGCGGCGTATCGGCGCTTAAGCGGTGGCTGATGTTCTTGCGCTGGATGGTGCGCCGCGAAGCGCCCGATCTGGGCCGCTGGCAAGCCGTCACCCCTGCCGATCTGCTGATGCCGCTGGATACCCACACCTTCCGGCTGGGGCGCGAACTGGGGCTGATTGCGCGCAAAAGCAGCGATCTCAAAGCCGCCATCGAGCTGACCGACGCACTGAAAAAGTTTGACCCCGCCGATCCGCTCAAATACGATTTTGCCCTCTACCGGCTGGGGCAAGGAGAGAAAAAATGAAGATTTTATTAGCGCCCTCGGAGACCAAACGGCCCGATACGCCGGGGCTTTCGCTTTTTGAGCCAAAAAACCTGCTCTTTGGCGAAACCCCGCAGCGCCAAGCGGCGATCGCCGCCTATGACGCCTTCGCGCAAAACAAAGACATCCCGGCCCATTCGGCCTTTTTTGGCCTATCCAAACCCGCCGAGATCGCCCACTACGAACGGCCCGTTTCAAACGCCGCCGGGATGAAGGCGCTGCTTCGCTACACCGGCGTGGCCTTTGATTATCTCGACTACCCCGCCTTGCCTATCGCGGCGCAAAATTGGTGCGATCAAAACGTGATTTTGTTCTCCAATCTGCTGGGGCCAATCAAGGGCGGCGATTTAATTCCCGACTACAAATACAAACAGGGGGCTAAACTGCCCGGTTTTGCGATGGAAAAAATCTACCGCGAAGCCTTTGGCGATCGACTCAATGAATTTTTGGCGGGGGAAACGGTGGTTGATTTGCGCGCCGAGTGGTACCACAAAATCTATCCGCTCGCCGTGCCGCACGTGGTGATGACGTTTCTTAAGGAGGGCAAGGCGCTAAGCCACTGGGCCAAAGCGTGGCGCGGCACCGTGGCGCGGGCCATTGCGCAAAGCGGCGGCACAGAACTGGAAAAGCTCACGCTGCCGGGACTGCGGCTACTGGAAATCCGCCAAAGCGGCGTTAAATCGAACTGGATTTTTCAGATCGCCTAACCGTCAAAAGCAGCCCCTCTTCGGCGCTCACCTCCACCTCGCCGCCCTCGATCGGCGTGCCGTCGGCGCTGATCGCGTTCCACAGTTCGCCGTCGATCATCACCTTGCCCTTGGGGGTTAGGGGCTTTTTAACCTCGGCGATCCGGCCGATAAAACTCTCTTTACCGCTGGCGATTTTGCGCCGCTGGGCCTTGAGGCCCATATAGGCGATAAAACCCATAATCACGGCGCTGGCAATCACGGTGAAAATAATCGTTTCCAAGGGCAACACTCCATAGGGGGAATCGGAATCAAACAGCAGCAGCGATCCGGCCAGAATCGACGCCGCGCCGGCGGTGCTGAGAACACCAAAGGTCGGGGTAAACAGTTCCAGCGCAAACAGCAGCACCCCAATACCAATCAACGCCACCGCCAGCCAGCTGGCCTCCATGGCACCCAAGCCATACAGCGCCAAAGAGATCGCCACCAAACCGGAAATACCGGGCAGAAAACTGCCGGGGTTGTAAAACTCGATAATCAGCCCGTAAAAGCCGATCATCAGCAGTAAATAAACAAAACTCGGGTCCGCCAAAAGCGTTAAAAGTTTTTCGGCGAAACTGACCGAAACTTCGATCAGCTCACCCACATTGACGGTCTGTTTTATTTCGTGCTTTTGCACTAAATAGCCCTCCAGCTGCCGAAGCAAGTCGGCCCGATCGACGGCAATGAGATCGATTATGTTTGCCCTGAGCGCTTCGGCGGCGGTGAAGTTTTTGGCCTCGCTTACCATCGCTTCGATCGCGGTGCTGTTGCGTTCATGCCGATCGGCCAGCGTGCGGACAAAGGCTTTCATGTCTTCCATGGCTTTGGCCCGCATGGTTTCGTCCATCTCCTGACCCATGCTGACCACCGAAGCCGAGCCGATATTGCTCACCTTGGCCATGGCCGCCACATCCGCCGCCACGGTCAAAATCGCCCCGGCGCTGGCCGCCTGCGCACCGTCGGGGCCCACATAAACGACCACGGGCATTTTCGCCGCCGCCATTTTTGTGACCATCTCGCGGGTGACGTTGACCAACCCGCCGGGGGTGTCCAGCTCCAGCACCACCGCGCTGGCCTGTTTTTCTCCGGCGGTTTTTAGCACCCGCTCCAGATAATCCCCCGCCGCCGGGGTGATCGCCCCCTCCCAGCGGCCCGTCACCACCACCGCCCACAGCGGCGCGCTCAACAGGAGCAGTAAAAAAAACTTCTTCATGACGGCCTCCAAAGGGGGATACGCTACCATAAGGGCCATTCAAAAACCCCTAAAGGAGCCGCCATGAATTTCTTGGTTTTACTGGGCCTGTTAGCCGCCCTGATCGCCTCCGCCATCAAGGTGCTGCCCGAATACGAACGGGGCGTCATCTTCCGCTTGGGCCGACTGATTAAGGTCAAGGGGCCGGGTCTGATTATTGTCATCCCTTTTATCGACACGTTGCAGCGCGTCAGCTTGCGGATTGTCACCATGGATGTGCCCACCCAGGACATCATCACCAAGGACAACGTCTCGGTGCAGGTGGATGCGGTGGTGTACTACCGCGTGGTCGAGCCGGATAAGGCGATTGTGAATGTGGAGGACTACCACTTTGCCATCAGCCAGATTTCTCAAACCACCCTGCGCAGCGTGTGCGGTCAGGACGAGCTGGACGATCTGCTCTCCAAGCGCGATGAGATCAACAACAAGCTTCAAGAGCTGATCGATACCCAGACCGACAGCTGGGGCGTGAAGGTGGTGGCCGTGGAGCTTAAACGCATCGATCTGCCCGACGACCTGCGCAAAGCGATGGCGCGTCAGGCCGAAGCGGAGCGGGAAAAGCGGGCTAAAATCATCGGCGCTCAGGCGGAGTTTGAGGCGGCGCAAAAGCTGACCGAAGCGGCGGCCTTGCTATCCCAAGAGCCGGTTTCGATCCAGCTGCGCTATCTTGAAACCCTCACCTCGATCGGCCATACCAACGCCAAGACGATCGTCTTCCCCTTCCCCACCGAGCTGCTCGATCTCTTCGGCAGCATGAAGAAAAAAGCGTAACCCTCGCCCCGGTTTTCCGGGGCTTTTTTACAGCGTCTTGGATTTGACGAATTCGGGATAGGACTCCACGCCGCACTCGCGGATATCCAGCCCTTCATACTCCTTCTCTTCGCTCGCGCGCAGGCCGACAAACCGCCTAATCGCCCAAAAACCGATCAACGAAACGCCAAAGGCAAACACGCCCACCACCAGCACGCCTTTAAGCTGCGCCCAAAAACTAAACTCCGGCGCAAAGAGCGCCACCGCCAGCGTGCCCCAAATACCGTTGACAAGGTGAACGGAGAGCGCGCCCACGGGATCGTCGATCTTAATCCGGTCGAAAAAGGGCACCGCAAGCACCACCAGCGCGCCGCCGATCGCGCCGATCACCATCGGCTCCCACAGCCCCACCACGTCGGCCCCGGCGGTAATCGCCACCAGGCCGCCCAGCGCGCCGTTGAGAATCATCGTGATATCGAGCTTGCGGTAGATAAACTGCATCAGCGCCGCCGCCATGAGCGCGCCGGTCAGGCCCGCAGTGTTGGTATTGACGATTACCTTCGCCACCAGCGAAGCGCTGTCCTCGCTGGCGATCGTTAGCACGCTGCCGCCGTTAAAGCCGAACCAGCCGATCCACAGCAAAAACGCGCCCAGCGTCACCAACGGAATATTCGAGGCCGGAATCGCCCGCACCTTGCCATCCTTGGTGTACTTGCCCATGCGCGGCCCCAGAATCAAAATGCCCGCCAGCAGCGCCCAGCCGCCCACGCTGTGAATCACCGTCGATCCGGCCAGATCGTGCATCTCCTTGAGGAAACCGCCGCCCCACGTCCAGCTCCCCACCAGCGGGTAGATCAGGCCGCTCATCAACACGGCAAACATCATAAAGGGCAGAATGCGGATGCGCTCGCTCACGCCGCCGCTGATAATCGAAACGGTTTTGGAGACAAAGGCCATCTGGAAGAAAAAGAGCGCGTAGTGGCTAAAGCCCGCATCCTCCACGCCGCCAAGCAAAAAGCCGCCGCCGTTAAACATCAGCTGGAAACCCCACAATAAAAAGACAAAACTGGTCACGGCATAGAGCAGAACGTTTCCGGTCAAAACCGTCACCACGTTTTTGGTGCGGATCAACCCCGCTTCAAGCATGGCAAAGCCCGGCGCCATCAGAATAATCAGCGTCGCGGCAAACAAAATGAAGAAGGTGTCGATCACAAAGGCAAACTCGGTTGGGCTCACAGCGGCTCCTTGGATGAATTTTCTAGATTTTAAGCCTTTGCGAGCCTTCTTTTTATGCGGTGTATGATTATTTTTTAACCAATTAGATCAAACCCCTCCAAAAAGCTGCCTAGTGTTACAATTTGAAATCATTTTCATCCCGTCACTAAGGAGTTTTCTTGCCCTACGTCAAAGATGTTTTTAGCTATCTCAAGCGGACCAGCCCCGCTCAAAACGAGTTTTATCAGGCGGCCGAAGAGGTGCTCTCCTCCCTTCGCCCCCTGATCGAACGCCACCCCAAATACGCCAAGCACAAAATCATCGAACGGATCGTCGAGCCCGAGCGGCAGATTCTTTTCCGCGTGACCTGGATGAACGATCGCGGCGAGGTGCAGGTGAACAAGGGTTTTCGCATCGAGTTCAACTCGGCGCTGGGGCCCTACAAGGGCGGCTTGCGCTTTCATCCCAGCGTGAACGCGGGCGTCATCAAGTTCTTGGGTTTTGAGCAGATTTTCAAAAACTCTTTGACGGGCCTTCCCATCGGCGGCGGCAAGGGCGGATCGGATTTTGACCCCAAGGGCAAGTCCGACGCCGAAGTGATGCGCTTTTGTCAGGCCTTTATGAGCGAACTTTTCCGCCATATCGGCCCCACCACCGATGTGCCTGCGGGCGATATCGGCGTGGGCGCGCGCGAAATCGGCTATCTCTTTGGCCAATACAAAAAACTGGCCAACAGCTATGACGGCGTTTTGACGGGTAAATCGCTGCTGTGGGGCGGCAGCCTCGGACGCAAGGAGGCAACCGGCTACGGTGCGGTTTACTTTGCGGAAAACATGCTGGCCGACCGGGGCGAAACCCTTGAGGGCAAACGCTGCGCCGTTTCCGGTTCGGGCAACGTGGCGATCTACACGATCGAAAAGCTCTACCACAAGGGCGCGCTGCCCATCACCGCCAGCGACTCCAGAGGCACGGTGATCGACGAAGCGGGCATCGATCTGGTGCTGCTTAAACGCATCAAAGAGGAAGAGCGCGGCTGCCTATCGGACTACGCCAAAGCGCGGCCCAAAGCCCAATATATCGCGGCCAAGGACTACCCGCAGGACGGCCACGCCGTCTGGCGCGTGCCCTGCTTCGCCGCCTTCCCCAGCGCAACGCAGAACGAGCTGACCGAAGCCGATGCCAAGGCGCTGCTGACAAACGGCTGCATCTGCATCAGCGAAGGGGCCAATATGCCCTCCACGCCCGAAGCGGTTGATGTTTTCCTTGATGCGAAAATCTGCTACGGCCCCGGCAAAGCGGCCAACGCGGGCGGCGTGGCGTGCAGCCAGCTGGAAATGGCCCAAAACGCCAGCATGACCCAGTGGCCCTTTGAAAAGGTGGACGCCAAGCTGCAAGAGATTATGAAAAACATCTACACCACCGCCCGCGCGGCGGCCGAAGAGTTCCACGAACCGCACAATCTGGTTCTGGGCGCCAATATCGCCGGCTTCAAAAAAGTCGCCGACGCGATGATCGAGCAGGGCTTGGTCTAAGCCTGGCCCCGTGCTATAATCGGCCCCCAATGACGAAGGGGGCCAAATGGAGCGGTTAAAACACATACCAGCCTTACTCCTTGGCGCCGCCCTGACGCTGGCTGTCTGGAGCCATTCCCATCTTCACATTGAACCCCATGCGGGCCATTTTCATGTAACCGAGCAGCATATCGACCTCCCCTTTATGGCGCATACACACAGCTGCCACGCCCACGATCGGCTTATCGAACTCAGTTTCCATATTGCTCCTTTGCTTCTGAGCGTACTTGTCCTGACGGTTCTGCTTCTGGTTTTACCAATCCGCGCTTTGCCTGTCCGCACCGTTTTTCCCAGCGCGCCCCCCGCTTTGCGGCATGAGCGAAACCATCAAGATATCAAATGTCGTGCGGTTTTGTTGCGATCGCTGCTTCTTCACGCTCCACCTCTGCGCTAACCTCTTTTTATTTTTCACACACTTTTTATACAAGCGAGCATCCATGAAAGCACTATGGCTTTTTTCCGTGGCTGCAATTTCCCTATTTGCAGCCGCACAAACCGTGGAATACGACGCCGGCGCCTTTATCGATAAAGCGCTGCAAAACGGCTACGAACCCCGCTATCTGGAACTACAACTTCAAAGAGCGTCGATCGCCCTGACGCACAGGGCGGTCTGGGAAAACCCCGAACTGACCCTTGAGCGCGGCAACGGTACGGATTCACAGACAAGCACGCGTATCGAGCTTTCGCAGCCGCTTGCCCTCTGGGGCACGGGCAGTCAAAAAGCGCACGATCGGCACCGTTTTGAGTCCGCAAAGGCCCAAAACGAAGCCTCCCGTCACACCCTCGCAATCGATGCGGCCCGGCTGTACAACCGGCTTTATTTCATCCAAGCGGCAATCAAGATTACCGATGATCAAATCACAAAGGTCGATCGGCTGCTGGCCATTGCCGCAGCCCGGGTCGATTCGGGGGAGATTGCCCCGATCGAAGCGGCCCGGATTGCGGTTGCTAAAGAGCAGCTGCTTTCGGCGCGGGCCGGACTTTGGCAGCATGAGTTGACGCTGCAAAGCCAAGCACGCCTTTGGCTGCAACGGGATGAAACCGTCCTTGCCAAAGAACCGATCGACTACAAAACCCCGCCACCCTCGCCCGATCGCATTGACGAACTTCCCGATATTCGAGCCCTCAAGTCCGAAGCGCAGGCCCAAAAATCCAACCTCTCGGCGCAAAAAAGCCAAAGGCTCCCTGCCGTGCAGGTGCTGGTTTTTCAAGAGCAGACACAGGGCGCCGGTTTGGACAAAGAAACGGCAAGCGGCTTTGGAGTGGGTCTTTCTTTGCCCCTGTGGAATCAAAACCGGCTTGCAATCGAGCAAGCCCGCATCGATGCGCAACAAAGCGAACTCAAGGCCGCGCAAATTGCGCAACAAAAGGCGCTTTTGCTGAACCAAGAGCGTCTTTTGTATCAAGAAAGTCTGGTCCAAGAGGCGCGCTTTACCCAAAGCGTTGAGCGCGCCCGCGCCTTTTACGAAGCGCAGGCGCTGAAGTTCAAAACCGGGGAAAACACCCTGCTGGAGCTTCTGGATGCCCATGCCTTCTACCTCGAAACCCGGCTAACCCACAACGAACTGGCCGCCCAAAGCGCCGATCGCTACCTGAACCTGTGCGCATCGGCCTTTGTTTCACCCCTAAAGGAAACCCGATGAAATGGCTTTATTTTTTACTCCCCTTGACGGTCGTCCTCTTTAGCGGATGCGAAAATCACGACCACGATCATGACCATGATGATCACGGTGCCGTCCGCCATGACCACAACCATGACCATGATGATCATGACGCACACGACCACGACCACGAAAGCCCCCGCCCGGAAAACAAGGTCGAAGAGCCGGGGGTGGTCTTTTATCCCAAAGAGCGGCAGAACAAAGCCGTTTTTGCCCTCGAACAAGCCACCGTGCAAACGCTGAAAATATCGGTTCCGGCCTTTGGGTCGGTTTTGTCGCCGGGCGATCGCACGCAGCTTTTGAGCGCGCCCGTCTCCGGGCTGATCGCGCCCGCCGAGAACATTCGCGTGGGCAGCATGGTCAAGCAGGGTCAGATTCTGGCCTACATTCACCCCATTCTCGGCCAAAAAGAGGATGCGGCGACGCTGCGTTTCGAGCTTGAAAGGGCGCGCATCGCCCTGGAGTCGGCCCAAACGGAGCTGGCAAGAACCGAAGTACTCAAAGCGCAAAACGCCGCCTCGCAAAAGCAGATAACCGAATCCGAACAAAACCACAAACTGGCCCAGGCGCAACTGGCAACCATCCAACAGCGGCTGGATCAGATGCAGGGCAAAACGGCAAAGGACGGTGCTGTGACGGTCAGGAGCGCTCTGGACGGACGCATTATCTCCCAACGGGCGCTGCCGGGCGAGTTTGTTCAGGAGGGCGCGCCGATCCTGACCGTCTCGGACGGGTCTAAACTCTGGATTCAGGCCAACCTAAGCGCGCGCGATCGCGTCAGGATGCCGGATTTTGGCGCCATCGAAGCAGTTTTAGACGAAGTGCCCCTCTATTACCGCATCGGCGAAAACGCGCGAGTCGTTTCCGCCGGCGAAACGATCGACCCTCAAACCCTCACCGTACCCGTTGTTTTCGAGATAGAAAACGATCCGGTGCGCCTGTTGCCCGGCCAAACCCTGCCCGTGCGGGTGTATGACACACATCAAAGGGCGTGCGTCGCGATTCCCAAAAGCGCAATCATTGACGACAACGGCGTCAAGATTATTTATGTTCAGGAAGAAGAGGATCATTTCGAGCGGCGCGAAATTGAAACGGGCCTGCAAGACGGCCCGTGGGTCGAGGTGCTCTCCGGCATTGCCGAAGGCGAGCGGGTCGTCAGCCGGGGCGCTTACCGCATTTTGCTCTCCAGTCTTGCCCCGGCCGAAATCGGCCACGGCCACGCGCACTAAGGAATCGTCATGCTAAAAATAATCATCGACGCCGCCCTGCGTCGCCGTATTCTGGTGCTGACGCTGGGCATTGGCATCTTTTTGTGGGGACTGTACGAAATGGGGCGATCGAAGATCGACATCTTTCCCGATCTCAGCGCGCCCACGGTGACTATTCTGACCGAAGCGGAGGGGATGACGCCGCTGGAGATGGAACAGCTTATCAGCATGCCGATAGAAAACGCCCTCAGCGGACTCAACGGACTGAGGCGGATCCGCTCCGCTTCGGCAGCGGAGGTCTCTACCGTTTACGCCGAGTTTGACTGGGGGGTCGATGTTTACCGGGCGCGGCAACTGGTATCCGAAAAGCTGCAACTGGTTCAAAACGTGCTACCCGAGCGCGCCCGAGCGCCGCAGCTGGCACCCATCTCCTCGTTTTTAGGGGAGTTTATGTTTATCGCGGTGCACTCCGATCACCATGACGCCATGGCGGTTAAAACCGCCGCCGACTGGACGGTGCGCCAACGGCTGCTGGCCACCGCAGGCATCGCCGATGTGGTAGCCGTCGGCGGAGAAACCAGACAGTATCAGGTGCTTTTACGCGAGGAGCGTCTGGCCGCCTACGGCCTTTCGGCGCGGAACGTTTTGGAGGCGATCAAATCGGCCAACCAAAACAGCGCGGCGGGGTTTTTAACCCTCAACGAACAGGAGTACCTGCTGCGCGGTCTGGGGCGGATCGAATCGGTAGAGGATATCGAAGCGACGGTTGTGACGCTCAGAAACGGGCAGCCGGTACTGGTCAAGGATGTGGCGCAAGTGCAGATCGGTGCAGCCGTCCGGCGGGGTTCGGGCGCCTTTAACGGCAAAGAGGCGGTAGTGCTCACCCTGCTCAAGCAGCCCGGAGCCAATACGCTGGAATTGACCAAGGAGGTCGATCGGGTACTCGATTCGATCCAGCTGAGCCTGCCTGAAGGCATGCGGATCGAAAAAAATCTTTTCCGGCAGGCGCACTTTATCGAAACCGCCATCGACAATCTGCTTTCGGCCCTGCGCGACGGCGCGGTTTTGGTGATTGTGATCGTTTCGGTCTTTTTGCTCAGCTGGCGGGCAACGCTGATTACGCTTAGCGCCATTCCCCTGTCTCTTCTGATGACCGTCTTTTTGCTAAACGCGCTGGATATTTCGATCAACACCATGACCCTGGGCGGCATGGCGATCGCGTTGGGGGTTTTGGTAGACGATGCGATTATTGTTGTAGAAAATATTATCCGCCGTCTGCAAACCAATCCGCCCCAAAATACCGCTCAGCGGCTCAAAACCATTGCAGATGCGGTGTTTGAGATTCAGAGTTCTATCGTTTTTGCCACCTTTGTTATTCTGCTGGTTTTTGTACCGCTCTTTTTTCTGGAGGGGATCGAAGGGCGGCTGCTGGCCCCTTTGGGTCTGGCCTATATGATTTCGCTCGCGGCATCACTAATTGTGGCCGTGACTCTGACGCCGGTTCTAAGCCACTACTTTTTGCACCTGAAAAATGAAAGTGCGCATAGCCGATCGCCCCTGATAGGCACGCTGCACCGTCTTTACGAGCGGCTGCTGCTGAACGTATTGCCCCGGTGGAAAACGGTGGCGCTTTTGGCCGTGCTGGCCTTTGCGGGA
>JBFWML010000032.1:0-23882 GCA_050251635.1 Campylobacterales bacterium | reverse complement strand
AGATCCAGTTCGTGACGAAAACGCATTTTTGTTTCTCTCCTAGCAGGTTCGGGCATAACTGCCCAGCCACTTGATTTCGTCGTCGTGGCGCTCCAAGATGGGTTTCACCGCCGCGTCGTCGCAGTGGCCCTCAAAATCGATATAAAACCAGGAGCTAAACCCCTCCCCTTCGCCCGACGGACGCGATTCGATCTTGGTCAGGTTGATCCCCGCGCGGTTAAACTCCTCCAAAAACTCAAAGAGCGCGCCGGGGCGGTTGGCGGTTTTGGCCAGAATGGTCGTTTTATCCTGTCCGCTGGGCTGGTTTTTGTAGTTGCTGAGCACAATAAAGCGGGTTTTGTTGGTGTGGCTGTCTTCGATATTTTCAAACAGCACCGGCAGGCTGTAGATTTTGGCGGCAATGTGCGAACAGATCGCCGCCGCCGCCGGATCCTCCGATGCGAGTCTGGCGGCTTTGGCGGTGGACTCGACGGGAATGCGCTCCAGATTTTCGAGCATGTGTTCGCTAAAAAAGTCGCGGCACTGACCAAAGGCGATATCCTTGGAGTACACCTTTTTGACCTCTTTGATATGTTCGGCCCGGGAGGCAAAGGCGTGGTGAATGGGCAACATCATCTCCGCGACAATGCTCAAACTGCCTTCGCCCAGCAGATCGAGCGTTTCGCCCACCACGCCGTCGGTGTTGTTTTCGATGGGTACGATGCCGTATTTGGCCCGCCCCGACTCGACCGCCTTAAACACCGCCGAAATGGCATTCATGGAGAGGTATTCGCCCAATGCTCCAAAACGGCTTTCGGCCGCTTGGTGGGTAAAGCTGCCCTCCGGTCCCAAAAAGGCGATCCGTTCGGGCAGTTCCAAGTGGCGGGCGGCGGCAAAAATCTCCAAAAAGATCGCCTCGATCGCCGCGCCGTTTAAGAGCCCCTTGTGCCGTTTAAGCCGCTCTAAAATCGCCTTTTCCCGTTCGGGACGGTAAATGGCGCCGCCGGATTGCTGTTTAAGCTGGCCGACCTGATGCACCAGTCCCATGCGCTCTTCGAGCAGAGCTAAAAGCTGATCATCCACCTTGTCGATCCGGGTTCGGATGGCGTCGAGATTCACGCGTTACCCTTCAAAAGCGCCGCTTCACTACCAAAGAGATCTTCGTAGGTTTCCCGCGGGCGGATCAGACGGTCTTCGCCGTTTTCCACCGCCACCTCCGCGGCGCGGCGGCGGGTGTTGTAGTTGCTGCTCATGACAAACCCGTAGGCTCCGGCGGTGTGAATGGCCATCAAATCCCCCCGCTCGGTGTCGGGCAGCGGCAGGTTTTTGGCAAAAAAGTCGCCGCTTTCGCACACCGGGCCGACCACATCGGTAGGGTGTTCGTTGCCGGTTTTACCCACCACCTCCACGCGGTGATAGGCGTTATACAGCGCGGGACGGATGAGATCGTTCATGGCGCCGTCCACCACCACAAAGCGTTTGTTGCCGGTTTTTTTCTCGTACAGCACGCGGGTTAAGAAATGGCCCGCATTGCCCACCAGAAAACGGCCCGGTTCGCAGATAACGGTCAGGTCGAGGTCTTTGATGGCCGCGAAAATGCCGTCGGCGTAGGCTTTGGGATCGATGGGGGTTTCATCTTTGTAGGTGACGCCCAAGCCGCCGCCCACATCAAAAAAGCGCAGTTCGATCTCCAGCGCAATGAGCTGCCGCGCCAAATCCGCCACCCGCGCGGCGGCGTCTAAAATGGGCTGAAGCTGGGTCAGCTGGCTGCCGATGTGAAAGTGGATGCCCACCGGATCGAGATGATCGCTGTTTTTGGCATACAGATAGAGCCGCCCGGCGGTGGCGATATCCACGCCGAATTTGTTTTCTTTAAGCCCCGTGGAGATGTACGGGTGGGTTTGGGGATCGATATCGGGGTTGACGCGGATGCTGATGCGCGCTTTGACGCCGCGCTCGCGGGCGATCGCCTCGACCCGGTGCAGCTCCGCTTCGCTTTCGACGTTGATAAAGAGAATGTCGGCTTCCAGCGCCCCTTCGATCTCGTCGTCGCGTTTTCCCATGCCGCTGAAAATAATTTTGTATTTGGGCACCCCGGCGGCTAACGCGCGGCGCACTTCGCCGTAGGAGACGCAGTCGGCCCCGGATCCCATGCGGGCGAAGTGCTGAATGACCGACAGGTTGGAGTTGGATTTGACCGCAAAGGCCATCAGGGATTTTTTGCCCTCAAAAGCGCCTTTGAGCGCTCCGTACTGCTGGGTCATGTGATCGAAATTGTAAAGATAAAGGGGAGTTCCATATTTTTGACAGAGGCTCTGATAGTCCAAAAAAACGCCTTAAAACCGCCCTTTGCGGGCGTGTGATTTTAAGGGATATGTTAACCCAAGACGGCTGAAAAGCCAGCGGTTTAAAGCTCGCTTTTAAGTAAATACCCAGCAACCGCCGCTACCACGCCAAAGGGCAACAGCAATGCCAGCTCCGGCTGCAGCGTCCCGTTTCGCGCCAGCTGGCTGAGGGCGAAAAGAAGGCCCCAGGCCACCAGCGTGGTTAAGACCGCCATCGAAGAAAAAAGGGCAACGTTAAAAAAACGGGAGCTGATCGGCACAAAGAAAAACATAATCACCACAAAAAGCGGCGCAAAAAGGGGAAAGACCAGGGAGGAATAGAAAACGCCCCGGATGCGATCGGTGTTGATTTTTTGGCCCGAAAACAGCAGCCACGCCCGGGCGGCATCCACCAGACTGAAGGCGCTTTTGTTTTCGTAAACCGTATCCATAATTTCGGGCCGAAATCCCTCCAGCGCCTCATAGTAGGGAAAATAATCCACCTTAAGCCCCTCCGGCTGCAATCCGGAAACAGGGGGCTTGGAGATAACCGTCACCGCCTCCATCTGCCAGGCATTCCGGCGGAAACTGGCCCGCTCCGACCACAAATGCCGCTTAAGATCACCCCCTTCCACCTCCAAAATCTCCAGACCTCTCGCCTCGTTCTGCAGCGGCAGCAGCTGCCGGATATAAACGAAACTGTCATCGTATTTCAAAAACAGATCCTGCGTGATCGAAGAGAGGAAGCGATCCTTTTTGATTGCCTTGGCCCGCTCCCCCGAATAGGCAAAGGAGGTCGTGCTTGCCGCGATATAGACAAAGGCGAACAGGAGCGAGACCGCCAAAAACGGCTTCATGACGCCGCCACGCGACGCGCCCAGACTGTAGGCGGCCACCAGCTCATTCATGCGGATGAGATGGATTTTGGCCGCGATCGCCCCGAAAACCAGCGAAAGGGGCATCACCGTTTCAAGGGAGTAGGCAGCCTGAAAGACAACATAAAGAAAAACGAGGTTGGCCGAATCGGGAAGCTTATCCGCTTCGTTAATGAGATCCATCCCCACAAAAAAGAAGATTAGCGCCGTCATAATCAGCAGCGCATAACGCAAATAAACCCACGCCACATAACGGTTAAGCATCGGCGCCCTTGAGGGTGCAGGCTGCGCACACCCACTCCAGCGGATCGGCAGCCAGACGGATTGCCGCGTCGGCCGCCTGATTGATCCATTCGGGCAACACGCGCTCTTCGTCGGCACTGAAATTGGCCAGAACATAATCCGCCGTCTGCCATCCGGCGGGGGGTCGGCCAATACCCATACGAACGCGCAGATAGTCGCGTCCGCAGTAGTGGTCCATCGACTTGAGGCCATTGTGGCCGCCGTGGCCGCCGCCCTGCTTAAAACGCAGCGCGCCGAAGGGCAAATCCAGATCGTCGTGCACAACCACCAGCCTGTCCGGTTTGTAGTACTCCTGCACAACGATCGCGCTTTCGCCCGAAAGATTCATAAAGGTCTGGGGTTTAAGAATAAGAAAACCGGGGGCTTTAAAGAGTTCGCCCTTGAAGGCGGGCTTGGAGATATTATCGGCCTTCAGGCGGCGGATCAGTTCGTCCGCCGTCCTGAAGCCGATATTGTGACGGGTGCGATCGTACTTTGGGCCCGGATTGCCCAGAGCGACGATCAGCGTCATTACTTGGCTTTGATAACCCCGGTGACCGCAACGCGGCCATCCATCAGGATTGTCACACCTTTTTTGGGCTGAATGTCGCGGATCATCAAGCTGTCGCCCACATCCAGATCGCTCACGTCCAGCTCGAACGCATCGGGCAGATCCGAAGGCACGCATTTAACGGGCAGACGGCGCTTCATCATAATCAGAACGCCCTTGTTCTTAAGACCTTTGGCGGTCCCTACGGTCTTAACGGGAACCAAAAAGCGCGCGGGCTCTTTGCCGTCCACAACGCGCAGGTCCACGTGCAGCAGCTCGGCGGTCACGGGGTCTTTTTGGTACTCTTCGATAATCACGTTGTGGGTTTTGCCGCCCACCTTCACGCCAAAGCGCAGGCTCTCTTTGTTCTTGACAAAGCGGACAAAATCATTGCGCTTAAACGCGGCATTGATATTGGCCACGCCGCCGCCGTAAATGTTGGCGATCAGATAACCATCCCGGCGCAGCGCTTTGTTGGCGCTCTTACCGGTACTCTCTCTGAGGATTCCTTCGATCATAGCGATCACCTTTTAGAAAAAATGAGTGCGGATTGTACCCAAAAGCCCTAGAATTTCTTCTTAAGGGCAATGACCCCCTCTTCATTAACCGTCGTTGCTCTCTCGGCCACCGCGCCACGGATGCGGATTTTAAGATCATCGGGGCTGGTGGCGTTGGCGATCGCCTCCTCTTCGCTGATTTTTCCGGCGTTGAAGAGATCGAGCAGAGCCTGATCGAAGGTCTGGGTGCCGTAGATCTCTTTGCCCTCTTCCAGCGCGTTTTTCACCTCGTCGTCGCGGTTTTTGGCGATCAGATCGATCACGCGCGGGGTGTTTAATAAAATCTCCACCGCCGCCGCCCGTTTGCCCTCGATCGTCTTGACCAGCCGCTGCGACACGACGCCCACCAAGGTGGAAGCCAGCGTCAGCCGGATGCGGTTTTGCTCCTCGTGGGCAAACATCCCCACCACGCGGTTGATCGTCTCTTTGGTGTCCATCGTGTGCAACGTAGAAAGCACCAGATGGCCTGTCTCCGCCGCGTGCAGCGCGATTTCGACGGTTTCAAGATCGCGCATTTCGCCCACCAGAATAATGTCCGGGTCTTCCCGCAAAGCGCCGCGCAGCGCATTGGCAAAGCTGAGCGTATCTTCGCCGATGCTGCGCTGATTGACCAGACAGTTTTTATCCTGATGGATAAATTCGATCGGGTCTTCGATGGTGATGATATGTTTTTTATATTTGCGGTTGATAGCGTCAATAATCGCCGCCAGCGTGGTGGACTTACCGCTGCCGGTGACGCCGGTGACCAGAATCAGGCCGCGTTTGTGATCAACGAGTTTATTCAACGCGGCGGGCAGATCGAGCTGTTCGATGGTGAGAATATCGGTGGGAATCGTGCGGAATACCGCCGAGAGGCCATCCTTTTGGAAAAAGGCGTTCACGCGGAAACGGTAGCGGTCGTCGAGCTGAAAGGTAAAATCGACCTCTTTTTGGCTGACCAGTTCGCCAAAACGGCCCCGCAGCATCTCTTTAGCCATCGTCAAGGCATCGGCGCGGCTCATTTCGTCCTCGCTCAGGGTCACGATATCGCCTTTGATGCGCCCCATAATGCGGCATCCGGCTTTGATATGCAGGTCGCTGCCGCCCCGCTCGATCAGGGTTTGCAGATACCCTTTGACCCGGTTGGTCACCTCAAAGGTCAGTTCCGCGACGTTAACGGCGGGTGCGGCCATAAAATCTCCTACTCGAAGGATTTAAGAATCTCGGCAAAAGCCTTTTCAAATTGCGTCAATCCGTCTTGAAGCAGCTCCGCGCAAACGGCATCAAAGTTGACATTTTGATCGCCCAGCGCGGCGAAAAACGCTTCGATTTCGCTTTGCGCGATCGGCAAACGGCTTTGGCGATCGGCGGTTTTAAGGTAGGCGTCGATCGTCGCCGGGGGCGCGGTGTTGACCGAATTGTCCGCCAAAAGTCCGGTTACATAATAGGAAGCGGGCAGCTCGTCGCCTTTAACGCCGGTGCTGGCAAAAAGCGCGCGGATGTTCTTTTCGCCCGCCGCTTCAATCAGGTTGTAATGCGCGGCGGCGTTCATCATCCCGGCTTTGGCTTTAAGCTCCGCGGGCAGTTTGCCGTCCAGCAAGCGGTCAAAACGGCTGACAAACACGCTGATCACCACCGGCGCTTCGGCTCCGGCTGCGGCGCGCAGAATTTTGCGGGTCTGATCCAGCCCGAACACCAGCGTCGCGTTGACGGGAATTTTGGCCTTCACCAGCTCTTTGATCGCAATGTAGCCCGCTTCGGTCGCGGGAATTTTGATCATCACGTTGGGACGGCCAATCTTTTTAAAGAGCATTTTGCCCTCTTCGATCGTGCTGACCGCGTCGTGGGCGTGGGCCGGATCGACCTCGATGCTGACAAAACCGTCTTCGTCCCGGTCAAACAGCGGGCGGAACAGATCGGCAGCCTTTTGCACATCGCTGATCGCCAGCGCCTCGTAGAGCTTTTTGCCCTTAAAACCCAGCTTCGCCTTTTCGGCTTCGTAAGCTTTAGATTTTAAAAACGCCTCTTTAAAAATGGCCGGATTGGAGGTGGCGCCAACCACGCCGGCATCAATATAACGGGGCAGATCGCGCTCTAAAAAATCGCGTTCAATATAATCGATCCAGAGGGAAAAGGGCTTGCGGGCCATCAGGTTCCTTTCGGGCATACACACAGAAAATTTAAAACCGGTATTCTACCAGCAGGGATCAAAATGTAACTTTGTTCTGAAATGAACAACTTAATTTAAGTAATTAGCAAGAAAAATAGAAATAGTATTGGCCTGCACAAAACCCCCACGAAGGAGCTCAAAAATGAGCAAAGTTGTCACGCTCTCCCTCATCGGCTTGGCCGTTCTGTTTGCAGGCTGCACCACGCGTTATTATGGAACGCCCGCAACCATGGCATATGACGGCTCGACACTCGACTACTCGAAGCTTGACCAAATGAAGTCCGGCCGCGCCTGCTCCAACGAAAAAGATGCCAACGGTCACTACTCCAGCACCACGACCCAAGCTGCCAAAAACGGTGGTATCCGCTTCATTAAGCACGTTGACACCTCGACCGAAATCACGAATTCCCTGTTCTCCACCACCATGAAGACTTGCGTAACCGTTTACGGCGAATAAGTCGGCTTTCTAGCCGCGGCTCTCGCGGCTAGTGTGTCTCCCCGTCGCCCCAGTTGAGCTTCTCGCGGATGACGCGGAAGAAGTTGCGCTCGGGGCGGTGAATCATCTTCACAAATGAATCCGACATCGCCAGCGTGATCTTATCTTTCGAGGTCATCGGCACCATGTCCTGCCCGTCGATAATCAGCACCCCTTCATCTTCGCGGATCGTCAGTTCGATCTCAAAGTGCGTCGGCAACACAAGCGATCGCTGCGTCAGCGAGTGGGGGCAGATGGGGGTAAAAATAAAGTTTTTGGCGTAGGGAAACACCACCGGCCCGCCTGCCGAAAGATTGTAGCCCGTGGCTCCCGTGGGGGTCGAAACGATCAGCGCGTCGCCGTAATAGACGTTGGCCTGCACGCCGTCGATCACCAGACTGACGTGAATCATCTTCATCTTCTGGTGGCGGATCACCAGATCGTTAATGGCATGCAACACCTGCTTTTTGCCATCCAGTTCCGCGTTCATCTGCATAATCATGCGGCGATCGATGCGGTAGTCGTGGCGCAAAACCCGGTCGATGGCGCGCTTAATCTCGCCGGACTGAACATCGGTTAGAAACCCCAGCGTTCCCATATTCACGCCCAGAATCGGCTTTTCATATTTGAAACTGCGGCGGGCCAGCGAAATCAGCGTGCCGTCGCCGCCGATGGAGATAAGAAAATCGGCGCGGCTATAAAGGGTGTGTTCATCCACGCCGCGCATGCCGATCATCGCCGCCGACTCCTCATCCAGCAGCGTGTCGATGCCGAGCTGATCGAGATAAAGCTTGAGGTCTAAAAAATAGTTCTTCAGTTTGGGCGACTGGGGCCGAAGCCGCACACCCACGGTTTTGACTTTGCCGATGCGTTCGTTGATATTTACCATTGGGCCGGATTTTACCAGTGAGGAAGTTAAGATTCGGTAGAATCCGCTCCTTTAAAAACCCACGTGTTACCAAAAGGGAATCCGCTTGAGAACGCATTATTGTACGGATTTAAACGAATCACTAATCGGCACCGAAGTGACCGTCGCGGGCTGGGTCGATAGCTACCGCGACCACGGCGGCGTCATCTTTTTGGACATCCGGGACAAATCCGGTCTGGTGCAACTGGTGTGCGATCCGGCCGATAGCAAAGCCGCCCACGAGGCCGCCAGCGGCGTGCGCGACGAATTTGTCATTATCGCCAAGGGCAAAGTGCGCGCTCGCGGCGCGGGGCTGGTTAACCCCCGGCTGAAAACCGGCGCGATCGAAGTGGTGGTTCACGCGCTGACGGTCGAAAACAAAAGCGCCACGCCCCCCTTTGCCATCGGCGATGAAAAAGTCGCGGAAGATAACCGCCTGAAATACCGCTTCTTAGACCTGCGCAGCCCCAAAATGCTTTCGACCTTCCAACTGCGCTCCACCGTCAGCCACGCCATGCGGGTGAGCTTGCAGGAGCAGGGCTTTGTGGAGGTCGAAACCCCCATTCTCACCCGCCCCACCCCCGAAGGCGCGCGGGACTATCTGGTGCCCAGCCGTGTTCATCCGGGGGAGTTTTATGCCCTGCCCCAGTCACCCCAGCTTTTTAAACAGCTCCTGATGGTGGCGGGTTTTGACCGCTATTTCCAGATCGCCCGCTGCTTCCGCGACGAAGATTTGCGCGCCGACCGCCAGCCGGAGTTCACGCAGGTGGACGTGGAGATGAGTTTTTGCGATCAGGAAGATGTGATGGCGGTGGCCGAAAAGCTACTGCAAGCCGGCTTTAAAGCCGCCGGTCACGACATCAAAATTCCCTTTGACCGCATGACCCACCGTGACGCGACCGAAAAATACGGCTCCGACAAACCCGATCTGCGCTACGGCCTTGAGATGGTTGACGTGCTCGATATTCTCACCAACACCGGCCTGAAGGTCTTTGCCGAGATCGCGCAAAAACCCAAAACCAACCGCATCAAGGCCCTCAAGGTCGAAGGCGGCGATCGCCTGACGCGCAAAGAGATCGACGCTTTAACCGACTACGTCGCCAAGTTCGGCGCGAAGGGTCTGGCGTGGATCAAACTCAAAGAGGGCGCGCTGCAAGGGCCGATTATCAAGTTTCTCAGCGACGCGGAGCAAAAAGCGATTATCGATCGCACCGGGGCTAAAGAAGGCGATTTGATCTTCTTCGGCGCGGGGGATAAAAAAACCGTGCTCGATTATATGGGCCGGTTGCGTCAGGAGATTGCCCGCATTCTGGAGCTGGCAAACCCCAACGAATTTCGTTTCCTCTGGGTGGTCGATTTCCCCATGTTCGAAGTCGATGCGGGCAAGGTCAACGCCCTGCACCACCCCTTCACCCGCCCCAAAACCCTCGACAGCGAAGATGTCGAAGCGATCGAGTCGATCGCCTACGACGTGGTGCTCAACGGCTACGAAATCGGCGGCGGCAGCATCCGTATCCATCAGGAGGAGATGCAGCAGGAGGTCTTTAAGATGCTGGGCATCACCCCCGACGAGCAGCGCGAAAAGTTTGGCTTCCTGCTCGACGCGCTCAAGTTCGGCGCGCCGCCCCACGGCGGTTTTGCGCTGGGTCTTGACCGCTTGATCATGCTCTTAAGCGGCTCAACAAGCATCCGCGACGTGATCGCCTTCCCCAAAACCCAGCGCGCCCAGTGCCTCATGACCGCTGCGCCCGCCGAAGCGGACGAAGTGCAACTCAACGAACTGAACCTGCGTATCCGTAAACCCGCTAAATAAAGGAGAAATGATGAAAAAACTATTTTTAGTGATCGGCGCCCCCGGCAGCGGCAAAACCACCGACGCCAACCTGATCGCCCAGCGCAACGCGGACAAAATCGTCCATTATTCCACCGGCGATCTGCTGCGCGAAGAGGTTGCCAGCGGCAGCGAGCAGGGCAAACTGATTGACAGTTTTGTGTCCAAGGGCAACCTCGTTCCCTTGGAAATCGTCGTGGGCACCATCGTCGGCGCGATCAAAAAAGCAAGCACCAATGCCGTCATTATCGACGGTTACCCCCGCAGCATCGAGCAGATGACGGCGCTGGACGATCTGCTCAAAACCGAAACCTCCGTTAAACTCGAAAGCGTGATCGAGGTCGTTGTGAGCGAAGAGGTTGCGCGCGATCGTGTGCTAGGCCGCGCCCGTGGCGCCGACGACAACGTCGAGGTGTTCAACAACCGCATGAAGGTTTATACCGATCCCCTGGCGGCGATCCAGAAGTTCTACGAGGGCAAAAACCTGCTCAAGAAGATCAACGGCGAACGCACGATCGAAGAGATCGTCGGCGAAATGAACGCTTTCGTTCAATCCAAACTCTAAGAGGTCAACAATGGACGTTACCAAACTCAAACCCGGCTCCAACCCCGACAAAGTCTGCGCGCTGATCGAGATCCCCTTCGGCTCGAACATCAAGTATGAAATCGACAAAGACAGCGGCGCAGTCGTGGTCGATCGCGTCATGTTCTCCAGCGTGTTCTACCCCGCCAACTACGGTTTTGTACCCGGCACGCTGGCCGACGACGGCGATCCGGCGGACGTATTGGTCTTGGGCGAATACCCCATCACCCCCGGCGCGGTTATCAACTGCCGCCTGATCGGCATGCTGGTGATGGAAGATGAAAGCGGTCTGGACGAAAAGCTGATCGCCGTGCCCCACAGCAAGGTTGACCCCCAGTTCGACCACGTGAAAAAACTCGAAGACCTGCCCGAAATCACCCTCAAGCGGATCAAAAACTTCTTCGAAACCTACAAAATCCTCGAACCCGGCAAATGGGTCAAGGTTAAAGATTTCAAAGGCCTTGACGAAGCCAAAGCGGTCCTCGATAAAGCAATCGCCGCCTACAAAGGCTAACGCCCCCGCCCCGCTTCATGCGGGGTTTACTTCACCCACTTCATTCCGTTTTCATCCAGCACGATATTACCCCGCTCAACCAGTTCCGTCAGCGCCCGTTTGTAGGCTTTGCGGCTGAGTTTAAAAATCCGCTGCACCGTTTCGGGATCGGTTTTGTAATGAAAGGGCAGCTCTCCGCCCGATTGCCTAAGAATTTCCAGCACCGTTTCGGAGGCATCCGCCACCGCCGCTTCGCCCGTGCGGCGCAGCGTAAAATCCAGCTTCCCGTCGGGACGGGCGGTTTTAAGATAACCCGTGCGTATGTCGCCGATTTTAAGCGGTTCGAAAATCTCGTTTTTATAGATCATCCCAAGCCGCTGGCGATCGGCCAGCACCGTAAAGCCCAGCGGCGTTTCGTCGCAAATCAGCAGCTCGGCCTTATCGCCCGGTTGCATCGGGCCGGGGCCGCGCAGGGTGTGTTCATCGAGCTTTGCGCTGGCGTAAACCCGGTTACTCAGCTCGTCGCGCAACACTTTGACCACGCAAAACTGCCCTTTTCTTAGGGGTTTTTTCTGCTCGCTGTGGGGCAATAACAGGTCTTTTTCCAAGTCCCAATCCAAAAAGGCCCCCGGCGTAGCAATATCGGCTACCCGCAAGGCGGCAAACTCCCCGACCACGGCCTTGGGCGGCAGCGTCGTGGCGATCGGGCGGTCTTCGGAATCGGTATACAAAAAAACCCGCACCTCATCGCCCACACTGAGATCTTTGGGCATATATTTGCGCGGCAACAAAATCTCGTCCTCGTTGCCCGCATCCAAATAGAGGCCGAACTCCACAAATTTAGCCACCGGCAAGGTGACCCATTCGCCCATTTTAAGCAAGATAATCCTTTATGAAATTGCCGCCCGAAGACGGCGAAGATAGCTTTCGCGGTCGATCTCCACCGCGCCGAGACTCTCAAGATGGCTAGAGCTGATTTGGCAGTCGATAAAATCAAACCCCTCATCGGCCAGCTTATCGCACAGTGCCGCAAAGGCCACCTTTGAAGCGTCGCGTTCCAAGGCAAACATCGACTCGCCAAAAAACACCTTGCCGATCATCAGTCCGTACAAACCGCCCACCAGCCGGCCCTCCAGCCACGTTTCGACCGAATGGGCAATGCCGCGTTCAAACAGCGCGCCGTATCCCGCCACATACTCGTCGGTAATCCATGTGGTTTTTTCGCATTCGCGCGGCTTCGCGCAGCCTCGCATGACACCCAAAAAGTCGGTATCGAAACGCACCTCAAACCCGCGGTTGCGAATGGTTTTTGCCAAGCTTTTTGAAACTTTGATTTTAGCGGGCTCCAAAATCATGCGCGGATCGGGGCTGAACCAGTAGGGAATGCCGTTTTCGATAAACCACGGAAACAACCCCGCTTTGTAGGCCGTCACAATCCGATCCGGTGAAAGATCGCCGCCTAGGCAGACCAGATCGTCATAAACGCTGCCATCGAGCAGATCGGGAAACTCGATCGTTTTTCCCAGCAGAAAAACCGGCGGAAACTCGCGAATGACAATCACGCGAAGCTAAAGGCCAATTCCTCTTTTTTCACGTCCACTTTCACGCGGCCGCCCTTGGCCAGCTTGCCAAAGAGCAGTTCGTCGGCAATCGCGTCTTTGATCTTTTCCTGAATGAGCAGGTTGAGCGGCCGTGCGCCCATTTTGGGGTTGTAACCGCGCTCCGCCAGCCACGTTTTGGCTTTGGCGGAAAGTTCGACGGTGACGTTTTTCTCTTCGAGCTGTTTTTCCAGATCGGTCATAAACTTCTCGACCACATGAACCATCGTCTCTTTGCTCAGCGGCGCAAAGGGAATCACCGCATCGAGCCGGTTGCGAAACTCCGGCGCAAAGAACCGCTCGATCGCCTCCTTGGAGCGGTTGACCGCCGTATTGCCAAAGCCCATCACCCCCGCCTCTTCGACGCCCAGGTTGCTGGTCATGATCAAAATCACATGGCGGAAGTCGGCTTTCAGGCCGTTGTTGTCCGTCAGGCTGGCGTTGTCCATCACCTGCAGCAGAATATTGAGCAGATCAGGATGCGCCTTTTCGATCTCGTCCATCAGCAGCACCGTGTGGGGATGCTTACGGATCGTTTCGGTGAGCAGCCCGCCCTGTTCAAAACCCACATACCCCGGCGGCGCGCCCACCAAGCGGCTGACGGCGTGTTTTTCCATGTATTCGCTCATATCGAACCGCTCGAAATGTACGCCCAGCAGTTTAGAAAGCTGCCGCGCCACCTCGGTTTTGCCCACCCCGGTCGGGCCGGTAAACAGAAAAGCTCCGGCAGGGCGCGTGGGGTGTGAAAGCCCCGCGCGGGAGCGTTTGATGGCTTTTGAGACCTGCTCGATCGCGCCGTCCTGGCCGAAAACGACGTTTTTCAGATCGAGTTCGAGCGATCGCAACTTGTCCCGCTCGTCGCGCCCGGCGACTTTGAGCGGAATGCCCGCAATGCGCGACACCACGTTTTCCACATCGCCCACCGTGACCTGACGGCGTTTTTTGGCGTCGCTGAGCAAATGAAACGATGCGCCCACTTCGTCGATAACGTCGATCGCCTTATCGGGCAAAAAGCGGTCGTTGATATGCCGCGCGGAGAGCTCCGCCGCCGCCCGCAGCGCGGTTTCGGGGTATTTGACGTTATGGTGCTCTTCGTATTTGGTTTTTAAACCCTTGAGGATCAAAACCGTCTCTTCCACGCTCGGTTCGCCCACGTCGATCTTCTGAAAACGGCGGCTGAGCGCCCGGTCTTTTTCGAAGTAGTTGCGAAACTCAGTATGGGTGGTGGCCCCGATACAGCGCAGTTGGCCCGCCGCCAACGCGGGTTTGAGAATGTTCGAAGCATCCATCGCCCCGCCGCCGGAAGCCCCCGCGCCCACCAGCGTATGAATTTCGTCAATAAACAAAATCGCTTGGGGTTTTTCCTGCAGTTCGGTAATGACGCCCTTGAGCCGCTTTTCGAAGTCACCGCGATATTTGGTTCCGGCGATCAGTGCGCCCAGATCCAGCGCGTACACCTCGGCGTTTTTAAGGATTTGGGGCACCTTCTCTTCGGCAATATTCAGCGCCAGCCCTTCGGCGATGGCGGTTTTACCCACCCCCGGTTCACCCACCAAAATGGGGTTATTTTTCTTGCGGCGGCAGAGCACCTGCGTGGTGCGGGCCAGTTCGCTCATCCGGCCGATGATCGGGTCGATTTTGCCCGCCTTGGCCTGCGCCACCAGCTCCACGGTGAACTGGTCAAGCCAGGTTTTTTTCTCTTCGCGCTCCTGCTCGGTCAGGGTTTGCGCGCCGGGTTTAGGCGCCGCTTCGGGTGCTTGATCGCCGTGGCTGATCGCCTCCAAAATCGAAAGCCGCTCGATCCCCTGAAGCCGCAACAGATAAACGCCGTAGCTGGACTCCTCCTCAAAAACGCTCGCCAGCAAATCGCCCTGATCGGCTTCGGGCTTACCCGCGCCCTGGACGTGCATCAGCATCGTCTGCATCACGCGCTGGAAGGCCAGCGTCTGCACCGGTTCGCCGATCATGCCCGCCGGAGCGGTCTCCATTTCGCGGGTTAAATAGGCGTCCAAATCCACCTTGAGTTTGCTGATATCCGCCCCGCAGGCGCGCAAAATATTGGTGGACGCCGTATCAAACAGCGCAGCGTACACCAAGTGTTCGACGGTGATATATTCGTGATGGCGTTTTTTGACCTCGCGGATCGCGCCGATGAGTAATTTGTTCAGACCCTTGCTCAGCATTTCAGGCCTCCTGTATGGTGCATTTAAGCGGAAAACCGCTGGCCTTGGCCATCGAATGAACCTGCGACACCTTCATCTCGGCGATCTCGTAGGCATACTGCCCGCACACCCCATAACCGTCGTGGTGAACCTGTCCGGTGATGCGGATGGCCTCATCTTCGCTTTTGTGAAAAACCCGTTTGAGAACCTCGATCACAAACTCCCACGTGGAGTAGTGATCGTTGTGCATAATGACCTGATACCGTCTGGGAGGCTCGATTGTCACACGGGTTTCAAACTCGACTTCGTGTTGCTGTTTCACGGACACCGTTTTGGACCCTTTAACCCCTGATCTGCTATAAAAACACGCTTCTAAGAAAAACCATTTTACGCGAACAAGGCTAACTTTTGCAAGAGTTTATCACAGCGGGCGAGTTTGTTTCCCATCTGATTTTGGTTATGGCTCTCGGGTGGTATCTCATCACCAATCTGCAGTGGTATCACTACCGCCCGGAGCGGGTTTTTTTCCACCATACCAAGCCCTACTGGCACGTCATCCACCTGCTGCTGCCCTTTGTGCTTTACCACGCCACGGGGCTGTTTTTTTGGATCTATTTTTATTTTGCCTACCTGCCCGCGCTCTTTATCTGGCACCGCAAACTGGATAAAAAACTGGTGCTCACCGCCCGCGTCAAACGTTTTTTCGGGCTGCTTTTGGGGGCTGCGCTGCTGCAAAACCTGCTGTGTTTGCAAAGCGGCCAGTGCGCCCAATACGGCCTGCTTTTGCCGCTGATCGCCACGCTGATCGTTTCGCAACTGTCGGAAAACTGGCTGCGCAGCCGCTTTAAAAAACAGGCCACCGCCAAACTGCTTGCCCGGCCCAATCTCACCGTGCTGGCCCTCACCGCGAGTTATGGCAAAACCAGCCTCAAGCACTTTTTGGCGGCCATTTTAAAAGAGCGGTTCAAGGTCTACGCCACACCGGGCAATGTGAACACCGATCTGGGCATCGCGGCGGACATCAACAACAAACTGCCCGCCGATGCGGAGCTGTATATCGTAGAAGCCGGCGCGCGCGAAAAAGGGGATATCCTCACCATTACGCTCCTAACCCAGCCCCAATACGCGATTGTCGGCAAGGTCGGACCGCAGCATATCGAGTACTTTAAAACCCTCGACAACGTGCGATCGACCAAGCGCGAACTGCTGGTCTCCCCGCGCCTCAAGCGGGGCGTCGTGCACGAAAGCAGCGGCGTCAAGCCCAATGACGAGGTGGTGATTTTAAAGGACGATCAGATCCAAAACGTGCAAGCCACGCTGGAGGGCACCGAATGGGATTTGGTTCTGGAGGGCCGTACGGTGCATCTAAAAACCCCGGTGCTGGGCAGCTTTAACGCGCTTAACCTCTCGCTGGCCTTTTTGATGGCCCGCGAGCTGGGCATGGAGGAAAACGCGATTGCTCAAGCGATCGGCCGCCTTGAGAGCGTGCCCCACCGCCTGCAGTCCATTAAGACCCTGCATAAGTTTATTTTAGATGACAGCTACAACGGCAATCTCGAAGGGATGCTGGCCGCGATCGAGCTGGCTAGCACCTGGAAGGGACGCAAGGTCATCGTCACGCCGGGACTGGTCGAAAGCGATGAGGAGAGCAATATCGCACTGGCCAAGCGGATTAACGAAGTGTTCGACATGGCGCTGATTACCGGCCGGCTCAACGCCGATCTGCTGGCACACCATATCGATCACGGCAAGCGAAAACGGGTCTTTGACAAACGCGGACTCGAAACAATACTGGGCATCGAAACCCAAACGGGCGATCTGATTTTGTTCGCCAACGACGCACCGAGTTTTGTGTAGGGCTCAACGCCCCCGCATATTTTCCATCATGCGGCTTAGCTGCCGGTTGCGCTCTTCAAGCTGGCTAATCTTGCCCAGCACGGTTTTGTGGTTCATGACCATCGTTTCGTTTTGCGCGGTGAGTTTGAGTACCTGCTCTTCGGCTTTGTCCACGCGGTGCTTGGCTTCGTCGAGCAACTTAAGCAGTTTGGCGCGATCGCTTTGCTGGGCGCTTAGGGCGTTAGCCAGCTCTAAAATGCGCTCATCCTTTTCGCTCAGCTCGCGCCGCAACGCGCCGACCGATTCGACAAACTGCTTGTGTTGATCGGTGCGCAGTTTGATGAGCCGGGCGTTTTTTTCGTGCTGGCGGTTTTCCCGATCGGTCACTTCGTAGTCGATACAGATCGCCTCGCCGCCCCCAAGGGGCACCACGGTGCTCTCCACATAGTATTCGCGCCCGTCCTTGGCGCGGTTTTTGATAACCCCCTGCCACACCTCCCCCGCCTCGATCGTGCGGCGAATCTGCTCGAAAACGCTGGGGGGATTTTCCGGGTGCGTAATCAGCTCAAAACCGCCCCCATACAGCTCCTGTCTGGAGTAGCCGCTGATACGGACGAAGTTTTCGTTTACATAAAAAAGCCTGCCCTCGGCATTGGCCTGCGAAACCAGCGCGGCGCGATCGAGCGCGTCGCGGTACTCGTTTAGAAGCGCCTGCTGTTCGGCCACCTGTTTCTTGAGCGCCACAATCTGCGCCACGTCGATCAATGCGGTTTTGAGCAGATTGATATTGACCGGTTTAAAGAGATATTTGCGCACCCCCAGCTCGATGGCGCTGAGCAGATACTCTTCGTCGTTGTGGGCCGACAAAATCACCACCGGCAAGTCGCCGTAATGCTCCCGGATGGCGGCGGCCAGCTGCAGGCCGTCCATATCGGGCATGCGGATATCGGTAATCACCGCATCGACCGGTTCGGTTTTTAGCTTTTCGAGCGCCTCAAGCCCGTTGGCGGCGGTCACCACCCGTTTCAGGGCGCGCGAGAGGCTGCGCTCCATCGATTCGACGATTTCGGGCTCATCGTCCACATACAAAACGGTTAACTCTCTCAGCAGGGCGTCGGGTGTCTTTTCCATGGGGCCATCTTAAACAGGGAGCGCTTAAGCCTTAAAACAGCTCAAGCTCATTCTCATCATCCGCCCATGCAGGCTTGTTTGCAAACAGACCCCGGATGGCCAGATAGGAGTTGATAATCGATGCATCCATATAGTGAATATCGATGGCGGTCTGCTTAACCAGCACCTCTTCGCGCCATCGGCCCAGATCATCCACCATGCAGGCATAAAGCGTAAAAAACCGCTCTGCGGCTTCTGCTTTATAGTTTTGCGCCAAGAGCTCGGAGAGCATATCCAGCACATAGCCCATATGGGTAAAATCGGGCAAGTTATTGAAAATAGCCGCATAACGCCGGGTTGCGGCGATCGTTTTTGCAACGTCATGCGAGTTGATTGCCAGATTGGTCAGAGCCTCCGCCGCCTCAAGGTCTTCGATTTTATTTTCCACGTCAAAGGATGCAAACTCCCTTGCGGGAACTTTGGCACGAAAAGAGGTTCTCAGAAGACGGCGCAGCGTCTCTTCGCCGGCGGGTAACGCCTCTTTTTCCAGAACTTGCGCCGCACGAACCCGGACTGTGTCAAGAAGAATATTTTCAACACGAAGCCGATCGCCGGCGATTTGGGCTTCCCGCAACTTTTTGAGGGTTTCGGCCATCTCGAGATTGCTCACCTCCAGCCGTTCCTCATAACCGCTCACCAGCCGCCTGTCTTCAACAATACGCGCCGCCTTATACAAAGTGCGGATAAACACGTCGTTTCGGACCGGCTTGGTCAAAAACGCGTCCACGCCCATATTGATAAGCTCCAGAAGATACTCCGTCTCCTCATGGGCGCTTACGACCACAACCATCTGATCGGGATTGACCCCCTTGATGGTTCCGCAAAGAGCGATGCCGTCCATTTTGGGCATTCTAATGTCGGAGATCACCAGATCGCATCTTTCGGTCTCATACTGCCGCAGCGCCGATTCACCGTCCGGCGCCACGATAACACGCCCAAACAGGGCTTCCAGAGTCGGAACGATACCGGCCCGCTGCCGCTCATCGTCCTCGGCATACAAGACGGTCATCTCCCTGCCAATCAAATGCAGCGCCTTGGTGTAGTTAATTGAACTTCTGCTCACTCTTCGCCCTCCTTTGCTCCGATGGTTAAAATAAAACAGGCGCCGCCGTTGCGGTTTTCAACACTCAGGCTGCCGCGGCAATAGCGCTCCATAATCATTCTGGACATATAAAGTCCAAGGCCGGTACCGTTTTCGCCCTTGGTTGAAAAATAGGGATCGAAAATGCGGCTCAGGCTCTCTTGATCGACACCGCCCGCATTGTCCTCCACCTCGATCACCCATGCAGCCCCCCTTCGGAAAGCCCGGATAACGATAACCGGGTTGCCGACCGCACGTTCGATAATGACATCTTGCGCGTTTTTTAAAAGATTGATTAACACCTGAACCACCCGGCCGGAATGAATCATCACGGGATCGATGCCGCTTTCAATCTCTCTTGTGATCTTGATCGCCTTATTTTCAAAGGACTGTCCAATAAGCAACAGCGCGCGTTCAACCAAGTCGCCGATATGCGCCCAGTGATCGACCGAATCGGGTTTAAAAAAACTGCGGAAGTCGTTAATGGTTGTTGATAGATGTTCGGTGATTTCATTAATCCGGTCAAAGGTCGAAGACATCGTTTCTTCCGTCAGCAGCCCCAGTTCGGAGTCGGTTCGGGCCTTAAGGGTGAGCGCATTGATGGCAGACAGGGGTTGCCGCCACTGGTGGGCAATCATGCCGATCATCTCGCCCATGGCGGCCAGCTTGGACTGCTGAATCAGTAGATTCTCCTGTTCGTCCCGCTGCTTTTTGAACTGCTTTTCGCGCAAAGTAGCATCGTAACGGATCGCCAGATACTCCGTTTGCCCCTCTTCGTTCTGTGTCGGAACTATGACGGTGTCCACATAGTAATCCTCCCCGGTGGCTGTCCGGCAGTGCAAGGTTCCTCGCCAAACCTGTTCGCCCTTGATGGTCTGCCATAGGTTTTCGAAGGTCTCAACCGGCATATCGGGGTGGCGCACCACATTGTGTTTGCGGCCAATCAAGGCCTCGCTAGGATAGCCGCTAATACGGCAAAAGGCGTCATTGACATAGGTAATCACCCCTTCGCTATCGGCCTTTGAAACGATAGCCGAAGCATCGATCGCCATGCGATACTGCTCTAAAAGCCGCTCTTTTTGAATGAATTGCCGCTTTAGCAGGGCAATCTGCGCAATATCCAGCAGGTAAGCGTGCAGCATATCGAGATTGATGGGTTTAAACAGATAGCGCTTGACCCCCAGATCGATAGCCTCAATGAGGTACTCCTCGTCATTGAACGCCGAGGTGATAATAATGGGAAAGTCGGGGTTTTTTTTCTTGATTTCCGCAGAGAGCGCGAGCCCGTCCATCAAGGGCATCTGCACATCGGTAATGACCACATCGTAATGCTCTTTCTCAAAGGCCTCTTTGGCCTCGAGCCCGTTCGAAACGCAACGAAGATAGGCCACCTCATCCTCAAGCGCGCGACGCATCTGCTCAAGCATTGCCTCCTCATCCTCGGCATACAGCACCCGGAGGTTTTTCAAAATTTCCAGACTCATACCGCCCTCTCCTTTTCTGCCGTGGCCGCCGGAACTTCAACCCCGAAAACCGCCCCCGCGCCCTCGTTTCCGGCCCAGATGCGTCCGGCAAATTTCCCGATAATCAATCCGGCCATATAAAGCCCCACGCCGATGCCGCCGGCCTCTTTGCCTTTGGGGTTCGGCTCAAAAATCCGCTCTAGCATCTCCTCCGGAATGCCGCCTGCGTTGTCCCTAATTACAATTCCGCACATCGGCGGCTGCGAATCGCCGGTATAGCACTCCACGGCAATCCACCGATCGGCGACTTTTTGGCGCAAATGCGCCTCTTGGGCGTTGGTCAGCAGCCCGATGAGCACTTGAAAAAATTCGCCGCGGGCACCCTTTGCGTGACAGTCTTGACGGGGATAGATAAAATCAACCCTGATTTGCGCCTGCTCCATCACGGGCTCCATCATCCGAAGGGCCTTTGCAACTTCGGCGGGAATGCAAAAAACCTCATCCCCCGATGATGCGCGGAAAAGACCCCTAAAATCGTCAATCATCCCGGATAACTGGTCGATCGCCGCACGCCCTTGAGCATAGTAATCCGCAACCGTCCCCGCACTGAGCGTTCCGCGCTTGCTCTCCTTGCGAATGTTGTACAGCACCGCCCCCAAGAGATTTAAAGGCTGTCGCCACTGATGCGCGATTCCGGCCATCACTTCGCCTGCCACGGCCACCTTTGACTGGCGGATCAAAAGCGCCTGCCGCAAATCCCGCTCCCTGCGCAAATGCTCATACCGTTTTAGCAAAGTGGTCTGTTTGCGCATACGCCCCTGGTTGACCCGCAACGAAAAAAGCAGCATGAGCGCCATAAAAGATATGGACGCAATCAACGCAGCGCCCCAGAACACAATCGACGGATGGCGTTCCCAAAGCCGTTGCGGTTCATTAATAAACCGGGAATCATCCGGCAAGTCGCGCCGGCCAATGCCATGGACTTTAAGCAATCGCGCATCAAAGACCGGACGGCTCACGGAGTCAAAACGAACCGCAATCTCTTCGACGGGCTTGCCCTTAAGATAGTCGATCACCTGGGCGGCCACCGCAGCCCCTTGCTGGTATCCATCCAGCATAAAGCCGCCCACGACCCCGTTGTTGAGGGAAAAATCCCACAGGCCGTACACAGGAACCGGACTGGCATCGGCCACAAGCCTGCCGGCTTCGCCGTAGGTATAAAAATTGCCGTCGCGGTCCTTGGAAAAAACCGCAAAAAGCACCTTATCCGAAGGCCCCAATCCGCCCAGCGCGCGGCACAGCTCCTCCATGCTGTAATCGGTGAAGCGCTCAAGACTGACGCGGCCGCGCCAAGCAGCCTGAACCCTCAAGAACTCCTTTGAAACAAGACGGCCGGTCTCGGTGTCGTCCACTACAAAAACCAAACGTTTTGTTTCGGGGTGAAGCCGCATGATGAGTTCGACATTCTTTTCCAGCTCCGCCATCTCGACAACGCCGGTAATGTTCCTGCGCCCCTCCAAAAGCCCGATATCCAGATTGTTGACCCCCGCAAAAAAGATTGGCGCTTTTTTGAAAATCCGCTCTCCGTGACGAAGCAGGAAGCGGAAGGCGAGATCGTCGGTTGAAACAACGGCGGCGGGAGGCGACTTGGCATACTTGAAACGATAAAGTTCCAGCAGCCGCTCCTGAAGCTCCGGGCTGGAATCCCTGCGGGCATCCATATACTCATGAAAAAGCTCCACCCTCCCGCCCGCAAACTCAAACGCTCCCAACGTCCGATCAAGGCCGGCCGCCATGTCGTCGGTCCATTTGTAGCCGTGGTGGTATGAATGAATCACCACCACGCGCAATGTCTGTGCGCTGCACAAAAAAGGGGTTAACAACACAAACAGCCACAACCTCATATTATTTTCCGCCCGCCGGCCTGACGGGCTTTACCGGGGGTATCCACAGGTAAAAAATTGCACCCTCGCGGCCGTTTTCGACCGTAATGCGCCCACCCATTTTTTCCATAATGAGGCGTGTCATATAAAGGCCGATGCCCGTTCCCCGGCCAGGCTCTTTTGTTGTGAAATAGGGTTCAAAAATACGATCAAAAATAGAAGGCTCTACGCCTCCGCCGTTATCCTCAACACTGACGCAATAATATCCGTCGTATTCGGAGTGCGGGCCTGACAACCCGATTTTGATTCGACGGTCGTTGTCTTCTTTTTCAAGCAAAACATCCTTGGCATTCGAAAGCAGGTTCACAAACGCTTGGGAAAACTCGCTGCGGTGTCCAAAGGCGGAAACTTCGCCCGCAACTTCAAAGTCAAACTCAATACTGATGTGGTTGTACTTGAGCGAAGAGGTGAAAAGTTCCGTCCCGTTACGGAGAGCTTCATTCACGCTAAAGGGTGTTTGTTTCTGGGAAGGCTTAAAAAAATTCCTAAAGTCGTCAATGGTTTTCGACATCTGCTCGATCAATTGTCTGGACTGCTTGTAATAACCGTCGGCCGCATCCAGATCAAGACGGCTTTTTCGCAGGTCGTTTCTCAGGTTGTAAAGCAAAACCCCCAAAAGATTAAGGGGCTGACGCCACTGATGGGCGATATTGCCCACCATTTCCCCCATGGCGGCCAGCTTCGACTGTTGAATCAAAAGCCGCTCCTGCTCCTCCCTTCGGCGCTCATACTCCAACCGATCGGTGATATTACGCACCACGGCCACGGCGGTCTTTTCCCTTTGAATCTCACCGGTGGAAACACTCATTTCAACAGGTATTCGCTCACCGTTCGCAGCCATCAAAGTCGCCCTCGTGAGCGCCTTTCCGCTTTCGGCCAGTCTTTGGTCCAGCGCCAGCCGATCGGGGGTTTCAAACAGGCAGATATCCTCCATCGATAGGCCAAAGAGCGCTTCGCGGCCATATCCGGTTAGCTTGCATGCCGCGTTGTTGATATCGCTAAAAAGTGAATCGCCGGCCCCGCTGAAGGGATAAACAAAAACGGCGTCCACCATGCTGTCAAACAATAGCCTCAGGCGTTGACGGCTCTGCTGATGCTTGCCGATCTCTTCTTTCATCTGAAGCTCAAGCTGCTGACTGTAACGCCTGAGGTTATAGCGCTGGGTCTCTTTTTCGGTCAGATCGACCAATGTAGCCATGGCATACCGGCCATCCTGGAAAAGCGAGGTAATCACACGGCAATAGTGTGTCTTTCCCTCCTTGTCGATCACATTGATTTCATAGGTGTCCTCAACGATGCCGATCCCGGCAAAACGCCGGCGGTGGTTCTTAAGAGCTTTGTCGCGATCGGCGCCGCGCAGGTACTCCAACCAGCTTTTTCGGCCTTCAACCTCATCTTTCATGTGCCCGCTCAAACGCTCAAAGCCCCGGCTAACCCGCACGATCAAGGTTTCCTTGTTATAGATAAGCGTCGCGGTCGCGCTGTTTTCGAACAATTCGCGGTGATCGCCCAACGCACCAACCAGCCCCGTTGCGGCAGAGGAAAAGCCCGACCTAATCGCACCCCACGCCGAACGGGCTAAAATATGCTCCTCCAACGCCGTAAGTCCGGTCACGGCGCGGCC
>JBFWML010000031.1:0-25384 GCA_050251635.1 Campylobacterales bacterium | reverse complement strand
AGCGTAAATCTTCGACATCCATACTAATGCCGTAACCTAGAAAAAGCATTAAAATCAGGCTCCCCAAAAGCGCCATCGTTGCCCGCAGCGGATCGCGCGCGAGCTCTAATCCTTCGCGTTGCGCGTAGCTTAACAGACGGGCAAGGCTAAAGGCCCGGGTGGGGGTGGGTGGGGGCGGCTCTCTTTCGGAATCCTCAAAGAGGGATCGATTTTCGCGCAGCTCATCGGCCCCGGCCGCCTTAAGATACTCGATAAAGGCATCTTCCAAATCGGATGCATTTTTCTTTTTGATCAGGTTTGCCGGCGTATCGCTATCCAGCACTCGGCCGGCATGCATCAGGCTGATGCGATCGCAACGGGCCCCTTCGTTCATAAAATGGGTCGAGATAAAGATCGTTACGCCGTCGTTTCGGGCCAAATCGATCATAATCCGCCAAAAGTTATCCCGCGCGATCGGATCGACCCCGGAAGTGGGCTCGTCAAGGATTAAAAGATCCGGCCCGTGCACCATCGCCACCGCCAACGAAAGCCGTTGCCGCATTCCCAGCGGCAGGCTCTCGGGCAGCGCGTCAGGCACATTTTTAAGCCCGAACCGCTCCATCATCAATGAAACCCGATCGTCGATCGCCGACTCTTCAACGCCGAAAAGACGGGCATGGAGCACCAGATTCTGCAAAACCGTCAATTCGTTGTAGAGGGAGAATGCTTGAGACATATAACCCACCCGCCTGCGGGCATCGATCCCGCCCGCATCGACGGGTCTTCCAAAGAGCGATACCGTTCCCGCGCTGGGCGTCAAAAGACCCGTCAGCATCTTCATCGTCGTCGTCTTTCCGCAGCCGTTGGAACCCAAAAAGCCGAAGATCTCCCCCTGACGGATCTCAAAGTTTACGCCATCTACGGCAGTAAACGAACCAAACCGCATGGTAAGGTTTTCCGCCCGGATAGCCATCTGCCTCTTTTTTTCCTCCAAGGGCGGTACCGCCACCTCTTGGTGCTGCCGGCGCTTCTCTTCGGGTAACAGTTGGATAAAAGCGGCCTCCATAGAGTCGGTTCCGGTCGCTTCGTAAAGCGCTTTTGCGGTATCGACGGCGAGGATTCTGCCCTCATCCATCACCACCAGCCGATCGAAACGGGCCGCCTCGTCCATATAGGCGGTCGCCACCAAAATACTCATCCGGGGCCGATCTTGGCGAATGCGGTCGATCAAATCCCAAAACTGGCTGCGGGACAACGGATCGACCCCGGTGGTCGGTTCATCCAGAATAAGTAGCTGCGGATCGTGGATTAGGGCGCAGCAAAGGCCGAGTTTCTGCTTCATCCCGCCCGAAAGGTTTCCGGCGGGCCGATCGAGAAAAGGATAAAGTCCCGTCGCCCGCGTCAGTTCGTCGATGCGCGCGCGTCTTTGAGACGCGCCGTGACCGAACAGCCGACCGAAAAATTGAAGATTCTCCTCGATACTTAGGGTGGGATAAAGATTTTTTCCCAGACCCTGGGGCATATAGGCAATATGGGGACAGATCCGGTCGCGGTGCTTGCGATCGACCATCGACCCGCCCAGCACCTCTACGTCTCCTTTTTGAAGCGCGCGGGCTCCGGAAACAAGCGCCAAAAGGCTCGATTTTCCCACCCCGTCCGGCCCGATAAACCCCACCATCATACCGCTTGGTATGCTGAGGGATATCTCCCTAAGCGCCACGGTTTTACCGTAGGTCAACCCCACATCCGTAAGGCAAACGGCGCTCATGGCCGCGCTTTATCGCTTAACTCCGAAGGCCACGGGGCTTCGGGTTTGAGCTTAACCCACACCCTGCCGGGCAAGCCGGCTTTGATTTGTTCGGTATAGCGCTTCAAAAGGTCCGGATCGACTCGAGCCTTAATGCGGAACATCAGCTTTTCCCGCTCCTTGGCGGTTTCGACCGTTTTGGGCGTAAACTGCGCCACATCGGACACATAGGAAATATGGGCGGGAATGGCGTAATTTGGCGCTGCGTCAAGCACGATTAACGCCTCGGCTCCCAACGCCACCTTGCCGGCTTGGGCGGTAGGCAGGAAAAAGGTCATGTAAACCTCGCTCAAATCCAGCAGACTCACCACGCGGCCGCCGCTGCCCACAACCTCCCCCGGTTGAGCGATACGGTACTGAACCCGCCCGGCCCTAGGCGCCGTTAAGGTATTGTCCCGGATCAGCGTCTGGATATACTCCACCTGCGCTTCGGCAGCCTCAACCGACGATTCTGCCGAAACTATCTGCGTACGGGCGGCCGTTACGGCGGCCTCGGCGGCGGCGATTTGCGCCGAAGCCGCGCTGACCGCCGCTTCGGCGCTTAAGAGGCGGGCTAGGGTATCTTCCTGCTCCTGTTTGGAAGCGGCCCCTTCGCCCGAAAGGGCCAAGGTCCGTTCGTATCGGCTTTTGGCCGCCTCCAGCTCCGCTTTTCGTTGAAGAAGGGTTGCCTCCAACGCCGCCTTTTCGCTTTGGCGCAAGCGCAGTTGCGCGCGGGCGCTGCCGACCGCCGTTTTGGCCTGCTCAAGCTGAGCCTTTGCCTGTTTTAGCTGGGAGATCAAAGTTTCGGAATCGATCCGGGCTAGCACCTCTTTGGCATCGACCCAATCACCTTCATCGACCCTCATCTCCACGATTCGTCCGGCCCCCTTGGCAGCCACCAGAATTTCCGTGGCTTCAAGGCGTCCGTTGCCGGTTGCCACCTCTTGCGATGTTGTCGTCTCCCCTTCGAAAAAACAGCCGGAAAGCGCCACGCCAGCCAATATCGTCAAGACCGCCGCTCTATTTTTCGTCGTCAAAAAACGATTCATGAAAGACAACCCTCCCTTTTAATCTGATGAACGCTTTTCAGGTTTTTGCCAACCGCCTCCAAGCGCCTTGATAAGGGTAATCTCGGATGCCAGCAGCTCCAGTTGCGCGCCGTAGTATGCATTTTGAATGCCCAGATAGGCACTTTGAGCATCGATCACCGCCAGATAGTCGCTATAACCCGCCTCATACTTACGTTCGGTCAAATCGAGCACCCGTTCCAATGCCGAAAGCTGAGCGCTCACGCTTGTCAGCCGCTCCTCCGCCAGAGCGCGGCGATTTAGGGCATCATGCACTTCCCCAAAGGCTCTTTGGAGGGTGTTGATGTAGGCAACCAGCGCCGCCTCCTTGCCCGCCTTGGCCGATTCGACCTGCGCTCCGATACGGCCGAAGCTGAAAATAGGAACGCTGACCCCGGCGCTAAGCTGTGTCGTAGCGGCTCCCGAATTCATCAAATCTCCCAGCTCCTGACTTTGGAAACCGGTGCTTCCGGTAAGGCTCAGCGTGGGAAAATAGGCCGCGCGAGCCGAACCCACAGAGTAGTTGGCTGCCTTTAAGCGCGCCTCGGCGGCTAAAATATCGGGACGGCGGCTGATCAGATCCGAAGGCATAGCCGCGGGTAGCCTTTCGATTGCGGGCAGTGCCGCCTCACCCGAGATCCGTTCCTCAACGATCGCCTTGGGGCTTCGTCCGCACAGAATCGACAGCGCGTTGGCGGCAGCGTCCCGACTGCGGCTAAACTGTTCGAATTGCGCCTGAACGCCGTTTAGATCCGCCTCCGCCTGACGTAGAAGCAGTTCGGGAATAGCCCCTTTCTCGTACTGTTTTTTACGCAGGGCAAACCCCTCTTTTTTAGCGATCAGCAACGTTTCTGCCGCCTCAAGATTACGGTTTTGAGTTAGCAAAGCGAAATAGCTCTCCGCCACCGAGGCGGCGATGGAGAGCTTTAGGGTTTCGCGATCCGCCTCCATGGCCAAAAGAGACTGGGCGGCAACGTTTTTTGCATCTTTAAGCCGGCCGAAAAGATCGACCTCGTAACTTAATACGCCGCTGACGGCGTAATTATCGTACTCCGCACCGGTTCCGCCGAAGCTCTCTTCGCTGGCGGAGATACTGGCCGCCGATGCGTTAGCCGCAAGATTCGGGTAGCGCTGCGCCTTGGCCAGCCCTAGAGCGGCTCGGGCTTGAGCCACGTTAGCCGCAGCCAATTGCAGATTGCCGTTGTTTTTAAGAGCCTCATCGATCAATCCGTCCAAAACCGGATCGCCGTAACGCTCCCACCACGCCGTATCGATCGAAACATTGCTTTCCGTCGAAGGCAAAGGCGTTTCCGGCATCTCCAGCTTCGGTGCCACGGAGCAGCCCGATAACAGTAGGATCGAAAAGAGAACCGTTAATTTTTTACGCATGGATATGCTCCTTTTTCCACTTGGCTAGCCACTCGCCCAGCCTAGCCATATAGACATAAAAAAGCGGGATAAAAAAGACGGCGATAAAGGTCGCCGCCAGCATCCCGCCGATCACGCCGGTGCCGATCGCATGGCGGCTGGCTTCGCCCGCGCCGGAGCTGATCGCCAGCGGCACCACGCCTAGGGTAAAGGCTAGAGAGGTCATCACAATCGGGCGGAAACGGGTTTTGGCCGCCTCCACCACCGCCTCGATCACCGCCATCCCCGCCCTTCGGTTGATCATGGCAAACTCCACAATCAAAATGGCGTTTTTGGCCGCTAGGCCGATCAAAACAACCAAGCCAATCTGAAAATAGAGCTCATTACTCAAGCCGCGCAGCCAAATGGCCGTAATCGCGCCAAAGACCGCAAAGGGCACGGCCATCACCACCGCCAGCGGAATCAGCCACCGTTCATAGAGCGCCGCAAGGATCAAAAAGATCATAATAATCCCGAACATAAACGCCTGAATGCCGGTGCCGCTCATCTCCTTTTCCTGATAGGAGCTGCCCGACCACGCCAGCGTGTAGCCTTTGGGCAGCACCTCTTTGGAAACCTCCTCAATAGCGCGGATCGCATCGCCGGAACTAAAACCCGGTTTGGGTTCGCCCATCACTTTGGCGGAAGGAAAGAGGTTAAACCGCTCTACCACGTCCGGGCCGATGTCGCGGCGCACATTCACCAGCGCGCTGAGGGGCACCATATTGCCCGTCCGCGTTCGCACAAAAACATCCTCTAAATTTTCCGGGCTCTTGCGGAAGTCGCTTTCGGCCTGCACCATCACGCGGTAGGCGCGGCCATAGAGATTAAAATCGTTCACATAAAAGCTGCCGAAGGTTGCCTGCATGGCGCTAAAGAGCTCGGCCAGATTGATGCCCAAGCTTTTAACCTTGTCGCGATCGAGCTCGATGGCGTATTGGGGCACGTTGACGTTTAACGTGCTGCGAACCATGGTCAGCTCAGGGCGCGCATTGGCTTTGGCGACGACCTGATTGACATAATTAGCCAGCGTCATCACCCCGTCGCCGGTACGGTCTTGAATATGCATCTCAAAGCCGCCGGAGATACTTAGGCCCATAATCGGCGGCGGGTTCAGCGCAAAGATCAGGGCATCGGGATTTTGCATAAACCGGCCCATAAACTGCCCCACCAGCGCTTGGGAGCTTTCCCCCGGCCCGCTTCGCTCGTCCCAGTTTTTCAGGTTGATAAAGGCCACGCCGGAGCTGGTTTTGAGCGCCGAAGAGATAATGTCAAAGCCCGCAAAGGCGACGACGTGCTCCACATGGGGACTGGAAAGCGCCACGTCGGAGATAAAGTCACGCACCTCTTTGGTGCGCTCCAGCGACGAGGCGGGCGGCAGTATACTGATGGCCAAAATGCTCCCTTTGTCCTCCATGGGTACCAAGGCCGTGGGCACGCGCTGGAATAGATCATAGGTAATGGCCATCAACCCGCCAAAGAGCAGCAGGCTTAACGCGCTATAACGGATAGTTTTGCGCACCCCGCCGCTGAAGCGATCGGTCAGCCAGTTAAAAAACCGGTTGAACTGGCGCAGCGGCCAGATGGGCTCGGGATCGTGTTCGTGCAAAAACAGCGCGCACAACGCCGGAGTCAGCGTCAGGGCCACCAAGCCCGAAATCGCCACGGAGATGACGATCGTCGTGGCAAACTGCCGGTACATTTCGCCGGTAAAACCGCTCATTAAAGCCACGGGAATAAAGACCGCCGCCAAGACCAAAACAATGGCAATCACCGGGCTGGTCACCTCCTGCATGGCTTCTACGGTCGCCTCTTTGACCGAAATCGCCTTGGAGCGCAAAATCCGCTCGACGTTTTCGATGACGATAATCGCGTCGTCCACCACAATGCCGATGGCCAAAATCAAGCCAAAGAGGGTGAGCAGGTTGATCGAAAAGCCCAGCAGGTACAGCCCCGCAAAGGTGCCGATAATCGAAACGGGCACCGCCAAGATGGGAATAATCGTCGCGCGGACGTTTTGCAAAAACAAAAAGACCACCAGCACCACCAAGATGAGCGCTTCGATAAAGGTTTTGACCACCTCTTCGATCGAGACGCGCACGAACTTGGTCGTATCGTAGGGTACGGCGTAGCTGATGCCCTCGGGGAAGCGATCGGAGAGCTTTTGCATGGTTGCTTCGATCGCATCGGCGGTTTCGAGCGCGTTGGCGCCGGGCTGCAGGAAAATCCCCATGGGTACGGTGGGTTTTTTATCCATCGTGCCGCTAAAGCTGTAATTTTGCGCGCCCAGCTCCACCGTGGCCACCTCTTTCAGGCGCAAAAAGCTGCCGTCCGCGTTGGCCCGCAGCACAATATTGCCGAAGCTTTCGGGATCGCTCAAACGCCCTTGGGCCGAAAGCGTATAGGTGTAAACGCTGCCGCCCTTAGGCATCGGCTCTTGGCCCAGCTGGCCCGGCGCGTACTGGGCGTTTTGCTCGCGCACGGCGGCTACGACGTCGTTGGGGGTCAGGCCGAATTTGGCCAAGCGATCGGGATGCAGCCAAATGCGCATGGCGTAATCCTGGCTGCCGAAAATCATCACATCCCCCACACCCTTGATGCGTTTAAGATCATCGACAATATTTAAAAGCGCGTAGTTGGAGATAAAGATGGTGTCGTAGCGGGCGGGATCGCCGCTGAGCGTCATCACCTCCAAAATGGTCGAGCTGCGTTTTCGCACCAAAACGCCCTGTTGCTGCACCTCTTGGGGCAGGCGCGGCAAGGCGGCCTGAACGCGGTTGTTGACGTTCACCGTCGCTTCGTCGGGATCGGTGCCGGTCTCAAAAAAGACGCTCACAAACACCTCACCGCTGGAAGAGGAGGACGAAGAGACGTAGATCATATTGTCCACGCCGTTGATCTCCTGCTCGATCGGCGCGGCGACGGTGTTGGCAACCGTTTCGGCGCTGGCGCCGGGGTATTTGGCAATCACCATCACCTGCGGCGGCACCACCTGCGGATACTCTTCGACCGGCAGGCCGCGAATAGCCATAATGCCCGCGAGGATAATGACGATCGAGACCACCGTGGAGAAGATGGGCCGATCGATAAAGAATTTTGAAAACATCTTACTGTCCTGTCATGGGCGCAACCGGCGCGCCGGGGCGGATTTTCATCAGGTTGTTGACAATAATTTTATCGCCGGCCTTCAGGCCGCTTTTAAGCACGAAGTGCTCGCCCGATTCCTGCAAAATCGCAATGGGCCGGATGGCCGCCTTGCCCGCTTCGATCACATAGACAAAAGCGCCCCGGGGGCCTTGCATCACCGCCGATTGGGGAACCAAGACCGCCCCTTTTTTGACAAACCCGCTAATTTTGACCCGGACAAACTGGCCGGGAAAAAGCGTATTTTCGGGGTTGTCGATCACGGCGCGGGCTTCGACGCTGCCGCTTTGGGGGTCGATCAGCGCATCGACAAAATCGATATGCCCCTTATGCGGATGCACGCCGCCCTCGTCGCTTTCGATCGTCACGCTCACGCCGCTTAAATCATTCCAGTCGCCGCTTGGGGGCAGCAGCGTCGCCTTAAGCTGCGCCATGCGGGCAAAGGCAAAACGGGCGTTAAGCCGTTTGGTTTGGGTGACGGTTGTCAGCACCGTTCCGGCGGAAATCAGGTTGCCCACGTCGTGGCGCTTCATCCCGGCAAAACCGTCAATGGGCGCTTTGACGCGGGTATATTCCAAATCCAGCGCAACGTTTTTAAGCGCCGCTTCGGCGCTTTCGTAGGCCGCAAGGGCCGCGTCGCGTTCGCGTTCGCTCACCGCTTGGCTCTCAAAGAGGGCGCGAACCCGCCGGTATTCGCGATCGGCCTGATTAAAGGCCGCCTCGGCCGCCGCTTTGGCCGCTTCGTATTTGGCCGGGTCGATCACAAAAAGCGTTTCGCCCGCTTTCACCTGCGTCCCTTCGGTATAGACCTGCCTAAGCAGCGTGCCCGTCACCTTGGCGCGCACCTCGGCATGGGCAAGCCCCGAAAGCCTGGCCGGATAATCCAGCTCGATGGGCCGATCGCTTGCCGTCACCTCGAAGGTACTCACGGGCATCGGCGGGGGCGTAGCGCCCTGAGGCGCTTGCGCGTGGGCGGAAAAAACGCCGATCGTTAGCAATGCAATGAATAAAAACAGACGGGGGTTATCTACGCGAAAACGGGGGTTTCTCATCGGTTTTCCTGAATGGGAAATTTAAGAGTGTAATGCTCGTTACACTTTAGTGAGGCAAAATTCTAGTGGGTTTTGCTTTGGATGTCAAGAAAAAGTTACCGCTTTAAGATGCCGTGCAGAAAAAACTCAACCGCTTCGGAGACGATCGCGTTGCGCTGCGCGGTTGAGAGCTCGGGCCGCTCGCCCGTCACCAGCATTCTAAAATGATAGGGCTCTTTGACCATCTGAAAAAACCGGATTGCCGCCAGCTCGGGATCGGCCGGGCGCAAAAGCCCCTTTTCCTGACGCAGTTTGAGCTGGCGCGCCAAAACCGAAAGCACTTGGGAAAAACCGTGGCTAAAGAAAATACGGCCCAGCTCGCCGCCGTTTTTATGCCCTTCGGCCGTTGCCATGCGAACCATCAAAATCGAAACATCCGAAACAACCGTCTCAAGCACTTTGATACCAAAGGCGTGCAAAAACTCTTCGATCGGCGCTTCGCTTTTGCTTCGGGCAAGCTCCTCAAACTCGGCGGCAAACTGATCGGTCATCAGCTTCAGGGCCGCCGAAAAAAGCCCCTCCTTGTTGCCAAAGAGTTTATACACCGTCGAAAGGGAGCCGCCGGATCGCTTCACAATCTCGGCCATGCTCGCCTTTTCGAAGCCCTGCTCCAAAAAAACCGACATCGCGGCTTGCAAAAACCGCTCGTGTTGCGCCCGGCACCGGGGGGTTATCGTCTCATCCATGGGCGCAAGGATATTAAAAGCTGGCTTTCAGCTCCGCAAAGAGGCGATCGTTGTCTTTCAAAAACTCAAAGGGCATCTCGCCGCCTTGGTAATCCACATACCCCGCTTTGAGGGTGAGCGCGTCTTTGAGGTCATACTCCCCCCAAAACCGCACAAACCCGCCCTCGTCGGCCTCTTTGCCGTTTTGCATCGCCAATAGGTTCACATTGGCCCGCTCGTGAAGCAGATTGCGAGTGGCCCTTAGCGCGTAGGTGTACGCCGTCTGCGTCTGATCCTCGTAATCCCTTGAAGCCACCTCCAAAGAGAGGGTAGTGTCGGTTACGCCCTGATACTCCGCGCCGCCGAGCAGATCGAGCCGGTTCACCTCGGCGCTGAGATGGGCCGCTTCGCCCTTAAGCAGCCAGTTGCCCAGCGCCCGGTTGGCCGCCAGCCCCGCCATTTCGATCTTTTCGTGGTCATTAAATTCGTCGCGGTAAAGCGACGCGCCGTAAAAGGAGAGATCCCAGCCGGTAAAGTGGCCCCGCAAGGCGGCGGCAAACTGATCGTGATCGCCGCCGTATTCGCGGTCATCCATCCCCAATGAAAAGTCGCTGCCGATCGCCGGGCGCTTGCTAAAGCGGGTTTCGGGCAGGGCGATCAGCGACAGATTCCACGGCCCGGCGTAGTAATCAAGCTTAACCATCGCCACCGGCAGGCGCAAGTCTTCAATATCGGTCATGCCCGGTTCGCGCATATCCAAGGGGTTGAGCATATCGGCTACGCGCAGGTTATCGCTTTTGCCCCACACCACAATCTGACGGCCGATTTTTAGATCCCAGCTTTTTGAAAGCGGGCCTTGGGCGTAGGCTTCGCGCAGCTCTAATTCGCTCTCCATCTCGTCAAGCACCTCATCGGTATAGTTATCCCGATCGTTTAGCGCATAAGCCGCGTCCAGATAACCCGCGCCGCTGATGAGAAACTGCCAGCGGTTATCCAGCCGTTTGCGCAGCTCCAGATCGCCCTTGAGTTTCAGGCGGCTAAGCCCGTCGTAACCCTGTGCGTCGCCGGCGGTGTTGTAGGCCCCCTGGAGGGTGAGCGCCCCCTTGATTTCGGCCCATTTTTCCGGGGTTTTTTCCGGCGGGGCGATCGTCACGGCGGGCGCTTCGTCGAACCCCTCTAAAATATCCAGCTCGTCCCCGAAGGCGGCGGCAACCAGCAAAAAGGGCAGCAACAGACGGCGCATTACAGCCCGATCTCCAGTTGCCGCTGGGTAAAGAGTTCTTTGTCCAGATTTTGATTGAACTTCACATCGTGAAAACGCAGCACGGTGCGGTGGACGGTTTCGTTGCCCTGCTTGCTGGTCATCTGCATCTCCAGCGCCTGCCAGATGCCGTCGATCTTTTCCAGCTTAGGGATATCCAAAAACTTCACGCGGCCCGATCGGGTTTCGTAATGCACCGCGCGGATCACCACATAGTTATCCTGCCGCACCAGCGCCAGCGATTTGGCGTAACCCGTTTCGTCGATCACCTTCTGCGTACGGGGCGTGCTTTCGATCACCCACACCTTGTGTTCGCCCACCGCCATCTCCTTAACCAGCTTAAAGCGGTAATCGTCCAAGTCGCGGCTGGTCATATCGCTATAGGTAAAATCCGATCCCATAAAGCTGCCGGATTTGTCGGTGGAAGCGATCCGCTTGCTCTTTTTAAGCGCGGGCAGATAGAGCCACTGATCGTCATCCTTGGCCCCGTCGTCGTAGTCGTAGGTCAAAAACCCTGTGCCGCGCACATCGGCGGGCTCCTTAAAAAAGAGCAGACGGTAGGTGTCGGGCCCGAAATCCTTCATCCGCTGCACAATTTCGCGCACGCGGGTGTCGCCGTTTTTGTCGATCAGCACCATCTCCATGCGGGCGGTCATGTTGTCGCCGTCGTCGCGGGCGTCCACCTTTTCCATAATGGCGCGGGCTTTGGGATCGTCCGCATAAAGCGCCGCGGCGGCGATCATCAGTAAAATCAAAAACCGTTTCATTTAGATAGCCTCCTTCTTGGATTTATTTTTCACAAACAGCACCATCAAGGCCGGGGCCAGCACCAAATCCGCCAGCAGCGCCAAGATAATACAAACCCCTGCGATCAGGCCGAAGTTGATGATGTTGTACATGGAAGCGAACATATAGACAAAAAAGCCCAGACTGAGCACCACCGTAGTGACCGTCATGGCGCGGCCCGTGGTTAAAAAGGTGCGCCTAATCGCCTCTTCGGCGTTATGCGTGGCGTTGAAGTAGCGGCGGAAGTTGTGCATAAAATGGATGGTGTCATCCACCGCCAGACCGATAATAATCGATCCCACCAGCATCATAAACATATCGAAGGGAATCCCCAGCAGCACCATCAGCGCCATGCCCGCCAAAATGGGAGCCAGATTGGGAATCATCGAAAGCAGCCCCAGTTTAAAGCTGCCCAGTAGCGCGATCATCATCACTGTAATCGACAGCGCGGCAATGACATAACTCAACCGCCGTTGACTCCACCGCCGCATCGAAAATCCGCACCAGCAGCGGCACCAGTCCGGTCACAGTCACCTTGGCCCCCTCAAAGGCGGCTCCGTAGTGCTGCTCCAGCCGATCGACCAGCTCGGCCCCCTTGATCGCGTCGGGGAAGGGGATTTTATGGGTGATGCGCACCTGAGAAAACTGCCCGTTGGTCACATCTTCCAAATCGTCGCTGCCGCTATTGGAAAAGAGCAGCAACTCCTGCGCGATCAGATCGCGGCTACCGGGGATGGCGTAGGCCTCTTCGCGGTTTTCGTTCAGCGCGCGGTTGATCTCTTTGACAATGGTCGCCAACGAAACGGTTTTGCCCACAAAATAGCCGTCGCCCGTAAAGCTTTCCGCCTCGATCACGCGGGCGTCGAGCGTCTGCATAACGGCCGGATCGTACAGCGCGTTGGTTTGTCCAAAATCCACAATCACCTCGGCGTTGGCGGTGCCTTTAAGCGCCTCATCCAGCGCAAGGGTGGTAACGCGGATGTCGTTGTCCTTGGGAAACCAGCCCAGCGGATAGTGGCTGAGCTGCAGCTTGAAAACAAAGCCGATCGAAACCGTCATGGCAATGGCCGATACCACCACGATCGGCTTAGCGTACACGGTGGAAAAGTGGGCCGTGGCGCCGAGCAGCCGATCCATCAAAGGGTGGCGTTCGGGGTGCAGCGCGCGGGGTTTGATGCGGGTCAGGGCCAGCAAAGCAGGCAGCAGCGTCACCGTCAGCACCAGGGAGACAAACACCCCAAAGGCGGCAAAACGGCCCAAATCCGCCACGGGGGCGACATTGGCAAAACTAAAGGAGCCGATCCCCGCCATGGTGGTGAGCGACGTCATCACAATCGCCAGTCCCGAATGGCCCAGCGCGTAGCCGATCGCCTCGGGTTTGTTGCCGCTTTCGTCCAGCTTGCGGTAGAAGATCGCCAGCACATGCACCGCCGCGCCCACGCCCACCGCCAGCAGCAGGCTGGGCACAATCTGCGTGGGCATCTTGATCGCCTTGCCCGTCAGCGCCATAAAACCGACCGTCGCCAGCAGGGTCAGGGCAATCACAATCAGCGGGTAAAACACCCCGCTGGCCCGGCGGAACATCAAAAAGAGGCTCACGGCGATAATCAGCACCAAAAGCCGCATAAAGGTCTGCATATCGCTGAGCATGGAGCGCTTGAGCGAATCGGTAATCACCGGGCTGCCCGCCACCATCACCGGAAAGTCCGGGCCGGACTCTTCGAGCACGATTTTACGCACGGCGGCGACAATCTCGCTGTTTTGCGCGTCGGTGAGATATTGGCGTTTTTCGCTTTTGGCGGCGGGTTCGGCGGTGAGGGCCTCAAAATCCGCCAGCACGTCAATTTCCCCCGCCGCTTCGGCGCTGGCCAGCGTTTCGATAACCAGCGTGGTCATTTGGCCGTCTTCGCTTAAGAGCAGGTTTTTATAAAGCGGGTTCGCCATGGCCCGCTGCTTGAGCGCCGCCCACGCTTCGGGGCTTTGGGGGCGGTTTTCCAGCAGGTCTTCGACAATGAGCGTATCGCCCTCGCCGCGCGTGTTGCGGGCGTTGATCAGGCTGGTGACATCGGCCAGATAGGGCACCTCGGCTTCAATGCGTTGATGCAGCCGTTCAATGCGATCAATCGTCTGCGGCGCAAAAACATCCACGGGGCCAATGGCCAGCAGCACCCGCTCATCGCGGCCGTAGGCGTCCCGAAAGGCGTTGTATTCGGTTAAAACCGAGTCGTCCTCATGCAAAAACCCTTCGGTGGAGGTATCCACGGTAATCTTGGGCAGATGCATCGCAAAAAGCGCCACAAACAACACCGACGCCGTAATGGTTTTTAAGGGGTTATGGGCAATCCACACCCCCAACCGCTCGAAGGCCTCTTCAATCTGTAAACGGGTATCTCTCACCGGGTCTCCTTGGGTTTTAGATAAGCGGCAACCATCTCATAAAGCCGCTGGGCATTCTCTTCGGGGTCCAAAGAGGGCAGACGATCGGCCTCGATCAATGATTCGTGGATAAAACGCTCCCTTAGGGGCGTTCCGCCGATTAGAAAGTGAATCGTCCCGATCACGGTCATATGCACAAAGGGCAATCCTTCGGCTTTAAAGTCGCCCGTTGCCACGCCCGATTCAAGCAAGGCCCGAAAGCGCCCCAGAAAACCGCGCATCAGCTCCAGCGTTTCGCCGCTGAGATTGCGGCCGCCCGAAGCGGCTTCGCGCAACATAATGGGCGAGATAAAACGTCCCGCGTGAAAGCAGACAAACATCACGCGGATATAATCGCGCAACTGCTCAAAGGGGTTGCCGCCCTGATGCACGCGGGTTTCGATTTGGGCTTTGGTGGCAGAAAGGTAGTGAACGATCACCGCGTTGTAAAGGGTTTTTTTGTCTTTGAAGTGGTAGTACAAGGATGCCTTGTTCACGCCGCAACGATCGGCGATGGCATCCACGCGGGCGGCGTCAAAGCCCACTTCGGCAAACAGCTGGGCTGCGCCGATGAGGATTTTTTCGGTGGTGGTTGAATCCAATTTAAACGCTCCGGTATTTTACTAACCGGTTAGTTTAACTATTTGGTTAAATTTGTCAAGGGTTACCGGAAGGATTTGGCGTGCAACCAGAAGATTAACCGTTTAAAAAAGCCGCCGATCGTGCCGGAAACCTTGATTTTGCCGTACAAAATCCCCGCCGCGTTGTGGCCGCCCAGCGCCACCATCACCCCTTTAATCCGCGCCGGACAGGGCAAAAGCGGCCGTCCCTGAAAGAGCGCGGCGATATTGCGGGCCGCGCAAGCGCCGCTTTGTTTGGCCACCTGCGACGTGGGCGGCAGCAGATGACCCTGCGCGTCGCTTACCCCCGCCACATCCCCTACGGCAAAGATATTCTCGCGCCCCTCGACCTGCAAAGTCGGCAATACGGTCACCTCGCCCCGTTTTCCGCGCGGCAAGGTGCCGTGTTCGCTGGCCCGTCTGGGCGACACGCCGCCGGTAAAGATAAACAGATCGCAGGGCAGTTCGCGCCCGTCCGAAAGCGTGACCCGATCGGCGGCCACCTCGCCGATAAAGTGGCCGTGAAGGGACTCGACCCCCAGCGCCTTCAGGGCCCTTTCGCTTTGTTTGATCAAAAACGGGTCCATGCCGGGCAATACCGTCGCCATCGGCTCGACCAGCGTCACCGCCAGTTCGTCGGCACCCAATCCCAGTTTGCGGGCGTGGTGGGCCATTTCGGCGGCGATCTCCACGCCGCTTAGCCCAGCGCCGCCAATCACCACGCGGCTTTGTTTGCCCCGCCGCATAAACAGCAGCTCCTCAAAGCGCTGGCGGTAATAAAAAGCCCCGGCAAACTCCTTAATATCCCGCGCATGGGCCCCAATGCCTTTGATAGCGCCCGGAAAAAAGGTGCTGGCCCCCGTGGCGACGATCAGCGCGTCAAAGGCAACGGTTTCGCCGTTGACCTTCACCGTGCCGCCCGCTTCGTCGATACGATCGGCATAGCCGTGGATAAAACGGGCATTCTGGCCCAGGCGCGACACAAAGCGCGCTAAATCGATCATCACCTTCTCCAGCGGAATGGTCGAAGCGATAAACTCGTGCAGCTCCGCCTGACGGTAGTGAAAACGGTTGCGATCAATCAGCGTTACCCGCACGCCGCCTTGGGCGATCAGCGTTTTGAGCGCCTTGGCTCCGCCATAGCCGCCGCCGATAATGACCACCTCTTTCATGCGCGCCCCTCAAAAAATTTCGGGCATTATAACGGGTATAAGGAGCCAAAATGGAACTGGTCGGGAGCAATCTTTTTTTTGCCTTCACATTAACCCTGTTAGCGGGGCTGGCCACGGGGCTGGGCGGTCTGCTGGCCCTCTTTGTGCGCCAAAAAAGCACCTTGGGTCTGTCGATCGGGCTGGGGTTTTCCGCCGGGGTGATGATCTATGTGTCCTTTATGGAGATTTTGCCCGAAGCGCAAAGGAGCTTTGCGCACTTTGGCGCGGGGCCGGCCCACCTGTTTGCGGTGATCGCCTTCTTTGCGGGGGTCGGCCTCACCGCCCTGATCGACCGTTTTGTGCCGGGTGACGTGAACCCCCACGAACTCAAGGGCACCCGTGAATTTATCCATATCGGCGCGGGGGATGACGGCCATGTGAAACGCATGGCCCTGAAACGCACGGGGCTTTTTACGGCGCTGGCCATCGCCATTCACAACTTCCCCGAGGGGTTTGCCACCTTTGCCGTGGCGGCGGTTGACCCCTCCTTGGCGATTGTCATTGCCGTGGCCATTGCTATCCACAACGTCCCCGAGGGCATCGCTGTCAGCCTGCCCATCTACCACGCCACCGGCAGCCGCAAAAAGGGGTTTTATTACGCCTTTGCCTCCGGTCTGGCCGAACCGCTCGGCGCCGTGGCGGGCTTTTTGATTCTGGCCCCCTTTTTGAACGAAACCACGCTGGGGCTGGTCTTTGCCCTGATCGCGGGCATCATGGTTTACATCTCCTTTGATGAACTGCTTCCCGCCGCGCGCGAATACGGCAACAGCCATTCAACGCTCGGCGGCCTGATCGGCGGCATGATGCTGATGGCGGCCAGTCTGGTGCTGTTTGACTTCTTTTGATTCTTCCGGCGGTTCGCTGTAGCCGCCAAATCTTCCCTAATCTTCCGTATATCATCCTCTTAATTGGACTGTTTTTTGCTCATAAACGCCAATATTGGCCGATATAGCCCCGTATTGACTGTTACAAAACCTCACATATTAAGGATTTCACGATGATATACGGAAGTTTAAGAGTTGTTACAAGTAGTATTAAATATAATTCAAATCTGTTTTAGAGAAGTTATCTATAAGTTATGAGCAAGTCTAAGCTCGATCAACTCATCGAGGCGAAGCTCAAAAGCCGCGAAGCCGAAAGCCGTTACCACAAACGCAGCCGGCTTTTGGAGGTTAAAGAGAGTCTTGGGAAGATGCTGGCGGCCAACCTCAGCATTAAAGAGCAGATCGAGGTCTTGGAGGAAGCGGGCATAACGCTCTCGGATAAGTCCTACCGGGAGTTTCTCGCCCGGGAGTTCGGCGGGGAGTATGACGACTTTTTAAAACGTAACGGCTGGATTCGTAAAAAACGCCAAAGGGAAAACGATGCCTAGTCTCCAGAGTGTGTGCGCCCCGGTACGTCAGGGAAAATCCTTCGGGATTTTGGATCAGGAGTCGCAGGAGCTTTCGCAGACTTTATTGCGGATTGAGGCGCTTTGCGAGCGTCAGGGCCTGCCCAAAAGCGCCGAAGCGCTGGGCCGCGCGCAGGAGATGATCGACCTGCTGCAACAGCGCATCGAGCGTTTGCAGCGTATCAGCCGTTCGTTATAGATAACCCTTCAACACGTCGCCCAGCGTCGCCGGCAGATTGGCCGGCAAATTGGCCAGTTGCGCGCGGATGTTCTGCGCAGCGTCGGCGGCGCGTTGCTTCGCCTCCGCAAGCCCCAGCAGCGTGACATAGCTGTTTTTTTCTCCGTCGTTTCCGGTGGTTTTGCCCGCCGTCGCCTCATCTTCGGTCGCATCGATAATGTCATCGCGGATCTGAAAATAAAGCCCCAGCTCCATGCCCAGATCGTAAAGCCTTTCGCACAGCGCATCCTCTGCCCCGGCCGAAAGCGCACCCATCTTCAGCGCAGCGGCGATCAAACGCCCCGTTTTGTGGCGGTGGATAAACTCCAGCTTTTCCAGTTCAAGCCGCTGCCCTTCGTAATGGCAGTCGATCGCCTGCCCCAGCACCATGCCGCTAACCCCGCCGTCGTAGGCCAGCGTTTCGACCAGTTTAATGCGCACCGCCGCATCCAGCGGCGCTTGGGCCAGCACCAAAAAGGCGTGGGTATTGAGCGCGTCGCCGGCCAAAATCGCCGTCACTTCGTCGTAGGTGACGTGCAACGTGGGGTGGCCGCGCCGCAGGGGAGCGTTGTCCATGGCGGGCAGATCGTCGTGAATAAGCGAATAGGTGTGCAGCAGCTCGATCGCCAAAGCGGGGGCATAGGCACCCGGCACGCAAAACGGGTTTAACCCCTGCGCAACCGCCAGCACCAGCGCCGGACGAAACCGTTTACCCCCCGCTTGAAGCATTTGGGCCAGCGCCGCTTCGTAGTGGGGATGAAAGCTCGGCGCTTTGGGCAGGTTGCCTAGCAGATAGGTTTCAAAATCTTTCACAGTTACTCCGTATGCAGCGTAATAAAAAAATGAAACCCCTCGCGGCCCATGAGCAGCTTGACCGGCCCGTCATACCCCGAAAGCGCCGCCTGAGCCTGCTCGGAGTTGGTAACGACGGTTTTGTTAATCTGAATCAGCCGATCGCCGGGACGGATGGCGCGGCTGCCTGCAAACCCCTCCTCCAAAAGCACCTGAACCGTCAGATTCTGATCCAGCCGCCAGCCCAGATGCTCCAAAAAGGTATCGGCAATCTGCCCGCCGCCCAGTCTCGGTCCGGCCGTCACCTGCACGCTATGCTCCTGCGCGTCGCGGCGGTAAACGACCGTGACTGTCGAACCGGGCTTTAAGAGTGCGATTGCGCGCGCAGCGGTTCGCCCGTCGGTAATCTCCGTGCCGCCGATGCGCATTATTTCGTCCTCGGGCCGAAAGGGGTTGTTCTTAAAAAAGGGGTTGACGTAACGGATACGGTTCTGGCCCCCATAGAGCCGAAAGCCCAAATCCCCCCAATAAAAGGGGCTTGCGTCAAAGTCTATCAGATGGCGCAGATAGTCGCTTTCGATAAAGCCGCCGTTCATCGCAACGCCCACCACCGCGTAACAGGGGGCGCAAACGACCGATCCGTGGGGCAGCGGGCGATCGAGCCGCGCGCCGCACAACCCCTCCTGACGGCTTTGAACGATGCCGTCACCCGCCTCTTGGGATGAAACGACGGCTAAACGGGGATGTTCATCCATGCGATCGGCGCTGCGGAAGGCAACGGGCAGCAGATTATGCTTGGCGCGCACCACCGCAAAACCGGTGAGCGGATCGAAGTTTAAAAGTTGCCATTGGGCCGGAAGCGCGTGGGGCTTTCTGCCGCCAATTGCCGCCAGCAGCCGCTCGCCGTCGATGGCCAGAACCGCAATGGTGTCAATCTCGGCCATGCCGAGGCGGTTTTTTTCGATACAGGAAGAAAATTCGGGCTGCGCCCAAAGAAGAGAAAAGAGCGCTGCGACAATCAGCGGCAGCCTCAAGGGGTTAGCCCTTACGCTGCAGGGAGCTAAGATCGCCCATCATGCGCATCGCCATGTCCCGCTTGCCCCCTTCGGCCATTGTCAAGGCCTCGTTGACGGCGCCGATCAGCAAAATCTGCAAGGACTCTTTATCCGAAAGCAGCGAATCGTCGATCTCCACATCGACCAGCTCGCCTTTGCCGCTGACGGTGGCCTTGACCATACCGCCGCCGGATTTGGCGGTATAGCTGACCGACTCGGCGGCGCTTTGCATCTCCTCGGCTTTTTTCTGCATTTGCGCCATCATCTCGCCGAGATTGCCCAGATTGAGTCCGTCAAACATCGCGTCCCCTTAGATTTCGTGCAAAACTTGCGTCAGGTTGTTGTTGTCATCGACCATCACCACCGTGGGCTTATAGCCCTCCAGCTCCTGCGGCCCGTAAAAACCGTAACTGACGATAATGATTTTGTCTCCCACCTGAACGCGCCGCGCGGCCGCGCCGTTGAGGCAGATTTCCCCGCCGTAGCGCTCCCCTTTGATCACATAGGTGCTGAAGCGCTCGCCGTTGTTGATATTTAAAATTTCGACCTTCTGGCCTACCAAAATGCCCGAAGCCTCCAAGAGCGCCTCATCGATCGTGATAGAACCGATATAGTTCAGGTTCGCGTCGGTGACGGTGGCGCGGTGAATCTTGGCCGTCATCATTTCGCGGATCATGCCTCTTGCTCCTTGAGTAGTTCTAATACAACGTTTTTATCGTTAAAGGGCAGAAGCCTATCGCCTATCTGCTGAGTTTCTTCATCGCCTTTACCTAGTATAACCAAAATTTCATCGGGGGCTAAAGAAGCCAGCGCTCCGGCGATCGCCGCGCGGCGATCGGGTTCGATCCGCACGTCGGGATGGTTGCCGCAACCGGCCTTGATCGCCTCGATAATCGCCATCGGTTCTTCATGGCGCGGATTATCCGAGGTGATAAAAAGCCGCACCGCGTGTCTGGCCGCCGCCTGACCCATCAAGGGCCGCTTCGTGGCGTCCCGATCGCCGCCGGCGCCAAACACCGCAACGCACTTTTGCGGAAAAAGCGCCGTCAGCGCCTTTTCGATGCCGTCGTGGGTGTGGGCAAAATCGACAATCACCGTCGGCTTGAGGCTCACCACCTCCATGCGTCCGCTCACGCCGCCGAAGTTTTCCAGCTGATCGCAGACGCTCTGCAACGGCTTATCGGTCAAGAGCTTAACCGCCCCCAGGGCTGCGAGAATGTTATAGAGGTTAAAGTGGCCCATGAGCGCACTGTGGAACATCGCCTTCTCTTCCCCATAGCTTATGACGCCGCTTAGGCCTTCGTTGGGCGAATAGGCCTCCAGCTTAAAGGTCGCCGGGTTTTCGATGCCGTAGGTGCGGGCGTTTTTGGGGTTAAAGGCAATCTGCGGATCGTCTTTGTTGATCAGCTTGAGGGTTTCATCCTCAAAAAAGCTGTTTTTGACCGCCCGGTAGTTTTCGAAGGTGCCGTGAAAATCGAGATGATCGCCGGTGATATTGGTGTGGATTTTCAGGGCGCACTCAATCCCCTCCATCCGTTTTTGCGCAATCGCATGGGAGCTGACTTCGGTGATAAAAAAGTCGCACCCGGCCTTTTTGGCCCGATCGATGCGTGCGTAGTTATCCAGCAGCATCGGGGTGGTAAATCCCTTGCCTTCGATTTTTTCGCCGTTTATAAAAAAACCGCGCGTACCCTGCAGGGCCGCCTTAAAGCCCAGATCTAAAAGCAGCGAGTAGATCAACGCGGCGGTGGTCGTTTTGCCGTTGGTTCCGGTGATGCCGACGATTTTCAGATTGAGATCGAAGTGGGACTTCAGCGCCTGCGCGTCCAGCACCGCAGCGCAGCCGGCCGCTTTGGCGGCGTCGGTATAGCGGGCGGAGAGCGCATCGGCCACAAAGGCGGTATCCGGCCCGCACTCGCGCGAATCGGCGCTGACCCACGCGTAGGCGGCGTTATTAGCTACCGGATATTTCAAGACTCTCCCGTTCGCTGATTTTATTTAAAAGGGCGCGGATTTTCTCATCGGAGGGGAAAACGGCATTCGCGCTGTCGATATAGGCCAGCGCCATCTCCGTATAACCGTTGTCGATCAGCCCTTCGACAAACTCGAAAAAGTCCTTCTTGTCGCTGATCACAACACGTGTAGAGTAGATGACCTTTTCAAAGGTGGTGCGAAAATCAGCGTTCTCCTCGACCAGTTTTTTAAAATCCTCATAGCTGATTCCGTTTTCGGCTTCGGCCCTTTCGTGGAGCATCCGCGCAAGATCGGCGGCGCTTTCATAGACATGATGGTTCTCGATCGAGTCAATCAATGCCTGAGTGAGTGCCTGCGCATTCTTGGGATCGAGCGCACGGGCAACGTTGTAAAACTCAAAAACCGCGTGGGCCTCTTCGGGCGTCTCCATCGCCATCGAAGCCAGAACCGCCCCGACACTGACCGCTTCGCTGGCGTTGCGTTCCTGACCCGCCAGGGAGTAAAAAAGCAGCGCCGCTTCGTAGTCATAACGGGCAAAAGCCTCTTCGGCTTTTTTTAGATAAAACCCATACCCTCTCTTAGCCAACCCTAATCTCCTCTAATTTCGCTTCCATGCCCTCGGGCACGTTGACCACCTTCATCAGCGGGTGAATGTCCATCTGCAGTTGACGTTCGATTGTGAATTTCAGCGTCGTACCGCTGCTTGCGCACCCCACGCATCCGCCCGTCAGCTGCACATAGACCACGCCGCCCCTGACGGCAACAAGCTTCACGCCGCCCTTGTCGCGCTCCAGAACGGGACGCACCTTATCCAACACGCGGTCGACGGCCGGCGTTAACTCTTCATCGGTAAACGGTAGGCTCATTGATACTCTTTTTTCGAAAAAGCCGGCCCCCAGCCTGCCAATCGGACAAATGGGTTGAATTAAAGCGTGCGGGGACTTAAAAGCGACTAAACAAAAGAGGCGCGGACAGGCCGCGCCGGTATAGAGAGATTAGAGAAGTTCGATCGTCGCCATGGGCGCAGCATCGCCACGGCGAATACGGGTTTTCTGGATAGAGACATAGCCGCCCTTGCGCTCAGCGTACTTGGGGGCTACTTCGGTCACCAGCTTATGGGTGATCTCTTTATCCTGAAGACTTGCGAATACGGCGCGGTGTGCGTTGAAATCACCCTTGCGAGCGCGGGTGATCAGCTTTTCCACGTAGCTTCTAAGCTCCTTGGCTTTCGGCGCGGTGGTCTCGATTTTACCCTCGCGGATCAAGGCGATGCTCATGTTTTTGAGCAGCGCTTGGCGATGGGAGGTGGTTCTACCCAGTTTGCGGTGGGCTTTCTTGTGTCTCATGACTTACCCTTTGAGTTCTTCGATTTTCTCTCTCAAGCGGCTTGCGAGAGGTTCGGGAAGCGTGTCTTGAATGGGGTAACCCAACTCTTCAAGCTTCTCCTTGATTTCATCCAACGATTTCTTTCCGAGGTTTTTCACCTTGGAAAGCTCTGTCTCGTCCATCAACACCACTTCGCCGAGGAAGCGGATGTTGCTGCGGGTCAGACAGTTGTGGCTGCGCGCGGAAAGATTGAGGTCTTCAATCTTGACCAAGAGCGCTTTGAAGCTATCGTCAACCTCTTTGATTTTGGCAACAGGGGCGGAACCCTTGATGCCCAGCTCGGAGGAGAAGATCTCCATCTGCTTAAAGAGTACGCCGACGCCGCTTTGGAAAACCTCGACCGGATCGGCCTGACCGTAAGTGGCTACTTCGAAAATAATCTTTTCAAAGTTGGGGTTGTCCTCAACCAGCATCTTTTCGATGGCGTAGTTGGCTTTTTTAACCGGACCGAAAATGGCGTCGAGGGGCAGATACCCTTCGGGGGTAATCTTGCGAACCTCTTCGCTGGGCACATAACCCATGCCCTTTTCGATAATCACGGATAGCTTCAGCTCACCGTCTTCATTGATCGACGCGAAGTGGGCCTCGGGCGTGACCACCTCTACGCCGTCGCCGGCCAGATCGGAACCTTTGACCTCTTTGGGGCCCTTGAAGGCCACGGTCAACTCAACGCGATCCTGAGGACCGGTGATTTTGAAACGGATATTTTTCAGGTTAACAATCAGGCGCGCCACATCTTCACCCACGCCCCGGACGCTGTCGAATTCGTGAACGGCACCTTCGATTTTGATGGCAGTGGGGGCACAACCGACGGTGCTGCTCAAAATCAACCGTTTGATCGGGTGGGCCAACGTAATGGCATAACCCGGCTCAAAGGGGAAGATCTCGATCACAGCCCGATCTTCGCCGCTCTTTTGAACGACGAACTCGGTCGGCACGTACGGTGCTGTCTTGATCTTTTTCATAAATCCACCACTTCTTTTTGGTTTTTTACTTCGAATAGAGCTCGATGATCAGGCGCTCTTCGATGGGCACGTTCAGCTCGGCTCTTTCGGGATTGCGGGTGAAGATGCCTTCGAGCTTATCTTTGTCCACATCGACCCAAGGGGCGATACCGGTCTGGTTGGTCAGCTCCATGGCGCGAACGATCTGGCCGTTGCTCTTCATCTTTTCCTTAACCGCGATTTTCATCCCCGGCTTAACCATAAAGGAGGGGATGTCGGTGCGCTGGCCGTTAACCAGGATGTGACCGTGGGTCACGATCTGGCGCGCCAAGCGGCGGGTGGTTGCAAAACCCATGCGGTAAACGACGTTATCCAGGCGGCTCTCGAGCAGCTGCATGAAGTTTTCACCGGTGTTACCCGCGCGGCGGCTGGCCTCTTTATAGGCCCGTACGCACTGCTTTTCGCTGATGCCGTACATATAGCGGGCTTTTTGCTTCTCGCGCAGCTGAAGACCGTACTCGCTGATCTTCGTGCGTCTTTGACCATGCTGACCGGGAGGAAAAGGGCGCTTTTCGAGCGCGCTTTTTCCGGCGAGGCGGCGTTCGCCTTTGAGCCCCAGGCTTACGCCCAGGCGTCTTTCGATTTTCTCAACTGGTCCTCTGTAACGTGCCATAAGTTATACCCTTCTTCTTTTCGGAGGTCTGCAACCGTTGTGGGGCAAGGGCGTAACATCCTTCAGGGTGGTTACGCGGATGCCTTCGACGGCGCCAACGGATTTGATGGCGGTTTCGCGGCCGCCGCCGGGGCCCTGAACGCGGATCGACACCTCTTTGATGCCGTTTTCCTTTGCCTTGGCCATAACGTTTTCAACTGCCTGCTGAGCAGCATAGGGGGTCGATTTCTTACTCCCTTTAAAGCCCAGAGCGCCTGCGGTCATCCAGCAAATCACGTTACCCATTTCGTCGGTAACGGTGATGTTGGTGTTGTTGAACGAGGCTGCGATGTGTACGATGCCCTTGGCAATCGTCTTTTTGATCTTTTTGCGGGTAGTCCGCTGCTTAGGTGCTGCCATTAACGATCCTTAACTTAAGACTTGGGCTTAGCGCCGATGGTCTTGCGCTTACCCTTGCGAGTACGCGCATTGGTCTTGGTGCGCTGGCCGCGTACCGGCAGACCTTTGCGGTGACGAACGCCGCGGAAACTCTTGATGTCCATCAGGTTTTTGATGTCCATCGCCACCTGCTTGCGCAGATCGCCTTCGATGGTGTGATTGCGCAACTCTTTTGTCAGGGTCGCCACATCATCTTCGCTCAGTTCATGTACGCGCTTGTCCGGAGAAATACCGGTCGCCGCGAGCACCTGAAGAGAGGTTGTATGGCCCACACCGTAAATATAGGTGAGAGCGAACTCGATGCGCTTCTTCTTGGGTAGGTCAACACCCGCAATACGTGCCATCGCTTATCCTTGTCTCTGTTTGTGTTTGGGGTTGTTGCAGATTACGCGCACCACACCCTTGCGGCGGATTACTTTGCAACCGTCGCACATTTTCTTTACGCTTGCCCGTACCTTCATACTTTGCTCCTGTTCGTTGCGTAACGCCGATTCCACTTGAAAAAGGCGGAATTTTAGCTGATTTTCAGTTAAAATTTACTTATACCGATAAGTTATTCGACCCTTATCCAGACTGTAGGGGGTCAATTCGACCTTGACCTTATCGCCGGGAAGGATTCGGATGTAGTGCATCCGCATCTTTCCGGCGATATGGCACAAGATTACGTGTTTATTCTCCAGCTCCACCCGGAAGGTGGCGTTGGGAAGTGCTTCGACGACCGTGCCGTCGATTTCGATCACATCGTCCTTAGCCAATCGCTTGCTCCTTAAAGGGTTGATAGGATTTGCGCCCGCCCGCCCACAATGGCGACGGTGTGCTCATAATGGCTTCCATTGAGTCCATCGAGACTCACCACCGACCATCGATCGGAGGAGAGCACTTGGGACTCGCCGCTCTTCTGGCAAAGCATGGGCTCGATGCAAAACACCATGCCGTCTTTGATCTTGGGGCCCTGATCGGGCCTTCCCTCTACGTAATTGAGAATCGAGGGTTCTTCGTGGGGTTTGCGTCCGATACCATGTCCGCAATACCCCCTTAAAGGCACATAACCGCGGGAGGTGATGGCCTCCTCGAGAATACGGC
>JBFWML010000030.1:0-27259 GCA_050251635.1 Campylobacterales bacterium | reverse complement strand
CTTCAAGAGCGCTTTCTTTGCGTGCGCCCCATCTAGAAAAGTTTGAGAATATCCGCTGCCGGCGTTTTGCTCAGATCGGCATGGCACTCTTTTTTAAGCGTGTCGCGAACCTGACCGCTCAGGGCATTGACAATCTGGTTGAAAATGGGTTTTGGAAAAGCCGCCCACCACTCATCGTGGGGCGTCGCCCCAAGCACCGCTTCGATTTCGCGGGCTATCTGTTCGATGGTGCGTTTTTTCAGTTCGGAGACAAGGTTGTGCGCTTCGCCGCTTGAGCCTTTGAAGTTGCCGGCCTTGTCGGAAAGCTTGTCGCTCAATCGGCCGTGGGCACTCAATTGATCGCATGCGGTAATCTCGCTTAGCGCCTCGCGGCCCGCGGGGTCGCTTTTTTTCGTAAACGCCCGGAAATGTTCCATGTCGGCTACGATGACAACAACGTTTCTCACGGTCACTCCTTGGTAGAAAAGTGATCTATTGTGGGGAGTGGGGGCTTAAAAAGAGATTTTTGAACGCAACAAATAAAGGCTGTTTTTAAGCCGCGCAATCTCTTGTTCGAGAGCGTATATTTGAGCCGCCTGCCGGGCAATCAGGCGATCGGGCTGGGTTTGCGGGTCCTCTTTGCGTTCACCTAGGATAAGGAGCTTGGCTTCAGGAACCGAGTAGAGGGTTTTGCGCGTCAGGCCGGAAAGGGCGGAGACCGATCGGAAGTTGACCGGCTTGCCTTCGCTTTTGAGTTCGTTAACGGCGCGGCTAACCGCCTCAAGCGTTTCATTGCGGCGTTGTTGCTGCCATTGGCGCAACGCTTCCATTACTGCTCCTCAACGGCTTTTTGCAAGCCTTGGAAACCGCCTTCGATGCTGCGCTTTTGTTCGATGGCCTCTTCGCGATCGTGGATGGAGGTCTTGTGGTAAACCAGTGCGCCTACAACGATCAAAATAGCCATGATCAGCGTGAATACGACAATCTGAATCAGGATAAGCTTTTGCTCTTTGTGTATCATCTGTTGAAGGTTGGCTTTTAACATGGTTCACATGTTCCTTATGGGTTTCAGCTAGATCGGTTCTGTTGGCCGAAAGTTTAACCCGGTTGTTTCGGGTTGCGTTCAAAAAACCACATAAAAGCAAACATCAACCCCGGTGTTTTGACCTGTGCTTCATCAAAGAGAAACCGTTTTGCATCGCCGACGGGCAGATGAATAACCTCGATATGCTCCACATCGACGCCGCCGCCCTGCCCTTTTTTGTCGGCATCTGAAACCGTTGCATAGTAGAGCGTTTGACGACTCCCCGCAAAGCCGACCGAAGTGTAAAAAGAGGTGATCTTTTCCAGCCGCTCCGGCGTGACGTGATAACCCGTCTCCTCTTCAATCTCCTCGAGGGCTATCAGGTGCAGCGGTTTTGCCTTGTCCAGAATTCCTGCGCACAACTCATAGCTGTACCCCTTGTTGTTGGCCAGAAAAACAGCGGGCCGAAACTGCCGCACAAGCACAAAAGCCTCTCGATCGGTGTTGTAAAGCAAAATGGCGACACTGTCGTGCGCGCGGATCAGCTCCCAGCTTTTTTCGATCCCGTGCTCTTCGTAAAACATCCGGGCCGGCTCAATGAAACGGGGGTTTGACAGCGGTTCAAGGCGGACGTTCTTAATCATGTTTATGCCCCATGCGGAAGTAGGGATTGAGTTTGAGCAGCGCCAAATCCGCCAAAATATTGCCCAGCAACGTCAAAAAAGCGCCGATAATCAAGATGCCCATAATGACGGGATAATCACGGCTTAACGCGCTTTGGTAGAACAAAAGCCCCATGCCGTTGATGGAAAAAATGCTTTCCAGGATTACGCTACCGCCGATAATGCCCGGCAGCGACAGGCCCAAAATCGTGACAATCGGCGGGTAGAGATTGGGCAGGATATAGTGGCGAACGATCGTGCCTTGAGCCAGCCCCCGGGCGCGCGCGAAGAAGAGGTAGTCGCTTTTAAGAATTTCAATGGTGAGCGACCGGATATAGAGCATCAGACTGCCAAAACCGCCAAAGACCACAACGGCGATCGGTAAACACAGATGCCAAGCCCTATCAAGCCAAAGCCCTATCCCCTCTTGCGAAGCGGAGGACTCCAGCCCGGAAATCGGAAACCACCCCAGCCACACCGAGAAAACCAAAATCAGCAGCAGCGCCAAATAAAAGGAGGGAAACGCGTAGCTGACCAAGGCGGCTTGTTTGTAGAGCCGATCGCGCCATTTTCCTTGATTCAGGGCCGATCGGATGCCCCAGTATAAAGAGATTGCAAAAACAAGCACCATCGAAATCAGACTGATGGCCAAGGTGACGGGCAGGCGGCTAAGCACCTCCTCCTGAACCGTTTTTCCGCTGGTAAAGGAGATGCCGAAGTCAAGCTGAACAATCGCGCCGAGCCATGCCAAATAACGTTCGACCGGAGTTTTATCCAGGCCGTAAACCGTTTTGAGGTGCTCGATATCTTCCTGGGTGATGTTGGGGTTGAGATCGCCGCCGGGAAAAAAGTTGTTGGGAGCAAGATTGACAACGGTGAAGCTAATCAGCGAAATGATCAGAAGCATCAAGGCCGCATAGAGCCCCTTTGCGATCAGGCGTTTGATCCAAAGGGGGAGTTTGAGCGGCCCGGACATTGGCTTAGTTTTTGAAACGATCCCACACCATGGTCGCTTTGCCTTCGACCTCTTCAATGGCGGCCATACCCATAATGTTGTAGCCGCAATCGACGTAGTGGATTTCTCCGGTGACGCCGCTGGCCAGATCGCTAAGCAGGTACATGGCGCTGTTGCCCACTTGCTCGATGGTCACGTTGTCCTGCAGCGGCGAGTTGGCCTCGTTCCACTTCATAATAAATTTAAAGTCGCCGATACCCGAAGCGGCCAGCGTGCGGATGGGGCCTGCGCTAATGGCGTTGACGCGGATCTTTTGGGGGCCGAGATCGGCCGCCATGTAGCGGACGCTGGCTTCCAGTGCGGCTTTGGCCACGCCCATGACGTTGTAGTGGGGGATGACCTTTTCCGCACCCAGATACGAAAGGGTCAGAATGGAAGCGCCGGGGGCCAGAACGGGCATCAGTTTTTGGGTGACCTCAATCAGGCTGAACACCGAAACGCGCATGGCGATATCAAACGCCTCTTTGGTGGTATCGACAAAACGGCCGTCAAGCGCCTCTTTGGGGGCGAAGGCCACGGCATGAACTACAAAGTCGATCTTGCCGTAGTCCTTGGCGATCGCATCGGCGACGGCGGTGATCTCTTCGGGGGTGCCCACATCCAGCTTATAGACGTGCTTGCAGCCGAACTCTTCGGCAATGGGGCGAACACGCTTTTCAAGCTGCTCGTTAAGGAAGGTCAGCGCAAACTCGCCGCCCTGCTCTTTGATAGACTGCGCAATACCGTAAGCGATCGACTTATTGTTGGCGATGCCGATAATAAGCCCTTTTTTGCCCTTCATAACCATACGAATCAACCCTTGTGACTGTTTTTAGAAGCCGAAAGCATATCGCAAAAGCGCTTGCTTTCCCAACTTGTGGTGCCGACCAGTACGCCGTCCACGCCCGCTAGATTTAAAATCTCGGCGGTGTTTTCCACCTTAACGCTGCCGCCGTATAAAAGCGGTTTGTCGCAGAGGGTTTTGATTTCGCCGTGGACGGTGAGAATATCTTCGGTGGTGGCGGTTTTGCCCGTGCCGATCGCCCAGACCGGTTCGTAGGCCAAAACCAGTTTGCCGTAACTGAGATCAATTCCGGCGATTTGCCGCTGGATATAGTTCATCACCGCCTCAAAGCCCGCCTCTTTAATCTCCAGCGGTTCACCGATGCAGAAAAAAATCTCATAGCCCTTGTCGGCGAAGAAGTCGAACTTGCGCTTAACGAGTTCCAATCCTTCGCCGATGACGTGGCGGCGTTCGCTGTGGCCGATCAGCAGTGTCTTGGTGCCGAACTCATCGAGCTGATCGCAGCCGATCTCGCCGGTAAAGGAGCCGTTTTCCACGGGCCACGCATTTTGCGCACCGACGGTAATGTTTTTGCGCGAAGCGCACAGTGCCGTCGCGGGCGGAAAAACCACCGCCCGATCGACAACCTTCTCCTGTGCCATAAAGCCTTCAACCGCGTCCAGATAGCTCTGGACGCCGACGCGGGTGTGGTTGGTTTTGAGGTTGGCGGCAATAATCATTACCCCTCCTTGATTTCCAGCGCCTTGACGCCGGGCAGGATTTTGCCCTCCAGCAGCTCCAGCGACGCGCCGCCCCCGGTGGAGATAAAGGTCATCTCATCCGCATCGTCGGCCCGCTGAACCAAGTCGGCCGTATCGCCTCCGCCCACGATTTTTGTGGCGTGGCTCTCGGCAATGCGGTGGGACATTTTGATACTGCCCTTGGCGAACTTGTCGATCTCGTAAACCCCCATCGGGCCGTTCCAAAGCACGGTCTGCGCACCGTCGAGCGCCTCGCGGAAAAGGCGCGTGGTGGCCGGGCCGATATCCAGACCCTTCCAGCCCTTGGGAATCTCTTTAGTGGTGGTAAAGATGGTCACCGCATTGGCGTCGATCGTCTGGGCGCAAACGACATCCACGGGCAGGTAAAACTTGACGTTGTGTTTTTTGGCTTCTTCCATAATGCGCAGCGCGTCGGGAATCAGGTCATCCTCCACCAGCGAATCGCCAATCTCTTCACCCAGAGCCTTAAGGAACGTAAAGGCCATGCCGCCGCCGATAATCAGTTTATCGACCTTGGGCAGCAGGTTTTCCAGCGCCTGAAGCTTGCCGGAGACTTTACTGCCGCCGATCACCGCCACAAAGGGGCGCGCGGGGTTTTGCAGCACGCGGTGGAAGAAGTTGATCTCTTTACTCAGCAGGAAGCCGGACGCCTTTTTGTCGTCGCTGAAAAAGCGGGTGATCGCCTCGACCGAAGCGTGGGCGCGGTGACTAACGCCGAAGGCGTCGTTGATATACACGTCGGCCATATCCGCCAGTTTCTTGGCGAAGCCTTCGTCGTTTTTGGTTTCGCCCTTTTCGAACCGGAGGTTTTCGAGCATGAGAATCTGTCCGCCTTGAAGCGCCTTGGCCTTGGCGATCGCGTCGGGGCCAATCACATCGGCGGCCAGCGTAATGTCGCGCTTGAGCATCGTTTGAAGACGCTTGGCGATGGGGGCTAGGGTGTATTTGGGATCGTACTCGTCCTTGGGGCGGCCCGAATGGCTGGCCAGAATGATCGCGCAGTGGTGATCGATACAGTAGTTGATCGTCGCCAGCGCCGAGCGGATGCGGCGATCGTCGGTGATATTCCCGAACTCGTCCTGCGGTACGTTGAAATCGCACCGGATGAAAACTTTTTTGCCTTCAACCTCGATATCCTTGATGGTCCGAAGCAGCATCGTGATCCTTTTATGAAGTGTTTAAAGTAAACGGGCCAAGTCGATCATGCGGGCCGCATAGCCCCATTCATTATCGTGCCAAGCGCTGACGCTCACCAAAGAGCCCGCTGTTTGGGTCAGATCGGCCGCCACGACGGCGCTGCACGGGTTGCCGATCATATCACCGGAGACTTTAGGTTCATTTTCGACCGCCAGAAGATTAGCGGGCATTTGGCGACTTTTTTGCAACAGAGCTTCATTAACCGCATTTTTATTGGCGCAGACGCCAAGACGGAAAACCGCCTGCATCAGCGACACATCCGGCGTGGGCACCCGGATGCCGATGGCTGCCGCACAGGTTTGCCAACGGCTTTCAAACCGTGCGAGGTTTCGTGCGGCCATGGTTTCGACGGGAATAATATTTAAGGCCGCCGCCCTGCCCCGCCGTTTTTCGACAGTGTGCTTGGCGTCGAGCAGGTTTTGATCGCTGGTGTAGCTGTGCAGCGACGTTGCGAGGACCGTTTCGACGCCAAAGGCCTCCTGTAGCGCCACGGTCAGCAGCCAGAGGGCGTTTGTGGTGCAGCTGCCTGCAGAGACGATCGGCTCCACACTTTGGCTGCCGGGGGCAACAACGGGCGTATCGTCCTTGGGAATCGCCGATAGCACCACCTTTTTAGCGCCGCGCTTTAGATGAACCCGGTTGGCTTCGCGGGTTAAAAACCGGCCGCTGCACTCCAACACAACATCCGCCCCGGAAAAATCACACTCGGCGGGCGCAAGAAAGGAGGAAAACTTCAAAGACGGCGGCAGGGAATCCAAAGCTCCGTGAACGGAGTCGTAGCGCAGCAGGTAGTCCAGGGTTTGGGGATCCATCGGGTCGTTAGCGGCCAGCAGTTGCATGTCCGGTGAAGCCAGAACCATCCGTGCGCAAGCGCGACCGATCCGCCCTGCTCCGTTAATCGCAACTTTGATTGCCAAAACCCGTCCTAAACCCTTGGATAAAGGCGCGATTTTAGCCGATAAGAGCTTTCATTGGCTATACTTTCGCAACGACTCTCATGTTAAGGAAAACTGTTTGGAACTCAAAGAACGGCTCTCGGCAATCGCTCAGGTATTGGATCAAAACAAGGCCGAGCATATTGAAGTATTTAATCTCGAAAACGGCGAATACATGGCCAACGGCGTCGTGATCGCCAGCGCCATGGCCGATCGCCACCTGCTCGCGCTTCTGGATTTTTTGAAAAAGGACCTCAAGCCGCTGGGCGAAGAGTTTTTGCATGTGGATATCAGCGACGAATGGGTTGCGATCGATCTGGGCGATATTTTGGTGCACATCATGACCGAAAGTGCGCGCAACAAATACCACATGGAAGCGTTTTTGCGGGAGTTCGAAAAGAAGAAGCAGGCCCGGGGCTAAACCCCGGCACCGCTTAAAAGAGCGAAATCAGCACGCCTGCGGCAACCGCAGAGCCGATGACGCCCGACACGTTCGGGCCCATCGCGTGCATGAGAAGGAAGTTTCTCGGATTGGACTTTTGCGCTTCCTTGGCGACCACGCGGGCCGACATCGGAACCGCAGAGACCCCGGCCGCCCCGATAAGCGGGTTGATGGGATCCTTGCTGACCTTGTTCATAATCTTCGCCATAATCACCCCCGCCGCAGTACCGAACGAGAAGGCAATCAAGCCCAAGACGATAATCCCCAAGGTTTCAGGAACCAAAAACTTATCCGCCGCCAGTTTAGAACCGACCGCAAGACCCAGGAAGATCGTCACAATGTTGATCAGCGCATTCTGAAGCGTATCGTTCAGACGGCCCACCACACCGCTTTCGCGCACCAGATTACCAAAGGCCAGCGCGCCCACCAGCGGCGTTGCGTCTGGAATCAGCAACGCACAAAGCACCACTAAAGAGATGGGAAAAAGAATCTTTTCCAGCTTGCTGACTTCGCGCAGCTGAACCATTTTGATCTCACGCTCTTTTTGGGTGGTCAGCGCCCGCATAATGGGCGGCTGGATGATGGGCACGAGCGCCATGTAGGAGTAAGCGGCTACCGCGATTGCGCCCAGAAGTTCCGGCGCAAGCCGCGAAGCGACATAGATCGAAGTCGGGCCGTCCGCGCCGCCGATAATGCCGATGGCCGCCGCATCCTGAAGGCTGAAGGAGAAGAAGTCGGTGTAGTAGGAGAGCAGCATCGCGCCCACCAGAGTGCCGAAGATGCCAAACTGCGCCGCTGCGCCCAGAAAGGCGGTTTTGGGGTTGGCCAGCAGGGGGCCGAAGTCGGTCATGGCGCCGACGCCCATAAAAATCATCAGGGGAAACAGTCCGTTGGTAATCCCCATGTTGTAGATAATGCCCAAAAAGCCCTCAGGCCCGGCAATGGCCGCCACAGGGATGTTGGCAAGCAGACCGCCAAAGGCGATCGGGAGCAGCAAAAGCGGTTCGTACTGTTTGGCGATTGCCAGATAAAACAACGCAAAACAGATAAAAAACATCAATACCTTGCCCCAAGTCTGGGAAAAGGCGCTGACGGGTTTGTTGTATTCGTCAACCATGTTCGGATCGGGCGTGAGAAGCGCCTTGATGCCCGTGCTTTCGTAAAGCGAACCAAACATCTCGCTAAGGGATTTGGAGTGGTAGCTCAAAATCTCCTCTTCGGCGCTTTTAACCTCGGTGCCGACGGGGGCGGACGCATAGGAAAACGTCAGGAACGATGCCAGCAGCAAAAGACTTGCGAGCAGTTTTTTCATGGTGTTCTTAGCCTTGAATCGTCAACAGGAGTTGACCGTTTTGAACCGTCTGGCCGACGGTGACATGAACCGCGCTTACCGTACCGCTCAGATGCGCCGTGATCTCGGTTTCCATCTTCATGGCCTCCATGATCAACACCACATCGCCGTCGTTGATCCTGTCGCCGGCTTTGACATTGACCTTAAAGATGCTGCCCGGCAGCGGTGCTTTAATCTCTTCAAGGGCGGCACCCGTAGAGGCCGCAGCGCTAGCGGGCGCGGGCGCACCGGCGGGCGTGATGTTTTGGCATTTACCTTCGGCTACCTGAACATGATAGGCTTGGCCGTTGACGGTAACGGTGTAGTCTTCGGGCGCGCCGGCGGGGGTGCAGACCGTCGATGCCACGGGGGCGCTTGCGTCGCTGTTTTTGCGCACATTGACGGGCATTTCGCCCTTGAGGAAGCGAATCCCCTTTTCACCGCAGGAGAGCACGATAAAGACGTTTTCGTCGGTGGTTTCGAGCTTTTCGGCCTCAAGCTGCTTTTTGGCCCAGGCCACGCTCTTTTTTTCATCCCGATCGGCAATGTCGATCGCCGTTTCGGTGGTGGGTTCGAGCTTGAGCTGCTGAGCGGCCAGCGCGACGATTTCGGGATCGGGTTCGACAGGGGTTTTGCCGAAGTAGCCCAGCACCATGCGGCCGTAACCGTCGGCAATCTTTTTCCACTTGCCCATCATCACGTTGTTAAAGGCCTGCTGGAAGTAAAACTGGCTCACCGGCGTCACGGAGGTTCCGTAACCGCCCTTTTCCACCACTTCGCGCATTTCGGCGATCACGGCGGGGAACTTATCGAGCATATTGTTGTCGCGCATCATCTGCGTGTTGGCCGTCAATGCGCCGCCGGGCATGGGGGAGTATTGAATCAATGCCGAAACCTCTTTGGCTTCCGGCGGGATGTAGTAGTCTTTGAGGCACTCTTTGAGAATAATTTCACTTTCGAGCACCTTTTCCAGATTGAGCGGTTCGCCCAGATCGTTGCCGAGCACAAACTCTTTGCCGCGCAGGGCGTGGGCCATAATCAACACGTCCGCGTGGGCGGTGCCGCCGCTGACCGGTTCGCGGTCAAGGTCAATCCCGTCAGCGCCCGCTTCGACAGCCGCCAGATAGCAGGCTACGCCGATCCCTGCGGTTTCATGGGTGTGGTAGCGGATATGGCACTTATCCCCCAGTAGTTTGCGGGCCATCTTGATGGTTTCGTAAACTTTTTGAGGGTTGGCAGTGCCGGAGGCGTCTTTGAAGACCACTGAATCGTAGGGAATGCCGGCATCCATAAAGGTGCGCAGCGTTCTTTCGTAAAAAGCCGCATCGTGCGCCCCTTCGCAGCCGGGGGGCAGGTCCATGACGGTGACGGTCATTTCGTGCTTAAGCCCGGCGTTTTTGATGGCCTGCGCCGAGTATTCCAAGTTGCGCACATCGTTGAGCGCGTCGAAGTTGCGGATGGTTGTGATGCCGTGCTTTTTAAACAGTTGCGCGTGCAGATCGATAATTTCCCGCGAACCGGTATCCAATCCCACATGGTTGACGCCGCGGGCCAGGGTTTGCAAATTCACGTCCGGGCCGACAAGGGCGCGGAACTTGTCCATCATCTCAAAGGCGTTTTCGTTCAGGTAGAAAAAGAGCGACTGAAACCGTGCGCCGCCGCCCATCTCAAAGTGACGGATACCCGCATCCAGTGCCGACTGAATCGAAGGCATAAAATCTTCCATCAAGACGCGACCGCCGAAAACCGACTGAAAACCGTCGCGATAGGTGGTGTCCATCACCTCAATAATTTTCTTTGCCACTCTAACCCCTTTACTTATTTGCTCTTGCGTTTGCGGTGCAAATTAACGGCCGCCATTATAACCGCCGCTAAATTATCGCTTTTTTCCGGCGCACCCGAAGGGGCGACAGCGGCAGGCGCGGTAGCGGCCGCCGGCTTTTCGGGAAAGAATTTGGTCAAAAACCACCCCTGAACCTTTAAAACCATAATCAACAGCCACAGGAAAGCAAACACGGTAACCATGCCGACTACCATGATCTTCAGGCTTTCTAGCACCAAATGACTTTCGGCCGCATGGACCGCAACTTCCGAGATGCCTTCCATTTTTTAGGACTCCTTGGAGATGTTTGGGATCGGATTCGAGCCTGAAATAGTAGCAGTTTTTTCTTCGAACCGCCTAGCCGATATCGGGTACAACCACGCTTCCGAGCACCTCAAAACGCGCGCTCGGGTCGATCTCGGCATGGCTGAGCACCACCACCTCCAGACCGAAGCGTTCATAGATTTCCGAAAGCGGCTTCCTTAGGAGCGGATCGACGATAAAAATCACCGGCGCGATGCCCTTTTCCAGCAGCTCGCGGGCCTTGGCGCTGGAGGCTTCCACAAGCGAATTGATCTCCTTAACGCTCAACAGAAAGCTGCGCTGACCGTTTTGATCCTTGAGTTTATCGAGCATTTTCTGCTCGGTAATCGTGTCAAGCGTGACCAGACGGATATTGCCGTTGTCGCTTTTGTAGAGACTGGTGATCGTCCGGGCCAGCCGGGCGCGAACCTGCTCGATAATAATCGCTTCGCTCTTGACCGCCTCGGCCACGTCGGCAATGGTTTCCATGATGGTCAGCATATCCCGCACTGGAATGCGTTCGTGCAGCAGGTCTTTAAGGATGCGCTGAATCAGCCCTACCCCGCCCGCGGCGCGAATGGCGTCGTCGGCCACGGCCGGGTACTCTTTTTTGAGCGAATCGATCAGCTTTTGCACATCCTGACGGGTGAGCATCTCTTCGGCGTACTTCTTAACCAGTTCGGAAAGGTGCGTGGTGATAACAGTGGCGGGATCAACCACGGTGTAGCCTTTAATGATCGCATCCTCTTTGCGTTCGGCGCTCACCCAGGTGGCGTCCAGACCGAAGGCGGGCTCCTTGGTGCGGATGCCGTCGATCTCCTCCATCACAAGGCCGCTGTTCATGGCCAGAAAGTTGCCCGGATAGACCTGACCGTTACCGATCGACACACCCTTAAGCAAAATCTCGTAGCTGTTGGGCTCCAGCTGCAGATTGTCGCGGATGCGCACTTGGGGCATCAAAAAGCCGTACTCGCTGGCGATCTTGCGGCGCATGGTGCGGATGCGGTCGAGCAGATCGCCCCCTTGATTTTTGTCGGCCAGTTTAATCAGCTGATAACCCACGTCCAGCTCGAGCAGTTCGACTTTGAGAATATCCTCAAGGGCTTTTTCCTCCTCGGCCTTTTGCTCTTCGGGGGTTTTTTCCTTGGGCTTGGGAGTTCCGGGTGCGGGTTCGCTCTTTTTACCCTGCGCTGCGCCGGCACCGGGGCGTTTGGCCCCGCCGCCTGCCGTGGCGGGTTGCGGGGCGGCCGTCAGTTCGGCAAAGAGCGGGAACTTTTCTCTCAAAAAGGCGCTGATGCTGCCGTCTTGAGAGTCCCGCACCAAAAGCGCCATGACCAAAAAGCAAAGCCCCACAAAGGTCAAAGAGAGCGTAGGCAGGCCCGGTACGGCGGCAAAGAGCAGCAAAATCCCGCCCACGATCAGCATCACCTTATAATCGCGCCCAAGCTGGGTAATGACGCCGGAGGCGAAGTTGGCGTCCTCCTTGCTGGCGCGGGTGATGATAATGCCCGTCGCGGTGGCGATCAGTAGCGCCGGAATTTGCCCCACCAGACCGTCACCGATGGTCAAAATGGTGTAGGTCGAGGCGCTTTCGCCCATGCTAAGGCCGTGCTGAAACACGCCAATCAGGATGCCGCCGATGATGTTAATCAGGGTAATGATAATCCCGGCGATCGCGTCGCCTTTAACAAACTTGCTCGAACCGTCCATGGCCCCGTAGAAGTTGGCCTCGGTGATGATCTCCTGACGGCGTTTGCGCGCTTCGTTTTCGTCGATCAGTCCGGCGTTGAGATCGGCATCGATCGCCATCTGTTTGCCGGGCATTGCATCCAGCGTAAAGCGGGCGGCCACTTCCGCCACGCGGGTTGAACCGTTGGTAACGACCATAAAGTTCACCAGCACCAGAATAATAAAGATAATAATCCCGATAACGTAGTTGCCGCCCACCACGAAATTGCCGAAGCTGGCGATAATGTCGCTGACCGCCTCGGGCCCGTTGTGGCCTTCGGAAAGAATCATCCGCGTCGTGGCGATATTGAGCGCCAGACGAAACAGCGTCACCAGCAAAATCAGCGTCGGATAGGTTGTAAAGTCGGTGGGGCGGGCGATAAAGACCGAAATCAAAATAATTAACGTCCCCATCGAAAGCGACAGGGTAAGCAGCAAATCCAGCAGCGCCGAAGGCAGCGGCACGATGATAATGGCCAAAATCGCCACGATCACAAAGACGATCGTCAAATCTTTTGAGGCCAGCAAAAACTTTAAAAAAGGGAAAACCCTCGTCAGCAGATTAAAGGGGGTTGCGCGCGCCATCAGTCGTGAATCAGGTCTTCGATGGTGGTTTGAGCCAGCACATCGTCGATTTTGCCCTGCAGACGGTTAAGGAAGGGCCAAATGCTGCACAGGGCGCTTTTGCTTTCGCCGCTTGGGCAGTTGCAAACCGCCGCCGAGCAGGCGAAAACGGTGGCCGAATTGCCGTCCACGGCGCGCACCAGCTCGACCACCGCAACCTCGTTGGCGGGTCTGGAAAGCTCAAATCCCCCGCCCGCGCCTTTATAGGAGACGAGAATTCCGGCCTTGGCAAGGGTCTGAAGAACCTTGGCCAGAAAGCTGCGGGAGAGTTTAAGATCGTTTGAGAGCGATAAAACGTCGCGGGGGCCTTGGCTTTTGGCTATTGCCACGACGGCCATCAGCGCGTATTCACTCGCTTTGGTAAAAAGCATCCGCTCCCCTCACACAAATTGCCGTGATTGTAGGCCAAGCGGGGTAAAAAGCAACTTTTGCACGTTCGCAAGCGGTCCTTAAGTCCCTCCTGCCTATAATCCGCGTTTCAAAATTACCTATCAGGAGGTCTATCATGGCTTTGGATACGGCGAAAAAGCTGGAAATCGTCAGCAAATTCGGCGCCAAAGAAGGCGACACCGGTTCACCGGCTGTTCAAATTGCACTTTTAACCGAGCGCATCAATCAACTTACCGGTCACTTGCAGGAAAACCGCAAAGACCACAGCTCCAAGCTGGGTCTGCTCAAACTGGTCGGTCAACGCCGCCGTCTGATGCGCTACCTGCGCAAAAAAGATATCCACAAGTATGCGGAAACTATCAAAGAATTGGGCCTTAAAGACAAGGTCTGAGTCTTCGGCGCCCGCTTTGGGCGCCTCTTTTTAAACCCTTTGCCCCTACACTTCCCCATGCCAAATATTGACACCCACTTTTTAAAACCTCAGGACAAGCAGTTTGAGTTCGATGCCTCGGTGGCTCCGATTTTCGACGATATGCTTGCGCGATCGGTTCCGCTTTATCAGGAGGGGATCGAACTGGCCTCCGATCTCATGGCGCGCTGGGTCGATCCGGGCAAGCAGGTGGTTGATCTGGGCTGTTCGACGGGGACGCTGCTTTTGAAATTGCATAAAAAAAGCGGCGGAAAACTCAAGCTCACCGGGATCGACAGCGCCGAGGCGATGATCGCGCAGGCGCGTAACAAGGCGATCGCCTTTGGCGCGGAGGTGGCCTTTGAGTGCAAAGATGTGGCGGATTTGACCTATCAAGACCTTGGGGCTGTGAGCGCAAGCTACCTTTTGCAGTTTATCCGGCCGCCCAAGCGCCACGCCTTGGTGGAAAAAATCGCCCGCTGGCTGGAGCCGGGAGGGCTCTTCGTCTTTAGCGAAAAACTCGCCTGCCCCCACAAAAAACTCGACAAGATTATGATCGATCGTTACCTGGACTACAAGCGCGAACGGGGCTACTCCGACTACGAAATCGCCCGCAAGCGCGAAGCCTTGGAGAACGTGCTTATCCCCTACTCCGAAGCGGAAAACCGCGAACAGGCCCTGGCTGCCGGTTTTAGCCATGTGGAGTGCGTTTTGCGCTGGAACAATTTTGCCACCTTCGTTGCGGTGAAATGATCGATCCCGCTCTGATTGCGACGCTTCGGAGCGCCAAAAACCTGCTGGCCTTCTCCGCCGGAGTCGATTCGACGGCGCTTTTTCATCTGCTTGTCGAGGCGCAAATCCCCTTTGACGCGGCGCTGGTCAACTACCAAACCCGCCCGCAAAGCGACCTCGAAGCCGAACACGCCCGGCAGTTGTGTCAAAACCACGCAAAACGGTTCTACACAAAAACGGTCACACTGCCCCAAACGGGATTTGAACAGGCTGCCCGGCAGGTTCGATACGGCTTTTTTGAGGAGATTATTGCCCGGGAGGGTTACACAACCCTCTTGACAGCCCATCAGCTTAACGACTGGGTTGAGTGGTTTTTGATGCAAAGCGTCAAGGGAGCCGGTTTTTTTGAGTTGTGCGGCATGCGCGTGGATGACGAGCGTCCGGGATACCGGCTGCTGCGTCCGCTCCTTGGCGTGCCGCGAGCCGATCTGAAAGCGTGGCTGGATGGGCGCGGCATCGTCTATTTTGAAGATAGCGGCAATGACGATCGGCGCTATGTGCGAAACCGGTTTCGCCAAGACTATGTTCAGCCGCTCATGGCGCAACACGCCGCCGGCCTTGCGCAAACCTTTGCGGCGCTGCAGCGCGACCGTTTACGCTTTGAATCTGAGCCGCTTGTGCGCTTGGGCGATTTGAGCGTTTTGGACGCTTCGGCTTTGGATGTCGAACACCAGATTGATCTGGCGGTCAAGCGGCTGGGTTTTTTGCCAAGCCGCCACGAACGGCTTTTGCTCGCCCGAAAACAAAGCGGGGTTTATGCGCATGGCGTGGCGGTGGCTTGGGCGCAGGACCGGGTTTTCGTTTCGCCCTATTTAAAGGGTCACGGGCTGGGCAAGCCCTTCCGTGAGCAGTGCCGTCTGGCGGGAATCCCGCCGCTGACGCGGGGGTATCTTTTTAAGGCCGGGGTTGATCCTCGAGCGTTTTGTAGGCACGAATCGAAAAGGCCCAGTTGAGCAAAAAGCGATCGTCAGCCTTGATCAGGATGGGAAACTCCAGCTCGACGGCGCTTTGGTAATTGCCCAAAAAGGTCACGAACTCATAAAAATCCGAAGGCTCCCTCAGTTCGGCGGTGATGTTGTATTCGCTCACCTCGAAGCGGCCCTGAATCTGGGTTTTGGCGGGCTGAATCTCAAAATGGGCGAAATGGCGCACCGCATCCTGATGGAACCGATCCTGGGCAAAAGGGGTGCCAAGCATCTGTAAAGCGCGCTGATGCTCGGTGCGGGTCTCCTCCAGCTTGGCCAGCTGCATCTTGTGTTCGGCCCGAGTCTGTTCAAGGGCGATATAGGCGCGCTCTTGGGCCATGTGGGCGATTTTAAGCTTGCGGATATCGGGGATAAAAACCGTAAAGATCAAAACAGTCACCAAGGCAAGCGCGAGCATTACAAAAAGTGCCGCCTTGGTTGCATCGACATGGCGCATCTTACCGTTTGTCATAGATGAACGCCTCCTCGGAAATACTCAAGCAATCAAAGGCAAACCAACCGTTGCCGACGGGAAAGAAGGAGACTTCGGTTCTTTGAAAAATCGACTCCAGCGGCGGTCTGAGCAGGTAGTTGAAAACCTCTTTGCTGGGGGTATAGCCCTTGATCCGCATCGTTTTGGCGCTGATTTCCAGATCGGTCAGGTAGATCTGATCGGGAACGAGATCAAACAGATTGATCAGGCTGTCTTTAATAACCTTGTTGCGGCCTAGAACTCTGGAGACCAGCTCGGCCTCTTCAAGCACAAAGCGGGTGTCGGTTTCCAGTTGCGCGATCTTGGCTTCGTAGGCTGCACGCTCTTGCTTAAACTGCTCGCTTTCTTGATTGACGCCGGCGGTGTGGATAGAGACTACCGCTTTGACCAGCACAAACACAAACAATACGCCCGCAATAAAAACCCACCAAAGCTTTGTATCCGCCGAAAGAAGCTGTTTGGGTCTGGGGTGGGTTAAGGAGTATTTCATTCGTTAGCCTCCAGAACCGAAAGCTCGCAGACCGAAAGGCTCATGTCCGCATCGTAAAGGACGCTTTCGATGTAGAGCTCCTCTTTAAGAAAACGGCCAATCCCCTTGGCGCCGTCGTGGGTGTCGAAAATCACCGATCGGGTGATAAAGCTGCTTTCGAAATTTTCGTTTTTATAAAAATCGTTGATGGAGTTTTTGATGAAGTTAAAAAGCAGCATATCCCGGCGCAAATTGCTCTGGGGCTCTTCGTCAAAGAAGCTGTCGTCGGCTTTTGCGCTTAGGCCTGCATCGCTTGCGGTATCGCCCGTTTGCGCGGAGTCAAAATTGAGCGAATCGTCCGAGGCGATAAAATCGTTGAGGTCTTCGATGCTGTCGAGATCGTCACCGTCGCCGATGCTGTCAAGCTCGACGATCTCTTCTTGGATATCGTTTTCATCCAGCGCGTCGTCGAGCAGATCGGAAACGTCGGTCTGATCCTCTTCGATCAAGCCCTCTTCATCTTCGTCAAAGACAAAGTGCGAGCTGTAGCTCATCACTCCGCCCTGGTAAACGCAAAGCGTTGCCGAAGCGCGATCGTAGAGCAAAAACGCAACCGCTTCGCCGGGGGCAATCTGCGGACTGAACTTGTTGCGGAGGTGATCGACAATGCTTTCGGTGGGAAAAACAAAATCCAGCCCCTCGACGGGTTCGTAGTTTCTCAAAATCTCCTCTATGTCAAAGAGGCTGCCGTAGATTGACCAGCTCTCATCCCGGCAGAGGGTGAGAATATTTTCGGTATCGACATGCAGTTTTTTGAAAAAGGCCTTGTCGCAACTGGGGATCGCCCCTTGGTTGATGCTTGACAGGGCGGTGGCGACATAGGCATAGGTGTGGGATTTTTCGACCTTTTGCAGGTAATCGAACATCATCTGGCTGGGATGGCCGCCGATCATGTCAAACTCGCGGCGCTCCTCTTTAACCACGCGGCGGTTTTGATAGGTGCGCGTCAGCAGATTGGCCTTGTTTCCGGCCACGGCTATCCCCACATGGGCGATGCGCAAAAAGGGAAAGAGCAGACTTTTAAAGGTGGCGCTAATCGCCATGCGGATCCTTACAAAGCGGGTGCGCAGAGAGATAGTTGTTGAGTTTTGTGGTGTGGGTGAGTTTGGTGTAGATTTCCGTCGTACCCAGTCTGGCGTGACCCAGGAGTTCGCTCACATCGGTAATTCTCGCCCCGCCGTTGAGAAGTTCGGTGGCAAAAGCATGACGCAACTGATGGGGAGTCACTTTTAGCCCAACCTTTTCAAACGACCTGACAATTCTGTATCTTAGTTGATTTTCGCTTAATCGCTTACCTTGGTCTTCAAAAAGAAACTCTCTTGGCGAGTGCGTTTGTAGGTGCTTGTCGATGAGGAGCTGGAGCGAGCCGAGCACGGGAACCTGGCGGGTTTTGTTCCCCTTTCCGGTTACCCTCGCCCACCCGGGCGTAATGTCGGCAATTTTCAGCGACGCCGCTTCGCTGATACGCAAACCAAGCCCGTACATCAGCCACAGCAAGAGACGGTTTTCACCGGCGATAGAGTCGATCGCCTCAAGAATATGGGCGTGGGAAACCGGCTTAGGCAGCGTTTTTGGGGTTTTGACCGATTCCAGACCCCGCACGCGAAAACGGTAGCCGATCTCCTCCAGCCACGTCAGCATGCTGCGAAGGGCGCTGAGCTTTTTGGCGATCGTCTTGGCCTGATGGCGGGCGATCGCCTCTCGGTAGGGCATCAGATCGACAATGCGGCGTTTTTCGTCAATCTCCACCAAGGCGATCGCCTCGGCCAGATCGGGTTCGTAGGTTTCGATGGTGCTTTTAGCGCGCCCGCGAATCTGCTCCAGATAGCCCAGAAAGCGGCTTTTGAGTTCGGGCAAAGAGCTCTTGGTAAAGGGCGGCAAATTGTCGGTGGTAATAATCGGCCTCCTCGATCAGGCTTTGTTCCATCAAGATTCCGGGATCGCCCAGCTTGGCGTAATCGTACAAAACGGCCTCGGCCATCATTCTGACGGTAATCAGATCGGCAGAATCCAGGGTTTTTGCTCTGGAAATTTCATCAACCCGTTTCCAATAGCCCGATGCGCTATCAATAAACCGTTTCCACCTGAGCGCTTTTTTGGATTGCTCGTAAACCATAAACGCCATGATGTTGTAGGGGTGGCGTTTTTGAATCTCGTCCGCCAGCGCAAGCGCACCGTCGTAGTCCCCCCGATCGTAGAGCGCTTTGGCCTGCCTTGAGGCGGTATAGGACGGACTCAGCTCATAATATCCGTAGGCCAGCAGCGCCAAAAGGGCCGCGCAGCACAGCAGAATAAAGTTAATCCTGAGGGATTCCCAGTTTTTGTCGGATAAGTTCTTTGGCGGCATCCATCTCCAAGCCATTAACGTCGAAGGGTTCGCTGGATTCAAAGAGCATTGTACCAAAGGGTTTGGGGATAATAAACCGATCCCAGCTTCTAAGCCGCCAATAGCGCGACGGGATATAGCGGGTCGCTACGATTTTGCATTGGCGCTTCTGCGCAATGGCCACGACACCGTCGGCCATGGAGTGACGCGGACCTTTGGGACCGTCGGGCGTGATAGCCAAATCCCACCCTTGATCCATTTTCCGAATCGAGCCAAGCAAGGCTTTGGCCCCGCCCCTGCGCGATGATCCGCGAACGGCGTCAAGGCCAAAGTAGCGGGTGATGCGGATTGTGTATTCGGCATCTTTATGATCGCTACTCAAGGAGAAAAATCGCGCCCAAGGCTGTTTTTTTCTCAGCTTGCGCCACAAAAGCGGCTGCATTAAGATGTGCTCATGCCAAAAAACAACAATGACCGGCTCGTCGGGCAGCGAATGAAGCTTGAGCACTTTGCGGTTGCTAAGATACAAAAACCAGACAACCAGCATTCCAATAAACGGAATAACCGTCAGTTTTATGTTTTCAATCAATGACTTGACCGACAAGCGCGCCCCTTTCTACTCCCGTGGTTTTGACCTTCGCGAAGGTGCCGGCCTTCGCGCCGCCGGCGACGCGGATCGCGTAAAAACCGTGGCTGCGTCCGTAAAGTCCGTCACCGCCGTCGGCGTTTTCCAAAAACACCTCAAAGGTTTTGCCCACCTGACGCCACATGGCCGCCGCGAGCTGTTCTTTGTAAAGCGCCTGCAAGATCGCCAGCCGCGCCGACGCGGTTTCGTCGTCGATCTGGCCGGGCATATCGGCGGCTTTCGTCAGCGGGCGCGGCGAAAATTTAAAGGAAAAAACCTGTTCGAAGTTAACCTGCCGCATGACATCCAGCGTCTCTTCGAAATCCTCGTCGCTTTCACCGGGAAAACCCACGATTATATCGGTTCCGATCGTCACATCGGGAACCAGCGCGCGCAGTTTGGCCGCCCGCTCCAAAAACCACTCTTTGGTGTAGCCGCGTTTCATCGCCCGCAAAATCTGCGTTGAACCGCTTTGAAGCGGCATATGCATATGCTTGCACACCTTCTCGGTGCGGGCGAACACCTCCAAAAAACGGTCATCCATATGCAGCGGATGGGGCGACTGGAAACGGATGCGTTTAAGCCCCTCGATTTCGCTGACCTTTTGGAGCAGATCGGGGAAGTCGATTTTTTCGTCCGCGCCGGTAAAACGGCGGCCGTAACTGTTGATGTTCTGGCCCAGCAGCAGCACTTCGACCGCGCCGCCGTCAACCGCTTTTTTCACCTCGTCAAGGATCAATTTGGGCGGAATGCTGATCTCCTCACCCCGCGTGTGGGGCACGATGCAGTAGGCGCACTCCTTATCACAACCGATCGAGATGTTGATCAGCGCCTGAAAGGGGTTGCTGCGGTGTTCGGAGAAGTTGTAAACCGTTTCGTCGTGGCTGATGTCGGTGTAAACGGCCCGCTCTTCGTGCAGCGCCTGCGCAATTTTGGAGACGTTGCGCGCGCCAAGCACGAAGTTCACATAGGGGGCGCGTTTAAAAATGCTCTTGCCCAGATGGCTGGCGGTGCAGCCGCAAACGCCGATTTTGGCGCCCGGTTTTTTGATCAGGTTGTAGGCGCCCAGCTCGGAAAAGAGCTTGCTGACGGGCCGCTCGCGCACGCTGCAGGTGTTGATCAGGATTAGGTCGGCCTCTTGGGCGCTTTCGGCTTTTTGGTAGCCCTCTTTGGCGGCGAGTTCGGCGTAGAGGTGTTCGCTGTCGCGGGTGTTCATGGCGCACCCGAGGGTTTCGATAAAAACCTTCGGAGCGGCGGATGCGGAGGGGTCGTTTGTCACAGAGGATTAGAGAACGTGAACCTGGTAAAGATAATCGTCCTGATCGAGTCCGTAACGGATCTCTTTAAAGTAAACGCTAAGCCCCTGAGCTTCGAAGCGTTTGATTGCTTCCATCAGGTCTTTGTGCGAATTGGCCTTGTCGAAATAAAAGATTGCGCTGCTGTCCTGTTTGAGGCTCTCGATCAGCTTGTCGAAGGAGATGGTCTTCGGCTTGGCGTCGAGTTCGGTGCGGGCAAGTTTGAGTTCCATGATAATCAGGCCTTTGCAACAATCAGAAATAAGTCGCAGATTGTAGTGACTTCATACTAAAAAGCTCCTTTATCAATATGGGTTAATCCCGTATAAAGGCGGTCTGAAATACCATTGCCCTTTATTAAAAACAGGAGTTTCATACTTTGGAAAAAATTCTCGACATCGTTGACGCCCTCGCCCACCAAAAAGGGTTGGATGCCGATGCCGTCCGGGGTGTTTTAAAAAACGCCTATATCAATACCGCCAAGCGTATCCTCGGCCAGCAGTTCGAGTTTGATGCCGAAATGGACGACGAGCGGAAAAATTACCGACTTTACCAGAAAATCGAAGTGGTCGCCGACGGCGACGAGCGGCTAAACGGCGAAGAAAAAGACAGTCTGGTTTGCCTAAGCGACGCGCTCAAGGTCGATGCCGACGCCGAAGTGGGTGACGAACTCAAAGAGGAGATTACGCTGGAGGGCTTTGGGCGCACGGCGGCCATGGCGCTGCATCAGGAGCTTGAGCGCGAACTTCAACGCCTGAGCGAAGATGTGGTGTACAACAACTACAAATCCAAAGTGGGCCGTCTGATTTCCGGCGTGGTTACCCGCGTGGACAACGACGAAAACACCTATATCGAAATGGGCGAAGTGCGCGCCGTGCTGCCCAAGAAAAACCGCATCAAGGGCGAACGCTTCCGCGTGGGCGAAACCGTCAAGACGATCGTCAAGCGCGTTACGATGAATATGCGCGAGGGGATCAAGATTGAACTCTCCCGCACCACACCGAAGTTTCTTGAGGAGCTTTTGACGCTGGAAGTACCCGAAATTTCCGACGGCTCGATCACTATCGAACGATCGGCGCGGATTCCCGGAGAGCGGGCCAAGGTGGCGCTTCTTAGCCACAAACCCCATGTCGATCCCGTCGGGGCAACCGTGGGCACCAAGGGTGTGCGCATTAACGCCGTCAGCCACGAGCTGCACAACGAAAGCATCGACGTTATCAACTATTCGCCCATCCCGGAGATTTTCATCTCCCGCGCCATGAGTCCGGCTATCGTGGACAACGTCGTTTGCAAAGATGAAAACCGGGCAATGGTGACCATCAGCGCCGATCAAAAGGCCAAGGCGATCGGCAAAGCGGGGATCAATATCCGTCTGGCCTCCATGCTGACCGGCTACGAAATCGAGCTTAACGAAAGTGGCTACCGCGCTCAGGCCGACGACACCGAAGAAGAAAAACAAAACGACGCATCGGCCCTAAGCGCCCTGTTTGGCGACTAGCGTTTACCGCCAAAAAGAGCCCGTCTAAAGGCGGGTTCTTTCTCGTCGTGCATTTCGCCGACAATCTCTTCTAAAATATTTTCCACCGTCACCAGTCCCACCAGTTCGCCTTGGCTGTAAACCAGCGCCAGTTGTTGATTGGCCTCCTGTAAAATCAGCAGCAGATCGTCGATAAACGCCTCGGCGTCGATGCTAAGCACCGGGATAAGCGCCACCTGCCCCACCTGGGTTTTGCCTTCGATCTGCGCCTCCAAAAGCAGGTGCATATTGACCAGCCCCGCAACCCGGTCCCCCTCAAAAACCGGAATGCGCGATCGGCCCTGTTTGACAAAAAGCAGACGCAGCGCCTCCAAAGAGTCGCCCGTTTTGGCGGTAATCAGCCGATCGCGCGGGGTCATAATGGCCTTGACCTGGGTGCGATCGAACTCAAAGGTGCTTTCGAGGATCTCTTGGAGATTGGGGTCGATCTCCCGTTTCTCGGCCACCAGACGGATAAAGGCCTTGAGCTCGCCTACGGCGGAAATATGCGCGGTTTTTTTGGAGGCCGTGCGGAGCATCAAGATACCCAGCAGCCACTCCAGAACAACAATCAGCGGCAGAAGCAGGGTCTGCAAAAAAAGCAAAACCGGAGCGCTTAGGCGGGAAAAAAGCTCGTTGTGGTGCTGGGCAATCGCCTTGGGAAATATCTCCCCCGCAATCAAAATAACCAGCGTCAAAACACCCGTCACCCACCCCAGCGCCACCGTACCGAAAGCCGAAGTGGCCCAAGCCGTCGCCAAAACCGAAGCGGCGATATTCACCAGATTGTTGCCGATCAAAATTGTAATCAGCATCCGGTTGGGACGGCTTTTGAGGGTTGCGATCGCATGGCTGCCGGGGATGTTTTTTTCTCTAAGCGCTTTGATTTTGGCGTGGCTGAGGCTCACCAGCGCAATCTCGCTGCCGGAAAAAAAGGCGGAAAAAAGCACCAGCACGGCCAAGGCGGGCAATATCCAAGCCGAACCCCCTTCGATGGCCTGCGCCGCCCACAGCAGCGGGGCCAGCAACGCGGCAAGAAGCCCGAGGCGGATCATCGGCCCAGCCGCCCGATCAAGTCGCTAAAAATCCGCATCAGCGCTTCAACATCCGCCGCCGGAACCCGCTCATTGGCCGCGTGAATGCGGTCGTTGACGGGGCCAAACTCCACCACGTCGATCCCAAAGGCGCCAAAATAACGCGCGTCGCTGGTGCCGCCGCCGGTTCCCGCCTTGGGCCGCACGCCCGTTTGCGCCTCGATCGCCGCGCTGATCGCGCTTGTGAGCTTGGCCGCCCATTTTCCCTGCCTTGTGACAAAGGGGAAGGAGCTTTGTTTCAGCGTCAGTTCATAGTCATTGATGCCCGCTTGGCCCAACACGCCGCGCACATAACTTTCCAGCTTGTCCCGATCGGTCGCGGTCGAGTTGCGCACGTTAAACATAATCTTCAGGCTGCCGGGCGTGAGGTTGACCACCTCGTAACCGCCGCGAATATCGGTGATGACCAGTTTGCTGGGCGCAAAATGTTCGTCGCCCGCGTCCAGATCGACCCCGGCCAGTTTGTGCAAAACCGGGGCGATCAGCTCGATCGGATTGACGCACTTTTCGGGGTAAGCGACATGGCCGCTTTTGCCTTTGACGATCAATGTGCCGTTGATCGACCCGCGCCGCCCGACTTTGAGCGTGTCGCCGAAGACTTTTTCGCAGGTGGGTTCGGCCACCACGGCCATATCCGGCAGCTCGCCGCGATCTCTAAGCCTTTTCAAAACCGTCTGCGTGCCGTAGATCGCGTCGCCCTCTTCGTCGGCGGTTAACAGCACCGACAAGGTGCCGTTAAAGGGGGTGTGTTTGCAGGCGACCAAAAAAGCCGCCGCGCCCGCTTTCATATCCTGCGCCCCGCGCCCCGTAATAAAACCGCCCTCCTCCAGCGGCATAAAGGGATCGCTGCTCCACCCTTCCCCCGGCGGCACCACATCCAGATGCCCCGCAAAACACAGGTGCGGGCCGGGGCCGTTTTTTCGGGTCAGCCACAGGTTTTGAATGCCGTTTTCTTCGATGAGTTCCGCCCGAAACTCCGGCAAAAAATCCCGCACCATCGCAAAGGTTCCCGCTTCATTAGGCGTCACGCTGGGGCAGGCAATCAGTTTTTTAAGAAGTTCGATCGTTTCGCTCATGGTTTTCTCACAGTTTAATAATCGTCGCGCCGAAGCCGCCCATATTGGCGGGCGCGTCCGTGTAGCCCGCCACGCGGGGGTGTTCTTTGAGCGCCTCACGCACGGCGCGGGCCAGTTTGCCGCTGCCGATGCCATGATACACCATCACCTCCTCAAAGCCCGCCATCAGCGCATCGGAGAGGAATCGGTCAAGCTTATCCAGCGCCTCTTCGGCCCGCAGCCCGTGTAGATCCAGCTTGACCTGCGCCGACTGGGGTTTTTGCACGGTAATCTTGGGCGCGGCGGCCTTGGGAACGGCGCTTTGGGGCGCGCGTTTGAGCAGAAAAAGCGGCGCAAAGAGGGTTTTGCCTTCGCATTCGATCACCGCATTCTCTTTTTTGATCGACTTTATCACGCCGATCGCCCCGGCGTATTTGACCGCGTCGCCCGCTTTGAGCGGTTCATCGGGTTTTTTGGGTTGCGGGGTTTCGATTTTGGCTTTGGCGGCGTGGGCGGCGTTGAGCGATCGGTGCAGATCGGCCTGTGTGGTTGCTTTGGCCGCTTCTTTGGCCGCGTCGATCGCCTCTTTGTATTCGCGCTCCAATTTGCCGCGCAAGGATCGGTACGTCTCCTCCTGGGTTTCGCGCTCCTCTTTCAGGGCGAATTTTTGCTTTTCCAGCGAGGCCAGTTCATCGTTTAGACTGGCGATCTTGAAGCGCAAATCCCGCTCCAGTTCGCTGGAACGCTCGATCAGATCGTTAAGCCGCTCCTTGTCTTCGCCGTGAACCCGTCTGGCTTCGCCCACCACCGTTTGCGGCACGCCGTAACGCTGGGCCGTTTCGAAGGCGTAACTTTTGCCGATGGAGCCTTGCAAAAAGGTGTAGGTCGGTTTTTGCCGCGCTTCGTCATACAGCGCCGCCACCAGCTCCACATTTTCCTGCGCAGCCATCAACGCCGCCAAGCGTTTGTGGTGCGTGGTCACGAGCAGTTTTGACCCCCGCGCGGCGAGCCGTTCGAGCATCACCTTAAACAAACTGGCCGCTTCGTCGCTGTCGGTTCCCAGCTCGATCTCATCCACGCCAATCAGTAGTTCGCTCTGGGAAAAAAGCGCCGCAAACTGTTGCATCCGCCCCGCAAAGGTAGAGATGTCGTTTTTGGCGTTTTGCGGATCGGCGATGACCGCTTCGATCCCCTTAAACCGCCCGATCGAGGATTTGTGCGCATTCAGGCGCATGGGCACCAAAAGCCGCGCCATCAACGCCGCCGACAAAACCGCCTTTAACAGCATGGTTTTACCGCCCGCATTCACACCCGTCACCAACAAAATAGGCTTTGAAAAATCCAGCCCGATCGGCACCGGATCGTGCAGCGCCGGGTGGCAAAAGCCCTCCAGCACGATTTTGGACTGGTTTTTGGGCGCAAGGATCGCAAGATTTTTGGCTCTGGCAAACTGCACGCGGGCCTGATAGTGGTCAAAACGGTCAAAGGCCGCGTCGATAAAGCGCAAAAACTTCACCCACGGATGCAGTTTTTCCGAATAGTTGCGTTCAATGCGGGCAATGACGTTTTCGGCTTCGGCCTGCAGGTCTTCGATCGCATCGCGCAGATCGCTCAAAACCCGCGGCGCCACATAAAAAAAGCCCGCGGGTGTGCGGTCAACCACGCGGCCTGTGAGCACATGGTTAAACCCGCCGCGCACCAGCAGCGTCTCTTCGCCGTTAACAAAGTGCACCTGCCGATCGACCAGATAAGCGGCAAGTTTGTCGCTGGAGGCCAGGCGTTGAAGCTGGGTTTTGGCCTGCTTTTTTTTGGCTTCGATCGCTTCGTTCACACGGGCCAGCTCCTCGCTGGCTTCCGGGCGAAGCTGGCCGTCAAAATCAAAAACGGCCATGATCTCTTTGAGGGCTTTGTGAATCTCGATCGACGCGGCCCACTCACCGCTTTTGCCCTCTTTAAGCCGCAGTTTCAGCCCCTCAAAAAAGCGGCCGATTCGCACCAGATCGTACAGTTCCGCCAGTTTGGCGTTGCCCTGCTTGGCCAGCCGCGCGATCGCCGGTTGCAGATCGGCCACGGCGGGCAGCGGAGGCAACTCGGCATTTTCCAGTTCTTGCAAAAAGATCAGATGTTGTTGCGTGTCGCCTTCGAGCGCAAGGGGCTTCGGACGGGCAAAAAAGGCGCTGAGGCTGTCGAAATGTTCGGTTAAATCCAGTTGCTTGATGAGAGTTTCCAAAAAGGCTCGCTTACTTGATAAAAAGGCTTTTATGATACCACCCGCCGCCTTGCGCGACACAATGAAAGACAGCGGTAATCAAATGGCTCTATGATAAGCTTTCGTCAGCGAATCAACTGCAAGGAGATGATATGGGTATCAAAGTTGCCATTAACGGGTTTGGCCGCATCGGGATGCTGGCCGCAAAGGTGATTGCGGGTCGTAGCGACATGGAACTGGTTGCCATTAACGCCACGGGCGCTGCGGATATGATTGAGTATCTGCTCAAATACGATTCGGTTCACGGCCGCTTCCCCGACGTGAAACTGATCGACGAAAAGACGATCCGCATCGGTAAAAACACCGTCAAAATCAACTCCACCCGCGATCCCAACGAGTGCGACTTCGGCGAAGCCACCGTGTTGCTGGAGTGCACCGGCAAGTTTTTGACCAAAGAAAAAGCGGCAGCCCACCTGCGCGGCAATATCAAAAAAGTGATCATGTCCGCCCCTGCCAAAGACGATACGCCCACCTATGTGATTGGCGTGAACCACACGCAGTACAAGGGCGAAAACATCATCTCCAACGCCAGCTGCACCACCAACTGCCTAGCGCCCATCGCCAAGGTACTCAACGATGCCTTTGGCATTGAAAACGGCCTGATGACCACGATTCACAGCTACACCAACGACCAGAACATTCTGGACGTAAAGCACCCCTCCGATCGCCGCCGCGCCCGCGCCGCCGCGATGAACATGATCCCCACCTCCACCGGCGCGGCCAAAGCATTGGGCTTGGTGCTGCCCGAACTGGCGGGCAAAATGAACGGCTTCTCCGTTCGCGTTCCCACGCCGGACGTTTCAGTCGTTGACCTGACCGTCAGCCTCAAAAAAGCGGTCACCAAAGACAGCATCAACGAAGCCATGCGCGCAGCCGCAAACGGCGCGTTTAAAAA
>JBFWML010000029.1:0-27448 GCA_050251635.1 Campylobacterales bacterium | reverse complement strand
TTCCTACGGGACGACCCTCTTGCCTAAAGTCGAGAGGGGTAATCTGAAGCCCGCCTTGGCTGCTCCTTTTTCGTTGAAAATAGCCCCTTTTCTGTGATTTCTAGCACTATTATCTAACAGAAATGAACCGACGAAGACAGCCCCGCGCTTTCTCACCTTTTTAGCTCTCCCAAAAAAACGTAACCAAAACCGAAAGCCAACGTTTGGCCAAGAATCCCGATCAGACGGGGTAAGGGGCATCGCCCCTTCCGATCCAAGTCCGCCGATCGGCGGACGTATCCATCCAAACGGGGTATGGGGCCAAAGCCCCATCCGATCATAGCCCCGAAGCCGTAGGCGAAGGGGCGTAGCGCGGCCAGCCGCGCGTGTGTAGTGTGTATTCTTTTATTAAATTCAATAATTCATAGGATATGGGTACTCAATACGAGTACCGGGGGGTACTGTCTATGAGTGACCCCCCGGTACTGCATGGGAGTAGGGGTACTGTCTATGAGTAACCCCCCGGTACTGCATGGGAGTAGGGGTACTGTTATTGAGTACCCCCCTAGCTTGCGCTTTCCCAGCCGCCGTTTTCGATCAGTTCCAGATAACGATAGGTCAGCTCTTCGGTGAGTTTGTAACCGGCGAAGGCGTAGCGGCCGGTTACGCCGACCGAGTGGCGGGAGTGGCCAAGGAGGTAGGCGATTAAGTCGTCACCGATGCGATCGGCAGTTTTAAGAGCGTGGCCAATTAGGTTCCGGCATCTGTGCGCCGTTATTTCCGCGTCAGCTTTTTTGGAGAGTTCTTCCCACCGGCGGCTCGCGGTTCTGGCTGCTATTTGTCCGCCGCTGCCGCCTTCGAACAGGTAGCCGCTTTCTTTCGGCCCCATTTCTTTAAGGGCTTGGATCATCGGCGGCGTAAGCGGAAAGACTTTTGAGTCTTTGGTTTTGGTGTTCTCTTTACCGGTGAGGGTATAGCGCCGGTTGTCCAGATCGATATCTTCCCAGCGGATGCGTCCGCCTTCCGAATTAAGGCGGCGGCCCATGAACGAGAAAAGGAAAAAAGCCCGGATGGTAGGGTCTGGCCAGTCAAGAATGGTTTGGTAAACCCTCTTGGCCTTCTCCTCGCTCAACTCAAAGTTTTTGACGTTTCTAATCGGTGGCAATTCCACTAGGCTGACAGGGCTAGTCTGCCGGTAGCGCCGCTTGATGGCGTACTGAAAGACCGGCGAGAGGGTTTGTTTGACGGAGAGCTGTGTTCTAGGCGAAAGACCGGCGCGGCGGATTTTGTCGGCGATCGGTTGGATGTGCTCAAGCTCGATCTGGTCAATGCTCATCGTGCCGATCGCGGCTTGAATCCACTTGGCGTAGAACTCGCGGTAGTTTTGCAGCGTGCGGGGATTGAGCGGTTTGGCCCCGTGGATGCGCGTCTCGATGTACTCTTCGAAAAGCCGGTTGAGGGTGGGGGTCTGGCCGATGGTTCTGCCGGTCTTGGCCGTTTCGTGTAGCTTGGTTCGCTCTGCCTCGGCTAGCGCTAACGCCTGTTTGGCGGTTTTGGTTCCGACAAAACGCAGTGTATGATAGGTTCCCTTGTTGCGGTGCCGCACCCGGACAACGTATTCAAAGGGCAGCTCTTTTTTGAGTTGCTTCTGAATGGTGGCGGTGTCCACCTCTTTGAAGCCTTTGAGATTGCCGGTTGCATCGCGGTAATAGATGCCGCTGGTTCCGGTGATTCGGATGAGTTTGTCAGTGATCAAAAATGCTGCCTTTGGGAGAAGTGGTAACCGCATTGGTAACCGCTTTTGGGTGTCAAGCAGGGTTACTATGTTTTGTTATTTTAATGGAAAATGCTTATGAATAGAGGGTTTGTAGCAATCTGTAATAAGCAGTAAAAGGAGCGTTTGAAGACTTAGGATCTGGCGCCGCAAGGTGTGGAGGTTCGAGTCCTCTTTCCCGCACCACTCTTCTTAGAAAATAATCAGTTTTTCATAGCCGGAAGCCGGATCTCAAAACGCGCCCCCCCTTGGGTGTTGAGCGCGGTGAGCGTGCCGCCCATGCCGCTTTCGATAATGGTTTTGGCGATATACAGGCCAATGCCCGTGCCCGATTCGCCTTTGGTGGAGAAGTAGGGCTCGAAAATCCGGCCGAGAATGGCCGCGTCGATCCCGCCGCCGTTATCCTCGAAGCTGACGCTCAGCTCGCCGCCGGCGCTCCGGGTCAGCTCGATACGGATAAGTCCTGCACCGGTGCCGCGTTGAGCGGCGCGCCGGGCGTTGATGGCGTCGGTTGCGTTGGCAAACAGGTTTAAAAGCGCCTGTTTAAACTCGTTGGGATAGCCCGTGACTACGGCCGGCGTTTCGCCGCCGGTGATCTCAACCCCAATCTCCTGTCCGGCGAGCAGTTTCGAAATCAGCCCCAGAACGCTTTGCAGGCTCTCTTTGACGTCGAAGGGTTCGCGGTTTTTGCTGGGTTTGAGAAAGCTTCGGAAATCCTCGACCGTCTGGTTCATAAAGGCCACCTGCCGAAGCCCCTCGGTGGTATCCGACAGCAGCTGCTCCTTTTGGATGCCGCCGTGTTCGGCGCACTCGTGCATATCCTGCAGCAGAATCGACAGCGCGGTTAAGGGCTGGCGCCACTGGTGGGCGATGGCGCCGATCATCTCGCCCAGCACCGCCATTTTAGACTGCTGAATCAGCAGCGCTTCGCTTTCGCGCCGTTTGGAAAACTCCTCCTCAACCCGCTGTTTGAGATACTCGTGAAAGCCCTTGAGCTCCCGTTCGTCATTGATCCGGCGGGAGACCTTGTAAAGCACCTCCATCATCCGCGAAATCTCCACGGGTTTGAGGACAAAATGGTCAACACCCAGATTGATCAGGCTGATGAGATAGTGGGACTCTTCGTGGGCGGAGATAACCACGATCGGCTGCTCTTCGTCGATCTCGCGGATTTTGCGGGTCAGTTCGATGCCGTCCATCTTGGGCATATAGATATCGGTCAGCACCAGATCAAAGGGTCCGTCAAAGCGGAACAGCTCCAGTCCCGCTTCGCCGTCGGCGGCGGTTTTGACCTCTTTAAAAAGCAGCCTTAAAAGCGCCGCCGTCTCGTCGCAGAGCTTTTGATCATCCTCAACATAGAGAATGCGAAGGGACGCGGTGTAGCGTTTGAGCATGGCGGCATCGAGAGTCATGACGCTTCCTTGGTCGGGCTTGGAATGAGGAGGGCAAAGAGTGCGCCGTCATCGACGTTTTGCACGCTCAGACGGCCCCGGCAGTGCTGTTCGATCACCGATTTGGCCATGTATAAACCCAGCCCCGTACCGTTCTTCTCGCCTTTGGTGGAGAAGTAGGGATCGAAAATCCGGTCTTTGATCGCTTCGGGAACGCCGCCGCCGTTATCGCGGATATGAATATGGTGCCACCCGTCCTCTTCAAAACCTTCGATTGTAACGCAAGGTTGCTGCGGCGTGTGTTCTAAAACCGCATCGAGGGCGTTTTTGATCAGACTGATCAGCGCCTGCATCAGCTCGTTGGGATGGGTGGTGACGGCTTGGCGGAAATGAAACCGCATCCGCAGTTCGACGCCGTGTTTTTGAAAACTGCTCTGCAGCAGAGCCGCCGCCTTTTGGCACACCTCCTCCAGCCTGACGCGCTCTTCGCGCTTGTTGGGGTTAAAGAGGTTTCTAAAATCGTTGACGGTGCTTGAAAGGTGCTGCACATGGCTGTTGATGCGCTCCAGCAGCGCCAGAATCTCCTTAGGGTCGTTCTGACCCAGCTCCAGCAGTAGCCGGATATTGCCGCTCAGCGTGCCGATGGAGGAGAGGGGCTGACGCCACTGGTGGGCGATCATGCTGATCATCTCCCCCATCTGCGCCTGTCTGGCCTGCTGGAACATCACCTGATCCTTGCGGCGGTTCTCCTCCATTTGGCGCTGGATTTCGTCGGTGTAGTCCCGAATCCGGCTGAGCATATCGCCGGCGGCCTTGGAGATGGTCTCCAGCTCGGGCGATCCGTCCTCAAGGTTGAGCACAAAGGGACCCTTGTGGGGGCGGTAGCTGCCCAGGGCGGCGGCAAGGCGTCCTAAAGGCCTGAAGGCGTAGGCCAGCCAGAGGTTGATAATCAAAAGCGCCAGCGCAAAAAAGAGCAGGCTGCGCACCGCCAGCTTGCCGTAGTCGATCAGCAGCTGTTCGTAGTGGCGATCGGAGTAAAGCGCCTCCAGATAGCCCAGCGCTTCGCCGCCGCCGGCAACCGGGGGCAGAATGGTTTGGCGGTGGTAGATGGCCTTGCCCGGATGGTCAAGCCGCGCTAAATCGGCTTGATCGGCGGCGTACTCAAAGAGTACCGCCCCTTGGCGATCGACGATGCGCGAGGCGAGCAGATCGCCGTTTTGGCGGTGAACCTCGATGAGCGGTTCGCCCAGCGCTTCGGTAAAGCCCAGCTGCAGGTTGACCGCCAGTACCGGGGTGAGCGTTTGCAGCGTTACGGCCAGCTTTTCGTGTTCGCTGCTGAGGTAGTGTTTTTGGGTGACGGACAGGTGTTGCCAGCTGAGCGTGCCGAAAACCAGCAGATAAACGGCGGTCACCACCGCAACCACCCGCCAGCGTAGGGAGAGCCGTTTCATTCGGGGAACCTTTTGGCAATGCCGATCAGCGTGGGATTAAAAAGAATCCGGCTCTTTGCGATGGTGTCGGTGTTGAGATAGGGCGTCGTTTTGCGGCCCACGGAGAGCGAGGCAAGCACGCCGCTTCTGACCAGACTCTCTTCGTAGGCGAAACTGACGCGGCTTTGGGCGATTGCCGCGTCGATCGCGCGGGTGATTGAGGCCTGATCGGCGGGCAGCAGATAGTAGCCCGCCGCCGCCGGAGCGGTTTTCAGTTCGGCGTAGGAGAGCGCTCTGGCCGAAACCTTGTAGCTTCCCACGCCGTTTGGATGGGTCTGCTCCAGCAGCGCGGCGAAGCGTTCGGCGTTGATGCGGTCTTCGGCAAGGTGAAGCACGGCGATCTCCAAAACCCCCGGCGGGGTTTTTTGATCGATCTGCCGGTCCATCAGAATAATGGAGGGCAGCACCCGCGCGTGCATGGCCAATAGAGTCTGGCTGTACTTTTCCGCCGCGAGCGAAAGCGCCAATGCCGATAAAAGAACCCAAAGCCGAATCAGCCGCGTGTTAGAACCTTTGCGTATAGCTAAGATAAATCCGCCGTCCGGCGGTGACGATCCCTTGAGCGTGATACCCCCAGGTGGAGGGCATCTTCTGCGTGGCGTCAAAGAGATTGTAGGCGTAAATCCGCCAGCGGATATCGGGACTCATCTGCCAGGTGAGGGTTTCGTTGACGACGATGTTGTCGTCGATGGGCAGATTGCTGTGGTTTTGAATCCGTCCGGCCTGAAGCTGGGCGTGGGTGTTGAGACTCCAGCGGCCGCTGAGATACCACGTGTGGGCGATATTGCCCAGCAGGGAGGCAATGTCCTGCATCCGGGGCATATCGTCGTTGTAGCCCGCCGCGATGCCGTGGTGGCGCACGTTCAGATAGGCCAGACTGCCCTGAAAGCGGTGTTCGGGCGTGGTGTAGGCCTGCCAGCCGAACTCCATGCCGCTGGCGGTGCGCTTGGGAAAGTTGGCGTAGGTGTCGGTATCGGTGCCGTCGTTAAAGGCGTCGTGGCTGTTGATGTCCAGCACGTCGCGCAGGGTGGAGTGAAAGAGCGTTGTCTCCATGGAATCCTGCGCGCCCATGCGGCGGTGCCAGCCGATCTGAACGGTATCGACGGTTTCGGGCTTGAGGCCGGGATCCCCCAGCGGAATAAGCCCCCGCGCGCCGAGCGAGTAGAGCTCTACGCGGCTGGGCGCGCGAAAGGCGTGCCCGGCCATCAGCTTAAACCGGTCGGCCACTCCGGCGCGGTAGAGCAAACCTGCCTGATAGCTCGGCAGCGCTTTGTTCAGATCGCTGTAGCGGTCGCTTCGCGCGCCCAGGCTCAGATCCAGCGCGTCGCTGAGCTGAAGGGAGGTTTTGGCCCAGATCGAGGCAATCTGACGCCGGTGCGTCTTGCTGCCCACAAAACCCTGATCGTCCACCAACGTTTTGGGCGCGCCCCAGTCGGCGTCGATCGGATCGGTCGGCTGGCCCAGCAGATCGGCTGCGTCGTTTTCCAAAACGGCGACGATCGTCGATTCGATCTCGCTATCGAGGTAGTTGCTGCGTACATGGCTGCCCAGATTGACGTTTTCTTCAAAACCGCCGCCCAGTTCGATCAATAGGCGATCGGTCTGAAACTCGCCCCGAAGCTCGGCGTAATGGCTGCGCTCCTTGCCGTAAAAATCGCCGATGCCGTAGTGGGTTAGATTGGCTTCCAGCGCCGCATTGAGCGCGGGAAGCGCCGAATTTTCCCACCGCGCCGTGGCCGTGGCCAAGTCCAGTCCGGCACCCATCAGCTCCGCAATATAATCTTCGCCGATCTCCTCAAAATCGTCGAGGTCGCCTAATAAAATAGTTTTGACCTGATCGGGACTGTAGGCGTGCATCTGCATATCGTAGGTGTACTCCCGCACGCCCGTTTTGACCTGCCAGCGAAAACCGCCGTGAAAATCCGACCGGTAGCCCGCTTCGAGCAGGTGGTGGGTGTTGTTGTTTTTGGGGCCGTTGTCGGCCACGGGGGTGACGATGCCGCCGGTGTGGTTGTCGTAGGCGGCCTGTTTGGTGCGGCCCTTCAGGTAAAAGCGCTCGTCGGTAATCAGTACGCCCGCGGACTGGTCGGTAAAGCCCTGAAAGGAGGTGCCGCCCCAGGCGCTGTGTCCGCCGCGATCGGGATCGGGATATTCGACGGTGGCGCGATCTTGACGGCGGTAGGCGTCCATGCCCACGCGCCAGTTGCCGATCCGGTGGTTTAGTACCGCGCCCGCGCCACGGTAGGCCTCGTTGCCGCCCTGCAAAAAGAGCTGATTCTCCCCGCCCTCCTGCAGCCGCGTAACGACGTTGATCGCCCCCGCGTAGGCTCCGGTGCCGTACTCCACCGAGGCCGGGCCGCGCAGCACCTCGATGCGTTCGATCAAATCCACCGGAAAGTCCAGATAGTAATAGACGCTGCCGTAAAGCGCCGTGGTCACATCGACGCCGTCGATCAGCAGCTTGACCTTGTCAAAGCCGAAGCTGTTGGCCACATAGGCGCCGCGCATCGTGGCCATGCGCCAGCCGTTGCTCGAGCGGGTGCTATCGACGCCGGGCAGTATGCTGAGCGCATCGTGCAGGGTGAGAAAACCCATGCGGCTGAGCTGATCGCGGTGCAAAACGGTGATGGTGGAGGGCAGATCGTCGATGTTGAGCTTGGTCCGGGTGGCCAGCGTGCTGGTCTCTTCGAGCGCATCAAGCAGCAAAGAGGCTTCGGGGCTCTCTTCGGCCCGCAAAAGGCCGAAACTGAGCAAAAGTAACCATGCGCTCCTGCGGAACATGGGTCTCCTTGGTCGGGGGTGTTACGTTTTGAAAAAACAGAAACGTAATGTACCAGTCCGCTCTAAAAAATCCCCCCGCAAACCGGGGGATTACAGCCCTTGAATATGGGCGGCCAGCGCGGCAATTTCGGCGTCGGTAAGGCTTTGGGCCTGCGATTTCATCATGTTGCCCATGCCGTAGGCGTTGCGTTCGCCCGCGCGGTAGGCCTTGAGCGCCGTTTCGGTTTTGGCCGCACTCCAGCCCGCGATGGCCGAACCCTTGCCCAGCGCGGGGGTTTGCCCCTGAACGCCGTGGCAGGCGGCACAGCGCTGATAGAGCGTTTGACCCGAAGGGGCGGTTTGAACCGCTGCGCTGCTCACGGGCGCAGGCGCAGGCGCGGGCGCGGGCGCGGGCGCGGGCTTGGCAACGGGCGCTGCGCTTGCGGGGGCTTTTTGTTCGGGCTTGTCGCCGCAGCCGGCGAGGGTTAGAAGCAATGGGAGGAAAATAAGGATTTTTTTCATGGTTTGATTCCGTTAAAAAGTTGTGCGTATTGCCGGGCCCGATCGGTTGCGCCGTTTTGCCACAAATCGCTAATGACCGCCACCATATCCGCTCCGGCCTCAATCAGCGACGGCGCGTTTTGCAGCGTAATGCCGCCGATGGCGCAGAGGGGAATAAGGAGCCGTTTTTTAGCCTCGGTCAGCACCGAAGCCGCAACGACCGCAGCGGCGGGCTTGGTGGGTGAGACAAAAAAACTGCCGAAGGCGACATAATCCGCTCCCGCCTCTTGCATGGTGCGCGCCCGCGCCAAATCGCCGTAGCAGGAGACGCCGATGAGGGTTTTGGCCCCCAGATGCGCCCGCGCGGCTTTGAGTTCGCCGTCGTCCTTGCCCATATGCAGGCCGTGGGCTTGGGCGTTTTTGGCCAGTTCGACGCGGTCGTTGACGATAAAAAGCGCGTTGTGGCATTCGCAAAGGGCTTTTAGCTCCCGTGCGATCGGCAGCAGCGCTTCGTCGCTTCCGCTTTTGTGGCGCAGCTGAAAAAGCTTTGCGCCCCCTTTCAGAACCGCTTCGGCATGCTCAAGCAGTCTGCCGTCGGGGGTTAGATTTTCGTCGCTGATGGCGTAAAGCCCCTTAAGCATAGCGCCAGACCAGATTTTCCAGCGGCTCGCGCTCGGTGCGAAAACCGTTGGCGGGGTGTTGCATATCGGGCCAGCCCAGCGCCATGCCGCCGATGACTTTCCATTCATCGTCGATCGAGAGCGAGGCGCGCACCACATCGGGGTACTCGGCCAGACTGCCCAGCGCGCAGGTGCCCAAGCCCGCCTCGGTGGCGGCCAGCATCAGGGTTTGCCACAGCATCCCCGCATCCACCAGCGAACCGGGGGCGAGATTTTTGTGGGTAAAGAGAATAACCCCCACCGGCGCGCCGAAAAAGCGGAAGTTGTTCAGCCGCGCTTCCTTTTGGCGTTCGATATCCCGGCGCTGGATTTGCAGCGCGCCATACAGCGCCAGTCCGCAGGCGCGGCGGCGGCTTAAAAAGGGTTCAAACCACCGTTCGGGGTAGTAGGGCACCTCATGGCGGGGCTCCTGGGGGGAGGCGGCGATGAGATCGGCGGTCAGTTTGGACAGGCTTTCGCCCTGAACCACCGCCAGCCGCCACGGCTGGGAGTTGACCGACGAAGGCGAAAGTTTGGCGGTTTCGAGCAGTTGGTTGAGCAGCGTCTCTTCGACGGGCTTTTTCAGGTAGGCGCGGATACTCTGACGTTTTTGTATGGCTTCGGTTGTTTTCATAAGCCGATTTTAACCCACAGGAGGTTTGAGATGATTTATAAGGGCCGTCATCTGCGCATCGAGTGGCACGAAAGCGCCGTGCCGTGGCTGAAAATCTTTACGCTGCACCCCTACAAGGAGCTTTCCGAGTGTCCGCCGCCAGTCAGGGCCGATCTGTTCGAGGCGCTGGATCTGTGCGAGCGCGCGCTTTTGGAGTACTACCGCCCCGACAAGATCAATATCGCCAGCTTCGGCAACTATCTGCCTCAGTTGCACTTTCACGTCACCGCCCGGTTTAAAAACGACAGCCATTTTCCCGAACCCATGTGGGGCGTCAAGCAGCGGGAAGGCGATCTGCGCCTGCCCGATCACGGCGCTTTCGAACGGATTTTAAAGCAGCGCCTTTCGGCCTCTACACTCTAAAGCGCCCGATGGCCGAATCGAGCTGTTTGGCGGTTTCGGCCAGCTGGGCGGAGAGATCGCTCAGCTGCGCGATCGCCTCGCTGCCCTGACGGCTGACGGACTGGGCTTTTTCGCTTTCGTCGATCATCGATTCGACCTCCTTGGCGATGCCGTTGGAGTTTTCCAGCGAGCGATCGGAGATGCCGCGGGCGGCTTTGATGGCGGCGACGGCGGCTTTGATTTTTTCTTCCACGCGGGCGTTGGCTTCGTTGAGCTGGCGCATCGCCTCGGCGTTGCGGCCGATCTCTTCGGAGGTCTGCATAATCGACTGCACCATCAAGTTCATCGTGGCGCTGCTTTCTGAAAGGCTCTTTTGGGTGCGCTCGGCCAGTTTGCGCACCTCGTCCGCCACCACCGCAAAACCCCGGCCGTGTTCCCCCGCCCGGGCCGCTTCGATCGCGGCGTTGAGGGCCAGCAGGTTGGTCTGATCGGCGATTTCGTTGATGCTGGAGAGAATCCCCCGCACCGCCTCGATGCTGCCGGCTAGTTCGCCCACGCGGTGTTCGATCTGCGCCTCCTTGGCCGATCGGTCCTCGATTTGAGCAATCATCTCGTTCACTTCGGCTGCCGCTTCGTTCAGATCGCCGTCGGCCTGGAGAATGTTTTGCGTGGTCTGCTTGGCCGACTGGACGCTTTCGTGCAGGATGGCGCGGATGCCTCCGGCCCTGGCGGCCAGCGCCTGAATGGTCTGGCTGCTTTTTTGCGCCGCCTGCGCTCCGGTCTGCGCCGCCTGACGCATCGCCTCGGCGGTCTGCTTGTTGGTTTCGGAGGCTTGCTGCGCGCTTTTGAGCGTCTGTTGTGTCTCCTGCAAAAAGTGGTTGACATACTCGGTGGTGTGACCCACTTCGTCGCGGCTTTCGACCTTAAGCCGCCGGGTGAGATCGCCCTTGATGGAAGAAAGCCCGTCGATCAGCCGCTCCAGGGGATCGCCCACCACCCGGCGCACCACGTAATAAACCACGCCCAGCAGCGCAATCTGCAGCATGATCTGCGCAATCCACAAATAGAGCATCGTCCGGTCGCGCTCGGCGACGTTTTCGGTGATGTCCACCGTGACGCTGGCTGCGCCTAAAACCGTGCCTTCGTTGACCGCGTGGCATAGCAGGCAGTTGATCCCCTCAAACTGCGACGAGGCGATAAAGGGGTAAACCACCCGCATCGCTTCGCGTCCGCCGGTGGTGAGGTACTCAATTTGGGTCTGGCCGCTGCTCAGTACCGCCTTGTCCACGCCGTTGCGGGGTTGTTCCCGTTCCAGGCCGGGGCCGAACATGCTGTTGATCGCCTCGCCGCGCACCACGTAAAAATCGAGAAAGTCCTCGTTCGAGGCCATTTTGTCGAAGAAGAGTTCGCGGTTGGCGGGATCGGCGATGGCGCCGGTGAGCATGAGGATGTTCAGGCCCGTGATGGCGGTTTTGGCAACCGCCTGACCCTCTTTGACGATCTCGGCGTGGGATTGGTGATCGATACGGCTTTTAAGCCACTGCAGCGTGATCGAAAGCCCGATCAGAATAAACACGAAAATCACGATTTGAAGCTTCAGGGCGATACCCAGATTTTTCCACCGCTCGATCATAGCCATACCCCTGCGCAAGTTGAAAGGAACATCGACTTTACTGGAAAATCGTTAAGGCGCGGCTAAAGGTTCACGCCCCGTGCGGGGCGATGAACTTACAGGAAGATATCGGCGATAATACCCCGGTACCAGTCGGTTGTGGCCTTGCCGGTGGCTTCGTCGGCCACCTGGGTATCCCGCGCGGTGACTTTGATCTTGCCCTCTTGAACGCTTACGTCGTGGAAGACCACGATCGCCGTGGCCGGGTCGCGGCCGATGAGCGAGTAGCACACATTAAAGGGCAGCAGCGCAAATTCGTCCAGCGGTTTTCCCGCAAGCCGCGCGGCAATGTGCGCGGCGGCCACTTTGGCCTGCGCGTTGGCCATCTGGCCGCTTTTGGGGTAGGGAAACTCCCCTTGGCTGTCGCCGATCACATAAACCCGTTCGTCATTGGCGCTGCGGTGCGACGGCCCTGAGAGCTTGGCCCAGCCCCCTGCGTGGGTTTGCAGCCCCGCTTCGCCAATCAGGCTGCTGGCGCGCACGGCAGGGATGACGTTGGCCGCCGCGTAGTCGAAGCTGACCGGCTCGAAGTCCGCTTTTTCCTTGTTGAACCGTTCGGCGTAAACGATCTTTTTGTCCAGATCGATATCTTTAAATTTGGCCGAATGGATATATTCGATCGTGTCCGGGTAGAGGGTTTTAAAGCTGTGCAAAAAGCCCTCGGCCTTGGCCAGCGGTTTTTCCCTCGGATCGATGACGATCACCTTGCCTTTGATGTTCTGTTTTTTGTACCACGCGGCGACCATGCAGGCGCGCTCATAGGGCGCGGGCGGGCAGCGGAACACCCCCTCGGGGATGACAATCACGAAGTTGCCCCCCTTCACCGCGCGCAGCTGCCGCACCAAGGCCAGCTGTTCGTTGCCCGGCTGCAGGGCGGGCGGGGCGCTTTGGTAAACCGCTTCGGCTTTGGCGGTGTCGCTGCCGAAGTAGGGGGCGTAATCGTAACGGATGCCCGGAGATAAAATCAGATAATCATAACCCACGCTGCCGTTTGCGGTTTTGACCGTGCGCGCGGCGCGATCGATGCCGGTGACGGTGGTTTGCACCAGTTTGTAACCGTACTTTTGCGCCGGGGCGAAGGCGTCGTGGTGCAGCTCTTCGTAATCGACGATGCCGCCGACCCAGCCGTTGGAGTAGGGGCATGAAATAAAATTGGGCCGTTTTTCCAGCACCACCACCTCGATGGATTTATCCTTCTGGCGCAGAGTCTTGGCGGCACTAAGACCCCCAAAGCCCCCGCCGATCACCACCACCCGTTTGCCGTTGCTTTTGGGCAGCAGAGGGGTTGTTTGATCCGCTTGCAGCCCTAAAGGCCCTATCGCCGTTGCCGCGCCGGTAGCGGCGGCCACTTTAAAAAATGAACGTCTTGCCTGATCCATGGTTTCTCCTTCGGTATTCAAGCCCGATGGATTATAATCCAAGGTTATAACCACCTGTTAGCTTTTAGATTGGCAAGTTGAACTCTAACAAGGATTTGTTATAATGTCAAGTATCTTGACTAAAATAGTAGATAAAAGGAAAAAACATGAACAGACGTTTTTTAGCCGCCCTGCTGCTGACGGCGGGTTTGGCTTGGGCGGAGGGGGATGTGGCGCGCGGGCAGATCTTTTATGCCCACCTGCTGGGCAAGGAGCTGGGCTATAACGGCGCGGTCTTTGCCAAGCAGCAGACCGCCGCGCAGTGGGAGCGGCTGTTTGAAAAGGAGGGCGCGGAGTTTGTGCGGATCTACGGGCCGCAGATGAAGGGCGAGGGGCGGGCGCTGATTGAGAGTGAACATTTTAAAACCCGCATCCTGCCCCATCTGGCCGCCTTTGCGATCTTTTACGCCAAGGATCGGCCCGAAACGCCCGTGTGCGAAAGCGCCGGGGCTTTTTAGGCCCGAAACTCCCCTTCGGGGGCGGGTTTGGGGGTTTTGGGCTGGAACTGCTCGCAGGGGGCGCCGCTGCTTTGAAAGACCGTCTGGCTGGGCATGCCGGGTCCTTTAAAGCCGAAAAAACGGCAACCGTAGGGGTGGTTAGGCTCCCAAGTGACGTAAAAAAAGCGGCAGCGGCGGCAGTCGATGCGTTTCATGGTGCGTTTAGGCCGCCGGAAGCTCGATGGTAAATTCGGCGCCGCCCTCGACATTGCGGGCATAAAGCCGCCCCGACATCTTCTCTTCGATAATCGTTTTAGAAAGGGAGAGCCCAACCCCCGTGCCCTCTTCGCCCTTGGTCGAACGGAAGGGCTCAAAGAGTTTATCCGGCAGCAGCTCGGGGGCGATGCCGCCGCCGTTATCGGTGACGCCGATGCGCACCAGATGGCCCTCTTTGCGGATGCGAATGTCAATTTTGCACAGGCCGCCGTCGTGCTCCTTGGCCGCCTCTTTGGCGTTGCTGATCAGATTTAAAATCACCTGTTTAAATTCCGAAGGGTACCCTTCGGCCTGAATAAACTCGTCCCCTTCGAGGGTGATTTGGGTGTTGTGGCGATCAAGCTGGATGCGCAGCAGATCGAGCACCGACTGCACGGCGCGGCGCACGGAGAAGGCCTCTTTTTTGCGGGAGGGTTTATAAAAGCTTCTAAAGTCGTTGATGGTGTCGGTCATAAAGCCGATCTGCTTCATCACCTCGCGGATATGCCCGGCGAGTTTGTCGCGGCTTAGATCGCCGTCTTCGTAAACGTCCATCAATGTTTGGGTCATAACGGAGATGGTGTTTAAGGGCTGTTTCCACTGGTGGGCGATGGCGCCGATCATGCCGCCCATCTCCGCTTGCTTGGACTGCTGAATCAGCAGGGCCTGCTGCAGCTCCTTTTCGTGGCTGAGCCGTTCGACCTCCTTAAGCCGCAGCGTCACCTCCCGTTTGACCCGATCGGCCAGATCGCGGTTGAGGGCCTGCAGTTCGTGCCGCCCCGAGACAAAGCGGTACAAAAGCCAGCCAAAAAGAGCCAAAAAGAGCCCCAGCAGGATGCTTTGCTGCTTAAGCGTCGCATCGAGGCCGTCGAGTTCGGGCGCGCCGGCGAAGGAGACGAGATAGGCGTTAAGTTCGCCGGTGACGTCAAAAATGGGGCTTAAGGTCACATAGTGGGTGCGCCCGCCGCTTCGAACCGGCAGGGAGACGGCGCGGCCTTCGGTAAGCACCCGCGCGTTTTCGGGACGGCTCATGAGCTGTTTGCCCAGCATCATCGACTCGGCGGAGACGGCGGGCGGCGCGTCGGGCCATTCGCGTTTGGGGTCTTCGATCAGCCACCCGTCGCCTAGACAGCTTGTGGCGTAAAAGTCGCGGTTTTCTTCAAAGATTTTCGACAGGACGCTTTGGGCGTTTAAAACCAGCAGATATTCGCGGTTGGGGCTGACCCGCGCCAGCTCCCGGCGCAAAAACTCAAAGGGCTGGCTCAGCTCCACCGTGCCTAAATGCACCCCTTCATCCAGAATGGGAAAGATATTACGAAAACCGGAGATAACCCGCCCGGTTTCAAAGCCGTGGGTGGGCAGCAGCTCGCGGTTGGCTTTGGCAACCAGAGGGCGTTCGGCCAGCAGCGAATCGCCGTAGCGTTCGGGCTGGTGAAAGCGCAAAAAAGATCGGGTTTGGGGGGTGTGAAACTGCAGTTGGCGCACGCCGCGCTTTTGCAGCGTGCTGTAGGCGTCCTGCAAAAGCGTCAGCAGTTCGGCGCGGATGCGGTTTTTTTCGGCTTCGGTGGCGTTTTGGGCCCTGTGCAGCAGTTGCAGCACCCTTGGCTGCATGATGTAGTTTTGGAAGTAGGCCTCCATGCCCACCTGGTGCATCTGCGTCACCGCCTGCCACGCGACGCGCTGGGTTTCGCTCTGGCGCAGCAGATGCTGGGCGGCGCTTTCGTCGTGGCGGGCCTTGAGAAAAACAAAACCCGCAGCCCACAGCAGCAAAACGGCCAGCGCGACAACCCCGGCGGTGGCGGGGTAGGCAAGATGCGCGGATCGTCCCAAACGGCTTTTGCGGGTCACGAAAACTCCTTTATTACCCGTTCATAATAAACGGTGCGCCCTTAAAAGAGTTCCAGTTCCCCTTCATCCGACCCGTTGCCCCGGATGCTCAGCTGCGCCTGCAGGGCGGAACTGAGCAGCGAGCTGTCGAGGTAGTGAATATCCAGCGCCTGCTTGTCCACAAAGATCATCTGCCGCCACGCGGCGAGATCGAGGCGGATGTTTTCCAGGAAACTGAGCAGTTTGTAGGCGTTCTGGCTGCCCAGTTCGTTCTCCTTGAGATCGCTTAAAAAGGCCGCCAGCGAGCCGATGCCGTAGGCCAGCCCCTCAAACTCAAAGAGCTGTCCGATCGCTCTGGCGTAGTGATCGAGCCGTTCGCCAATCTGGCCCAGCGTGCCCAGCGAAAGCCGCTCGCCCAGCGCGCCTATCAGCTCGGCCAGTTCGCGGTCGGTCTCCTTAAGCTCGTCAAGCATCTCCAGCACCTCGTCGCCCAGTTCGGCCACATAGGCCGAGGCGGCGGTTTTTTCGGTGTGGCTCTTGCGCAAAAAGGCCTCCTCCCGCGAATCCAAAAGCGGCGCGTGGCCGCTTGCTTTCTTGCCGGGCTTGGGGGCCGCTTCGCCCCGCTGGCGGCGCAGGAGCATATCCGCAAGGCGCGTGGCGTAGTTTTCGAGCTTGATCTTTTGGTATTCGCCCAGAGTCACGTCGATCAGCGAGTAGAGATCGGCCTCTTTGCCCGAATGCAGCCGCAGCTGTTTTTTAAAGACCAGAAAGACCCTGAATCCTTCCGCCGTGCGCAGATAGACCTTGTTTTCCTTATCCGCCCGGTACAGCTCCATCGTCGGCAGGTAGCCCGGCTTGACAATCAGCAGATCATCCAGCGCGATCTGGCCGCTTTTAAAGGACTCAAAGCGCTCCTCGCCCAACAGATCGCAGAAGGCGTCGTTGAGATAAAGCGGACGCTCCCCGCCCATCAGCACCAGCGGAATGGGCACGGCGGCCATGAGGGTTCCGGCCATATCGCTGGCGGCGAGGTTGATCGCCTCTTGCTCCTGTTTGCGGCGGTGGGCGGCGGCCAGATTGCGCTCTTCGATCCTTTTGAGCGCGCCATAGAGCTTTTCGCGCAGGGCGGCCATTTCGATCGGTTTGATCAGATAACCGTCGATGCCGATCTCGATGGATTTTTGAAAATAGGCCTCGTCGTTGTGGGCGGTGGTCACCAAAATCAGCGCGTCGGGGTTGACGATTTTGATGGCTTTGGCCATCTCCAGCCCGTCCATCAGCGGCATGCGGATATCGGTGATGACCAGCGGCGGACGGTGGGTGCTGTAAAGCGCCAGCCCCGCCTGACCGTCTTCGGCGACGTGCACTGTTTTAAACAAACGGGTCAGTTGCTTGCCCAGCGTCTCGCGGATAAGCGGTTCGTCTTCGACGTAGAGCACCTCCAGATTGCCGCCGAGCGCCTTGAGTTTTTCGGTTTCGATCACGGCTTCCCCCTGCCTGTTAAGTTAGTCGGTTTGCGCGGGCAGCTCAATGGTAAAACAAGCCCCCGTTTCGGTGTTGGCGGCCTTGAGGCGGCCGGACATTTTGTTTTCGATAATCGTCCTGGACAGCGACAGCCCGATGCCCGTGCCCTTTTCGCCCTTGGTCGAATGGAAGGGCTCAAAGAGCCTTTCGGGCAGCAGCTCGGGCGCGATGCCGCCGCCGTTGTCGCACAGGGTGATGACGACGCGGCTTTCGAGCCGATCGACACGGATGTTGATTTCGCCGTTTTTGACGCCGCGTTCTTCAAGCGCGTCGCGGGCGTTGTTGATCAGGTTTAAAACCACCTGCTTAAATTCGCTGGCGTATCCGGCGGCCTGCAGCGCGCCGTCGCCTTCGATCGTGATTTGCACATGGTGGCGATCGAGCTGGATTTTGAGCAGTTCGGCCACCGACCGGATGGCGGCTAGGGGGCTGAAGGGCTCCTTTTGTTTGGCCGGTTTGTAGAAGTTTCTAAAATCGGTGATGGTCTGGCTCATAAACTGCACCTGATTCATCACCTTGGCCACATGGGTTTCGAGCTCTTTGCGGTCAAGCTCGTTGTAGTCGTAGCTGTCGATCAGTCCTTGTGTCATGATGCCGATAGCGTTAAGCGGCTGCTTCCACTGGTGGGCGATGGCGCCGATCATGCCGCCGAGTTCGGCCTGTTTGGTCTGCTGGATCAAAACCGCCTGTTGCAGTTCGCGGTCGCGTTCGAGCTTTTTCAGTTCGGTCACGTCCCGCGCGACGGTAATCACCGTCGGTTGCCCCGCCACATTGACAATCCGCGCCATCGTTAGCACCGTGCGTTCGCTGCCCCCTTTGCCTAAAACCTCCTCCACCTCCAGATGCCCGGTTTCTTGCAGCTGCGCCGCCAGCCGCGCGGTCTCTTCGGGGGTGCGGTGCGGGTTGATCTGCGCGGGCGAGAGGCGCAGCAGCGCTTCGCGGGTCAGGCCCGTCATGGCGCAGGCGGCCTCGTTGACTTCGCTAAAGGGCGCGGGCATGCCGTTTGGCTCAAAACCATGCACCATAATCGCGTCGGGCACGGCGTTAAAGAGGTGTTTGTATTTTGCTTCGCTCTTGAGCCGCTCGGCCACCTCGTGTTCGACCTGTTCGGCCAGCTTTTCGTTGAAGTCCCTCAGCAGCGCTTCGCTTCTTTTTTGCGCGTCGATATCGGTGTGGGTGCCGATCACCCGCAGCGGCTTGCCCTCCGCGTCCCGCTCGATAACCATGCCCCGGTCGAGAATCCACAGATAGCTGCCGTCCTTGCGGCGCATACGGTGTTCGTTGATGTACACATCGGTTTTGCCCTCGAAGTGGCGCTTGAGATCGGCATTGCAGCGATCGATATCCTCGGGATGCACGCGGCTGGACCACTCCTCAAGCGTGTCGCCGATCTCCTCGTCGCCGTAGCCGAGCATCTCCTTCCAGCGGCGGGAAAAGAAGACCCGGTTTGTCTGCGCGTTCCAATCCCAAATGCCGTCGCCGGAGCCCTCCAGAGCAAAGCGCCACCGCTCTTCGCTGCGAATCAGGGCCTCTTGGGCGGCCTTGCGTTCGGTAATATCCACATAGGCCACCACCACGCCGTACTCTTCGTCTTTGACGGGCAGGGCGCTGACGGAAATCCAGACAACCCCGCCGGGCTTGACGATGCCCATTTCCACATCCCGCACCGCGCAGCCCTCTTTGAGCGCACGCACCGAGGCGAACTCCTGTGGCGGCATGGGGGTGCCGTCGGGGCGGATAATCGCCCACTCCTTGCCGCTGTAGTTGCGCTTTAAATGCTCCTCGCGGGTGATGCCCAAAATCTGTTCCGACGCGGCGTTGCAATCGACAATATTGCCCTGCGGATCGGTGAGCGTGATACCCACGGGCAAAACGTCGTAGATGGTTTGAAGCATCCGGCGGATTTTAAACTCTTCGGTGACGTCGGAAAAGGTGGTGACCGCGCCGATCGGCTTGCCCTCTTCGTGCAGCGGGCGGCTAAAGATCCGCGCGTTAAAACGCGAGCCGTCCTTGCGGCGGAAAACCTCCGTGCCGTCGAAGGGTTTGGAGCGGCTGACGGATTGGTAAATGGGGCAGTCGTCCGGCTGGCCGGAGCCATCGGCGTGAAAAAGCCCGTGGGCCTCCTGGCCGGCCAGTTCGGACAGCTCGAAACCCAGCAGCTTCAGGGCGCTTTGATTGGCCTGGGTAACCCGCCCCTGGCTGTCGGTGACGTAAAGCCCTTCGCCCAGGGTTTCATAGAGGGTTTGCAGCCGCTCTTTTTCGTTTTGCAGCCGGCGGCGGTTTCTTAGAAGCATCCAAAGGGTCAAGGCCAGCAGCGTCAGGGTGCTTAGACCGCTAAAAAGCGAGCTGTTAAAGTTGCCCTTGATGGCCCCAAGCGCGGGGGTGGCGCGGTAGCCGATTAAAAATCCGGCCAGATGGCCTTCGATATCCCGCGCGGCGGTGAAGGTGGCGGTGTAATCGACCCCATCGTAACGCAGCGCCACGCTGCCCGATCGGCCCGAGGCGATCAGCGCTTGGGCTTTTTTATCGGCGGCGATCAGCGCGGAGAGGGCGCGCACACGGTTGCTGGCGGGCGGCGAAGAGTCGGGCAGCAACCCCAGCGGGTCCTCCACCCAGAAATCCGCCGACCCCGCCCAGGGGCCGTAGAGCTGCTTTTGCTTCTCAAAGAGCCGCTCCTCAAGCTGCTTGCGGCTGATGATCAGCTCAAACTCCCGGTTGGGCTGCAGCGCGGCGATCTCGTGGCGGATTACTTCAAAGGGAAGGCTTAGCTCCACGCTGCCCAGATGTTCGTTTGTTGCGGTAATGATGGGAAAAATATTTCTAAAACCGGACATCACCTTGCCCGCTTCAAAGCCGCTGACGGAGCGTTTTTCGGTGTTGACGATCTGGATGCCGGGGCGGGCGGCAAAGAGGTTGTCGCCGTAGGCCTGCGGATGGTGAAAGCGCAAAAAGCTTTCGCCGTCAGGCAGGTGAAAATGGAGCTGGCGGATACCCTTTGAGCGCATCACGCGGTAGGCGCCCGCCAGATGCGCGCCAAGCTGGCGGCGGGCTTCGTCGCGCAGGGCGGGATCTTGCGCCCGGCGTAAAATCTCCAGCGTTTTGGGGCTGAGGGCATACTCCTCGAAGTAGGTGGTCATGCTGTTGTTATGTAGGCGCAAAACCGCCTCCCACGCCACCTGTTGCGTGGCGGTCTGTTCGCCCAGATGCCGCTGCAGGCTCTCCTGCGTGCGGCCCTGAAGATAGTAGGTCACGCCCGCCGAAGCGATCGCCCAAAAAAGCGCAATTAAAATAACCGTGCGCCAGCGGCAGACACCCAAGCACCCCCTCACTGCTTACGCCTGTGTGTCTGTGGCTACCTGCAAAAGCACCTCGTGAAGCCGCGATTTTTCGATGGGTTTGACCAGCACCGCGTCGGCTCTGGGGGTTTGATGGTATTCATCGTCAAAGGCGGTGGCCACGACGATGGGCAGCTTGGGATAGGCGTCCTTGAGCCGGTCGATCAGCTCCATGCCGCCCATGACGGGCATCTCCAGATCGGTGATGACCAGATCGGGGTGGTGCGCTTCGACAATCTCGATCGCCTCGGCTCCGTTGGCCGCTTCGTACACCTGCGCGCTCATGCGGCGAAGGATAATCGCCCAGCTTTCCCGCGCGATGGCGTCGTCCTCCACCAGAAGAATCGTCTGTTTTTTCAGGGTTTCCGGACTGATCATAAAAGCTCCTTAAGATAGGGTAGTTCAATGGTGAATTTGGCCCCTGTGGGGGTGTTTTCCGCGCTGAGGCGGCCGTGCATTTTCTCTTCGATAATCGTCCGGCTGATCGACAGGCCGATCCCGGTACCCTGTTCGCCCTTGGTGGAGATAAAGGGTTCAAACAGTTTAGCGGGCAAAAGCTTTTCGGGAATGCCGCCCGCGTCATCCTCGAAGGTGATGCGCACCCGATCGTCTTCAAGTCCGATTCGCACCGTCACGCGGCAGTTTTTAAGCCCTTGGCTTTCGGCTGCGTCGCGGGCGTTGTTGATGAGATTGAGCGCCACCTGTTTAAACTCTCCGGCGTAGCCTGTGGCGTTCAGATCGCTTCGGCCTTCGATCCCGACGCTGACATGGTGGCGCATCAGCTGCATTCTTAATAGCTCGCAAACCTCGCTGACGGCGGCGTAGGGGCTAAAGGGCGCGGCTTTGGTGGAGGGTTTGTAGAAGTCTCTAAAATCGTCGATCGTCTGCGACATAAACCGGACCTGATCCATGATGCGATCGGCGCGTTTTTGCAAGGCGGCGGCATCGAGCTCCCCGGCTTCAAGGGCGTCGGGCAGATCCTGCGCGGTCAGCGCGATGGCGTTTAAGGGCTGTTTCCACTGGTGGGCGATGGCGCCGATCATGCTGCCCAGTTCGGCCAGTTTGGTCTGCTGGATCAAAACCGCCTGCTGCAACTGTTTTTCCTGCTGCAACCGTTTAAGCTCCGTATTGTCCCGCCACAGCACCAGCAGTTCGCGCCGATCGGCCGGGCCGAAGGGGGCGATTAGAATGCCCACGGGCACCTCTTTGCCCGCGCGGGTTAAGTGCGTCCATTCAAAGTGCTGCACCTCGCCCGCCGCCGCCTTGCGTAAAAACATCTGCGCGGCGTTGTCGCTGAAAAATCCGGTGTCGGGCTGGATGTCCGGCGAAAGCTCAATCACGCTTTTGCCGATGAGCTCCCCGGGATGGTAGCCCAGCATGCGGCTTGCGGCGGGGTTGCACTGTTTTAACACGCCTTCGGTGCTGATAATACAAACCCCCTCGGGGCTGTTTTCAAAGAGGGTTTTATAGCTCTCTTCGCTGAGCTTGCGCCCCTGCGTTTCGCTTTTGACCGCCCGTTGCAGCCGGAACTGAAAGAGCAAAAAGCCCAGCGCGCCGATCGCAGCGGCAATAAGCGCGATAGCCAGTTTGCCGGAGCCAGACGCATCGGGGCGGTAGAAAAAATCCTCCAGCGGCCGGGTGCCGGGGGCGACTTTAAACTCCGTAAAAACCTTGGCGATCGCCGCCCAGCGGCCGGGATTGTTGTGGCCCACGTCGATGAGATCGGGTTGTGTCAGGCGGGTGAGTTCCGCCGCCTCAAAGAGCAGATGTTCGCGGCTTTTGCCCGGCGGACGGTAGTGTTGCAAAATCAGATCAACCGTCTCGTCGGGATGGGCAAAGGCGTAGCGCCAGCCCTCCAGCGTCGCTTCGCGGAAGGCCTTGACCGCCTGCGGATGCGCGTCGATCATCCACTGCGCGGTAAAAAAGAGGTCGCCGTAAAAATCCAGCCCGAAGCTTTGGGGTTTAAGCAGACGGTACTCTAATCCTCGCATCTGCATCAAAAAGGGTTCGTTGGAGGTGTAAATATTCAGCGCGGCGATGCGTCCTTTGAGCAAATCACCCAAATCCCCTTCGTTTTTGAAGCGCACGGCGCTTAGGGGGATGCCTTCATTTAGAAAGATCGACTTGAGATCCACATCTTCGCTGCCGCCCAGCGTCACCACCGGCGCGCCTGTGGCCAGATCGGCGGGGCGTTCGTAACCTCTGGAGGGCAGCAGCATCAGGGCGTTGGGGGTGTGCTGAAAAACCGGCGCGAGCAACACGACCGGCTTGCCCTTGAGATATTCGCCGACGAGATTGGGTCCCGCAACGCCAAAGTGCGCCCGCTTGGCGAGCACCTCGTCCACGGGGGAGATTTCGAGGCTGCCCTCCTTGAGCGTCACCTCCAAACCCGCCCTTTGGTAATACCCCTTATGCAGCGCAATATAATAACCGGCGAACTGAAACTGATGATACCAGCGCAACTGCACCTCGACCGCCATCGGCTTGGCCGCCGCCGCGAACGGGAGCCCCAGCCCCAATGCAATTGCAAGCACCCTTAAGCGAACGGCAAAACCCAACCCCACCCCTTTTTTCTTTACTGCGTAATATTCATCATAAAGCAGTTTCAATTAAAGCAAACACAATTACGCCAATCACCTTAACCTGCCACCTGCTAAAATCCGCCCTTAAAATGAAACGCAAGGGCATCTATGGCGAATGATCTGCTAAGCATCAACGAAGAGATTCAAAGCGTCGATATCGAAGAGACCCTCAAAAGCAGTTATCTTGACTACTCCATGAGCGTCATCATCGGGCGCGCCCTGCCCGATGTGCGCGACGGCCTCAAACCCGTTCACCGCCGCATTTTGTACGCGATGAACGAGCTTTCCCTTTCCCCCCGGTCGGCCTATAAAAAATCGGCCCGTATCGTCGGTGACGTGATCGGTAAATACCACCCCCACGGCGATACGGCGGTGTATGACGCGCTGGTGCGCATGGCGCAGGATTTCTCCATGCGCGCGCCGCTGGTGGACGGTCAGGGCAACTTCGGCTCCGTGGACGGCGACAGCGCGGCGGCCATGCGTTATACCGAAGCGCGGATGACCCAGATCGCCGAAGAGCTGCTGGCCGACATCGACAAAGACACCGTCGATTTCATCCCCAACTACGATGCGAGCATGCAGGAGCCCGACGTCCTACCCAGCCGTATCCCCAACCTGCTGATCAACGGCTCCGGCGGTATCGCCGTGGGGATGGCGACCAACATCCCGCCCCACCGCGTCGATGAGGTGGTGGATGCGTTGATCTATCTGGTGGACAATCCCAAGGCGGGTCCTGAGGATCTCATGCAGTTTATCCCCGGCCCGGATTTTCCCACCGGCGGCGTGATTTTCGGCAAAAAGGGGATTATCGACGCCTACATGACCGGGCGGGGCCGTATCCGCGTGCGGGCCAAAACCCACATCGAGCAGACCGCCAAAAAAGAGATGATCATCATCGACGAATTGCCCTATCAGGTCAACAAAGCCAAGCTGATCGAGGCGATCGCCGAACTGGTGAAGAATAAAGATATCGAAGGCATCAGCGAAGTGCGCGACGAGTCCGACCGCGACGGCATGCGCGTGGTGATCGAGCTCAAACGCGAAGCGATGGCGGACATTATTCTCAACAATCTTTATAAGTCCACCAATATGTCGGTGACCTTCGGCATTATCATGCTGGGTATCCACAACAAAGAGCCGCGCATTCTCAATCTGGCCGAGATTTTGAACATCTTTTTGGCCCACCGCAAAACCGTCGTGATCCGCCGCACCATTTTCGATCTGGAAAAGGCCAAGGCCCGCGCCCATATTCTGGAGGGCTTGCGCATCGCGCTGGATAACATCGACGAGATTGTGGCCCTGATTCGCGCCAGCGCCGACGGCCAGGCGGCTAAAGAGGCGCTTTCGGCCCGCTTTGGACTGAGCGATCGTCAAAGCCAGGCCATTTTGGAAATGCGCCTGCAGCGCCTGACCGGCCTGGAGCGCGACAAGATCGAAGCGGAATATAAAGAGCTGCTCGAACTGATCGAGCGGTTGACCGCGATCCTTAAGAGCGACGAGCTGTTGAGCAAGGTGATCAAAGAGGAGTTTTCGGAGATCAAAACCAAATACACCCAGCCCCGCCTCACCAGCATCGAAGATGACTACGACGACATCGACATCGAAGATTTGATCGCCAACGAGCCGATGGTCGTGACGATCACCCACCGCGGTTATATCAAGCGGGTGAACCTCAAATCCTACGAAAAACAAAACCGCGGCGGCAAGGGCAAGATTGCCGTGACGACCTACGAAGACGACTTTATCGAAAGCTTCTTCGTCGCCGACACCCACAACACGCTGCTGTTTGTAACCAACAAAGGGCAACTGTACTGGCTGAAGGTGTACAAAATCCCCGAAGCCGGACGCGGCGCCAAGGGCAAAGCGGTGGTGAACCTGATCAACCTGCGCGAAGACGAAGAGATCATGGCCATTATCCCCACCACCGACTTCGACGAAAGCAAATCGCTGGTGTTCTTTACCCGCAACGGTCTGGTCAAGCGCACGAATCTCAGCGAATTTAGCAATATCCGCAGCGTCGGCGTGCGGGCGATTACGCTGGAGGAGGACGACGAGCTGGTCAATGCGCAGATTGCCACGCAGAACACCAAGGAGCTGTTTGTCATCACCGAAAAGGCGATGAGCGTGCGCTTCCCCATCGATCAGGTCCGCGAAATGGGCCGCACCGCCAAGGGTGTGACCGCCATCCGCTTTAAGATCGGCGGCGACCGCGTGGTGGGCGCCACCGCGCTCGATGACGAAAACGCCGAGCTGCTGACGGTGAGCCAAAAGGGTATCGGCAAACGCTCCGAAGCCAGCGAATACCGCCAGCAAAGCCGCGGCGGCAAAGGGGTGATAGCAATGAAGCTCACCCCCAAAACCGGCGAGATGGTCGGCGTGGTGATTACCGATCCCGAAAAGGAGCTGATGGCGCTGACGGGCAAGGGCAAGATGATCCGCGTCGATATGGAGTCGATCCGCAAGGCGGGCCGTAACACCAGCGGCGTGATTATCGTGCGCGTCGAAGAGGACGACAAAGTCGTCTCCATCGCCTCCTGCCCCAGCCAGGCCGAGCTTGAAGAGTTCGACGGCGACGGATCGGACGAGTAACCTCTCTTTTCTTCACCGCCCCCGCTTTGGGGGCGCTCTCTTTTTGATTTTCGTGATATTTTTGGAACACCCGTTGCTTCATGGGGTAAATCGTTTTACAAAAGGAGCATGGGTTATGAGAAAAGTGGCAGCGCTGGCAGTCGCAGGCGCACTCACAATGGCAGCCGCCCAGCAGCAGTATGTGGTCGAAGAGGTGGTTTATGAACCGGTGGCTCAGCAGAGCGCGCCCGTTATGCAGCAATCCCCCGCACAGAGCCGTCCGGTGGACGATGTGGAGACGGACGAATATCTGATTCCCAACTCGCCCATGCTACAGCCGACCAACATTATCACCATCCGTTCGATCGGCATGGGCGTTGCGCCGGAGACGACCATCTCTCCCGCGCAGGCGCTGGTGCTGGCTAAACGCGCGGCGATCGCCGACGGTTACCGTCAGTTGGGCGAAAAAATGTATGGCATCCGCATCAATGCAAAAGATACCATCCGCGACGCCGTGGTACAAAACACCACCGTGCGCACGCAGGTGCATGCGATTATCCGCAATGCCGAAATTATGGAAACGGTCTTTAAAGACGGGTTGTGCCAAGTGGAGATGGAAGTCAAGCTTGACGGCCGCCGCTGGTACCGCGTGCTTTCCGGCTTCTAAACCGCTTCGCTCCTTTTGGGCCGCCTTCGGGCGGCTTTATCTAAGAATAAACCCCGACCCGTGAACGTTTGAAATCCGCTCCTTGCCAATGCGTTTTCGCAGCTTCAGTACCAGATTTTTCAAGGCCGCTTCGGTCATCGTTTCCTCCCCGTAAAGCGCCGCTTCGATCATCTCTTTGCTCACCAGCCGTCCGCGGTGTTTGATGAGCAGGTCCATTAACTCGCCCTCCTTGCGTGAAAGCAGAGACTTTTGCCCCCCGGCGGTCAGCTCCCTTGTGAGCGCCGAATAGCTGGTTTCATCATCGAGCCGCACGAAGAGATCGCCGTTGTCTTCGATCCGTTTGGCGCAGGCGGCGAGCGCCTCTTTTAGCCGGGTGTAGGTGAAGGGTTTGATGAGATAGTCCACCAGATTTAAGCGGATCGACTCGATCAGATCGTCGCTGCTGGCATAGGCGCTGGTGATAAAAATAGGAATCCGGCTGCCGCTTTTGCGTACTTCGGAGGCCAGTTCCAAGCCGTCCATAACCGGCATTTTGATGTCGCAGATCATCAGGTGAATGTTCTTGGTTTTAAACAGCTCCAGCCCCTCGGCACCGTGACAGCCGACATAGAGTTCGGCAAAAAAGTTCTGAAGCACCCCCGCCGTTTGGCTTCTGAGGATGGCGTCGTCTTCAACATAAAGCGCATTGAGATTTTTCAGCAAAGAAAAACTGTCCATTAGCCCCCCACCCTTGTCGCTCTATTTTAACACTGAAAAGTCTGATTTTAGTCTTTTTAGTCGGTTTGGTAACCGAAATGACAGATCATCAGAACAAATAGCCAAAGGAAAACTTTTTGGAGACTCTTGCTGGGTATTCTCCTAAAATTCTATCACTGAAAACTTGTTTTAAGGAGGGCCTATGTCGCAAGTTGCTTCTGCAACCAAGCCCAACCGGACCGTTGTCGAGCAAGTGCGCGTACGCTACCTGATGGGCGATCGCGAAGTGCCTTTTTCTCTGTACAAAAAAGAGGCGGAGCGGCGGTTTTCACCCTACAAACGCCCCGGCGAACGGGTGACCTGCACGGAGCTGGGCGAGCTTCAGCAAAGCGGAATTAGCACGCTTTACATCAACACGCAGCACCGCCCGCTGCTCGATGGTTATCTGTGCAACAACGCCCGCTGTTTTATCGCCCAGCCCGACACGCCGCTGGCGGTCAAAAGCCGCTATCTGTACGAATCCTCCACGCAGGTGCTCAAGCGCTTTTTTGAAAACCCCGATCAGGCCGAGTGTTTGGATATGGTCGCCGATCTGTCGGAGATTATTCTTGAGATGGTGCTGGCGGACTCGACGGCGTTTCAGTCGCTTTTGCAGGTTTCTTCCCATGACTACTACACCTTTTCGCACTCGGTCGATGTGATGATCTATGCGGTGGGGCTGGGTAAGCGGCTGGGCTTTGAGCCTGAGCGGCTGCGCAAACTGGCCATCGGCGCGATTTTGAATGATATCGGCAAAAGCCGGATCGACACGGCGATTATCAACAAAAAAGGCAAGCTCAGCGAGGGCGAGTTCCGGCGGATGATGGAGCACTCCGAGCTGGGCGGCCAGATGCTGATG
>JBFWML010000028.1:0-28822 GCA_050251635.1 Campylobacterales bacterium | reverse complement strand
CAAAATTTACGGCGCCGGATTAAAGCCCGCCGCCTACACGCGCAGCGCCCATCAGCAGGAGTTCCACTTCCTCCCCGCCGCCGCGCCCGTCATGATGACGCTGCATTTTGACAACGGCATCTGGACCAAAACCCCCAGCGGCTGGGAAAACAAGCCCAAAAGCGAACTCAAAGAGGCGATCGAATCGGGACATTCCGAGAAGTTTGCCAAGATGATTTTTGCATGGGAGGCGGGGCTTTCCAAACCCACAGGCGATCTGGCGCTGGAGATTGTGCCGCTGAACAACCCGCTGGATGCCCAAGCCAAAACCGTCCGTTTCGAGGTGCTCCACCACGGCAAACCCGTCCAAAACGCCGTGATCGAAACCGGAGAACACGGCAAGGGCTTTAAAAGCGAAGGTGCTGTTGTCGAAGTGCCCGCCAAGCCCGGTTTTAACCTCATCAGCGCCGCCGTTAAATTGCCCGGCGATCAGCCCGGCCTAAATCACCACACGCTCACCGCCGTGCTGGTTTACGATCGGGGCGGCAACGAATGAGGATTTTGGGGCTTTGGGTTCTGCTGATTACGGCGGGGGTCGCCCACGGTTTTTACACCCAAACCGCCGTGCGCGAAGCCACGGTGGTGCGGATCGAAGACCCCCACGGCGATCCGATCCGTTTTGCCTTCTATGATCTGCACGACCCTGCGGGCAAGCTCTTCCAGCGGGGGCAAAGCGATCTCAACGGGCTGGTGGCCTTTATGCCCGACAAGCCCGGCCTTTGGAAACTCACCGCCGCCGAAGAGTCCGATCACGGACTGCATCAGGTGGAGACGCTCATCACAGTAAGCGAAGCGGGCCAACCGGTTGCGCCCCGCGCCTTGCGCGATCGGCTCCTGGGGCCAATCGCCGCCGTTGCCCTGATCTGGGGGGCTTTGTCCAGCTGGCTTTACTTTAAAGCGCGGCGCAAGCTTTCGAGCTGATCGACCGCGCTCGCCGGCGAATCAAACCGGATAACCGCGTCGGTGCGCGGCGGGCGTTTATACACCTTGTCGTAGTACTCGACCAAAAGCAGCTCGGCGGTTTTGGGCAGGTCGCCCGAAACAAAGGCGGTCTGGATCGCTTCGCGGGCCGCGCGGGCCATATGGGGGGCAATCCGCCCCATGGCCTCATCGAACCCGGCCTGCGTAATCGAGCCGTATTCGGCCACAATCCGTTCAATGCGCTTTTGCAACGGCGTTTCCACCCACACGCGCACGCCGCGCCCCATCGCTTCATAGACCGAGCCGGGCATGGCAATGCGGCCGATATTGCGGCTTTCGGACTCGATCAGCACGGCATCCCCCGGCGCAAAAGCCATCAAGCGGTGCATCAGCAGGTTTTCAAACTGTTTCGTCCCCGGTTGAGCCCCCGCCAAAGCGCCGAAAGCCGAGCCGCGGTGCCGCGCCAGCCCTTCTAAATCCAAACTCCAGTCCACCGCGCCAATGAGTTCGCTTTTGCCGCTGCCCGTCGGCCCGTCGAGCACCACAAAACGGTAATCGGGCAGCGCGTCAAAGAACGCCAGCACCGCCTGACGGTAGGCCTTAAAGCCGCCCCGGATGCGCCACAGACGGTAGCCCACATGGCCCAGCACCGTGGCGACGGAGCCGGAGCGCATCTGGCCGCGGGCGCAGTAGATGGCCAGCTTTTGCGCGGGGGTAAAACGGGGATGAAAGGTTTTGAGATGTTCGGAGATATTTTTACAAATCAGCCCCGCGCCCAGCACCTTGGCTTCAAAGGCGCTGCGTTTGTGCAGCGTGCCCACATCGGCGCGCTCTGCATCGTTTAGGGCAAAAAGATTAAAACTGCCGGGAATATAGGCTTCGTTAAACTCGCCGGGGGATCGCACATCCAGCGTGGCGTCAAATTCATTGAGTCGTTTAAGGTAGTCGTTAACGCAGAGTTCTTCAAAAAGCAAGCAAAAACCAATCCAGATTTTAAAGTTAGCTCGGCTAGAATCAAGAGAGCCTAAAGCGAGGACGGTAATGCGGATAGACGCTTTTTTGAATGCGGTCAACCTGACCAAACGGCGAACAATCGCACAGGACATGATAACACACGGCGCCATACGCATCGGCGGCCAAACCGTCAAGGCCAGCCGCGATGTCAAAATCGGCGATGTGATCGAAATGCACTACCTAAACCCCGGCGGCGAACCGCGCATTATGCGTTATCAGGTTCTGGCCGTTCCCGCCGCCCGCACCGTGGCCAAAACCGCGCAAAAAGATTATGTCAAGGAACTCTAAGTGACCCACAACGAAGCCAAAATACAATTTGAACGCCTTTTTTCCGAAAAAATGAGCTTTGACGAAGCCCGCGAATTTTTGGCCGATCTGTTCAAGCGCGGCGAAAACGCCGACGAAATCGCCGCGGCGGCGGAGGTGATGCGAGCCCACGCCGTGCCGCTGCCTATCGCGCCCGAGCTGGAAGAGAAGCTTATTGACATCGTCGGCACCGGGGGCGATAAGAGCTACTCCTTTAATATCTCCTCCACCGTCAGTCTGCTTCTGTGCGCGGCGGGGGCCTACGTGGCCAAGCACGGCAACCGCTCCATCACCAGCAAATCCGGCAGCGCCGACGTGCTCGAAGCGCTGGGCATTTCGCTCGAACTGCTCCCGGCCCAGCAGGTCAAACTGCTCGAAGAGACGGGCTTTGTCTTTATGTTTGCCCAAAAACACCACCCGGCGATGAAACACATCATGCCCGTGCGCAAAAGCCTCGATCACCGCACGATTTTTAACATTCTAGGCCCGCTGACCAACCCGGCAGGGGTTAAAAAACAGTTTATCGGCGTCTATGACCCCGCGCTGGCCCCCATGCTGGCCGAAGTGCTGCAAAAAACCGGATCGGTGGCGGCGGCGGTGGGTTGCGGCGACGGCAATGTGGACGAACTGACCCTTTCAGGGCCGTCGCAAGTAGCGGAGCTTTCCAGCCGATCGATCAAGCGTTACGAGATTATCCCCGAAAATCTGGGGCTGAAAAAAGCGCCCGTCGAGGCTCTGCGCGGCGGCGACGCGGCCCACAACGCGCAGATTACCTACGCGGTTTTCAAAAATCAGGCCACCGACGCCCAGCGCGACGTGGTGCTGCTCAATGCCGCCATGGCCCTGAAGGTCGAAGGAATGGCCCGCGACCTCAAAGAGGGCTTGGAGATCGCCTCCGACACCCTGCGATCGGGCAAGGCCTTGAGCAAACTCGAACAGATTGCCGCGGTTTCATCCAAACTATGAACACCCGCTGGCAAATTCCGACCCCCGAAGCCTTCGACCCGCTATGCGACGCGCTGATCGCTGCGCATCCGAAGGGGGCGGTCGTTTTGCTCGAAGGGACGCTGGGGGCGGGCAAAAGCACCTTTGCCGCGCGTTTTGCCGCCAAGCTGGGTTACAGCGAAAGCGCCTCGCCCACCTTTGGCGTCATGCACGAATACGGCCCCAATCTGCGCCACTACGACCTCTACCGCATAGGCAGCGACGGCTTTTTCGGCCGGGGGCTGCACGAAACTTTGGAGGGCGGCTGGGCGCTGATCGAATGGCCCGATGCCAGACTGGAACGCTATTTAAACGAGATGGACTACACAACCGTGAAACTCACCATTACCCCCGAAGGCCGCAACCGCCGTGTCGAGGTGGCCGCATGACCCATATTCTCAAGGGCGAACATCTGGTTAAACGCTACAAAAGCACCCAGATTCTGCACGATGTGAGCATTCAGGTTAAAAGCGCGCAGGTGGTGGGGCTCTTAGGCCCCAACGGCGCAGGCAAAACGACCACCTTTTATATGATTTGCGGCTTGGTGCAGGCCACGGCAGGGGAAGTGTGGTTGGACAATCAGGAGATTTCCAAACTCCGCCTGCACGAACGCGCCCGGCTGGGTATCGGCTATCTGCCGCAGGAGTCGAGCATCTTTAAAGACCTCACCGTCGAAGAGAACCTGATGCTGGCCGCCGAACTGGCCTTCGAAAAAGACGTGGCCTACCAGCAAGAGCGGGTCGAAACCCTGCTGCAGCAATTCAACATCGAGCAGATCCGCCGCCGAAAAGGGGTCAACCTCTCCGGCGGGGAGCGCCGCCGCGCCGAAATTGCCCGCGCGCTGGTGGCCGAACCGAAGTTTATTTTGCTGGACGAACCCTTTGCGGGGGTGGACCCGATCGCGGTGATGGATATTCAAAAGATGATCCGCTACCTCTCCAGCCAGAATATCGGCGTACTGATTACCGACCACAACGTGCGCGAAACGCTGAGCATTTGCGATCACGCTTATGTGCTCCACGCCGGACACATTCTGGCCCAGGGCAGCGCCGCCGAAGTGGGCGTTAACCCCGATGTGATCAAACACTACCTCGGTGAGAATTTTAGACTATGAAACTCCGGCAGTCGGTCAGCGCTAAAGCCCGCATCAGCGCCACCATGCGCAACTGGCTGCCCCTGTTGCAGTGCCCCGTCACCGAACTCGAAGGGCGGCTCAAGGTCGAAGCCGAAGCCAACCCGTTTTTGCAAATCACCCCCAGCCACGAAGTCTCCTTAGAAGACCACGATCCAAATGAAAAGGAGAGTGCCGAAGAGGAGGATTTTAGAGGCGAAGAGGATGACTACTACCGCCGTAGCGAACCCAAAAACTCCGTCACCGACGCCATCGAAGCGACAACGCTGTTTAACAAATCCCTCTACGATGCGCTCTACGATCAGGTCACCGATCACCTCTTTCCCACGCCGCAGAGCAAAACGATCGCCCATGAATTGATCCGTTTTATTGATGACGAGGGGTTTTTTGAAGGCGACATCGAAGCAATCGCCCAAAAGTGCGAAACCTCGGCGGCCATGGTCGAGCGGGTCCGGCTGCGGTTTGAACACTTCAGTCCGGCGGGGGTGGGGGCTAAAGACCTCACCGAATGTTTCCTGTTTCAACTGCGCGAATACGAGATGGACGAAGAGCTTTACCAGCTTTTAAAAACCCTCATCGCCGATATGGACAACCTCTCAAGCTACCACAAAGAGCCGCGTTTTTCCGAAGCGATGACCCTGTTTAAAAAGCTCAAAAACCCCCCTGCGGTGGAGTTTTTGGAGGATTCCGCACAGGTCATTCCCGATCTGTTTGTCTTTAACGAAGGCGATCAGCTCGAGGTGCGCCTCAATGATGCCTTCTATCCGGAACTGAATATCGAAGAGATTCCGGGGCTGAAAAAAGAGGAGTTCGTGCGCGCCAAACTCAAAGAGGCCCGCGATTTGGTCGATGCGGTCAATATGCGCAAAGCCACGCTCTATAAAATCGGCCTGATGATTGTGGAGTACCAGTACGACTTTTTTAAAGGCGACGAAATCCGCCCCATGAAACTGGCGGATATTTCCGAAGATTTGGGCCGCAACGCCAGCACCATCAGCCGCGCCATTTCGGGTAAATACCTCGCCTGCGATCGCGGCGTTTTCCCGCTGAAGAGCTTCTTCTCCATCTCGATCGACGACACCTCCACCCGGGCTATTAAGGAGTATCTGCAAAAGCTTATCAAAGAGGAGCCCCACGCCAAGCCCTTAAGCGATCAGAAACTGCTGCAACTGATTCAGGAGCACTTCAATATCAAAATGGTCCGCCGCACCATCACCAAATACCGCGAACAGCTCGATATCGCCACTTCGGGCGAGCGCAAGCGGCTCTATCTATTAAGCCAATAATTTAAGCCGATGCTATAATGTTGCAATTTTTAAAGCCGACGGGGGTCAAATGAAGCGAATTATGGTTCTTTTATGCTTGACCGCCGCAACCCTCCTTGCCAATCTTTCCCCCGCCGAACGCCTCAACGCCAAGCTCCTTGAGTACGCCCAAAACGCCTACACCCAAGAGCGCTGGGCCGAAGCCTATCAGGCCTTTATGCGTCTGGAGCGCACCGATGAGACATTGCCCTCGATCCACTTCTACCTTGGCCGCTGCGCCTACGAAATGGGCGATTACGACGGAGCTAAAAGCCATTTTGAAACGGTCTTAAAACTCAAACCGGGCCACCCGACCGCTAGTTACGAACTGGCCCGGACGCACCTGCGCTTTGCCCGCCGCTACGAAAACAACGCCCGCGAGCTGTTTGCCGCCATCCCGCCCAAGGAGCTGCCCAAGGAGGCCCGCCGCGTCGTCTCCGGCTACACCGGCTTTACCCGCCTGCCCCACAGTCACCGCATCGGCGGAGAGCTGGGGGTTTACGGGGTTTTGGACAATCAGGCCCCCGCCCTGCCCCAGCTTGTCAACGCCCGCATTCCCCTGCCCGATCCCACCCCTTCGGGCGCGGCGCGGGACCAAAGCCGGGGCAATATGCTCACGCTGGATGTGAAGCACCGCTACCAAGAAAGCGACAGCTGCGGTTTTCGCTGGGAAAACAGATTCGAAGCCGACGCGCTCAACCCCTCCGGGATTGATGACGGCGGCGTAACCCGCTGGTATCTGGGAACCCGTCTGAGCTTTCGCGTGGATGAACGCTTCTGGTTCTCGCCGGAATATTTTATGCAAAACACCGCCTTTAGCGACGGCGAACGCACCTTTGACCAGGCCGGATGGGCCATTAACGTCGAAGGCACGCTCAGCAACAGCCACGACGTCTGGGGACGGCTGGCGTGGTACAACCAGTACTATCAAGAGGATAACCGCAGCAAACACCGGGGGATGAGCGGCCAAGTCGGTATGCGTCAATACTTCGGACTCCACTACGCCCAGTTCCAGCTGGGGATGGACCTGATCTACGACGCCGAAGCCGACAACAGTATCGGACTTTACACCCAAAGCCGTCTGAGCGCCCTGTGGATGCACCGCTACACCCCCGTCGCTTCGGGCCGCATCGAAGGCGACGTGATGCTGGTCGATTTTGACGGTCCCTCCGGGCAGCGCGAGGATCGCGTTCTGGCCGCCGGCGTCGGGGTCGATCTCAAGCTCTCCGAGGCATGGAAAATCGACTATCTGGTCAAACTTTCCCGCACGAACTCCAGTAAAGCCGACGGCAGCTACACCCGCAGCGTCGTCCGTCTGGGCGTGCTCTACACCTTCTAAAAGGAACCGCGATGCGAATGGTTGTTTTAGCGCTTCTGCTGGCCGTCAGCCTCATGGCCGAAGGGGTTGCCCGTCTAGTCTCCCTGGAGGGCGAGGTGCATATCCGCCGCGCCAATATGCTGATGCTCTCCAAAGCGGGCATGGAGATGACCGTTCAAGACGTGATCGACAGCCGCGAAGACGGCCGCGCCCGCATCGTCTTCCATGACGAAACCGTGGTCACCGTCGGCCCCAACACCACCTTTGCCATCGAGGCCTTCGTTAACGAAAACGAACAGGCCAGCTTGCAGCTGGAATCCCGCCGGGGCGCCCTGCGCGTCATTACGGGCCAAATCGGCAAAATCGCCCCCGATCAGTTCAAGGTTAGAACCCGCACCGCCACCATCGGCGTGCGCGGCACGCAGTTTGTGGTGGCTATTGAGAGCGGCGAAGAGTCGATTCTCTGCACCGACGGGTCGGTCACGCTCACGCCCCTCAAAACCCGCCCGAGCTACTACGACCGCTTCGACTGGGCCAAGCCGCCCTTCCAGCTGGGTTTCCCCGTCCTGCCGCCGGCCGCGCCCAAAACGCAGACCATCGTGCTGGAGGCGGGCGAAGTGGCCACGGCCACCTTTGCCGAAACGGTTGCCGCGCCGGAGGTCCCCGAACTGGCCGCGCCCGCGCCCATTGCCGTTGTGGCTTTTGCCGCCCGCCGGGCTACACAGGAAGAGGCCGAAGCGATTGTTGAGCAAACCGCCGATGAGGGCGGCGTCGTGCTCGATCGGCAACCCGTCATCAACGAATACCGCGAAATCATGAATCTGCCCCCCGAAGAGCCGCTGATTATCCGTCCGCTGGACGCGCCGGCTCCGTCGGACTTGGGCATTCCAAGGCTCAAAGATCGGGTCAATCCCGACGATCTGCGCCGGGATCTGCAACGCAACTACTGAGGAGTTTTCTTGACCCGTCCCCCCGTCAAAGCCGTCGCTCTTTTTAGCGGCGGGCTCGATAGCATGATCGCCTGCCGTTTGATGGCCGATTTGGGCGTCGAGGTCACCGCCGTTTGGTTTGATATCGGTTTTGGCGTCAGCGACGAAAAGCGCGCATGGCTGGAAAAAACCGCCGCAATGGCCCGGGCGAAACTGATGATTGTCGATATCACCGATCAGTTCGTCAGTGAGATTCTTTTTAACCCCAAATACGGCTACGGCAGCGCCTTCAACCCCTGCATCGACTGCCACGCCAACATGTTCCGGCACGCCGAAAAGTTCCGCGAATCGCTCGGCGCGGATTTTCTCATCAGCGGCGAGGTGCTCGGGGAGCGCCCCTTTAGTCAGAACCGTCAGGCGCTTGATTCGGTGGCCAAACACTCCGGCGTGCGCGAAAAAATCGTGCGCCCCCTGTCGGCCAAATTGCTGCCCCCCACCCAGGCGGAGATCGACGGGCTGATCGACCGCGAAAAACTGCTGGACTTAAGCGGCCGCGGGCGCAAACGTCAGATCGAGCTGGCCGCGCAGTACGGCTTTAGCGACTACGAAAGCCCTGCGGGCGGTTGTTTGTATACCGATCCCGGCTTTTCCGCCCGCATCGAGGAGCAGGCCAAACACGCCCTGCCCCTGCCTTCGGAGATTAAACTCTTCCGTTTGGGCCGCCATCTGCGCCTGCCCGGCGGCGCCAAGTTGATCGTCGGCCGCAACGAAGCCGAAAACGACAGGCTCATCGCCCTAAACCCCGAACGATTTGACCTGATCAATATGCCCGAAGAGCTCTTCGGTCCCGCCTCGCTGCTGGAAAAAAGCGCGAATGAAGCCGATCGGGAGCTGGCGGTTCGGATTATTTTAAGCTATTCGCGCACCCAAAGCGGCCAACACTACACTCTGCATGTCGGCCATCAAAACGTCACCGCACAGCCCTTCGAGGACAAAAAAGCCTTTAGCGGCCTGCTGATCTGACTTGACAAAACCCCCGAAAAAAGCTTAAATCTTCCTTTCCTCGGCAGGGAGCACCCACTTTTCAAGGGATAGCATGAACAAACAGGAACTCGTTTCGGCAACGGCCGAACGCAGCGGCCTCAAACCCACCGAAGCTAAAGTACTGCTCGACGCATCGCTGCAAGCGGTTTTTTCCCGGCTGATGCGGGGCGAAAGCGTCACCATCCGCAATTTCGGCACCTTTTCCACGGCGCTGCGCAAAAAACGCCGTTTTTTTAACCCCTTCGCCGGAGCGCTCATGGAGTCGCCGGATAAAATCGTCGTCACCTTCAAAGCCGCCAAAGCGCTAAGCGACCGCGTCAACGGGAGGCTCTAGAATGCAGGAAAATCAAGTCACGCTTGAGCAGCTCGCCGCCGAAGTGGCCCTCGAGGCCGGCTTTGACGAGGATACCGCCCGCGACTATCTCGAAACGCTCTTTGAGACGCTTTCAGAGCAGATGGCCCGCAAGGAGACGGTACAGCTTCGGGATTTTGGCACCTTTAAAACGGTTTACATCAAAGCCCGCGACGGACGCAACCCCCAAACGGGCAATGCCCTCGCCATCCCGCCCCACCACAATGTCCACTTTTCCCCCTCCAAACTGATGGCCGAGAACGTCAACGCCAACTATGCGCACCTCGCGCCGCGTCTGATCGAAAGCCGCATCTACGAAGAGGAGGAGGCCGAAAGCCGCTATCTGATGTGGATTATCGCGGGACTGGGTGCGCTGCTGGTCATTTTGCTGGCGTGGTGGTGGCTTTCGAGTAAACCCGAACCCGTGCAAGCGCCCGCCGCCCCCGTTACCGTCCAAGCCGTCCCGCCCGTTCAGGCTGCCCCGGCACCCGAGCCCAAACCCGAACGTCCGGCCGAAACGCCCGCTGTACCCGCCACGCCCGCTCCGGTCGTTGCCGCAACCCAAACCGTACAGGCCCAAGCCCCCCAAGGCGGCAGCCATGTCGTACGGCCCAACGAAACCCTTTGGGGTATTGCTTGGAACCGCTGGAGCGACGCAACCCTATGGCCCGCCATCTACGGCGACAACCGCGCAAACATCAGCGACCCCGACCGCATCTTCCCCGGTATGACGCTGCGCATCGGCCTCAAACCCGATCTGGGCAACCCCCAGGAACAGCTCCAGCTAGAGGACCGCTTCTTGGATGCCTACGAAGCCTACAAGCGCGTCGGCAAGAACGAGCGGGCGGTGTGGCTGCTCTATACCGCCCGTCAAAAGTACGGTCTGCTTCAAAATTGGGCCGATTACGAGCAGATCGACGCCCACGATCGGCAGCTTCTCGAAAGCTTCACCCGTTAAAGCCGCCCCCTCTTCGGGGGTGCTTCAATATGTTACTAAATGTAACTATATCCTGTTTAATATAATTACTTTTTGTAACACATAGAACCCAAACACCCCTCCATTACGTTACACTTTCCCCATCTCAATATCCCAATCGATGGAGCAGACGATGTCTATGATGGAAAAATACGAAGCCCATGTGAAAGAACGTAACGCCCAAGGCATCCCGCCCCTGCCGCTGGATAAAGCGCAAGTGGCCGAGGTGATCGAGCTGATCAAAGCGGGCAAAGGCGATATGAACGCGCTTAAAACCCTGCTTTTCGATCGCGTCAACCCCGGCGTGGACGACGCGGCCTATGTCAAGGCGGCGTTTCTCAACGACGTCGTTCAGGGCAAGGTTTCCTGTGCCGTGAGTAAAATCGAAGCAATCAAAGCTCTGGGTCAGATGATGGGCGGCTACAACGTCAAACCCCTGATCGACGCCCTCAGCATCGCAGAGGTGGCCGAAGCCGCCGCCGAAGCGCTCAAGCACACCCTGCTCGTGTACGACTACTTCAACGATGTCGCGCAGATGGCAAGCTCCAACAAACACGCTAAAGCGGTCATGGAAAGCTGGGCCAACGCCGAGTGGTTTACCTCCAAGCCCGCCGTACCCGAAAAGATGACCCTGACGGTCTTTAAAGTCCCCGGCGAAACCAACACCGACGATCTCTCTCCGGCCAGCGAAGCGTTTACCCGCAGCGATATCCCCCGCCACGCGCTCTCGATGCTGACCGCCAAAATGCCCGGCGGGCTTAAGACGATCGCCGATCTGAAAGCCAAAGGCCACGCGGTGGCTTATGTGGGCGATGTAGTCGGCACCGGAAGCTCGCGCAAATCCGGCGTTAACAGCGTGCAGTGGCACATGGGCGACGACATCCCCGGCGTACCTAACAAACGCACCGGCGGTGTGGTGATCGGCGGTGTGATCGCCCCCATTTTCTTCGCCACCTGCGAAGATTCCGGCTCCTTGCCGATCCAGTGCGACGTGACCCAAATGGAGAGCGGCGACGTCATCGACGTGTATCCCTATCAGGGCAAAGTCGAGAAAAACGGCCAGATCATCGGCACCTTTAAACTCGAACCCAACACGCTGGCACAAGAAGTTCAGGCGGGCGGCCGCGTGAACCTGATTATCGGCCGGGGGCTAACCAACCGCGCCCGCGAAGCGCTGGGTATGGAGCCGGAAAGCATTTTCGTTAAACCCGAGCAGCCCGAAGACGACGGCAGCGGCTACACGCTGGCGCAGAAGATGGTCGGTAAAGCCTGCGGCGTTAAAGGCGTTCGCCCCGGTATGTACGTCGAGCCGCAAACCTTGACCGTCGGCAGTCAGGACACCACCGGCGCCATGACCCGGGATGAAATCAAAGAGCTTTCGGCGCTGGGCTTTAGCGCGGATTTCGTGATGCAGAGCTTCTGCCACACCGCGGCCTACCCCAAACCCGACGACATCAAACTGCACCACACCCTGCCGCCCTTTATCACCAGCCGCGGCGGCGTGAGCCTGCGCCCGGGTGACGGCGTCATTCACAGCTGGCTTAACCGCATGGTACTGCCCGACACCGTCGGCACCGGCGGCGATAGCCACACCCGCTTCCCCATCGGCGTCAGCTTCCCCGCGGGTTCCGGTCTGGTGGCCTTTGCGGGCGTGACCGGCTTTATGCCGCTCTCCATGCCCGAAAGCGTGCTGGTGCGCTTTAAGGGCAAGATGCAGCCGGGCATTACCCTGCGCGATCTGGTCAACGCTATCCCCTACGTGGCGATCAAAAAAGGGTTGCTCACCGTTGAGAAAAAGGGCAAGAAAAACGTCTTTAACGGCCGGATTCTCGAAATCGAAGGTCTGCCCGATCTCAAAGTCGAACAGGCGTTCGAGCTTTCCGACGCTTCGGCCGAACGCAGCGCCGCCGCCTGCACCGTGCGCCTGAACAAAGAGCCGGTGATCGAGTACATTCAGAGCAACGTCAAACTGCTTGAAGCGATGATCGAAGCGGGTTACGAAGATGCGCGCACGCTCCAGCGCCGCGCGGACAAGATGAAAGAGTGGCTCAAAAACCCCGTCCTGCTCGAACCCGACGCCAACGCCAAATACGCCGAGGTGATCGAGATCGACCTGAACGAAATCAAAGAGCCGATCGTCGCCTGCCCCAACGACCCGGACGACGTGGCGACTTTGAGCGAAGTGCTGGCCGACGGCAGCCGCCCCAAAAAGGTGGACGAAGTGTTCGTGGGAAGCTGCATGACCAACATCGGCCACTACCGCGCCTTGGGCGAAGTGCTTAAAGGCGAAGGTCAGGTGCCGGTGAAACTCTGGATTGTGCCGCCGACCAAGATGGACGAAAAACAGCTGACCGAAGAGGGCTATTACAGCCTGTTTGGCGGCGCGGGCGCACGCACCGAAATGCCCGGCTGCTCTCTGTGCATGGGCAACCAGGCCCAAACCGCCAAGGGCGCGACGGTGTTCAGCACCAGCACCCGCAACTTCGACAACCGCATGGGTAAAGAGACCAAGGTTTACCTAGGCAGCGCCGAGCTGGCCGCCGTGGTTGCGCTGCTGGGCAAGATTCCCACCGCCGATGAGTACCGCCAGATCGCTACCACCAAGATCGCGGGCAAAGAGCTGAATGTGTACCGCTACCTCAACTTCCACGAGATTCCCCAGTATAAACTGGCCGATCGCCGCTAAAAACGCCGGGGCAAATGCCCCGGTTTTCCTTTCTTGCCTCCACACTCCCTTCACGCTGAGCCGGAATAATCGGCCGCTAAAAGTTGCATAATCTACAATTGCATCCCAAGAAGTTAATAGACGAAATTAAGGAGTGCGGGTGGAGTACAGTTCAAAGAATGCCTTAGGCTATCAGGTCAATCTCACGGCGCTGATGATCCGTCACGAGTTTGCCAAACGAATCCACCATTTAGGAATCGCACCCGAGCAGTTTGGAATTCTCTTCTTTATCGACCAGAATCCCGGCATGACCCAGAGCGAAATCGCGCTGGCCATCTGCAAAAACAAAACCACCATCACCCGCATGATGGACGCGCTGGTCAAAAAAGGGCTTATCACCAAAGAGTGGAACCGCGACGATCGGCGCACCCAAAGCATCAAAATGACCACCGAGGGTAAGGCGGTTTTGCAAGCAGGGCTGCCCGTTGCGGGCAAAATGACCGAAGATATGCAGTCCCTGCTGACCCCCGAAGAGCGGGAGGGAATTTTTGGGGCGCTTGCCAAAATTCAGGAGTTTTGCAAAACCCGCTGCGGCGATGGCGATCTGAAGGATGACGAATGAGATTTTTGCTTACGCCACTACTCCTGTTTGGCGCTCTATATGCCGCCCCCGCCGCGCAACCGGCGCAAACGCCGCCGCCCGCCCCCGTGGTGACCGAAACCATCCAAAAGGGAACCATCCACCCCTTTGAAAGTTTTGTCGGCACGCTCAAATACGCCACGCTTTCCAAACTCCCCGCCCATAGCGCCGCCGCCGTCGAGGAGATTTTGGCCGAAGCGGGGCAGCGGGTCAAGACGGGTCAGGTGCTTGCCGTGCTCGATAGCGCCATTCTCTCGGCCAATCTCGAAGCAAAGGCCGCCGAGCTCAGCCGCGTACAGATTCAACAGGAGCAGGCCCAAAAGGACGATACGCGCTACCGTGCGCTTTTTGAGCAAAACAGCGTCTCGGCTCAGCAATACGAGCAGTTTCGCCTTAAGGCGCTGGAACTCCAAGCGCAGGTGCGCGCGCTGCGCTCCTCCCTTGAGGCGCTGCGGATCGAACAGGAAAAACGAACGATTCGCGCCCCCTATGACGGCGTGGTGATCGAGCGGCATGTGAGTATGGGCGATTGGGTTTCGACCGGTTCGCCCGTTGTGACCCTTGCCCGCGAGGACAGCATCGAGCTGGTTGTTTACCTGCCGGCCCAAAGCCTCGCCCTGGCCCAAGCGGGCAAAACCGTCACCGTGGCCGTTGCGCAGCGGGAACTCACAGGCGAAATTACCGCCGTCGTTCCCAAGGGAGACAGCGCTTCGCGCACCTTTCCCGTGCGTATCGCCCTAGCGGCTTCGCCGGAACTTTTGGCCGAAGGCATGGAGGCCACCGCCCGTATTGCCGGGGCGCACGCGCAGGAGGCCTTGCTGGTTCACCGCGACGCAGTCATTAACCGCTTTGGGCAGAATGTGCTCTTTTTTGTGGCCGAGGGCAAGGCGATGATGGCTCCGGTCGAAATCATCGGTTACGACGGCTTGAAAGTAGCGGTGAAATCGCCCCAGCTGCAGCCGGGCATGGCCGCGGTGATCAAGGGAAACGAACGCATCTTCCCGGGCCAAGGCGTCAAAGCCGCGCCCCAAGGCCGCTAAATGGATTTGGTCCGCTTTGCCATCAGCCGGCCCGTCGCGGTGACGGTCGGATTGATCCTGATTGTCATCTTCGGTTTTATCGGGCTTAACCGCCTGCCCTATCAGCTCACCCCCAACGTCAACAAGCCGGAAATTTCCGTCATCACCACCTGGGCGGGCGCCACGCCCTATGAGGTGGAGAGCGAAATTATCGAGCCGCAGGAGAAGGCGCTCAAAAACCTGGAGGGGCTCGAGGAGTACGAAAGCACCGCCTCCACCGGACGCGGACGCATCACGCTGCGCTTTGAGCTGGGCACCGATCTGCAAAAGGCGCTGCTGGATGTTTCCAACAGTCTTAATGAGGTCTCCAGCTATCCCGAAAACGTGCTGCGGCCCATTATCCGCGCCACCGGTGAAACCACCGCACCGGCCATCTGGATGATGGTTCAGGCCGTTGAGGACAACCCAAAAGATATTGCCACCTACCTGACCTTTTTAGAAAACGAAATCACCGAACACTTTGAACGCATCGAGGGGGTGAGCGAACTGTTTGTCCGCGGCGGCGTGGCCGACGAACTGCACATTATTGTCGATCCGCTCAAACTGGCAGCCTACAATCTCAGCGTCGATCAGATCGTCACCGCCGTTCAGCGGGAAAATATCGACATCTCTGCGGGCGATCTGGATTTGGGCCGCCGCACCTACCGCGTGCGGACCGCCGCCAAGTTCCAGCATCCCGATCAGGTGGCCAATCTGGTGCTGCTCTCGGATGGTATGCGCCGCGTTTTGCTCAGCGACGTTGCCCAAATCTCTTTGACCAATACCAAAAAAACCGGGCTGGGCCTTTTTCTGGGCAAACCCGGCATTGCGATCGGGGTGCGCCCCGAGGCCACCGCCAACGTCGTAGCCATGACCAACGAGGTCGAAGCGGTCTTTAAACGGCTCAACGAAACCGTTATGCCCAAGCACGGCCTAAGAATCGTCTGGGCCTACGATCAGCGCCCCTACATTATGGGAGCCATCAGTCTGGTGCAGCAAAATATCGCCGTCGGCGCGCTGCTGGCGGTACTGGTGCTGCTGGTCTTTTTAAGGGCCGTCACCCCCACGGGCGTCGTGGCGATCGCCATTCCCATGAGCGTGATCGGCACCTTTATCGTTTTGGACGCGCTGGATCGAAGCCTCAATATTATCTCTCTAGCGGGGATTAGTTTTGCGGTGGGGATGCTGGTCGATAGCGCGATTGTGGTGCTGGAAAACATCGATCGGCACAAGCAGATGGGCAAACGCTTCCGCGACGCCGCCTATGACGGCACGGTGGAGGTGTGGGGGGCTTTAATCATCTCCGCGCTCACCACCATCGCGGTCTTTGCGCCCATTATCTTTCTGGCCGACGAGGCGGGACAGCTCTTTAAGGATATCGCCATCGCGGTAACGGCGGCGGTGAGCTTCTCGCTCTTTATCTCGGTGTTTGCCATTCCGATGCTCTGGCGGCAGATGATGCACCTGAGCGGCAAGGAGATGCACGAAGCCAAAGAGCCGGGCAGACTCGAACGCATCGGCGCGCGGCTTTCGGGCTTTTTTATGGCACTGGTGGACACAAGCCTCAAAAACCACGCCACGCGTCTGGGCACCGTCGGCGGCCTGACGGCTCTGTCGATCTTGACGGTCTGGGCGCTCTTTCCCAAGATGGAGTACCTGCCCGAGGGCAACCGCAACATGATTCAAAACATCTTTATCCCGCCGCCGGGCCTCTCCTATGCGGAAACCGAACAGATCGGCCTGTCGATCTTTGAGCGGATCATGCCCCACGTGGGTGCCGACAAAGACGGCTATCCGGCGATACAGCGGGCTTTTTTTATCGGCGCGGGCTCCTTTATGTTTATGGGCGCGGCCACCGTTGAGGAAGACCGCGCCGCCGAGCTGATCGGGCTTTTTAAGCCGATCGTCAACAGCTTCCCGGGCATTATGGCCATCACCAAGCAGGCGGGGGTTTTTGAGCGCGGACTGGGCACCAGCCGATCGGTCAACGTGGACATCAGCGGCGACAACATGGACGCCGTCGTCGCGGCAAGCGGCACGCTCTTTGGCGCGGTTAGAGAGGGGGTTGCGGGAGCGCAGGTGCGGCCCGTGCCTTCGATCGAGCTGATCTACCCCGAAGTGACCATCCTGCCCAAGGCCGATCGGCTCAAGGCCGCCGGCATGGATGCGCGAAGCCTCGGCATCGCGGCCGATGTCTTTATGGAGGGACGGAAAATCTCCGAATATCAAGGCGACGGCATCAAGAAGATCGACATCATTCTTAAGAGCAACAACGAAGCCGTCCGCACCCCCGAAGACCTCTCCCGCGCACTGATTGCGACGCCCAAAGGGGGCATCGTGCCGCTCTCGCAACTGGGCGAAGTGCGTCTGGGTCAAGGGATGACCGAGATTCGCCACTTCAACGGCAAACGCACCATCACGCTGCAGGTGACGCCGCCTAAGGAGATCACCATTCAAGAGGTGATGGAGCGGGTCGAGGGGCAGATTGTTCCTGCGGCGCTGAAGGGCAACGACGCGGTTCAGGTGCGTCTGTCGGGCACGGCGGATAAGCTGCTGGCAACCGTTTCGGCGCTGAAGTGGAACTTCGTGCTGGCGGTTGTGATCACCTACCTGTTGATGGCGGCGCTCTTTGGCAACTTTATCTACCCTTTAATCATCCTCTTTACCGTGCCGCTGGCCACCGCGGGCGGTTTTGTGGGGCTGAAAATGACCAATCTTCTTGTGGCCCCGCAGGCGCTGGATATTCTGACGATGCTGGGCTTTATCATTCTGGTGGGGATTGTGGTCAACAACGCCATCTTGATTGTGCACCAAAGCCTCAACTTTATCCGCTACGAAGGCATGGAGCACCTAACCGCCATCCGCGAATCGGTGCGCACGCGTCTGCGGCCTATCTATATGAGTTCGCTCACTTCGGTTTTCGGGATGCTGCCGCTGGTGCTGGTGCCGGGGCCGGGTTCGGAGATGTACCGGGGGCTGGGTAGCGTCATCACCGGGGGGCTGCTCATCTCCACGCTCTTTGTGGTGTTTGTCATACCCACCCTGCTGGCCTATGTGATCAAGATGGAAAAAATCGGCGGAGGGGACGCATGAGAAGCGCGCTGATAATGTTCTGCGCCGCGCTGGCGGCCCACGCCCTGACGCTACAGGAGGCGGTCGAACTGACGGTCAAAAACCATGCCGGGGTTTATCAGGCCGAAGCGTCCCTCGGTTCCGCCCGCGCCGGACGCCGGGCGGCGGATAGCGCCTTTTGGCCCACCGTCAACCTCTCCCTTGCCCAAAACGAACGGGAGAAGGCCACCGCCGCCGCCACGCAGACTACGGCGCTCAAGGCCGGATTCAACCTCTTTCGGGGCTTTGCCGACCTTGCCTCCAGCCGTGCGGCCCACTGGAACGAACAGGCCGCGCAATACGAACTGGAGGGCGCAAAGGCCGATGCGGCCCTTGAGGCCAAGGAGGCGTTCTATGGTTACCTCAAAGCCAAAGACACGCTGCTGGCCGCCGAAGAGTCCTTGCGATCGGCGCGTAAACAGGTGGCGGATGCCGAAGCCTTTTACGCTCAGGGGTTGATCGCCGCCTATGAACGGCTAAGCATTCAGGTCGAGGCCGCCAACAGCGAACAAAAAGCCCTCAAGGCCGCCAGCGATCTCAAGGTCGCCCGGCTCACCCTCGAATCGCTTATCGGTCAGCCGCTCCCTTCCGAACCCGCAAGCGTCTCGGCCCGCACGCCCGCCTTGCCCGATCGCGCCGCTTTGCGCGAGAGCCAGCTGAAAAACCGCAGCGAAATTCAAAGCCTGAACGCCCTGACTCAGGCGCAAAAACAGCAGGTGCGCAAAGCCGTCTCCGGCCTTCTTCCCACGGCGGAGGTAACGCTGGCGCAGGAGCAGTACGAATACGCGGACGGCTTTAGCGGGGTTGACAGCCAGAGCGTGACGACTCTTTCTTTAAACTGGCAACTCTTCAACGGTCTGAAACCCTACCACGACCGCGAAGCCGCGCTCTATCAGCAACGCATCCTGGAAAGCCGCCTAAACGACCTGAAGCGTCAACTGGCCTTGCAGCTCCAAAGCGTCTATGAACGTTACGAACTGGCCGCCAGAGCCTTTGGTGTGGTCGAAGCGGGGCTCAAGCTGGCAGAGGAGAACTACCGGATTGTCAAAAACCGCTTCGACGCTCAACTGGCGAGTGCCGGCGATCTGATTGACGCCGAAGCGGTGCTTTGGCGCGCCAAAGAGCAGTACACCCTTTATTACTACGACAAACTGCTTGCGCTGGCCGAGCTGGAACGGGTGACGCAAACGCCCCTTTAGGCGCGCACCCGCGCTGCGGCGGCCTCGTCGCAAACGGCCTTGATGCGCCGATCGATCGCAAACGCCCCGAAGGGAACCAGCGCGGCCAGCATAACGGCAACGGCGAATTTAAAGGAGATGGCCCTCTTAAGCCACACCCAAGTCACCGCCGCCATCAGCGCCATAAACAGCCCGCCGTGAATCATCCCGGCCAAGGTCACGGCCAGCGGGTAGCCCGCCGCATATTTAAGGGGCATGGCAATCAGCAATAAAACCAGCCACGAAACCCCCTCGGCCAAGGAGGTCGCGCGCATACGAGCCAGACTTTTCATATCAACCCTGTTTTAAAAAATAGGGGGCATTGTGCCGAAGAAAAGCTTGCATCCGGCAACCCGCATCCAACTACTCCTTTGACCTAAGCGCCCCGTGCGCCCAACGCCGCCGCTTGAGACAGCCAGCCGCTTCTTTTCCCGGCACAGGCCGTTCGCACCGAAGCATAAACCGTGCGTTTAACGGGCGCAAACCCGCAAAAGCCCAATACGCCCCGCTTGAGCATCTTCCAAAGGGGATCGCCCACCATCCAGCGGCTCCAAAACCCCGGCGAATCCTGCGTAATAATCACCCGCGCGCTGCGCCCCTTTAAAAGCCCGTCCACCAACCCGCTACTCCGGTAGGCAAAGGCAAAATGGGGCAGCATCACCCGGTCGATGTACCCCTTAAAGACCGCCGGGACCCCCGACCACCAGTTCGGGGTGACAATCACCAGATGTTCGCACCACAAAAGCAACGCCTGCTGGGCCTCGAGATCGTTCTCCACCGGTGTCTCCCGGTGATAGCCGCCCTTCAGGCTGGGTTCAAACCCCAAATCACCCACATTCACCTGCCGCACCTCGTGTCCGCTCTCCAGCGCCGCCTGCGCATAGGCTACGGCGATAGCTTCGCCCAAACTGCCCTTGACCGGGTTGGCGTTTAAAACCAGAATTTTTTTCATGTGCCGCCTTCGTATTAAAGATGGCGACACTTTAGTTTGCACAGGTTACTATGTCAAGAACAGACAAAAAAGTACCATACACACAAAAAAGTAACTATGAAAACAACAAAAACCTATAACTGCCCCTTTGAGATTACCCTCGAGGCGATCGGCGGCAAGTGGAAAAGCTTGATTTTGTGGCATTTGTTCGAGAACGGAACCCTTCGCAACGGCCAAATGCTGCGGCTTATGCCCCATATCACCCAAAAAATGCTCACCCAACAGCTCCGCGAAATGGAAGCTTCGGGATTGGTGACAAGAAAAATTTACGAACAGGTACCGCCCAAGGTCGAGTACTCCCTTACCCAAGCGGCGCTCCAGCTTGAGCCGATCATGAACCTGATGATGGCGTGGGGAATGCAGCGGGCCGAAGCGCTAGGCTTGGAAGCGGGCTGCACCCTTGCGGGCTAAAGCCCGAGCTTACGATCCAGACTATACCGCCCCGCCCCGTTTGTCAGCAGCACAATCAAAAACAGCAGGTAATAAAAGGGGATTTCAAAGCCGTTATTGCCGCAGCTAAAACCGTTGCCAAGATGTACGGTCACGATCGCCACCCCCATCACAACCATCAGCGACAGGGCGATCAGCCGCGTGGCCAGCCCAAGTGTCAGGAGCACCACGCCCAGCGCCTCCGTACCGGCGGCCAGAAAGGTATTCAGCAGGGGAAAGGGCATCTCCAAAGATTCGCCAAACCATGCCGCCGTCCCTTCGATATCGCGCCACTTGTTCAGCGCCGGCTCAAAAAAGCCGTAGGCCAGCATCAGCCGCACCGCCAAAAGCGCCGCATCCGCGCCCGCCGCAACCCGTCCGCAAAACGCTGCGTACAACCGTTTAAGCATATCAATCTCCTTGGATGAAGATGCCCTTTTGCCAAAAAATCCGGTAAGCCTTGAGAATCACCGGCGCAACCTCGGCGGGGTCGAGTTTGTGCTTTTTGCAGGCGGCCTTGAGCGCGTCGTCTAGCAGTACCGGTTTTTTGAGCCGTTTTAAAAAATCCGCCATAAACGGCGTAATTTCCAAAAACTCCACCATCAGGGTTTTGGGGTTTAAAAACACCACCGCGCCGCATTGTTGCGGCTCGTCCAGTTCGCCCGCATAAACCCGGTAATCGAGCTTTTTGGCTTTGGCGGTGGGGGCGAGCGCGGTGGGTTTGGCCGGGTCAAACCGCGCGGCGCGTTTGACGGGCTGCTTCATCATCAGGTTTATCTCCTGCCACTCAAACCACAGCATTGCCTTCGCCCACGGCCACCACTTCAAATTGGCATCCCCTTTGAGCACCCAGCGGCGAAACTCGTTGGGCATCTGCCAAATCAGGGGCGATCGGGCGCCGTGAGTCATAAAGTTGCGCACCAGCTCCTCCCAAACCGTTTCGTCCAATTGGGCCTTAAAGCGGGCAAACGCGCCGGAAAGCACCTCATCGTAGCGGTGATAGGCCAGCAGATGATAAACCCCTTCGCGCTCGCTCGCAGGTTTTTTGCCGCCCATCACCACGGCGAAAAAATCTTTGTAAACCTTTTTAGGCAGGCTCATTTGGCCCTCTTCGCGCCCTGTGTCGCCCGAACCATTTTTTTGTATTCGGGCAGCAGATCGGCCATTTTTTCGGGTACGTTGTTGTCGCGCTCCAGCAGCGCGGGCGCGGGGGCCAGCTTGTGGGCGAAGGCCAGCAGTTTCCACACGTCGTCCTTGGTGGGCATGCCGTGGGTGTCGATCCAGAGATCTTTTTTATACTCCAAGTGCCCCGCCACATGGTAATAGGCGACTTTGGACAGATTGAGCGATTTGATAAACGCCTTGGCGTCAAACCCGTGGTTAAAGGCATTGACATAGACGTTGTTGACATCCAGCAGCAGTTTCGCGCCGCTTTTATCCAGCACGGCGTTAATAAAATCGCTCTCGGACATTTCCGCAAGGGGTGCGTAATAATAGGTGGCGTTTTCCAGTATCAGCTCGCGCCCCAGCGCATCCTGCACCCGCGCGACCTTGTCGGCCACATGATCCGCCACCGCCCGCGTCATGGGCAACGGAAGCAGTTCGTAACTCTGCACGCCGCCAAGCGAACTAAAACTGAGGTGTTCGGAGTAGTGCTCAATACCGTAACGATCGAGAAAGATCTTAAGAGCCTTTAGAAACGCTCTATCGGGCTTTTCGGGGGAGCCGATCGAAAGTGAAAGCCCGTGGGCCACCAGCGGGTAGTCCCGGGCGATGCGATCGAAGGCTTTTTGGAACAACGCGGGCATGGCGATCCAGTTTTCCGGCGCCACCTCGAACCAGCCGGGCTTAAAGGGCGGTTTTAAAGCGTCGAACAAAAACTCGCGCCTTAAGCCCACCCCGGCGCCCGCGATGTTTTTCATCGGTTTACTTGCTCATCCCCGCGCCGCATTTGCCTGCGCCGCATTTCATCTGCGGGTTGCGGGTGCGGTTTTGATCCTGCTGGCGATCTTGCTGCCCCATGTTGCCGCCGCATTTGCCTGCGCCGCATTTCATCGGCTGCTGCGTTTTGGGCTGATTGCCCATATTGCCGCCGCATTTGCCTGCGCCGCATTTCATCTGGCTATTGGCCAGCGCTGCCGTGCCGCTCATCAAGGCGGCGCCCAGAACCAAAGACGCGATCTTCTGTTTTTTCATCACAAAGCCTCCCGGCGTTAAAATTAGGGCCGATTGCAGCATAGAGCAACGACCCTTAAGGATTGGAACAAAATGAAGAAGCTAATAATCATAGGAATTCTGTGTGTGTTTTCCGTGCAAGCAGCCGAGCTGGCGGAGTTTCAAACCCTGCAGGCGCGCTTTGAGCAAAGCGTTACCAACGATCAGGCCCAAACCCTCCGCTACAGCGGGAGCGTCTGGCTCAAGCAGCCCGATCTGGCCCGCTGGCACTACGCCGAACCGATCGAGAAAACCATCTATATCCAAGGTCATCATGTGGTGATTGTGGAGCCCGATCTTTTTCAGGCCACCCGTTTTGAAAGCCCGCTTTCGCTCAATATTCTTGAGGCGTGGCAAAAAAGCAAGCCGGTCAAGGCGGGCGAACGGCTGGCGATCGTGGGAGAAAACCGCATTACCATTCAGCACGAAGGCGGCTTTATCACATCGGTTTTTTACCGCGACTCACTGGATAATGAAGTGAGCATCCGGTTTTTTGAGCAGGAGAAAAACCCCCGTTTAGAGCCGGGCCATTTCGTGCCCGATATCCCCAAGGGGTTTGATATTATCGTCCACTAGGCCGTTCATAATAGAGCGTGCCGTGATCGAAATGACGAACCAGGCCTGTTTCGTTTTTGATGAGATCCGCATGACCCGTAAACAGCAGCGCGCCGGGTTTCATCCGCTCATAAAGCGCCTTTTCGGCCTTAAGGCGGCTTTCGGCGTCAAAGTAGATCAACAGATTGCGGCAAAACACATAGTCAAACTCGCCCAAAGCGCGAAAGCAGCTCTCAAAAAGATTGCACCGCTCAAAACGCACGGGCGCGGTCACCGGAGGCTTGACGCGCACAAACCCCTCCTGAACGCTCTCAAAATAGCGCTCTTTGACCTCATCGGGGGTTCGATAAAGGCTGCGAAGCCCGTAAATACCCGCCTTGGCCTCTTTGATCACCTCGCTGTTGATGTCGATTCCCACAATTTCAAAGCGCGAAGCATCCATCCCGCCGCCTAGCAGCAGCATGCTGAGCGTATAGGCCTCTTCGCCGCTGGAACAGGGCACGCACAGCACCCGGATGCGGCTGCCCTTCTCCAGGGCGGCGGCGGCAAAAATCTCCAGCGCCCTCGCCTCGCGGAAAAAGTAGGTTTCGTTAACCGTCAGCAGATTAATCAGCCGCTGATAGAGCGTTTCGTCGCTTTCGAGCAGCCGCACATAGTCCGCCGGATTACCCAACCCTTCATTGCGGAAAAAATCCTCCACCCGCTGAGCGACAATGCCGCGCTTTTCGTTAAAGAAAATCCCCGTGCGGCGGTAGAAAAACTGCAGCAACGCTTCAAAATACAGGCTGTGCTCCAACGAACTCAACGGCAGGCTCCAAAGGCGGCGATCGCCTCGATAATCGCCTCTAAATCGGTGGGTTTGTCCACGGCGCCCAACTCGTAGGCCGCACGGGGCATACCGTAAACAATGGCGGTCTTTTCGCTCTCGGCCAGTGTTGTGGCTCCGGCTTTTTTAAGCGCGAGCAACCCCTCCGCGCCGTCGCTTCCGATGCCGGTAAGCAGCGCGGCCATCACCTCAAATCCGCTTTCGGCCAAGGCAACCGCCGAGAAAAAAAGTTCGTCCACATTGGGCGCATGGTCACCGCAGGAGATGCTTTTTCCCAGCATGAAACGATCGGGGCTTTTAACAAAACGGTTCACGTCGCGGTGGGTCAGATAGCCGCACCGCTCCAGCGCGCACCCCTCCTGCGCCATTCGGACGCCAATCCTTGAGACGCTACTCAGGCTTTCGCACAGGGTGGGCAAAAACTGTACATTAATATGCTGCGCCACCACCACCGGAGCCGCAAACTCCGCCGGCAGCGCGCGAAACAGCTTATCCAGATGGCCGGGCCCCCCGGTGGAAGCCCCGACCAAAACCAACTTTTGCACCACTTAGCCCCTTTTTGTGTGCGGAAGTATGCCAAAACTCCGTTAACGGCGGCTTTCTAGCACTTGCAGTAGTAATCTGCCAGCAGTTTTTGCCAATCTTTAGCGTTGTTGTATCAACTTTTGTGTTATACTTCCGCCAAAATTTCAGAAGGAGAACCTATGTCCAAACATACCTTCCAGACCGAAGTCAACCAACTGCTGGATCTGATGATCCACTCGCTCTACTCCAACCGCGAAATCTTCCTGCGCGAATTGGTTTCCAACGCCTCCGACGCGCTGGATAAACTCAAATTCCTCACCGTCAGCCACGACGATTACAAAGCGATCGCTTTTGATCCCAAAATCGAAATCAGTTTCGACGAAGCGGACCGCAAATGGCTCAAAATTTCCGATACCGGCATCGGCATGAACGATCAGGATTTGGTCGAGCATTTGGGCACCATCGCCAAAAGCGGCACCAAGAGTTTTGTGCAAAACCTGACGGGCGATCATAAAAAAGACTCCAACCTGATTGGCCAGTTTGGCGTGGGTTTCTACGCCGCCTTTATGGTGGCCGACACGATCGAGGTGGTCAGCCGCAAGGCGGGCGAAGAAAAAGCCTACAAGTGGGAGTCCGACGGCAAGGGCGAATACACCATCACCGAAGCGGCCCGCGACGGCCACGGCACGACGATCACGCTGCACCTAAAAGAGGATGCCAAAGAGTTCGCCAACCGCTGGACGCTGGAAAGCACCATCAAAAAATACTCTAACCACATCCCTTTCCCGATCTTTCTTGACTACACCGAAACGAAGCATGACGACAAGGGTAAAGAAAGCGGCAAAGAGGCCAAACGCGAGCAGATCGGCAGCGCGACGGCCCTGTGGAAACGCAACAAAAACAGCGTTAAGCCCGAAGAGTATCAGGAGTTTTACAAAACCCTCAGCCACGACAGCGGCGAACCGCTGGCCACGATCCACACCCACGCCGAAGGGACGCTCGAATACACGACGCTCTTTTTTATTCCCTCTAAAGCGCCGATGGATCTCTTTCGCATGGATTACCAGCCCGGCGTTAAACTCTATGTGCGCCGCGTCTTTATTACCGACGACGAAAAGGAGCTGCTGCCGACCTATCTGCGTTTCGTGCGCGGCGTGATCGACAGCGAAGATTTGCCGCTTAACGTCAGCCGCGAGATTTTGCAACAGAACAAAATCCTGAGCAACATCAAAAACGCGTCGGTCAAAAAGATTCTGGGCGAAATTAAAAAACTCTCCGAAGACAAAGAGAAGTTTGCCACCTTCCATAAAGAGTTTGGCCGCTGCGTGAAAGAGGGTCTCTACCAAGACTGGGCCAACCGCGACGAACTGCTGGAGTTGGTGCGCTTTAAATCCACCGCCGCCGAAGGGTTGGTCAGCCTGAGCGAATACAAAGGCCGCATGAAGGCCGATCAGAAGGCGATCTATTACATCACCGGCCAGAATGAAAGTCTGCTGCGCAATTCGCCGCTCTTGGAAGCCTACAAAAAACAGAACATCGAAGTCTTGATTATGGACGACGAGATCGACGAGATTGTCATCGGTCAGGTGCAGGACTACAAGGAAACGCCGCTCAAAGCCGTCAACAAATCCGGCGCAGCGGAGGATTTGAAAACCGAAACCGACAAAAAAGCCGAAGAGGCCGCCAAGCCGATCGCCGAAAAGATCGCCAAGGCGCTGGGTGATACGGTTAAAGAGGTCAAAGTCTCCGCGCGGCTGAGCAGCTCGCCCGCGTGCTTAGTGCTGGACGAGAACGATCCGAGCGTTCAGATGCAGCAGATGCTTAAGATGATGGGCAATGCCGATCTGCCCGAAATCAAGCCGATTCTGGAGATCAATCCCACCCACGAGATTGTGGTGAAGATTGGTGAACTTAAAGACGAAGATTTAATTTCTGACGTAAGCTATTTACTGCTGGAACAGGCGCAACTGGTGGAGGGAATGGCCCTTAAAGACCCGGCCGCCTTCGGTAGCCGTCTTAGCCGAATCCTCTCCAAAGCGTTATAAACCGGGGGTTTACCCTCCGGTTCGCATAAGATTTTATTATCGATAAAAAAATATTTAATTATAAGTTTATTTTTAAGAAACAGGAATACAATGGTTACCGGATGACGACACCCCGTCTCAACCCCAGACCAAAGGATTCCCATGAAGAAGGCGTTTTTACTCTCCGCGGTTGCGGCAACGGCATTGATGGCGGCCGATGCCGACCTTGAGCAGCTCAAACAAGAGGTCGAATCCCTCAAAAACCAGCTCATTGAAGTCAAAAAGAGCACCGCGCAGGACAATATTAAGTTTAGCGTCGATTACCGCGCCGCGATCGACAATATCAGCTACACAATGGCCGACGGCTCCAAGGCCGAAAACCCCGATCTGATGACCAACCGCTTGTGGCTGAATATGAAATACCAGCCCAAAAGCAACCTCGCCTTTTTCGGCCAGTTGGCCAACTACAAAGCCTACGGCGATTCGGTCAACCACGGCCAGACCAATACGCAACCGGGCTACGGCAACTTTGACTGGGTGGTCAATGAAAACCCCGGCGACGGCGCCATCCGCGTCCGCCAAGCCTATTTTCTCTACACCGGTGCCTTGGGCGACATGACCTACACCGCCAGCTTCGGGCGCAGACCCTCCACCGGCGGCGGTCCCACCCATTACCGCGAGGACGATCACGCCCAATCACCCTTGGGCCACATGGTCAACGTGGAGTTTGACGGCGCGAGCTTTCAGTTCAACCTGAACAAAGTCGCCGATGTGCCCGGCATGTATGTCAAGCTCTGTCTAGGCCGCGGTCTGAGTAACGCCAAACCGCGCTTCCAGATGGACGGTACCGACTTTGCCAAAGACGACACTGCCAGCCACACCGGCAATATCGATATGGCCGGCTTTATCTTCCAGCCCTACTACAACGGCCAGTACCGCGTCGTCACCCAGTTTATCCGCGGGATGAACCTGATTGGCTATACCGGTACAACCATGGGTGCATACCAGACTGCCTACGGCAACTATATGGCCAATCCTACTGGGGCTAATTGGGCTGAACTGATGAACGCACAGCCTCGCTTTAGCGACTTCGGTGCCGTTAACGGCGCGACCATCACCTATCAGCAAGAGGGCGTGGGCGAGTTTATCAACGACTTTTTGGATAACACCAAACTCTTTGCCAGCTTCTCCATGAGCCAGACCGATCCCGAATCGGGCATGGCCATGCTAGGCAGCACCGACAAAAAGACCGGCACCTCTTGGTATGTGGGCGCGCAAATCCCCGCCATGTTTACCCAAAAGGGCAAGCTGGGCTTTGAATACAACCAGGGCAGCAAATACTGGCGCAGTTTCACCTACGGCGAAGATACGCTGATCGGCTCCAAGCTGGCCGCCCGCGGTAATGCGATGGAGGTTTACTACACCCAGCCGCTGGTGGACGATATTCTCAGCTTCCAGCTGCGCTACACCTCGATCAGCTATGACTACACCGGTTCTAATAGCTTCTTTGGCGACGACGGCAGACCTACAAAAATCTCTGACGTCCCTGCCAACCAGCAAAGCATGGTTGTCGAAAAAGCCTCCGATATCCGCGCCTATTTGCGCTACCGTTACTAACCGATACAGGGCAGCTTAAACTGCCCTGTCTTTCCCGCCCATCCCTTTAAAAAAGTGTGGCATAGTGCTTACATGACCTTCTACACCAAGGCGGTAATGACCGCGACGCTGATTGCCTTTGTTCTGATTGGCACCGGGGTCGGCCTTTTTATGGGGGCCCAGCACGCCGAGATTCTTGAGCGCCACCATCAACAATTTGCCGCGCTCTACCGCAACCAGATGACCGAAGCGCTCCGCCAAATTGTGCAAAACGAAATCCGCTTTATCCGCCACCAGATCGCCTACGAAAAGATAAACACCCAAACCCTGCAGGCCCAAACCCTTGAACGGTTGGGGCATCTGCGTTTCGGTTCCCAAAACAACGGATATTTTTTCGTGCTCGATCTGCACGCCATCGACGGCGGACCCGCCTTTGCCACCGAACTGCTCCTGCCCGTTGCGCCCGAACTCGAAGGCAAGAGCATCGACGAACTCCATCCCGACGCCACGGGGTATCTCTACCGGCAGGACTATCTAGAGCAGATCCGCGAAAAAGGCGAAGCCACCGTCACCTACAGCTACCTCAAGCCCGACACCCGCCAACCCGCGCCCAAAATCTCCTACCTGTACCACCACAAAGAGTGGACCTGGT
>JBFWML010000027.1:0-32233 GCA_050251635.1 Campylobacterales bacterium | reverse complement strand
CACGCCCTGATCCACGGCTTTTTCAAAAACTTTTTCCCCCACATTCTTTCGCAGTTTAAAGACCTCAAAGAGTTCGATATCGAGAAGGTTTCAACCCTCTTTGGTAAAAGCATCTTTTCGGCGGTGCCCACGCTCTTTTACGCTTCGACCTACTGGCAGCGTGCGCTGGAAAAGAAGCGCTCCCGTCAGCTGCACCGCACGATGATTAGCGCCGAAAACTACGACGAAGGGCGCATCGCCTACTTTACCGATACGCTGGAGGAGATCAACGGCGTGGCGCTTACCAGCCGCAAGCTGCTTAAAATCGCCCGAGAGGAGCGTTATAACCTCACCTTTGTCACCGCCTACGAGAGCGCGCAGGAGGATGAATTCCGCAAAAACTTCAAGCCGCTCATCAGCTTTGATCTGCCCGAATACCCCGAAATCCGCGTCAATATTCCGCATTTTCTGGATATGCTCGAATACTGCGATCAGGAAAACTTCGATGTGATTTATGCCGCCACGCCGGGCGTTGTCGGCATCTATGCCTTTTTGATCGCCAAAATTCTGCATGTGCCCTTTGTCAGCACCTTCCACACCGATTTCCCTGGCTACCTGCGCCGTTACAGCGGCGATCACCTCTTTGAAGATCACGCCTGGACGGCCTTTGCGTTTATTTTCAACAACGCCGCCAAGGTCCTTTCGCCCTCCAAGGAGTACCGCCGCATCCTCACCGCCCATGGGGTGAAAAAGAAAAAAATCACCGTTTTTAGCCGCGGCATCAACCACGATCGGTTCAACCCGGCCTTTAGAAACGAACACTTCTGGGCCGACTACGACAAAACCGCCCGCAACAAACGGGTTGTCCTTTTTGTGGGCCGCGTGGCGCGGGAGAAAAATATCGAACTCTTCTTGCAGACCTACGAAATCCTAAAAGAGCGCGACGACTTGGCCTTTGCCATCGTGGGCGACGGGCCGCTGCTGCCCGAAATCCGCAAAAACTACGAGGGCAAAATCATCCTGACCGGCTTTTTAGAGGGCGAAGCCTTAAGCACCGCCTTTGCGTCGGCGGATGTGTTTTTGTTCCCTTCGAGCAGCGAAACCTTCGGCAATGTCGTCTTGGAGGCGCAGGGGGCGGGACTGCCCGTCATCGTCTCCGCCGTCGGCGCGGTCAAAGAAAACATGGTTCAAAGCGTCACCGGCTGGGCGATCGAAGAGAACAACCCCTTTTTGTACGCCCAAAAACTCACCAAGCTGCTCGATCATCCCAAGCGGTTATCCGCCATGCGCCAAGCGGCGCTGGAATTTACCAAAGACAAGGAAGAACGCGCCATGCTGATCAACATGATGGAAACCTTTGGTTTAGGCCACCTGCGCCGCCGCAAAACGCAGGAGAGCTAAGATGCGCGTCGCCCTTTTTACCGACACGATCGGCGATCTCAACGGCGTTTCGCGCTTTATTCAGGATATGTCCAAACAGTCGCTTCTGCACAACCGCGACCTGCAGATTTTGTGCTCCACGCGCAAATACACCCCCGAAAGCGCTAATATCCACAACCACGAACCGCTTTTGGCGCTTCCCATGCCCTTTTACCCCGAACTCGATCTCGCGCTCGCCCACCGCGCGCGGCTGCATAAAACCGCGCAAATGCTCAAGCCCGATGTGGTGCACGTCTCCACCCCCGGCCCGGTGGGGATGGCGGGGCTGGCCTTCGCCAAAAAACACAACCTGCCCGTCGTGGGCACCTACCACACCGATTTCCCCGCCTATGTGCTCAAAAACACCGGCTTCGAAACGCTGAAAAAAGTGGCCGATCGGGTCATGGCCCGTTTTCACAAACCCTTTGGGCACCTGCTCACCCGTTCGGACGCCTACCGCAGCGTCATCTCCCGCGATATCCGTTTTCCCGCCGACAAAATTCATCTGCTGCCCGCAGGCACCGACATTGCCGCCTTTCATCCGTCGTGGCGGGACGAAAAGGTATGGGAGGGCATCGAAGGTCTGCGCCCCGGCAGTCTGAAGGCGCTTTATGTGGGCCGCATCAGCGCCGAAAAAAACGTGCCGTTTTTGCTGGAGGCGTGGCAAAGTTATCAGGAGGAGTATGGTCGCAAGGATCGCCCGGTCGATCTCGTCTTGATTGGCGAAGGGCGGCTTCGCAAAGAGGCGGACAAATGGCGCAAACACCACGCTTTTATGATCGGCCCCGTGGTCGGCAAAAAGCTCTTAAGACTCTACGCCTCGGCGGATTTTTTCCTCTTTCCTTCGGTTACCGACACGCTGGGGCAGGTGGTGATGGAGGCGCAATCAAGCGGCCTTCCGGTGGTGGTGACCGACCAAGGCGGCCCGCAAACGCTTCTGAACCTGAAAGGCGAACAAACCGGGATTGTCGCCTCCGCCGAAAACCTCGAAGCGTGGGTCGGTGCCATCCGCCATCTGGTTGACGACGCGGCCTTTAGAAAAACGCTGGGCGAGGCGGCCCACAGGAGCATGCAACTGCTGCCGATCGAGCGGTCATTTCATGCCTTTTGGCAAACTCATTGCAATTTGTAATTTTTTAAAACCCTAATCGCCCGGCAATCTATCATTTTGCACACCCACCAAGGAGTTGCAGATGAGCCAAGCGATCAAAACCACCAACAACCTCTGGCAGCGTTTCGTTGCCGCCACCGATCGGCTTGAAAAGCGGTTTATCGATCTGGAGCAGTCGCTCTTTTAGGAATATTCCTTGCTGACGCAGGCTCAAGGAGTATCCATGACCCTGCTGCAAGCACGCAAAATCGTTCTAAAGTCCATTGCCCAAGAGCTCAGCGGCAGCTACCTAGGGCTGTACGGCAGGCTGGAAAAGGGCTGGCTGGCCCCCCGGGATGCTTCGGCGGTCAAGTTGGCCGTGGATGAGCTGGAATCCCTGATGGCCTATGTCCGTTTCGAAGCGGAAAATCTGGCGCAAGAGAGCTTGAAAACCGCCGTTAAAGAGGTGGATACCCTCTGGCAGGGGGCGCAAAATGGCCGGTGAGCGCCGTTTGCGCCGCGCCCTTGAGGGACTTCGCCGCGAAATTCATCTCTACGAGCGGATGCTCGAAAAACGCCTTGCCCACGGACGGCTCAAGGAGGAGCAGCTTCAGGAGATGCTTGAGGAGATTATCCGGCTTGAGGATGCGCAGCGTTTTTTTAAAACGCAGGTTGCCGCCGCGCCCACGCGCCGCCAACGTTTGGCGCTATCGATGGCCGCCTTCCAAAACCACCTCGGCCCGCGCTAGGGCGCGGTCGATATGGTTGCAGATATTCTCTTCGCCGATCAGGGCCGTTAGTCCCGCCTTTTTCAAATCCCGCCGCACTTCAGCCCCGACCCCCGAAAGAATCAGCACCGTGTTTTGCTTGCGGGCGTTGTGGTACAGCTCCTCAAGGGCGTGCAGCCCCGCCGCATCGGCGAGGGGTACATGGCGCATCCGCAAAATAAAGACCTTTGGCGGCTCCTGAAACAACCGGAGGGTGTCGCGCAGCCGATCGGCCACGCCAAAAAAGAGCGGTCCAAAAAGCTCGTACACCTCCGTGCCCGCCGGAACCTGTTTGCGGCTGATGGCGTCGGGGTCGAAACCGCTTTCGCCCTCCAGCTCCGCCACCACCTCCTTAAAGGCGCGAATCTGCGTGCTTTCCATCATCCGTTTAATAAAAATCAGCGACGCGATCGAAATGCCCGCCAAAATGGCGACGTTCAGGTCCACCAGCACCGTTAAGATCAGGGTCAAAAACAGCACCGCCGCGTCGCTTTTGGGGGCGCGCAGAATTGAGCGGATGTGTTTGAGTTCGCTCATATTCCACGCGATCATCATCAAAATCCCCGATAGCGCCGCCAGCGGAACCTTAATAATCAGCGGCGCAAGCAGAAAGATAAACCCCAGCAGCCACACCGCGTGCATCATTCCCGACACCGGGCTTTTGGCCCCGGAGTGAATATTGGCCGCGGTGCGGGCGATCGCCCCTGTGGCGCACAATCCGCCAAAGACCGCCGAGGCGATATTGGCCGTACCCTGACCCACCAGCTCGACGTTCGAGTTGTGGCGCGTTCCGGCCATCCCGTCGGCCACCACGGCGCTTAAAAGCGACTCGATCCCTGCCAGCAGCGCGATCGTAAGGGCGCTGGGAAAAAGCAGACGGATCTTTTCCAGTGTAATTTCCGGCCATGCAGGGGAGGGAAGCATATTGGGAATGGCTCCAAAACGGCTCTCGATCGTTTCGATCGGCAAACCGAGCAGCGTCGCGGCCAGCCCCATCGCAACCACCACGACCACCGGTCCCGGAATGCGGGGAATATAGCGGCGGCACAGAATAATAATCCCCACCGAGGCGGCCGCGACCGCAAAGGCGACGACATTAAAGGTGTCTAAATGGGCCAGATAGACGCTTAGGCGGTTGAGAAAATCCGCCGGCAGCTCGTCGATTTGTAGCCCCAAAAAGTCCTTGAGCTGGGAAAAGGCGATCAAAACCGCAATGCCGGAGGTAAAACCGGTGATAACGGGGTAGGGGATAAAGGTAATCAAAACCCCCGCGCGCAAAAACCCCAGCACAATCAAAATCACGCCGGCCATAATGGTGGCGATCACCAGCCCTTCGTAACCGTGAACCGAAACCACCGTAGCGACGGTGACGATAAAGGCCGCCGTCGGCCCGCCGATTTGATGGCGGCTGCCGCCCAGAGCCGAAATCAAAAATCCGGCCACAATGGCGGTAAAGAGCCCCTTTTCCGGCGGCAAACCGCTGGCGATCGCAATGGCCATGGCCAGCGGCAGGGCGATAATGGCGACGGTTAGGCCCGAAAGCATATCGGCGGCAAAATCGCGCCGCGTATAACCCTCTTTAAAACTGAGAAAACTTTGCGGAATGAAGTGGGCAAGGAAGCCCTTGGCTGTAGGCACGAAACAACCTTTGGGTGCATAAAAAGGATGCGCGAACTCTACTCCTGCTATGTTTAGGCTACGTTGAACGGCAAAGCGCAAACAGGCTATTATCCGCTGAATTTGCCCAAGGAAAATCAGTGAAAAAAATCCTGTTAACGGCCGCAGCCGCACTTTGTTTGTGGGGTGCGCCCTTAGATGACGCGGTTAAAAAACTCGCCCTTCAGCTCGAAGGAGAGGTTGCCCACAGGGGCGCTCAAACCGACAAAAACGGCGTAACGCTCAAGGGTTTTTCGGTTGCCGACGAGGCGGCGGTGATCCGGGCGCAAAGCATCCGTTTTGAGGGGGCCGACGTGTCCAAAAAGGCCGATCTGCTCACCGCGCGGCGCATTGTGATGGAAGCGGGAAGCTTTAACGATCGCAACGGCTCGGTGATCGATTTTAAAAAACTCACCCTCGAAGCGGCGGATCTGGGCAGCTTTTTTCAGGTGCTCGGCAGCGAGTGGGGCAGCTGGCAGAATGTGGTCGAGCTTTCTAAGCTCAAGCTGCTTGATATTGAGCAGATCGAAGCGGTGCTGGAACCGGGGGCGCCCAAGCTCGCCCTGAAGCGCTTTGTGATCGACGGCACCCGTTTTAAGGGAGGCGTGCTGGAGGCTTCGCGCTACCAGTTGACCGGGCTGGATATTCCCGTGACGCTGATCGCCTATATGGAGGGGGAGGAGGCCAAAACCGGCGACTCCCTTTCGCAAACCCTTTCCGATCTGGGGTATTCCAATCTGCTGATCGACTGGCGGGATGACTCCTCGGCCGAGGGCGAAGGGATGGCGCGCAAGCTGGTGGCCCGCCAAAAACTGGCGGTGGCGAAGATGGGCGAGCTGGCCTTTGAGCTTCGCCTGTCCAACGTGCCGCAAAACACCGCCGCGCTCTTTATGCAAGAGGAGATGACGCCGCAGGAGTCGGCGGCGCTCATGAGCATCAAGCTCGATTCGGCCTCCTTGACCTATACCGACCGGGGTTTGCTGCCCAAGCTCTATGCCCGATCGGCTGCGGAGCAGAAGCTCGCTCCCGCCCTTTATGCCAAAACGCAGGCCGATGAGTTCAGGCAATCTTTGGCGCAGGTGCAGCGGCCGATTCTCTCCGCTAAAGAGATCGACGCGCTGGCCGCCTTTATCGAAAAGCCGGGCACGCTGACCCTGAGTGTCCGCCCCAGGGAGGGGGCGATGCTGATGGAGCTGACCATGCTTTATGCCGCCGATTGGCGGCTGCTGATGGAACGGCTGGCCCTGAAAGTGGAGGCGGTTCGCTAAACTTGACAACATGTGACTAAAGTTATAGAATAGAAACACACTAAACCTTTGGAGGTTTCAAATGGATCTGCTCGAAAAACTGACCAATCAACTGCGCGAATCCCTTGAAAGCGCCGTTTCTCTTGCGCTTTTTAATAAAAACCCCGAAATCGCGCCCCTGCACCTGTTGTGGGCGCAACTGACCCAAACCAACTCCCTGCTGCGCCAAGCGCTTAACCGCATGAATGTCGAAAGCGCCGCGCTGGAGCTGGAGATTAAATCTGCCGCCGCCAAACTGCCGAGTTCCACCGGCATCCGCCGCGAAAATATCAAAATGGGCCGCGATCTGCTCACCAGCTTGCAGGAGGCCGAAGGGCAGATGAACGCGCTAGGCGACAGTTATATTGCGGTGGACACGTGGCTGATCGCCAACCTGAGCCGTTTTAAAGAGCTCTTCTCCAAATATCTCGACATCTCTGAACTAAAAAAGACCCTCGAAGCGATGCGCGGGGGCCGCACCGTGCAGGATCAGGGTGCCGAAGAGACCTTGGAGGCGCTGGGCAAATACGGCATCGATCTGACTGCCAAGGCCCGCGAAGGCAAACTCGATCCGGTTATCGGGCGCGATGAAGAGATTGGCCGCACCATGCAGATTTTGTTGCGCAAAACCAAAAACAACCCCATTTTGCTGGGCGAACCCGGCGTAGGTAAAACCGCCATCGTCGAAGGGTTAGCCGACCGGATTGTGAAAAAAGACGTGCCCACCAGCCTGCAAAACAAAAAGGTCATTACGCTGGATATGGGCGCGCTGATCGCCGGGGCCAAATACCGCGGCGAGTTCGAAGAGCGGCTCAAGGCGGTGATCGACGAGGTCAAAAAAGACGAAAACATCATTCTGTTTATCGACGAAATTCATACGATTATCGGCGCGGGGGCCAGCGAGGGCAGTATGGACGCGGCCAATCTGCTTAAACCCGCTTTGGCTCGCGGCGAACTGCGCACGATTGGTGCGACAACCCTCAAGGAGTACCGCAAATACTTCGAAAAAGATGCCGCCATGCAGCGGCGTTTTCAGCCTGTGACCGTGGGCGAACCGGCGGTGCCCGAAGCGCTTTCGATTATGCGCGGACTCAAAGAGCGGCTCGAAGCGCACCACAATGTGACCATTCAGGACGAAGCGCTGGTGGCGGCGGTGAAACTGAGCGACCGCTACATCACCGACCGCTTTCTGCCCGATAAAGCGATCGACCTGATCGACGAAGCGGCCAGCGAACTCAAACTGCAAATCGAATCCGAACCCGCCGAACTCGATCGCGTCAAACGGGAACTCTCGCGCCTCAAGGTCGAAGAGGAAGCCCTCAAAATGGAAAAGGGCGACAAAAACAAACTGCGCCTAGGCGAGATCAAAAAAGAGCTGGCCGACTTGGAGGAGAAAAAACGCGCCCTCGAAGCGCAGTTTCACAACGAAAAAGCAGTCTTTAACGGCATTGCCGAGGTGAAGGTCAAAGAGGACGAAATCCGCCGCGAAGCGGAGTTGGCCAAAAGGGAGAGCAACTACAACAAAGCCGCCGAGCTGGAATACGGCAAACTGCCCGAACTGAAAAAAAAGCTCGAAGAGCTCAACGCCCAGTGGATCAAAATGCAAGAAGCAGGCACGCTGCTGCGTAACAGCGTGGACGAAGAGGCGATCGCCGCGATTGTGAGCAAATGGACCAATATCCCCGTTAAAAAGATGCTTCAAAGCGAGCGGGAAAAGGTGCTGAACGTCGAATCGGTGCTTTCGGCTGCGGTCGTCGGACAGGAAGAGGCGATCAAGGCGGTTAGCCACGTGATTAAACGCTCCAAGGCGGGCCTGTCTGACACCAACAAACCCTTGGGCAGCTTTCTGTTTTTGGGGCCGACGGGGGTGGGTAAAACCGAAACCGCCAAGAGCCTTGCGCGCTTTTTGTTCGACACCGATCGGGCGCTGATTCGCTTGGATATGAGCGAATATATGGAAAAACACGCCGTCAGCCGTCTGGTGGGCGCGCCTCCGGGGTATGTGGGTTACGAAGAGGGCGGGCAACTGACCGAAGCGGTGCGCCGCAAACCCTACAGCGTTATTTTGCTGGACGAAATCGAAAAGGCCCACCCCGACACCTTCAATATCCTGTTGCAGGTGCTTGACGACGGTCGTCTGACCGACAACAAAGGCGTAACGGTCGATTTTAAAAACACGATCATTATTTTGACCAGCAACATCGGCAGCGCGCGGATTATGGAGCACAAGGACAAATCCGAGCGGGAAAAGGCGGTCTGGGAGGAGCTGCGCCACCACTTCCGGCCGGAGTTTCTTAACCGCCTCGATGATGTGATCATCTTTAACCCGCTGGGCTTCGACCAGATTCGCGGCATTGTGGAAAACCTGATCGGCGAACTGCAAAACCGCCTCAAGGCTCAGGAGATCGCCATCACCTTCACCGACGAAGCCAAAAAACTGGTCGCCGAAGCGGGGTTTGATCCGGTTTTTGGCGCACGCCCTTTGCGCCGGGCGCTTCACCGCGTGGTTGAAGACAAGCTCAGCGAACTGATTTTGCTGGGCGAGGCCAAGGCGGGCAGCACCGTTAACTTCGACGCGCAAAACGGCGAAATCACCGCCACCGTCAAGGGTTAATCAAGGGCGGCCCAAAAAGGCCGCCTTAAGTCATTTTCAACTACACTTCCGCGCTTTATCAACCAAATTTTCTAAGGAAAACTTATGAAACCGACCTATAACCCCTCCAAGCGTAAGCGCGTCAATACTCACGGTTTTCGCGTTCGTATGGCGACCAAAAACGGCCGCAAGCTGATCAACCGCCGCCGCGCCAAGGGCCGCAAGCGCTTAGGCGTTTAAGCGAATCCCCCATTCGCTTTGAGACGATTAAATCCTCAGCAACTTTTAGCGCACTTTTTAAGCAGGCCAAAAGCTGGCATACCCCCGCTTTTGTCTGCTTTTTTCAACCCGCCGCAGTTGCCGAGGTGGGCTATGTGGCCTCAAAAAAGGTGGGCGGCGCCGTCGAGCGCAACCGGGCGAGAAGACGCCTGCGCGAGCTTTTCCGTGCACAGCAAAACCAGTTGGCCCAAGGCCGCTATATTTTGGTGGCAAAAAAGCCCATTCTCGATCTGGCCCACGATGTCCTCAATGAGCAGTTTAATCGCGCTATCAGGCAACTCACCCATGAAAAACGGATAAAGGTTTAAGTTTGTTGGAAAAAATCGATCCCACCAAACGGCTGATTCTTGCTGCCGTTATCGCCTTCGCCTTCTTTGCAGTTTATGACCTCTTCTTTTTAGAAACCCCCAGACAGACCGCCCCCGCTCAGCAACAGAGCGCCGCAACCCAGAACCCCAACGCCCCCGCCGCCACCGCGTCGTCGGCTTCGGTGACCAGCCCCGATCGTCAGGTGGGTTCGGCTTTGGCGGGGGAGCGGATTATCGCCACCGTTAAAACCGCCGTCAGCACGCTGGAGATCGACGAGCTGGGCCGTATCCGTCAGGTGAGCCTGAGCGGTCTGGTTTTTGAAACCGAAGATCACGCCCAGCAAAAGCTGCTCGATCCGGCGCAGACCCGTCCTTTGGAGATTCGCTTTACCGATCGGCTGATTAACGATCGCGCCTTCAATACGCCCTATCAGAGCGATCGTCAGGAGGCGGACGCTACGCAGGCTCCCGCCGAGTTGTTGCTTGTGCAGGAGCTGGGCGAGCTGAGCGTTCAAAAGCGGCTGGTGTTCCACCCCAACGGCCGCTATGAGCTGAGCGTCACCACCAGCAGCGCGGCGGAGTATTTCATCTCCACGGGCTTCCGTCCTGTGGCGGCCACCGATCCGATGACCGTTCAGGGCTCGCTGGTTCACACCTTCGACGGAACCGTCGAGACGATCGAAGAGGGCGACGCCAAGGGTAACGAAGCCTTCCGTCAAGCCAAAATGGTCTCCTCCTTCGATCGCTACTACGCTTCACTGCTTTACAACTACGATCAGCCCTTCGACGTTTATCTTAACCGCGTTCTTGACGGCGCGCCGCTTCCCTTTGTGCGCGGTCAGAGCGAGCTGGTTTTGGGCGGCTATATCGGTCCTAAGTACGTAGCGACGCTCAAGTCGATCCACCCCGAGCTGACCGCCGCCGTCGAGTACGGCTTTTTCACCTTCCTTTCCAAGCCGCTTTTTGTTGTGCTGGAGTGGATCTATGCGCATATTCCCAACTGGGGCTGGGCGATTGTGGTCTTTACGCTGCTGGTTAAAGTGGTGCTGTTTCCCTTGAGCCACAAAGGCATGGTGGGCATGGCCCGCCTGAAAGACCTTGCGCCCAAGATGAAAGAGCTGCAGGAAAAGTACAAGGACGACAAGCAAAAACTGCAGGTTCACATGATGGAGCTGTACAAGAAGCACGGCGCCAACCCGCTGGGCGGCTGTTTGCCGCTGTTGTTGCAGATTCCCATTTTCTTTGCCATTTACCGCGTGTTGATTAACGCTATCGAGCTCAAGGGCGCGGAGTGGTTCTATATCGCCGACCTTTCCTATATGGACCCCTATTTCGTGCTGCCGGTTTTGATGGGCGCGACGATGTGGTTTCAGCAGCGCATTACCCCGAGCAACTTTACCGATCCGATGCAGGAGAAGATTTTTAAATGGCTGCCGATTATCTTTACCTTTTTCTTCCTCTTCTTCCCGGCGGGTCTGGTGCTTTACTGGCTGATTAACAACGTGGTTTCCATCGGTCAGCAGTGGTTTGTCAATAAGCGCATGGAGGCCATGAAGCTGGCCGCAAAAAAAGCCGCACACCATGAAAAAGATTGAAGCGCCCACACTTGAAGAGGCCTACACCCAGGCCGCATTAGCCTTTGGCTGTTCGGTTACGGAGCTGGAGGTTCAGGTCGTTCAAAACCCCAGCAGCGGCTTGATGGGCCTGTTTAAAAAGCCCGCCATTATCGTTGCCGTGGCCAAGCGTTCCGCCCCGCCCGCCGCAAAACCGGCTGCGCCTGCGCCAATCGCCGCGCCGGAGCGTCCGGCCGAGCCGATCGCGCCCGCCGCCCCGATCGAGACACTCCAGCCGCCCAAACCGCCGCGGGAAAGCTCGACCGATCGGCTGCTGAGCGGCGCCTTTGACGACACGCCGCCGCACGAAACGGCACAGGCGGCCAAGAATCCTGCGCCCAAGCCGGCCGCGCCCAGAGCAAGCGAGCCGTCCCGATCGTCCGTAACGGGCGATAGCCGCGTGGATTATCTGGTGGACTCCTTCAATCATGCGCCGGCCGACACCCAGACCGTCTGCGTCGAGATCGAGCAGGCGCTTAACGGACTCTTTGCCAACACCTGCTACCGCATCAACCCCATCAAGGTGACGATGCACGATGACAAAACCGTCAAAGTGTACTTCGACGGCGAAGATGCGGCGCTGCTGATCGGCAAGGACGGCTACCGCTACAAGGCGCTCAGTTACATTCTTTTTAACTGGATCAACCCCACCTACGGCTATTTGCTGCGCTTGGAGATCGCCGAGTTTTTGCAAAACCAGGAGGAGATGATCGGCCGCTATCTCGAACCGGTGATCGCCAGTATCGAGCAAAACGGCAAGGGTCAGACCCGCGTGCTCGACGGCGTGCTGGTTCAGATTGCCCTTAAGGAGCTGCGCGTGCGCTTCCCCGGGAAATATGTGGCCATCAAAACCACCCCCGACGGGCTGGGGAAGTATGTCGTCGTAAACGATTTTATCCGCAAGTATGACCGGCCATAACACGATCGTCGCCCCCGCCACCCCAAGGGGGCAGGGCGCGATCGCCATTGTCCGCCTTTCGGGCCCCGAGGCTCTGGCATGGGCCCTTGCGCTCACCCGCCGTGAAAATCTGACCCCCCGCTACGCTCACCTTTGCATGCTCTATAACCCTTCGGGCGAAGCGATCGATCAGGCGATTGTTCTCTATTTCGCGCCGCCCAAAAGCTATACCGGCGAGGCGCTGGTGGAGTTTCAGACCCACGGCGGCGACGCCGCTTCGACGGCGCTGATCGAAAGCCTGATTGCCCTGGGCGCGCGCTTGGCCGAACCGGGGGAGTTTAGCCGCCGCGCCATTCTCAACGGTAAGATGGATGCCGCCCAAGCCGAGGCTGCCGCCGCGCTGATTGCCGCCAAGAGCACCCGCGCCGCGACGCTGCTGGCGCGGCAACTTACCGGATCGCTTTCGCAGTTCGTCAATGGGGTGCGCGAACGGCTGATCCGGCTTCGGGCCCATGTGGAGGTCAGTATCGACTACGCCGAAGAGGATCTGCCTAGGGAGCTTAAAAGCCGGATGTTCGATCAGCTCAAGAGTTTGCGCGAGCAGCTGCAAAACACCGCCGAAAGCAGCCGCCGCCGCCAAGGACTTTTAAGCGGCTTTCGCGCGGCCATTATCGGTAAACCCAATGCGGGCAAAAGCTCGCTGCTCAATGCCCTCGTCAACTACGATCGCGCCATTGTTTCCGATCAGGCCGGCACCACCCGCGACACGATCGAAGAGGAGGTGCGCGTCGGCGGCCATCTGATCCGCCTGATCGACACGGCGGGCTTGCGCCACACCGACGACGCGGTGGAAAAAATCGGTATCGACTATTCGCGCCGCGCCGCAAGCGGAGCCGATCTGATTATTGCGCTGTTTGACGCCTCCAGACCCCTTGAGGCCGAAGACGACGCGGTGTTGGCGCTTCTTGAAACCCTCCGGGCGGACAAAAGCGTTCTGGTTGCCCTGAATAAGTGCGATCGGGCAAGGGCGATCGATGCCGCCGCCTTTGCGGGTTTTGAGACGGTACAGATCAGCGCCAAGGGCGACATCTCCCCGCTATTGGCCCATCTGGAAACCCTGCTCAACGCCCAAAGCGCCGGGGAAGAGACCCTGTTGGTTTCGATGCGGCAAATTGAAATCGTCTCCGCCGCTCAGGCGCAGATCGCGCTGGCCGAGGGGTGTTTACAGAGAGGGGATTTAGAGCTTTTTGGCTATCATTGCGCCGAAACAATCGGCCTTATCGGCACCCTCACACGCCCCTTTGAATACGGCGAATTGCTGGATGTCATGTTCGGTGAATTCTGCTTGGGTAAATAGCAAGGAATTGGTATGCAGGATCTCGCAGCCCTTCTCAAGGCGCACAAAATTTCCAACGACGAGTACGAAAATATTAAAAAGATCATGGGTCGTGAACCCAATCTGGTGGAGCTGGGGATCTTCTCGGCCATGTGGAGCGAGCACTGCAGCTACAAATCCAGCCGTAAATACCTGCGCGGATTTCCCACCGAAGCACCCTGGGTGATTCAAGGCCCCGGCGAGAATGCCGGGGTTATTGACATCGGCGGCGGTTACGCGGCGGTCTTTAAGATGGAAAGCCACAACCACCCCAGCTTTATTGAGCCCTTTCAGGGCGCGGCCACCGGCGTGGGCGGCATCTTGCGCGACATTTTCACCATGGGCGCGCGTCCCGTGGCCAACCTGAATGCTCTGCGCTTTGGCGATGTGCAAGATAGCGGCGACACGGGCAAGCTCCACCGCCATCTGCTGCGCGGCGTCGTCGAGGGGATCAGCTCCTACGGCAACTGCATGGGCATTGCGATGATGGGCGGCGAAACCACCTTCGATGAGTGCTACAACGGCAACATCCTCGTCAACGCCTTTAACCTCGGCATTGTGAAAGCCGATCGCATCTTCTACGGCCGCAGCGAAGGGATCGGCAACCCCGTGGTCTATGTGGGCTCCAAAACCGGACGCGACGGGCTGGGCGGCGCGGTGATGAGCTCGGATAGCTTCGGCGAGGAGAGCAAATCCAAGCGCCCGACCGTTCAGGTGGGTGACCCCTTTACCGAAAAACTGCTGCTCGAAGCGTGCCTGGAGCTCTTTGAAACCGACTGGATCGTGGGTATTCAGGATATGGGTGCGGCGGGTCTGACCAGCTCCAGCTTTGAAATGGCCGGACGCAGCGGCAGCGGTATGAAGATGTTCCTCGACCGCGTACCGGCCCGCGAGAGCGGCATGGTGCCCTATGAGTTTATGCTCTCCGAATCCCAGGAGCGGATGCTGATCTGCGCCAAAAAAGGGCGCGAAGCGGATGTGATCAAGCTCTTTAAAAAATACGAACTCGAAGCCGAGGTGATCGGCGAGGTGACCGATACGGGCCATATGGAGCTTTTCTGGCACAACGAAAAAGTGGCCGATATTCCCATCGCGCCCCTTTCCGAAGAGGCGCCGGTTTACAACCGCCCCGTAAAGCGCCCGGCCTATCTGGACGAGATCGCCAAGCTCGACATCGACGACATCAATTCGATCTCGTCAACCGAAGCGCTCAAAACCCTGCTTTCCCATCCCGAAGTGGCCGACAAACGCTGGATTTACGAACAGTACGACTCCACCATCGGTACCGGTTCGCTAACCAAAATCGGGCACAGCGACAGCGGCGTGTTCTGGGTGAAGGAAAACGGCAAAGCCATCGCGCTCAGCGCCGACTGTAACCCCCGCTTTTGCTACATTGACCCCAAGGGCGGCGCGGCGGCGGCGGTGGCCGAATCGGGCCGCAACGTCGCCATGAGCGGTGCCCGCCCGCTGGCGATCACCGACTGCCTCAACTTCGGCAATCCCGAAAACCCCGAGGTGATGTGGCAGTTTAAGGAGGCGTGCGAAGGGATTAAAGAGGCGTGTCTCAAGCTCTCCACGCCCGTGGTCAGCGGCAACGTATCGCTCTATAACGAAACCAACGGCAAGAGCGTTTTCCCCACGCCCGCCATTGCCATGGTCGGTCTGCTTGACGATCCCAAAAAAGCGCTCACCATGCCCTTTAAAAAGGCGGGCAACCTCGTTTATCTGCTGGGCGACACCCGCAGCGAGTTTGGCGGCAGTCTTTATATGAAAGCCTTCGCCAAGCGGGTGGCGGGCACGCTGCCCAAGCTCGATCTCTCCGCCGAACTGGCGTTGTGGGATTTGATTATTTCGGCCAATGCGCAGGGATTGCTGGCGGCCGCCCATGACGTGAGCGTCGGCGGCGTTGCCGTGGCAGTGGCGAAGATGGCCGCCTGCGGACGGCTGGGTTTTGAGGGGATGGTGACGCTAAGCGACGAGCGCGATCTCTTCAGCGAAAGCTTCTCCCGCGCCCTGGTTGAGATTTCCGCCGATAAAAAAGAGCTCTTCGAAAACTTCCTGGCCCAGCACTCGACCAACTGGGAGTGCATCGGCAAGGTGACGCCGAAGGATCTGGTCATCAACGGTATCAGCCTGACTCAAAACGAGCTTTCCAGCCTCTACTTCGAATCCTTTAACGCCCTGATGCAGCAGGATATCTGACCGGAACCTCCGGTTAGATCCTGTCCGTGCCCGTCTGAAGCTTGGCCATCAGGTCGTTGAATTTGCTCTCCTTGGCGTCCAGCACGCTTTTTAAAAGCCCGATGGCGCCCTTGAGGTTTCCGTCCATCCGCTCGGTCATCAGCAGTTTTTCGTAAATCCCGGCAATCTGTTCGACCGCCTCGGGGCGGGCCCGCTTGCGGATGGAGTAGTACCCTTCGACCAGTCCGGTTTTGCGGTTGATGGAGGGTTGAACCGAAGCGTACACCCAGTAGTAATCCCCGTTTTTGGCCCGGTTTTTCACAAAGGCGCGCACCTCGTAGCCGGCCTTGAGCTTGTCCCAGAGCAGCTTGAAGGCGACGCGGGGCATGTCGGCGTGCCGCAGCAGGTTGTGGGGGCGGCCCACCAGTTCCGCTTCTCGAAAGCCCGAAATCTCCCAAAAGGTGTCATTGCCCGAAAGCACAATCCCCTTGCGATCGGTCTTTGAGATGATGTTTTGTCCCGGTTCCAGTTTGATTTCCCGCATGAAGCCCCCGCCTGAAAATAAATTGCGAATTTTATCGGTTGGGGTTTAAAAGAGGCCTGCGATTTCACGCCCGCAGTTTGGGCATTTGTTTTGTTTAAGAAAACTTCTGACCCGCTCTCCCAAATAGCCGCTGCGCTCAATAACCCTAAAGCCGCAGGCCGGACAAGGTGTGGCGGTGTGTTCGGGATCGAACAGGTTGCCCGTATAGACAAAATTCAGTCCGGCCGCCTTGCCGATTTCATAGGCGCGGTGGAGGGTCTGGGGTGACGTGGCGGGACGATCGGTGAGTTGATAGCAGGGCCGAAAGCCGCTGACGTGCCACGGAATATCGGGGCTAAGCTCCGCAATAAAACGGGCTATTTGCGTCAGCTCCTCATCCGAGTCGTTAAGCCCTTCGATGACCAGCGTCGTCAGTTCGATCCAGATGCCCTTGGCGTGGGCGTAACCGATCGTCTCCAGCACCGGCTTGAGCCGCGCGCCGCAGATTTTGCGGTAAAACGGATCGCTAAAGCTTTTTAGATCGATATTCATCGCATCCAGCCAACCGGCCGCATCATCAAGAAGCGCGCGGGTCTCAAAACCGCCGGTCACAAAGATATTTTTAAGCCCCGCCTTTTGCGCCAGAAGGGCGGTGTCGCGGGCGTATTCGTAAAAAACCGCCGGTTCGTTGTAGGTGTAGCTGATCGACCGGCAACCGTTTTGCACGGCAAGATCGACTGCGGTTTGGGGCAGCAGCTCGCGTCCGAAGATCCGGCCTTGAGCGCCCTTGGGGGCCTGTGAAATGTCGGCGTTTTGACAAAAGGCGCAGGAGAAGTTGCACCCCACCGTTCCCACCGAAAAACTTTGGCTGCCGGGCAAAAAGTGATAAAGCGGCTTTTTCTCGACGGGGTCGATGTGCGTGGCGGCGGCCAGAGCGTAAACCAGCAGCATCAGTTGACCGTTTTTAACCTGACGGATGCCGCACAGGCCCGTCTCTCCCTCGGCCAGCTTGCAGGCCTGCGCGCAGGCGGTGCAGAGGATAGCACCTGTGGACAGGGGCTTAAAAAGCGTGGCGGCCACTTCCATAGCAACTCCTAAACGGCGAAGTTTTCGATATTTTCCGGCAGGCTTTCGAGATAGTTGAGCAGTTCTTGCAGGGCGTAGTGTTCGGGATTCATCTTGGATTTGTCGAGGGTTTTTAGATAATAGCGCAGATAAACCTTGGTGCTGTAGCCGCCGGTAATCTGCGCCTGATCGAAAAAAGCCTGAATCGATTTGGAGGTGGCGGCCTTCTTCCAAAGCAGCCGATCGAGCTCAAGAACCCGCACGTCTAAAATCCGGCGGGCCAAATCCTTGTACTTCTCCGCCTTGTGTTTGAAGGCTTCGGTAAAGGGGGTGTAGTAGAGATTGGTGTAGAGTTGCCGCAAATGCGTAAACTGCCGCAGCTTTTCGCCCAGATTGGCCCGCTCGTGCAGGGTATCGACATATTCGCGTTTAATCCCCTTCTCTTCGGCGGCGAGCTCCTTGGGGTCTTTGCCCTCGGCCGCCTCAACCGCGGGGCTGATCAGCTCCCCCAGAGTTTGCAGGCTTTTAATCCGCCGTCTGGCGTAGTCGCGAAACTGCTGGTTTTGGATAAATTCGGGCTGCTGGCCCAAAAAGACCACCTCGAAACAAAACTTGCTGTGCTGAACCTTGGTGCTTAGATCGCCGTAAATCAGCTCGCCGATTTTGAGCGTTTGGCGCAAATCCTGCAGTTCGTTGTCAAAATAGAGCCGGCCGTCGAGGTTTTGCAGATTGTTAAAGGCGGTGGCCATAAAACGCCGCAGCTTGAAGTAATCGATCTTTTCGCGCTGTTCGAAGGCGTCGAGATTGCGCATAACAAAGGGTTCGATCTGGGAGAAATAGTTGGCAATGCAGGCATCGACCGAGAGGGTGGCTTCGATCTTGGGCTCTTTGCCGCCTTTATTCATGGCTCATCCGGTGGCGCAGCCGCTTGATCGCTTCGGCGGCCATCGCCAGCCCGAAAGCTCCGGTGACGCCGATAAATGAACCCAACGCATTTTCGTGACATCTCACGGGCGGTTCCTCGCTGTAGATGACGGTGTAGTTAAAGCGTAACCCTTCGTACCTGAGACGGCGCTTGACGCGGCTGGCAAAGGGGTCGTGCTCCACCTGCCAGATTTTGCTGACTTTGATGCGGGTGGGGTCAAGCCTGCGCGCGCCGCCCATGGAGCTGATCAGTTTGCGGTGCGTATGCCGCGCCAGCGCCACCTTGGCCCCAATGTCGTCGATCGCATCGAGCACCAGATCATAGGGCGCAAAATCAAAGCCGTCGATCCACGCTTTGTCCACCCGCCGGACAATGCCCGTCACCCCTTCAAACCGTTCGGCGGCGACTTCGGCCTTGTATTCGCCGACGCGATCGCTGTTGATCTGGCGGTTTTGGTTGGTCACGTCGAAGCGATCGCCGTCCACCACGGTGATATCCGTCACGCCGCTGCGCCAAAGCGCATCCAGACAGTGGCCGCCCACGCCCCCCGCGCCAAAGAGGATGACCTTGGCCCGTTCGAGTTTTTTAAAATCCTCGCCGAAAATCCAGCGGGGACGGGTGTAGCGATCTAGTTGATCCACGCTTTAAGGCCTTCGATCGAGTGGTGGCAGGTGAGGTCACACATAACCGGCGTGATCGACACAAACCCTTCGCGGATCGCCTCGAAATCGCCGTTTTCCGTTTCGCGGAAATCGAGCGGATGCAGTCCCAGCCAGAAATACTCCTCGCCGCGCGGATTGACGTGACGGTGGGCGTCGTTGGCGTAGTGCCGCCAGCTCGCGCGGGTGACGCGGTAGCCTTTAAATTCGTCAGGGTGGATATTGGGAACGTTGATATTGAGCAGTTTGCGCGGCCCCAGCGGAAAGCCGCCGTCAAGCACGCGGCCCGCAATGTCGGTAATCGATCGAGCCGCAAGACGCAGATCGTAATCGTAGGTGCCGTCTTCGGTTTTGCTCATCACCTGACTGATCGCAATGGCCGGCACATGATGCAATACCGCCTCCATCGCCCCGGCGACGGTGCCCGAATAGGTGATATCTTCGCCCAGATTCGCCCCCCGGTTAATACCGCTGATAACCAGATCGGGTTTGCGCCCTTCATAGATCGAGTTGAGCGCCAGATAAACGCAGTCGGCGGGGGTGCCGTCATCAAGCTTGTAAAAATCGTCGCCGACGCTGACAAACCGCAGCGGGCGGGTGAGGGTGAGGCTGTGGCCGCAGGCGGACTTTTCGCTGGCGGGGGCCACCACCGTCACATGACCCAGCGGCTTGACCGCTTCGATCAGCGCGTGCAGTCCGTCGGACTCGTAACCGTCATCGTTGGTGATCAAAATCTCTTTCAAAAACGCCTCCTAAAAAGGCTTTGATTTTAGCCGAAACCCGCTTTCAAGCCCTTCGTGGCTACAATAACCCCCAAAATCAAGACGGAGTGTGTGATGCTCGAAAAAGAGCCGATGACCCCCTATGGATACGAAAAGATCACCAAAGAGCTCGACCAACTGAAAAATATTGAACGGGCCAAGGTGGCGCAGGAGATTCAGACCGCCGCGCAGCTGGGCGATTTGAAGGAAAACGCCGAATATCACGCCGCCAAAGAGAAGATGGATCACCTCGAAAAGCGCGTGGCACTCTTGGAAGCCTTTGTCGGCAAAGCCCATGTGATCGACCCGACGACGCTGCCGCACAAACGCGTTAGCTTCGGCTCCACCGTGAAACTGCTCGATCTGGAGAGCGATGAAGAGGTCGTTTACACGATCGTCGGTTCCGTCGAGAGCGACGCGGCGCGCGGGCTTATTTCCATCGGTTCGCCGCTGGCACGGGTGCTGATGGGCAAAGAACCGGGTCAGGATGTGGTGGCCGACTTGCCCAACGGCATTAAAGAGTTCGAGATTGTCGAAGTGGGCTACAAGGAGATTGTGTTTGAGTAAGCCCGTTATCCGCCTGAAAAAACTCCACCCCGACGCGATCGTTCCGGCCTATCAAAGCACCGAAGCGGCGGGGTTTGACCTGCATGCGCTGGAAGATGCCGAACTGGTAGCGGGCGATCGGGCTTTGATCAAAACCGGCCTTGCCATCGCGTTGCCGCAGGGTTACGAACTGCAGGTGCGCCCCCGCAGCGGACTGGCGCTTAAACACGGCGTAACGGTGCTCAATTCGCCGGGCACGGTCGATAGTGACTACCGGGGTGAACTGATGATTATTCTGATCAACCACGGCCACGAAACCTTTAGCATCAAAAAGGGCGAGCGGATCGCGCAGGCGGTGCTAAAAGAGGTGATTCAGGCGGATTTCGCGGTGGTGGACGAACTGGACGCGACCGAACGCGGACACAAAGGTTTTGGGAGTACGGGACGATGAAAAAGATTCCGGTCGCCGTCATTGGCGCCAGCGGTTATACGGGTTTGGAGCTGATCAAGCTTTTGATCGCCCACCCGGTTTTTGAGATCGCCTTTTTGGGCACGACCGAAGGGGGCGAAGAGGTCGCGTCGATGCACCCGTCGCTTTTAAAGGTTTATAACGCGCCGGTCGAAAAAACCGATCTGGGTGAGGTCGCCAAACGGGCCGAGCTGGTCTTTCTGGCGGTGCCCCACCAAAGCGCGATGGCGCTGGCCAAGCCGCTTTTAGCCAAGGGGCTGAAAGTTGTCGATCTCTCCGCCGACTACCGCCTCAAGCGCGAAACCTACGAAGCGGCCTACTGCCCCCACACCGACCCGGAAAATCTGGGCCACGCTGTGTACGGTCTGCCCGAACTGCACCGCGAGGCGCTTAAAAAGGCCAGACTCGTGGCCAATCCCGGCTGCTACCCCACCGCCGCCGTTTTGGGGCTGCTGCCCTTTGCGGGCGCGATCGACGAAAAAAGCCCGGTCATTGTGGACGCCAAAAGCGGCGTTTCGGGCGCGGGCAAAAAATGCGTCGAAACGACCCACTTCGTTACCGTCAACGACAACGCCTTTATCTACAACCCGCTCACCCACCGCCACGCGCCGGAGATGGCGGAAAAATTGGGTATCGCCAGCGGCAAAAGCCACGAAATCATTTTTGTGCCCCACCTGCTGCCGATCACGCGGGGGATGCTCGCGTCGGTCTATGTGCGGCTGAAAACGCCGCTCGAAAACCCCGAAGCAATCGCCCGCGATTTTTACGCCGGCAACCCCTTTGTGCGCGTGCGCAAAGAGCCGGTGACCATGAAAGCGGTGGCGGGCACCCACTTTTGCGACCTGTTTGTGCGCCAAAAGGGCGACACGCTGCTGATCGGCACGGCAATCGACAACCTGCTGCGCGGCGCCTCCAGCGCGGCGGTCGCCAACGCCAACCTGATGAGCGGGCTGGACGAGGGGCTGGGGCTGCCGCTGGTGGCCTATGTTCCCTGAAAATACGCCGAAGATTCTCCCCGGCGCGATCTTTATCGCCGACGCCCACTATAACCCCTTGGGCCGCACGGAGCTGATCGGCTTTTTGGAGGCGATCGCTTCGGGTCGCGTCAGTCCCCCGCAACTGTTTTTGATGGGCGATATCGCCGATGTGCTCATCGGCCCCTTTGCCTACTGCCGCGAACGCAACGGGCCGCTGATCGACGCGGTGAACCGCATAGCGGATCGCGGCGTCGAGGTGTGGTTTTTCGAGGGCAACCACGACTTTATGCTGGAGGGCGTTTTTGACCCGAAGGTCCATATTGTCCCCAAAACCCGCCAGCCCGCGCCCTTTGATTTTGACGGCAAACGGGCGTTGCTGCTGCACGGGGATTTTCGCGTGGAGTTGCGCTATGCGATCTACGCGGCCGTTATCCGAAACCCCATCGGACTGTGGCTGATTCATCTGCTGACGTTGAATTTTTGGAAGAACCGGATGCTCAAAAAGATGGAACGGAGCTTGCAGGCAAAAAAGCTGTACTACCGTATCGAAAAGTTTGAGCAAAAACGTTCAGGACGCCTTCAGGATCTGGCCCAAAGGGCCGATATCCTGATAGAGGGTCACTTTCATCAGGCGCAACGGTTTGAGATAGGTTCCTGCGCCTACGAAAACTTGCCCGCCTTTGCCTGCGGGCAAAGGTTTGGTGAGGTAGAATCAACGGATAAAGGCGTTTCTTTGAGTGTCAAAGAATGGGGGGTACTGTGAGTATGGGCGCGACCAAGGTCTTAAAGACCGGCACCAATGAGATGGAGCTTGTGGATTTCCGCATCTTCAAACAGGTGGGCGAAAGAATCTACGAAGGCATTTACGGCGTCAACGTTGCCAAAGTGCGCGAAATTATCAAAATCCCCAAATTGACCGAACTGCCCGGCGCGCCCGAATATATCGAAGGCATCTTCGATCTGCGCGGTGTCGTGATTCCTGTGGTGAATCTGGCCAAATGGATGGGCATCAAAACCCCCGAGGACGATCGCAAAAAATCCCGTGTGGTGATTGCCGAATTTAGCAAAATTCTGGTCGGCTTTATTGTCAGCGAAGCCAAGCGTATCCGCCGCATCAGCTGGGCCGATATCGAACCGGCCACCTTCTCAAGCGCAGGCAGCGGCGACGGGGCGCTGGATCGCTCCAAGGTCACCGGCGTGACCAAGATCGAAAATGACGACGTGCTCTTAATCCTGGATTTTGAGAGCATTGTTAAGGATTTGGGCCTGTATCACCCCACCGTTGAAGTTGACTCCGAGATCGAGCAGTTTTCGGGCATGGCGATGGTGATCGACGACAGCCTCACCGCCCGCAAAATTGTCAAAGATACGCTGGAGAAAATGGGTCTGCGCGTGGTTGAGGCGGTTGACGGTTCGGAGGCGCTGGAGAAGCTGGGCGAGCTGCACCAGTCCTACGGCGGCAAGCTTTCGGACGAATTGAAAATTATCGTCTCCGATGTCGAGATGCCCCGCATGGACGGCTTTCACTTTGCCGCCAATGTCAAGGATGACGCGCGGTTTCGCAACATCCCCATCGTGTTTAACTCCTCCATCAGCGATCACTTCAGCGACGCCCGCGGCCGAGAGGCGGGGGGCGAGGGGTATCTGGTGAAATTTGACGCCAACGTATTCGTGCCCGAGATCGCCAAGGTGATCAAGAGCCATATCAAAAAGTAAAGACCCTTAAGGAAAATCCATGGATGAGCTTCAAGAACTCACACAAGACTTTCTCGTAGAAGCCTTCGAGATGATCGAGCAGCTGGACCAGGATCTGGTCGAGCTGGAGGCCAGACCCGATGATCTGGATCTGCTCAACGGCATCTTCCGCGTGGCGCACACCATTAAGGGTTCTTCATCGTTTTTGAACTTTGACGTGCTTACCCACCTGACCCACCACATGGAGGATGTGCTCAACCTGGCGCGTAAGGGGGAGCTGAAAATCACCCCCGGCGTCATGGATGTGGTGCTTGAATCGATCGACATGATGAAGTCGCTGCTCGTTAAGATCCGCGATACCGGAACCGATCAAGAACACGGCATGGATATTCCGGGCATTGTTGCCAAGCTTGACGCAGTCAGCAAGGGCGGCCCCATTCCCGAGGTGCCCGCCGCCGCCCCTGCCGCGCCCGCACCGCAGGCTGCCGCGCCGGCTGCCCCCGTAGCGCCCGCCGCTCCGGCAGAGGATGAGCCCGACTACTCCAAAATGAGCGACGCCGAAGTGGAAGCTGAGATTGAGCGCCTGCTCAAGGTGCGCCAAGAGGAGGATCGCAAGCGCCGCGAATCCAAGTCCGAAGAGACACCCGCTCCCGTTGCCGCCGCTCCGGTAGCGCCTCCGCCCCCGCCCGCCGCCGCACCCGCAGCGCCGACACCGCCTCCTGCCGCCGCCGCGCCCGCGCCCGCGCCTAGAAAACCTGCCGCCGCCGCAGCCGAAGAGAAGCCCGCCGCCCAGAGCGAAATGAGTGTTGTCGAGCAGACCATCCGCGTGGATGTCAACCGTCTTGATCACCTGATGAACCTCATTGGGGAACTGGTGCTGAGCAAAAACCGTCTGCTGAAAATCTACGACGACGTCGAAGAGCGCTACGAGGGCGAACAGTTCCTCGAAGAACTCAATCAGGTCGTCAGCTCCATTTCAATGGTGACCTCCGATCTGCAATCGGCCGTAATGAAAACGCGGATGCTCGCCATCGGCAAGGTGTTCAACAAGTTCCCCCGCATGATCCGCGATTTGGCCCGCGAACTGGGCAAGAAGATCGAACTGCAGATTTCGGGCGAAGAGACCGAGCTGGATAAGTCGATCGTCGAGGTGATCGGCGACCCGTTGGTGCATATTATCCGCAACTCCGCCGACCACGGCGTTGAGATGCCCGACGTGCGCATGGCCGCGGGCAAACCCGAAACCGGAACCGTGGAGCTGAAGGCCTACAACGAAGGCAACAGCATCGTCATCGAAATTGCCGACGACGGCAAGGGACTGGATGCCGAGGTGCTTAAGGCTAAAGCCTTTGAAAAGGGGATTATCAGCGAGAAGGAAGCGGACAATATGTCCGAGAAAGAGGCTTTCGCGCTGATCTTCAAAGCGGGCTTCTCCACGGCGGCCAAGGTGACTAACGTCTCCGGCCGCGGCGTGGGGATGGATGTGGTCAAGACCAATATCGAAAAGCTCAACGGCATTATCGAGATCGATTCCGAGCTGGGCAAAGGCACAGTCATCAAGCTGAAAATTCCGCTGACGCTGGCGATTATCCAGTCTTTGATGGTGGGTGCGCAGGAGGAGTTCTACGCGATTCCGCTCAGTTCCGTTCTGGAAACGGTACGCATCAGCGAAGACGAAATCTTCAGCGTCGAGGGCCGATCGGTGATGCGGCTGCGCGACGAGGTGCTTTCGCTTGTGAAGCTCTCCGACATCTTTGGCGTCGAGCAGGTGATGGAGGGCGGCGAACACACCTATGTGGTGGTGCTGGGTCTGGCCGAGTACAAACTGGGCCTGATCGTCGATACGCTGGTGGGTCAAGAGGAGATTGTGATCAAGTCCCTAGGCGAATATCTGCAGGGGATCGAGGGTATTGCCGGCGCCACCATGCGCGGCGACGGCCGCGTCACGCTCATTGTGGATGTGGCGGCGCTGATGCAGATGGCCCGCAAAACCAAATCGACCGTCACGCAGCAGAAGTCCAAGGCTGCCAAATCCAAGGCGAAAACCAAGCCCGGCGATTACAAGATTTTGATTGTCGATGACTCCAAGACCGACCGGACCATCATGCGCCAGTCCATTTCGCCTCTGGGCGTAACGCTGGTGGAGGCGAGCGACGGCATTGAGGCGATGAATATTATCAAGGCCGGTGAGCACGATTTTGATGCCTGCCTGGTTGATATCGAAATGCCCCGCATGGATGGTTACACGCTGGCCAGCGAAATCCGCAAATACAGCCGCTTTAAAACGCTGCCGCTGATCGCCGTGACCAGCCGGACCAGCAAAACCGACCGGATGCGCGGCGTCGAGGTGGGGATGACCGAATATATCACCAAACCCTACAGCCCCGAATATTTGATGAACGTCGTTCGGCGCAATATTAACTTTAACGTGGAGATGTCGGCATGAGCGAACAACTGCAACAGGTTTTAAAGAGCCAGCAGAAACAGAAGCGCTCGGCGGACGAACCGGTCCGCGACGAGGGGATTGTTCAACTGGTTTGCTTTATGGTGGACGATGAAGAGTTTGCGGTGCCGATTCTTTCCATTCAGGAGATTATCAAGCCGATCGAGGCTACGCGCGTTCCTTCAACGCCCGATTACGTCATTGGCGTGTTTAACCTGCGGGGTACCGTATTGCCCTTGATCGATCTGCGGCGTAAGTTTGGCCGCCCCAAGGCGCCCCATACCGACGAAACCCGCTTTATCGTGATCCGCAACAAAAATCAGGTCAGCGGTTTTGTGATCGACAAGCTGACCGAAGCGATCCGTCTGCGCGAGTCCGATATCGATCCGGCCCCCGAAAGTCTCGGCGAAGATGAGAATCACATCTACGGCGTGGGCAAGCGCGAAGACAGCATTATCACCATCCTGCGCATCGAATCCCTGCTCAAACGCAACTTCTGACGAGGCGGGCCTTTTAGGCCCCTTCGATCGCCTTAGCGATCTCCTGTGTAATCAAAGCGCCGTGACCGGCAAAGAAAAAGTGATCGCCCGCCAGGGGGAAGAAGCGGCTGCCCGCAATCAGGCGGTGCAGCGCCTCTCCGGTGTAGAGGGGTGTGGCCCGATCGTTTTTGCCCCAGAAGATCAGCGCCGGTTTGGTCCGGGCGGCGAAAACAGCGGAGAAATCCTCATCCACCACGTTTTTGAGCGTCTCATACATATGCTCGGGCAGGCCGGCTGCGTCGCGGGTTCTAAGCCTCTCGCGCAACCGGTCGCTTTTGAGAAAACCGAAACTTTTGGCCAGTGCAATCTTGAGCCGGACCTTGAGGGATTTTCGCTTCACAATACCGGCGCTTGAGAGCAAAACAAGCAGCGGCGGATCGAGCAGCGTCGCCACCTTGCCGCCGAAGGAGTGGCCGACGATCGCCTGCGGCGTAAAGCCCAAATCATCCAAAAAGGCCCGGATGATCGCAGCATACTCCCCGGTGGTGAGCGGCTCGAAACTGCTGCTGCCGCCAAAGCCGGGCAGATCCAAATAGAGCGCCTGCCAGCGGCCGCAGTGGCGGCTAAAGCTGTTTTTCATCAGCTCTTTTGTTGCGCCCCAGCCGTGAAGGAATAGCACTTTTTGGCCTTCGGCAGGCCCTTCAAGAAGATAGCTGAGCGTGTAGTCGCCCCGGGGGGTTTGCAGGGTTCTTTGGGCCATCAATACGTCCGTTTGGCGCTCAGGAAACCCAGAACGCGCAGGTGCTTTTCCCACTGGGCGTCATTGCCGAGCACGTAGCCCAGATCGCTGCGCTCCCACAGGTCTTCCTGATCGCAAGCCACTGTATCGACGCCCAGACAAAATGAGAGCGGAAGCCAGTTTCGGTGCAGGCAGTAGCGTACGGTGATCGGCCCCTCGGGGCTTTCGCCGCTTAGTGTCACATGGGTGCCTGTTTTGCTCAGCGACAGCTCGACCGCCCCGAAGGTGAGCGTGGCATCAAAGCGTGAAGCCTCTTCAAATTGACCCCACAGGCCGGCTTCTCTAAGCGACTCGCGGATGAGATCCCGCATCATGACCGGGTGGTGACGTCGTGGATAATGGCCGGTTTGCCGGAAATTTCGCTCAGAATGTCGCAGGCAACCTTGACCCCCGAACCCGCCGCGCAGGCAAACATGGTGTACACGCCCGAAAGCAGGCCCGCCACATACAACCCTTCGCGCAAGCGGTTGTCTTGGTGGGCAAGGGCAACCTTGCCGGGGCGGGGCGAGAGGAGGTTTTCTTGAACCTCGACGCCTTCGCAATCAAGTTCAAAGCCGTGAAAGCCCGTGGCCAAAACCACCCGCTTTGCATGAACGCTCAAGCCGCCTTCCAGCTCGACGTGAAAGCTGCCCGCTTCGCCCTTGACAGACCGGACGGTTCCCTCCATGAGGTCGCAGACGCCGTAGCGATCGAGCTGGGCGCGCAGGGCTCCAAGCGTTTCGGCCCCCTCAGCGCCCGATGCGATACCCGGAACGTTAAAGAGGCGGGCTTTGTTTAGATCGCTGTTATTGTTGTCGATAACGAGATAACCGGCGTTTTTAAGCGCCTCGGTTTTGGCATTGGCGCTAGAAAGCGTCAGGGCGCAGGAAAGTCCGCTAACGCCGCCGCCGACGATAATGACTTCATAATTCATAGTTTTCCTTTGGCCGATCGGATAGAGTGGATGTAATGATAACTGACGGGAATTTGGCGCGGCTGAGGGAGTGCGGCGATAAGCGAATTTAAAGTGGCTTCATAATTTTCAAACAGATAGTTGGCCAGACTGCCGGGGACGGGATTGACCTCGTTGAGATACACCTCGCCGTCGATAATGAAAAAATCGCACCGGATCAGCGCACCGTCAAACCCTTGGGCATAGACCTTTTTAAACGCCTCGCGCACCGCATCCGCCGTCGAAGGCGTCAAGTCGGCTTCGCAGGCCTTGCCGGTGCGGGCAAAGTCGAGGTACTTCTGGTCAAAATCCAGCAGCTCTTTTTTGGCGGGCTCTTCGATCAGCGAAAGCTGCCATTCGTTCCCGGCGCGGCAACCGGCGAGGTTGTACTCCTTAACGCCCGAAATAAACGGCTCGGCCAGCACCTCGCTGTCAAACTCGAAGGCCACATCCAGCGCGTAATCGCGCTCCTGATCGCTTCTAACGACGCTCACGCCGATCGAACTGCCCAGCCGCAGGGGCTTGAGAATATAGGGGTAGGGCAGGGTGATTGTTTCTCCCCGGCGAACCACTTCGTAGGGCAGGGTTTTAACCCCGGCCATTTGGCCCAGGTGTTTCGTAAGCTGCTTATTAAAGCTCAGCACCGACGCCTCAAGGCGCGGCCCCACATAGGGTACGCCGTAGAAATCAAACAGCGCTGCGAGCTTGCCGTCTTCGCCGTCGCCGCCGTGAACGGTGCTGATCACCACATCGCCGTCAAAGGCGGTGCGGCCAAAGAGGCTTTTTTTCTCAAAACCGCCTCTGGACAAAAAGAGCTCGGTGTTTTTGCGGTAGCGGCCGGAGGCGAAATGATCGGCCTTCATGTCGATCAGATCGATATGGTAAAAACGGCGATCGGGGGAGAGAAAAACAAACTCGCAAGCCTGGGTCAAAACCCTGTGCAGCGCGATGGCGCTGACGATGCTGATTTCGTGTTCGTAGCTTTGTCCGCCAAAGAGAATAACCGGTTTTTGCATTGATAAACTCACTTCTGAAAAAATTTAAGGGCCTCTTTGACCAGCCCTGCGGTGTCGGTGCTGACGCACTTGGAGAGCACCTTGGTGATGTCGGCCATCTTAAAGCCCAGGCTTTCGAGCGCCTGCGCCGCTTGCCGGACGGCATCGTCCGCGCCCTCAAGACCCAGCGCGTCCACCGTGCCCGCCAGTTGCACCAAAATCAGTCCGGCGGTTTTTTTGCCGATGCCCGGCACCTTAATCAGCCGCGCCTCGCTGCGTGTTTGGATGACCTCCGCAAATTGCGCGGGGGTAAAGGTGGACAAAATCGCCATGGCGCTTTTGGGGCCGACGCCGCTGACCTTGAGCAGCAGATCAAAGAGCGTGCGCTCCGCTTCGTCGGCAAAGCCGAACAAAATCAGCGCGTCCTCCCGCACAACCAGCGTGGTTAAGAGTCTCGCGCGGTTTTGCGTGAGCGTGCCGTAGGTGTTGAGCGAGATAAACACCCGGTAGATGACGCCGCCCTGGGTGAGCAGATCGCAAAAACCGGGCTCCTTTTTTAAGATTTCTCCGTCAATTCCGGTAATCATTCATAGGCTTTCACAATATATTCGTCCAGACCCGCCATCTCGACTTTGATCTCCGTGGCCTTGGAGTTTTCCGGCGGCACGTACAAAATCTCCTTGGGCGGGTTGATGAGTCTGAAGCGGATCTCGTTGTAGTTGCGCCACAGATCTTTGTTGACGATTACCGCATTCATCACGGCGTCCTGAAGCAGCGTAATCTCATCTTGCACATTGCCCATCTGGGTTTTGATGCTGTCTAGCTCGTCGTGCAGGTAGCGGGCGTTTTTCATCTCCTCAAGATACTGCCGGTAACGTTCGATAAAGAGCGAAGGCGGCGTGCGCCCGGCTTTTTTCTCGGTTTCGATGCGCATTTTGATCTGCTCAGCCTGGGTTTTATTGCGCAGGAGCGCGGCGCGTTTTTGGTTGTATTTGCGGGCAATCTCGTCGTGCTGTTTGGCCAGCGTGCGCTGTTTTTCCATCAGGGCTTTTTGCTGCATCTTGTCGTTTTTGCTGGCGGCGGCTTCGATATAAAGACGGTTTTCGCCGCCGACAAGCTGTTTGATGGTGATGCGTTCGCTGGCGATCAGCGTTGCGTGGGAGTGGAGCGTGCCGACGGTGATGCGCTTGGCCGAAACCATCCCGCCGATCACCCGGTCGATCTCCACCTCTTCGGCGTTAACCCGTCCGTGTTCGAGCCGGTCGATTTTAACCTTGACCCCCTCAAGCGTGCCGCGGTGAACGGCGATCTCCGCTTCGGCGGCGGTAATATGGCTGGTGCTGTGGGTCTGGCCCTTGACGACAATTTTGTTGGCCTTGACGATCGCGCCGTTGGCAATGCTGCCCGAAAGCTCGATCTCGCTCGCTTCGATCTTGGTGTTGGGGCCGATGTGGTCTTCGTTGGCGTCCTTGCCCTTGATGGAGATTTTGACATCCTTGTCGGTGCCCGCCTTGATGTCGCCGGTGTGTTTGAAATCGACGCTTTCGACCTCCAGCGTATCGCCGACGCTCAGGGCCCCGAGGTTAAAGCTGACATACCCTTCGCGTTTGGCGTAGTAGGTGATGGCCCGTTCGTCTTCGCGCACCTCGATGCTTTCGGGATCGGGGCTCATGACCGGGCCGTACTGAAGCTTGGGTTCGCGCACGGGGAGATACTGGCCCCTAAAATCGCGCCCGGGGATGCCCATTTTGGGTTTGACGTACTCGATGAGCAAATCCCCCGCCTCGACGGCGTTGACAAACCCGCGATCGGCGTAATCGACCCGCTCGTTTGCCGTGGGCGCTTTTTTGTCTTTGCCCTTGTAGTGCAAAATCAGATCATCGTCCACCGTGGGAACGGGAGAAGCCCACTCGCAGAGCTGGATTTTGAAGGGTTCGGGCACCTTGGCGTGAACGCGGATTTTGTTGATCAGGTGGCCCACATCGGTGCGCATGGTGCCTTCGCGGACGTTGATAATCATGCCGTAGCGGAGTTTGAGCTTGTTGAGCTCGCCGATAACAAACTCCCGCAGATTGGCGAAATCGTGAACCTTGCTGGTGGTTTTAATCGTGGCGACCGCGCGGGTTCGGAACTTGTCGGCGGCGATCTCCATATCCAAAAAGAGTTCGGGATTTTTGGCGGCGGGCCGGAAGGTGATTTGATGCACCTGACGGATGGTGAAGTCCGGGTCGATCAAAACGCCCTTGTCGTTGAGCTTGCCGATCAGGGCGGGGGTGAGCTCGGTGGCTTGCTCGGTGCCGGGAATTTTGACTTCGGTCAGCGAGCCTTGAACGGAAAAATCCACCTGCGCGGTGGTGGTGCAATAAAGCCCCGCCGCCTCCTTGAGTGCTTCGGGGACGTTGTCGGTTTGCTTGACGAGAGCCGCATTGACGCACGACTTCGCACCGCCTTGCCCCTGCTCGCCGCCTAGCATAAAATCAAGCAGGCCCATAAACACCTTCTGTCATCTGCTTACCCTCGATCCGTTTCACCCGACTTGGGGTACAATCGCCGTTTCTTAAAATTTAAGGTTATGGCGAATGTTGTTCAAGGGTGTCTTTACCAACTCCGCCGGAATTCTCACGTCTCGCGTGGCCGGTTTTGTCCGCGATTTTACCACAGCTTCCATTTTGGGCGCGAACGTTTATTCGGACATTTTTTTCGTCGCGTTTAAGCTTCCCAATCTCCTGCGGCACATCTTCGCAGAAGGGGCCTTTACCCAAGCCTTCTTACCTTCCTTTACGGCGGCACGTTATAAGGGACGCTTCAGCGCGGAAATATTTTTGTGGCTCTTTGGTGTCATACTGCTCCTCTCTTTTGCGGCCACTTTTTTTGCGGAAACTTTAACCCTTTTAATGGCGTGGGGCTTTAGTGAAGAGACCCGCCAAATGGCCGCGCCCTTTGTGGCGTTGAACTTCTGGTATTTGGATTTTATTTTCGTGGTGACCTTTTTGATGGCGCTGCTGCACTACCGCAAACACTTTGCCGTCAGCGCCTTTTCGACCGCACTTTTGAACCTGTCGATGATTTTGGCACTGCTCATTGCCAAGGATAAAGAGCAGATCGAGATTGTCTGGTATCTGAGTTTTGGCGTTTTGGTCGGCGGGCTTTTGCAGGTGTTGGTGCATATTGCGGCGCTGCGGGGCAAACGGCTCATTCCCATGCTGGCGGGCGGCTTTAAGAAAAAGCGCGACGTTTCGGCGGACACGAGCCGGTTTCGCCGCTCCTTTTTCCCGGCGGTGTTTGGGGCGTCCAGTATCCATCTGGCCGCCTTTATCGACACATTGCTGGCCTCCTTTCTGGCTGCGGGGTCGATCAGTTACCTCTATTACGCCAACCGGATTTTTCAGTTGCCGCTGGCCGTCTATGCCATTGCGGTGTCGATGGCGCTTTTTCCAGTGATCGCGCGGGCGATCAAACGCGGCGACGAAAACGGCGCAAACGCGCTGCTGTCGCGCAACTTCAGGCTGCATTTGTTTTTGC
>JBFWML010000026.1:0-32309 GCA_050251635.1 Campylobacterales bacterium | reverse complement strand
CGCGCTATATGGCTATAAGGGGCCGGAGGCTACAATCGTGTCAATTTATCTGCATGCTTATGTGCTTTATTTGCGCCATCCGGTCACGGGCGAAGCCTTTAGCGTCATTGCGCCGCCGCCGGAAAATCTGCTGGAGCGTTTGCGGAACTTTTACCCCAAGGAGAAGATCGATGAAATTCTGGAACCCGGCTTTATTGCCCGCGCTTTTGATGATCTTTTGGGGGTGCCAGCCGCAACCGCGCGTTCCTGAAAACCTCAAATCCGACGAAAACCTCACCAAGGTGAGCAATGTGCTAGCCCTTGCCGATATGAACGCCGTGGGTTTTGAGTGGGATCGCGTCACCGATCCGCACGTGGCGGGGTTTTTGATCTACCGGGGCGAACCGGGCGGCAAGCTCGATCGCGTCGGCGCGGTGGGCAACCGCTTCTCAACCCACTATGTGGATACCCAAAACCTGCTGCCCGGCCGCGATTATCTCTACCGCATTTCGCTCTACACCGTCGACGGCCGCGAGTCGATCCCCAGCGCCAACGTCGCGGTCAAAACCCGCCCCCTGCCCCCGGCCATCAGTTTTGTTCAGAGCGTGCCGGGTTTGCCCCGCATGAGCAAAATCATCTTCCGCCCCCATCCCGACGAGCGGATTACGGGCTATGTTTTTGAACGCCGCACCGCCAAAGCGCCCCAATGGCGCACGATCGGCAAGCTGCAGGGCCGCCTGCACGCCGAGTTTTTCGACACGGGGCTGGAAGACGGCATGGAGTATGAATACCGCATTATCGCCCACACCCACGACGGCCTGCAGACTGAACCGAGCGATATCGTCATCACCGTCACCAAGCCGCTGCCGCCCGCCCCGGCCAACCTGAACGCCACGCAGGACAAGCCCAAAAGCATCACCCTTTCGTGGGAACGGCTATCCAACGACGACAACGGCACCTACCGACTGTATGCCAGCCGCTACGAAAAGCTGGGTTATTCGGCCATTGCCGACATCAAAAAAGCAAACGCGGCCACGGAAAAGCTGAACGAAGACGGCGCGGTGCGCTACTACAAGATCAGCTACATCGACAAAGACGGGCTCGAATCGCTCCTGCCCGAAGCGGCCGTTAGGGGTCAAACCCTTGCCAAACCCGCCGCGCCGCGCATTGTCAAGCTGGTTTACGAAAACAAAAAAATCACCCTCGACTGGGAAGCGGGTGACGCGCGGAATCAGACCTTCACCGTGCGCCGCGTCACTGTCGCCGGACTGATCGCCAAGGACGAAAAGGTTTTCAAGGCCCAAAAGCAACTCAGCCTGACCGACTCGCAGGTCAAACCGGGCATCACCTATCAATACACGATCGAAGGCATCGACGAACACGGCATCGCTTCGCACCCCTCCGATTCGGCCCGCATCACCATTGACGCATCAGGAACGCGCTAATGCCCCACTTGATTGTCGATCGTTTCAAAGCGCCCCAAACGCCCCTTGAGCTTGAGGGTATCCGTTTCGAGTTCGCCTCCGGCGGCGAAGAGGGGGTGATTGGCGCATACGGGCAGGAAAAACACTTTCTGATGCGCTGTTTCAAACACCCAAAGGGAACGATTCTCAAGGTCGATAAAGCCACGCGCCCGCCGCTTTTGGGGCTGCTCAAAAAAGCACTGTCCGTACTGGCACAAGCCGGCGGCGGTACGGTGGTTCACTCCACCCTTTCGATCATCAAGGCCGATCGCCAGTATGCGGGCCTGCAGGAAGCCGACTACTTCGCGGGCGGCTACGACTACGCAAAACCGCTCTGGATCGAGGTGGGTTTTGGCAGTGGCCGCCATATTTTGCACAATGCCAAAAACCACCCCGATAAACTGCATCTGGGGATCGAAGTGCACCGCCCTTCGGCCGAGCAGTTGCTACGCCGCTGCGAACATGAAGGGGTGGGCAATATTGCCGTGATCGCCTCGGATGCCCGCACCGTGCTGCAAACGATCGCCTCGGCCAGCGCGGAGCGGATTTTTGTCCACTTTCCCGTCCCGTGGGACAAATCCCCCGCCAGACGGGTCTTTTCCCACGGCTTTATCGAAGAGTCGGTGCGGGTTTTAAAACCCCGCGGACGGCTGGAGCTTCGCACCGACAGCCGGCTTTACTTTGACTACGCCTTCTCCCTAGCGTGCGATCTCAGCCGCGCCGAGCTGGCCGTGCGCAAAAACCACGACGCGCCGGTTTCAAGTAAATACGAAGACCGCTGGCGTCGCATGGAGCGCGATATCTACGATCTGGCGCTCACCAACAGCGTTGAGGGCGAATTCAAGCCGGTCTGGTACGATTTTGGCTTTAAAGACGAAATCTGCCACACCCAAACGCTCTTTGAACGGCTCAAAGGTTTGTGCGCGACCGAGGGGGGATTCTTGCTAAAAATCCGCGAAAGCTGGGCGCTGGAGGACGGCGGAGCGCTGCTCATGCTCACGATGGGCAGCTACGGCGCGCCCCAAACGCTCTATCTGAAGGTTCAAAACCGCAAAGCCGCCTACTACCCCGCGCTCCCCATCCCCACCCGCGAAAGCCATCTGGCGCACGTCGCGCTTAAAAAGGCTCTGCGTGGCGAATGAGATCGTCACCGCGCGGGAGCTTACACTAGCCTACGACAACCGCGAAGTGGTGCTGGAAAACATCTCCTTTTCGGTCAGGGAGGGGGACCTTATTTTCATTACCGGAAAAAGCGGCAGCGGCAAATCGACGCTTTTAAAAGCCCTTTACGGCGCCATCCGTCCCCACAAGGGGCTTTTGCAGGTGGGCGGTATTCGCCTTCCGGCCAAAAGCCGCAGTCAGATCGACCGCCTGCGCCGCAGTCTCGGCATCGTTTTTCAAGACTACCGGCTGATTCAGGAGTGGACGATCGACCGCAATATCGCCCTCCCGCTGGTTATCGGCGGTTTTCCCCAAAGCGCCATCAAAGATCAGGTTCAAAAGCTGCTCAACCACGTCAAACTCACCCACCGCCAACACCGCTATCCGCAGGAGCTCAGCGGCGGAGAGCAGCAGCGCGCGGCGGTGGCGCGGGCGCTTTCGCACAACCCCATGCTGATTCTGGCCGACGAACCCACCGGCAACCTGGATGACTACTCCACAGGGCTGGTTCTGGAGCTGTTTTTGGCGGTGAACAAGCTGGGCAAAACGGTGGTTATCGTCACCCACCGGATGCCCGCGCATTTGGACGCCGATTACCGCCATTTTCATATCGAAAACGGGCAGCTGCATGAATACTTTTAAAAACCACCTGTCGCTGATTTTCGCGCTGGTGACGCTGCTGGCGAGTTTTCAGTTTTTCGTGAGCTTTTCATCCATGGTGGAGACCTACGAAAAGACGCTGGGCAGCGACTATTCGGTGATTGTTATCAGCAAAAAACCGCTCCAGCTTCAAGTGCTGCAACGCGCCATTCCCTACGCCGTCAGCCTGGAACCGATCGATCCGGCCTTTATCGTCGATGAAGTCAAGGGCGCGCTAAGCGAAACCAATCTGGCCTATCTCAAAACCGCCCTGCCCCTCTTTTACCGTCTCAAGCTCGATCGTTTCCCTTCGATCGACGATCGGCAAAATATCGAAAAGCGCATCGGCGCGATCGACTCGGTTTTACGGGTGGAAACCTTTGCCAAAACCCAAAACAAAATCTACAAACTTCTACTGCTCAACAAAACGATTATTTTGGTATTTGCGGCGCTGATGTTTGTGGTGGCCGTGCTGCTGATTGTGCGGCAGATGGAGGTGTGGCGCTACGAACACAGCGATCGCATGAGCATTATGTCGATTTTCGGCGCGCCGGTGTGGCTAAGAAGCGCGGTGCTTTACCGGCTGGCCTTTGTTGATTCACTGATTAGCGTTGCGATCGTGGGGGGTTTATTTTATTACCTATCTGCCGATTCTGGCCTCAGCAAAGCGTTAGTCGAGATCGGGCTGCCGAGCGTGGGTTATAATATGATCATCGACACGCTCAAGTTGTTTGCGCTTTCGCTGTTTATTTCGGTAAGCAGCGTGATGTATGTGATTATCAAGGCGGAAGAAGAGGCATGAACAAAACAGCGGTTCTCGTTTCGATCTTACTGATGGTTTCCGGCGCTCTGTACGCCAAAAGCCTAACGGAGATCGACCGCGAAATCGCCGGAGCTAAAAACCGTCTGCAAAAGAGCGAAAGCCGCGAAGAGAGCCTGCAAAGCCGCGTTGATAACCTCTCAAGCGAAGTTGCCGCCGCCACCAAAGAGCTGGACGCCTTGGAGCGGGAACTCAAGCAAAACACCCAAGAGATGGCCGCGCTGGAAAACAACGTCGAAAAAGAGCGCGGCGAACGCGAGCGGCTTGCCAAAGAGCGCGATCGGCTTATTCTGGACAAAGAGCAGATCGAAAGAAAGCTCGTCGATCTGCTGGCCAACCACCTTTCGCAAAGCCTGGTGCTCTCCAGAAGCGAACCCTCCGATGCGGGGGATTTGGTGCGCGAAGAGCTGTTTTCGGCAGTTCAGGAGCGTTCCAAAAAGGAGATCGCCGCCATTGAGGCCGCCTACCGCGAAAGCGACCGGGCGCTGCGAAGCGTCGAAAACCGCATTTCGCAAATGCAAAACCGCCTCGAAAAACTGGCCGAAGCCAAAAAACGCCAAAGCGACCTGCTTAGCGATCAGGCCAAACTTGTCGCCGAGCTCGATCGCCGCAAAAGCCGCTATTTAAGCGATCTCAACACCCTGATCGAGCAAAAAAACCGCGAACGCCAAATGCTTGCCGATCTGCGCATCGTCCGCCAAAAAACCGTCGATCAGCTCAAACAGGAACAACTCAGCCGCCAAGAGGCCGCCCGCCGCGAAGCGCAGGTAAAAGCCGACCAGTCCAGAACCGCCGCCAGACGGGGGCAGGAGATTGCGGTCAAGCAGTACGGAACCTCCTACCAAAAGGCCGGGAAAGGCGACTACCGCGGCCGCAAGGTCAAACCGCCGCTGGACGATCGCCACCCCATCAGCCTGATTAAAGAGTTCGGTCCCTACACCGATCCCATCTACAACATCAAAATCCACAACGATTCGGTCACGTTGCGCTCAGGCCAAGGGGACGCGGTAGTGCGGAGCGTTTTACCGGGAAAAGTGGTTTTTGCGGATGATCTTAAACTGCTGGGCAAGGTGGTGATTGTGGAGCATTCGGGCAATATGCACACCATCTACCGCAACCTCGAAACCATCTCCCCCAACATCCGCATCGACCGCAACATCAAGGCCCGCGAGTCGATCGGACGGGTTTCTCAGGAGTTGGTCTTTGAGGTCACCAAAGACGGCCTGCCCATCAACCCCATGCAGCTCATTGCCCTGAACTAGACAAAATTTCCCCACTTGAGTTTCGCGCCGCCAATCAGGTGGAAGTGGATATGAAACACCTCCTGTCCGCCGTTGGTTCCCACATTGTTGACAATACGAAAACCCTCGTCGTGAATGCCGAGCTTTTTGGCGGTTTCCTGAATAAATCCGGTGGCGTTTTTCATTGTCTCGCCGTCCAGTTCACGAAAATCCACAATATGCTTTTTGGGGATAACCAGCGCATGAACCGGGGCTTGGGGGTTGATGTCGTGAAAGGCGACAAACGCTTCGTTTTCGTGGATTTTCCGGGAGGGAATCTCACCGCTGACGATTTTGCAGAATATACACATCTTCTTCACACTCCTTTTTTTAAAATCTTGCCCGTATTGTTGTAAAATTCACCCCAAAAAAATGCAAGGAGCCTTCCAGATGAAACAGCTAATCCCTGTTTTGCTGTTGGCGGCCTCTCTGGCCGCCGCCCCCAAAGCCGATTTTAAAGACTTCGCTCATGACTTTAGCCGACAAGCGCCCGCCAACGGGCAAACGGTACTCTCCTATTCCGGGATGCTCAAAGAGGCGCGCAAGTCGGTTGTGAATATCTCAATCCAAAAAAACGTGCGCGCCCGTCAGGCACCCCTTTCGCCCTTTTTAAACGATCCGTTTTTCCGGCAGTTTTTTGACGATCGGGCCTTTCAAATTCCCAAGGAGCGCATCGAACGATCGCTCGGTTCCGGCGTGATTGTGAGCGAAAACGGCTACATCATCACCAACAACCACGTTATCGACGGCGCGGACAAGGTCATCGTGGCCCTTGCGGGCAGCCGCGAAGAGTACGAAGCCGAGATAATCGGCACCGATCCCAAAAGCGATCTGGCGGTGATTAAGATTGACGCCAAAAATCTGCGGGCAATGACCTTTTTTGATTCCGACCGGGTCGAGGTGGGAGACGTGGTTTTTGCCATCGGCAACCCCTTTGGCGTGGGCGAAACCGTCACCTCCGGCATTGTCTCCGCCACCAACCGGACGGCGGTGGGGATTGTGGAGTATGAAGATTTTATCCAGACCGACGCGGCGATCAACCCCGGCAACTCCGGCGGCGCGCTGGTTAACTCCACGGGCGCGCTGATCGGCATTAACAGCGCTATTCTCACCCGCAGCGGCGCAAGCCACGGGGTGGGCTTTTCGATTCCGTCCAATATGGTCAAACAGATTGCCACGGCGCTCATCGAAAACGGCGAGTTTGTCCGCGCATGGCTGGGAGTAAGCATTGCCGATCTTGAAGAGAATCTGCAGGAGTTCTACAACCGCAAAGAGGGTGCGGTGATTATGGGCGTGGAACCGGGCAGCCCGGCGGACAAGGCGGGTATCAAACGGGGGGATTTGATTGTCAAGGTGGGCAGCCGCGCCATTGCCAACGCTGCCGGCTTGCGTAACGCCATCGGCTCCCTGATGCCGGGCCAAAAGGTCAAGATCGAACTGGTGCGGGACGGCAAAGTGCGAAACATCACCGCCGAACTGACCGTTATGAACCGCACAGCGGTCAAAGCCCAGAGCGGCGGCGTTGAATACCGCGGCTTAACGGTTGTGCCGCTGAGCGACGATCGCCGCGCCGAAGGACGCATCGGCCGCGATGTGCAGGGCGTAATGGTCAGCCAGGTGGCCGAAAACAGCGCCGCGGCCAAGGCGGGTTTTCAGCCCGGCGACGTGGTGATACAGGTTGAATCCTCAGAAATTACCGATGTGGACGAATTCAAAAAGGCAGTTGCAACAGAGGCGAAGAAGCGCATCTATGTCATGCGCAGAAATACGATTCTAATCGCAGTGCTTTAGCGTTCGAAGTAGATCATCAGCCATCCCACGATCAATGCGGGGATGGCAAACAGCAGCGTTGCAAACACGGTGTGCGGATCCATCGAGATAAAAAACGACTCGACAAAAACGTTCCACGTATTTTCTACCCATTCCATTTCTGCATCTTAGCGCAACTGCTTTCTTTTTGTGCAAGGGATTTATTGACAGTCGTTATATATTCATATATATTACGACTGTCGGCAACGCTTAGGAAACGTATGTGCCGGCACCCGTTGTATTTATATGGATATAGCGAGGTTCCTTGTGTGCCCCGATCGTCTAAAGGCGGTCGGGATTTAGGAGAAAAAATGAAAGAGTGCGGTTTATTTCTACGCGTTTCTGCAGAAGCAGAGCTTGCGGGCATCATGGCCATGCTTGGACTGCCGTCGGATTTTCCATTTGATGAGCAACAAAAAACTCAGGAAGCCAAAACAGACGAACAAGAGTCAGACGATCGTGAGGCGACAGATTAGGATGGCGGAATGAAAACCGGACTGTTTTGTCTTTTTGAAAACTGGCAGGATGACTTTAGTCTTTCGCTTGCCGATCAGATTCGCCTGATTGTCGAAGCCGAAGCTATGGGACTAGATTCGGCCTGGTTTGCTGAGCACCATTTTAATAATTTTAGCGTCTGCCCCGACCCCTTCGCCCTGCTCGGTTATGCGGCGGCGAAGACCCGGGGGCTGCGCCTTGGGACTGCGGCGGTTTTATTGCCCTTTTATGACCCCGTACGCGTTGCCGAAAGCGCCGCAAGCATCGATGTGCTGAGCGGCGGCCGCTTGGAGCTGGGCTTTGCCAAGGGTGCCTTTCCCGCCGATCACCGCCACTTTAAATCTTCCCCCGACGAGAACCGAGAGGTGATGAAAGAAGGTGTTCGGCTGGTTAACAGGCTACTGGGAGAGGCAGGGGTCAGCTCTGAGGGGCCCTATTTTCCCAGAGAAAACATTACCGTTTATCCCCGGCCCATACAGGCCCATCCGCCCATCTGGATTGCCACCTACGGATCGGATGAAAGCGTGCAGTTCGCCGCCGAGAACGGTTTTGGAATCATAGCTTCGCAGGCGGCTTCAATCGAAACACTGGAACAGATTACCGCACGCTACCGGTCAATCGCCGGACGTACGCCAAAGCTGGCCGTGGCCAAGGTGTACCACCTAGGCCGCGATCGGCAAAGCGCGATCGATGAGGCCATGCCTGCCATTGATCACTTTGTACGCTCTATGCAGGCGGTTGGCGGCTTCAACCCGGCAATGGCGTGGCGGCTGTCCAAAACTCCCGAATTTCAGCAGGAGCGGGCCAAAAACTTTTCGGGGGTCACAATGGCCGAAGCAGGCCTTTTTGGAACCGCCAAGGAGTGCCTAGAGCAGATCCGAACACTCCTTCAACGGGTTGAGATCGACACGCTGATGCTCAAACCCGCCTCCCCCGAATACGACAAACGGTTCAACGATTTGAAGGTTTACTATGATGAGATTGCTCCTTTTATTTAGCTTTGTGTTGTTGCCGGTGTTGGCAAAACCCTTTGTTGACGACACGGGCCGCAGGGTTGAAATTCCTGATACGCCAAAAAGCGTTATCGGCCTTTCGCCCCCGGTGACCTACATGATTCACCTGATCGCCCCCGATCTGCTTTCGGGGGTCAATTTCAACCCCAAAAAGGGCAGCAACCTCGGCGAAGAGAGGTTTTTGGGGGAACGGTTTTTGAATCTTCCGATCGTAGGCGGTTCACAGGGATTGATAAACCAAGAAGCCCTGCTCTCCGCTAGGCCCGATCTCATTATTTCGTGGCGCAAGGATGCGGTAACCGATCCAATCGAAACACTAATGAGTAAAAACGGTGTCCCGGTTCTATATGTCGATCTTTATGCCTTCGCAGACTATCCCGCCGTGTTCTTAAAAATGGGCGAAGCACTGGGACGGAACGATCGGGCTAAACAGCTACACAATGACGCCCAAAGACGCATGAATGAAGTTGCTGCGGTAGTTGCCTTAATCCCGCAGAATCAACGCCCTGTTGTCTATTACGCCCAAGGCGTAGACGGTCTTTTGAGTGAATGCACAGGTTCAATGCACTACGAAGCAATCGCCTTTGCCGGCGGTATCAATCCCCACCGCTGCACCATCACGCGGGGCAAGGGGATGGAGCCGGTCAATATCGAACAGGTGATTGCCTACAACCCTCAGATTATCGTGGCTCAAGAGCCGGAATTTATGAAAAAGGTCTACACCGATCCACGCTGGCAAATGATTGATGCGGTGAAAAGCAAGCGCGTCTATTATGTGCCCAAGCGCCCCTTTAACTGGATTGACCGGCCGCCGTCGTTTATGCGGTTGTTGGGCGTGCGTTATCTGGCCGGGCTCTTTTTTCCCGATCGGTTCCAAAGACCATTCGAGGAGGAGATGGTGGATTTTTATCAACTCTATTTCGGCGTCAAGCTCGATCGTGCCGAGATTGATCGGATTTTGCGACCGTGAAACGTTCTTTGATTTTACTCTTGTTGTTTGCCGCTTTGGCGCTGCTGATTGTCTTCGCGCTCGGTGCAGGGCGTTATCCCGTTTCGATGCTCGATACCGCATCGTTTCTTTGGGCGTACGCACTAGGCCGAGACACGCCCGATACGGCGCTTATGCAGAGCCTGATTTTTGATATTCGTCTGCCCAGAATTCTGGCGGCGGTTTTGATTGGCAGCGCACTGGCGGTTTGCGGTGCAGTCTTTCAGGCAATGTTTGTCAACCCGCTGGTTTCGCCGGGGCTTTTGGGCGTGCTGGCCGGAGCAGGTTTTGGCGCAGCGCTGGGAATGGTATTTTCCGACAGCTGGCTGGCGGTTCAGGTGATGGCCTTTGGATTCGGCTTTGCCGCCGTGGGCGTCGCGTTGGGCCTTGCGGCACTCTTTGGGCGGGGGCCCGGCGGGATGCTGGTGCTGGTGCTTGGCGGAGTCATCTCCGGTTCACTTTTTACCGCGCTTTTATCTATTCTCAAATTTACCGCCGATCCATACGACAAACTTCCAGCGATTGTCTACTGGCTGATGGGCTCGCTCTCGCTGGCCACCGCGCCCACCATCGGCACACTGATCGGACCGATGATGATCAGCCTTGCGTTTCTGGTGCTGATGGGAAAACTGTTTAACGTCATGAGTCTGGGTGAAGAGGAGGCGCGGTCGCTGGGTATCAACACGACGGTGGTGCGCCTGAGCGCCATTGTTCTCGCAACGGCTCTGAGTGCCATGACGGTCGTTTTGGCGGGTATTATCGGATGGGTCGGTCTGGTGATTCCGCACATTGTACGGATGATTCTGGGGCCGGATAACCGCTGGCTGCTACCCGGCTGCGCCCTTTTTGGAGGGCTTTTCCTGCTGGCGGTGGATACGGCGGGGCGATCGCTCTTCCCCACTGAGATTCCCGTGGGGATTCTTACCTCACTGATCGGAATTCCCATTTTTGCATTGGTGCTGAAAAATGCCAAGAAAGGTTTTGCATGAACGCATTTGAGGCCGAAGGGGTTGAGTTTGACTATGGCGATAAGCCGGTTTTAAAGGGTGCGACACTTGCCGTTCCCCAAGGGGGCGTAATCAGTCTTCTGGGCGCAAACGGATCGGGAAAAAGCACTTTAATTCGCCTACTGCTGGGTATCCAAAAACCCAAAAAAGGTCAAATCCGTTTGCTTGGCAAACCGCTTGCCTCCTATAGCCGGCGCGAGATTGCCCGCTTGGTCGCCTATGTGCCTCAAGCCGCCTCCACTCCCTTTGCCTATACGCTCAAAGAGGTGGTGCTGATGGGCCGCACCGCCCACGGTAGCTTGTTAGGCGGCTACTCAAAAACCGATCACCGGATGGCCGATGAAGCGCTTGAGGCGCTGGGTATCGGCAATCTATCCGATCGCACCTACAACGCCGTCAGCGGCGGTCAGCGGCAACTGGCCCTCATTGCGCGGGCCCTGTCTCAGGAGTCGGAAATTTTGATTATGGACGAACCGGTGACGGGACTGGACTATGGCAATCAGCAGCGTCTGCTGGAACGGGTGCTCAATTTGGCCGTAAACGGGAAAACCGTGTTAAAAACGACCCACTTTCCCGATCATGCCCTCAGGGTCTCTGACGGCGTGGCGGTAATTCACGATGGCATTGTTATGACCTATGGCGCGCCGGAGATGACCGTCACTCCCGATGTGCTCAGGGAGGTTTACGGCGTGGATGCGCAAATCCATCACATTGGCAAACACCCCGTCTGCCTGTGTACGCAAGGAAACCGTTATGTTGCATGAAATTGATTTTGCCGATCTCTATCGCAACCAAAAAAGCGTTTCAGCTTTTCGTTCTAAAAAGAGCGATGAGTGGGACGAAAAAGCGACCGATTTCAACGCTCGCGTTCACCAAAGCGCCTATATCCACGATTTTATTAAACGCATGAATCTGGAAGGTTGCGAAAGCCTGTTGGACGTGGGCTGCGGTCCGGGCACGCTCACTTTGCCGCTGGCTACGGCGCTTGACAAAGTTCACGCAATGGACTTTTCCGCAAAAATGCTTGAGTGCTTGCGCGACAATGCCCAAAACTGCAAGCTCTCCAACATTCAAACCTACCACCTCGCATGGGAGAACGACTGGAGCGCCCTGCCTGAAGTGGATGTGGCGATCGCCTCCCGATCGATCGAAGTAGCCGACCTAAAGACTGCGCTGGAAAAATTAAGTCAAAAGGCCAGAAAACGGGCATATATCACCTACAAAACCGGGGGCGGCTTTGTGGATGAGCGGCTACTTGAGGCATTGGGCCGCCCGGTGGCGACCCGCCCGGATTATCTTTACCCGATTGCGATTTTATGGCAGATGGGCTACTTCCCTAAAGTGGACTACATCGACATCGAAGGGGGATCGGTACGTTATGACGACAAGGAGCGTTTTTTAAAAACTCTCGCATGGAGTCTAGGCGAACTACAGCCGCAAGAGATAGAAAGAGCAGAACATTTCTATGACGAAGTCATAATGAGAGGCTGGCGGCCCAAGCCCTTTAGGTGGGCCTTCATTCACTGGGAGACTCGATGAAAAGCTGCGTGGATGACGCAACGCTGAGCGCCTGGCTCAAGGAGGATGCCCCTGAAGGCGATCTAACAACCCGGCTTTTGGGTATCGGGCCGCTGGGTGCGCGCATGATTTACCGCGCACGCGCTCCGATGATTGCTTGTGGCATGGCCGAGGTGGCACGCATGGCCGAGCTATTGGGCGCAAAGGCCCTCTGGAGCGCAGCCGAAGGCATATCGCTGCAACGGGGCGACACCCTCTTAAGCATCGGCGGCAACGCGTCTGCGCTGCACCTGCTTTGGCGGGTGGGGCTTGGGGTGCTGGAACGTGCTTGCGCCGTAGCAACTGCCACGCGGAAGATGGTGGATGCCGCTAAAGACGTCAACGAATCGGCCACAGTCTTAACCACGCGAAAGCACCCGCCGGGGCTTAAACCCCTGATGCTCAAAGCCGTCATCACGGGTGGCGCCAACCCGCATCGGCTGGGTCTTTCAGAAAGCATTCTTGTCTTTGCCCAGCACCGCGCCTTTTTGGATACCAAAACCCTGCAGCAACGTATCGGGCTTATGAAACAGCAAGAGCCGCAAAAACGCATCGCCGCCGAAGCGCACAATATGGCTGAATGTTTAATGCTGGCCGAAGCGGGCGCGGAGTTTATTCAACTAGACAAAGCAGAACCCGCCGAGTTTGCCGCCATACGAACCCGTCTGAGCCAGAAACACGCCGGCGTGATTTTGGCGGCCACCGGAGGTATCCATGCGCAAAATGCCGCCGACTATGTGCGGGCCGGCGCGTTGCATCTGATCACTTCATGGCCCTATCAGGCCATGCCGGCAGAAATTGGCGTAGAAGTAGCGCCAAACGCATAACTGCTCATTTTTTCGGCAGCGTCGCGAAGTGTTATCGTTATATATTTTTGTATATAACGAAAAGGATACGAACATGAACATCAGGCAGACCCTATTTATAGCGCTTCCGTTGGCGCTTTGGGCAAACGTACCCGCACAGCTAAGTTCCATACAAATCACCGGGAGCAAAAGCGGTGCCGAAAACGCCTTGGGCGGCACGGTCGAGCCTATCGAACGCGACACGGTGCTTGACCTGAGTGGCGGGGGCAACATGAATACGCAAATGGCCCTAGACGGGCTACCCTCCGTGAACTACACCGGCATGGACGGGCTGGGCCTGCTCAACAGTCCGAATGCCCTACGCATTCGCGCCCAGGCCGGAGCCTCCTTTGACCATTTCGCCCGTTCTATCGAAGGCATTCCCGCCGTCATCGAATCAGGGCAGTCCGGCGAGGGAAATTTGTTTGATATGGAAAACGTAACCTCCATGCGTCTTTATAAGGGTCCCATCCCCTCGGATATCGGCTTTGGTTTTGGAAACATCGCCGGCGCAATGGACATCGCCCTGCTCAAGCCCAAAGCCGGCACAGGACTGACACTTAAACACAGCACGGGCTCCCATGGGTTTACACGCACCTTCGCAAGGGTTGACAGCGGGAAAATTCCGTCGGCCGGAACCGCCCTGTTTATCTCCTATTCAACCGCCGATGCCAATAAGTTCAAAGGTGCAGGCAATCAAGAAAAACAATCGTTCAATTTCGGCTTAACGCAGCCCGTCGGCGATCGGGTCAGGTTTGAATTTTACGGTCTGCAAAGCAGTTTTGATGCAAACCCCTACAAAGCCCTAACCTATGCGCAAAGCCGTGACTTGGACACAAACTACGACCTGGACTACGGCCCATTGCTTGGCACCACCAATGCCACGCGGATTGACTACTACAAATACCAGCGCAACAAAATGGATGAACAATATCTGCAGGGCAAAGTCACCGCCGACCTAGACGAACATAGCCGCATCCGACTAAGCGCCTACGATGTCAACAATAAAGGCTACCGCACCTTTGGGCAAATTGCCGCAGGGCAAAGCCGGATGAATAAAATGCTACTTGACAAGGAGCAATCCGGCTGGATTGGCGAATATGAATACAATACCGACAACTGGGGCGCGAAGATCGGCTACTGGAACCAAACTATCAGCAGCGTACCACCGCCCTACGGGCAGATGTCTTACCGGATCGAAAACGACGGAAGCTTGACCTTTACAGGCTGGAATCAGCTGAACAAAAACGGCGATCGGACCTTTTTGAGTCCATTCGTGGCCGCGCGAGGCGATTTTGGCGACTGGTCGATGGAGGCGGGATTGCGCCATATGACGGTCGGCTTGCCCGCAATTACCAGCTACAACAAGAATGCAACCGTCAACACCATCGAAAACTACGACGACGCGATCGACGCTTCGCCGGGCATCAACAATGCTTTAAGTACCGACTCCAGCGACATGGAGGTTCTACTGCCCAATATCGGTGCCAGCTATCGCCATTCTCCCGATCTGAGCTTCAATATAGGCTATGGACGCACCTATGCAATGCCATGGCAAGGACCGCTTTATAGCTCCTTTACCAATGCGGCCAACAATGCAAAATTTAACACGGCAGGCATCACGCTTCAAGATCTCTGGGATGATCTTAAACTCGAAACCGCAGATGTCGCGGAGATCGGCCTAGACTGGAATGCGGGTGCCTACCGTGTCAGTCCGACGCTCTACTACTCTAAGCACAAAAACAAGCAAGTCCAAGCCTATGACCCGGCTGTAGACGTCAGCTATCTTCAATCGGGACAGGATGCCACCGGTTATGGCCTTGAAACTACGGTATCCGCCAAATGGAGCAACTCGTTTAGCGGCACCCTTTCGGGAAGTTTCAATAGCTTCACGCTGGACTCCGATCTAAAAACCGGTAGCGGAACCACCGCAGAGGCTAAGGGCAACCAGGTCCCCAACTCAGCCAAAGTGATGCTCAAGGCCAGCATGACCTACGCCCTTGGCAATCTTCGTCTCACCCCCGCCGTTAAGCACATCGGCGAGCGCTACGGAAATGCCGAAAACAATGAATCGGTCGATGCGCACACCCTCTTTGATCTTTCCGTGACCTACACACGGCAGCAGCTCTTTGCTCTCACCGACGTGACGTTCGGGCTCAACATTACAAACTTGACCGATCAGAAATACATCGGAACCATCAGCAGCAACGACTACACAACCGAAGGGGGAGCCTCCTATTACGCAGGCGCACCAAGAACCGTTATCGGATACCTGCAATGCGCGTTTTAATCTTAATTTGCGCACCGCTGGCCCTTTGGCTGCTTGCCAAGGAGGTGACCGATATGGCCGGGCACACCCAGTCTCTACCTGTCCCAATCGAGCGGGTGGCAACCGTTGGCGGAACACCGGCGGTTAACAGCTTTTTGTTCATGCTGGGACAGGGGGATAAAATTGTCAACGCGCTCCCGTCGATGAAGTCCAAAATGTCATGGCCTATGCAAATACGACTCAATCCCGCCCTGCAGACGGCGCTACCGGCTTCTGCGGGTCAAAGCTGGGAGCCGTTTTTGGAAAATATTCTGCAACTCAAACCCGATCTGTGCATCGTCCTCACCACTGAAGCCGCCGAGCGGATCAAGTCCACGGGCTGTCCGGCACTGGTGGTCAATTGGCGCGGACCCGGCTCAATCAAGGAAACCGCTGCCGTGCTTGCCGATGCCCTGAACGCGCACAACCGGCTTGATGCCTACCGGATGTTCTCGTCCAGCCTGCGCAGCTGGATTCAAGCCAAACTTGCCAATACCGAACGCGACCCTACGGCACTTTACTTTTCCTACCCCGAAATGAAACAGCAAATGGCCCAAACCGCCAACCGGATGTTTGCCTCCGCCAAAGGACGGGGGCTGCCCGACAATCCGGCTTACGCCAATGTTCATACGCTTGCGTTGGATATCGAACAGCTCTACGCATGGGATCCCTATGCGCTTGTGGTCCCCTCGTTGTCTGCCAAAAAAGGCATTTTGGCAGACACGCGGTTTTCTAAGCTGCAAGCGGTTAGGGATAACCGAATTTATGTAGTCCCCAAGGGGTTGCACCTGTGGACCCACTACACCCCCGAAGCAGTTTTGGGTGAAATTTGGGCGGCGCACATCCTTCATCCCGAACTGATTTCTAAACCCGATGTCGAAAGGAGCGTTTTTGAGTTTTATCAGCAATTTACCGGATTAACCCTAACCCGGCAAGAACTCCAATCACTCTTGTGGAACTAACCGAATCGAAGGAGAAAACATGAAAAAAGCAATCCCGACCGTTCTTGGAATGGTTTTTTTGTCCCAGTCGTTATATTCAATAGACTATAACGATCCTATTCCACTTGGCTCGATCGAGGTATCAGCCGGCGGAGAGGAAAATAAGCTTTTGCCGGTCACCACACAGTCGATCGATGCGCAAGCTCTGCGCGAAAACGCCCTCGACGGTGTCTCTGACGCGCTACACACGCTGCCCGGCGTCACCTTCGACCGCGTCGGCGGACGCAATGAAGCATCGGTGTTTGTACGCGGCTTTGAAATGCGGCGGGTTCCGATCTATCTCGACGGCGTGCCGATCTATGTTCCCTATGACGGCTATGTCGATCTGGGTCGCTACACCACCTATGATCTGGAACGCATCGAACTCACCAAAGGTTATATCCCCATGCTCTATGGCCCCAACGCCATGGGCGGCGCGATCAACCTGGTCACTCGCCGCCCGTCCAAACCTTATGAAGGCAGCATCGGGGGCGGTATCGCCTCCGGCGGCGAGAAGAACTACTATGCCAATCTCGGCGGCATGGATGAACGAAGCGGCCTATATGCGCAAGCGGGCTACTCCCTGCTGGAAGCGGACGATTACCCGCTCTCGGATGATTTCAAAACCACTACCCAGCAGCCCACCAAGAACCGCATCAATGCCTACCGCAAAGACGAGAAGGTGTCGCTTCGCACCGGCTGGGCAAACGACAACACCGAGATTGCCGTGGGGTTCGTGGACCAACAGGGTGAAAAGGGCAACCAGCGCCACACCAACCCCGATGAATTTTTGCCCGGCATGGGCAGCCGCCCCTTTAACGGTACAACCCGTTACTGGTACTGGCCCTACTGGGATATGAAAAGCCAGTACATTTTGGCGCAGCATCAGTTTGTCGATGGCTATATCAAAGGCCGGCTCTACAAAGACAAGTTTGATAACAGCCTGAATATTTACAATATCGACAACGACTTTAACCCGACAACAATCAATGAAAAGTCCAACTATGACGATGAGACAACGGGGGTCAATATCGAAGGCGGCTACCGGATAGCGTGGCACTTTTTGCAGGCTGCCGTACAAACCAAAAACGACGAACACAATGCCTATGTCGAAGGCGTGCTGCAAGATCTTTTCCAAGACCGGCTAACGACGATCGCTCTTGAGGACACCTTTAAAGCCGGCACGGCCACCATCCGGCTGGGGATTGCCTATCAGGACCTTTCGGTTCAAAAGGCGCTCAGCGAAGGAGACACCTACAACGCCGAAGATATGGATGCTATTAACTATCAGGCCGGCGTGTTTTATCCGGTTTTCGAAACAGGACAGCTTTTTGGCTCGATCGCTAAGAAATCCCGTTTTGCAGCTCTTAAAGAGCGCTACTCGGAAGCCTTCGGAACCCGCCTGCCCAATCCCGACCTCAAAAGCGAATACGCCTTGAACTATGAGGTGGGCTACGGGCATAAATTTACCGCCGGAAAGGTGCGCGCTTCGCTCTTTTATAGCGATATCCAAGACGAGATCGTCTCCGTCGAAGACCCGCTCAACGAAGGCGACAACGATACAACGCAGCTTCAAAACATTGCCGAAACCAGCCATCGGGGCTTTGAGGTGGAGGGCACGTTCCGCCCGCATGAAAGTCTGGAGCTTTTTGGCAACTATCTCAATCTAACGCGAACCAACGAGGTTGACAATAGTATCAAGCTAACCGATACGCCCAAACATAAGCTCCGCGTCGGCGCAAACTACTCGCCGATCGGCGCTGTCAGCTTCGGCGCGGATCTCTCCTATGAGGACGGCCGCTACATCTTTAGTGACGGAACCGAGATGGGTCCGTTAACGCTCATCAACCTAAATGCACGCTATCGACCAATCGAGGAGTTGACGCTCCGCGCAGGCATAACCAACCTGACGGATAAAAACTACGAGTACGCTGAGGGCTATCCCGAACCGGGACGGATGTGGCGGCTAAGCGCAGACTACCACTTTTAAATGATCCATTTTTAACCACGCTACCCGTTGACCAATTCGTTATGTATTAGCTAATATAACGCTATCTTTGCAAAGATGGGAACCGGTATGAAGTTGGAGGGCAGAGTCTGGCTGAATGTGGAAGACAAACCTTTTTTGGGTGAAGGACGCATCGATCTGCTGCGGGCGGTGGAGCAGCACGGCTCCATCAGTTCGGCGGCCAAATCGATCCGCATGAGCTACAAGGCCGCGTGGGATGCAATCGATATGATGAACAATCTTTCCGATCGCCCCCTGGTTGAGCGCGTCAGCGGCGGCAAAGGGGGCGGCGGAACGGTGCTGACCGAGGCGGGAAAATCGGTGATTGTCGCCTTTGATCTCTTGAAGAAAAAACATTCGCAGCTGCTCGAACTGCTCTCTCAAAACGGAACCGATCTCGCATCGGTTTTGCAAACCGCACAAAGGATTACCATGCAAACCAGCGCGCGCAATCAGCTTTGGGGCACCGTCGCGGGCGTTAAAAAGGGCGCGGTCAACGCCGAAGTGACGCTCAACCTGCGGGGCCAGACCCCCATCGTGGCCACCATCACCAACGACGGCGTAGAGGCCATGGGTCTCAAAACGGGCGATGAAGCCTACGCACTCATCAAATCGAGCTGGATTATTCTGGCCAAAGAAAAGCCCGCCAAAATCAGCGTGCGCAACGCCATTGAAGGCACGATCGAAGAGATTGTCGAGGGCAAGGTCAATGTGGAGATCAAACTCAAGATCGCCGGCGGCAACACCCTCACCGCCGTCATCACCGAAGACGCCCAAAAAGAACTGGGCTTTAAAACCGGCGATAACGCATGGGCGCTGTTTAAAGCCTCCCATGTGATTATCGGCGCGTAACAAAGGAAAACAATGAAAACCCTGCTTTTATCTCTTTTGGCGGCTTTGTCGCTTTATGCTTCCGAAATCACCGTGGCTGCCGCAGCCAGTTACCGCAATGCACTTGAAGAGCTGATTACCCATTACGACAACAAGGTCAATCTGATTTTTAACGCTTCGGGGAAGTTTTACCACCAGATCGAACAGGGCGCGCCCTTTGATGTTTTTATGGCCGCCGATATGAAATATCCGCAGGAAGCGGTCAAAAACGGTTATGCGGCGGGTGAAGCGATTCCCACCGTGGAAAACCGCCTCATCCTTTGGAGCCGCACGATCGATGTCTCCAAGGGTATGAAGGTTTTGCAGGATAAAAAGGTCAAAAAAATCGCCATCGCCAATCCCAAAACCGCGCCGCTGGGCGAACGGGCGGTCGAAAGCCTCAAATACGCCAAGATTTACGAGACGATCGAATCCAAACTGGTGTACGGCGAAAGCATTTCGCAGGCAACCCATTTTGTGGAAAGCGGCGCGGCGGAGGTGGGCATTACCGGCTTTTCCGTGGTGGCCAATATTATCAACGAGGGCAAGGGCCAATATTTTATGCTTGACCCCAAGTCCCACAAAAGCATGATTTATGGCACCGTCGTGCTCAAAAACAGCAAACAGCCCGAAGCAGCCAAACGGTTTGTCGCATTCTTAAAAAGCCCCAAAGCCGCCGAAGTGTTTAAAAAACACGGCCTGACGGTAATTCCTTGAACCGCCTGGCCGGAACCGTTGCCGCCGTCGAAACCGACGGCGCGCTCAGCCTGGTCGATGTAGCCGTAGGCGAAAGCCTTTTTAGCGCCTTGGTGGTCGAAACGCCCGATCAATGCGGCTATCTGGCGATCGGCTGTGCGGTGGAGCTGCTTTTTAAGGAGACCGAAGTGGCGATCGCTAAGGATTTAACGGGTGCAATCAGCCTGCGCAACCGCCACCGGGCCGTTATCGAAAGCCTCCGTTTCGGGGGGCTGCTTTGCGAAGTGACTTTCAAGTGCGAAGGCGTGCAGGTGATTTCGCTAATCACCGCCCGATCGGCCAAGCGGTTGGAGCTGGCCGTGGGCGACACCGTCGAATGGCTGATTAAAGCCAACGAAATCTCCCTAAGGCCGTTGGCATGAACGACTTTTTGCAGACCATGCTGCTGACCTTTGAGGTGGCGGCGTTGACAACCCTGATTTTGCTGGTTATCGGCATTCCGTTGGCCTACTGGGTGGCCTTTACCAAAAACCGTTTTAGAGCGCCGATCGAGGCGCTGATCAGTATGCCGCTGGTGCTGCCGCCGAGTGTGCTGGGTTTTTACCTGCTGGTCACCTTCAGCCCTCAAAGCCCGATCGGGCGGTTTTTTGACCAAACCTTCGATCTGCGACTGGTTTTTACCTTTGAAGGTCTTATCGTCGGATCGGTGCTTTTTAGTTTGCCCTTTATGATCCACCCTTTGCAAGCGGGTTTTTCCGCCCTGCCCGACACTTTGCGCGAGGCGGCGGCCACATTGGGGATCGGACGGCTTAAAACCCTCTTTTTTGTGCTGCTGCCCAATATGAAACCGGCGCTTTTGACAGGCATTGTCATCAGTTTTGCCCACACCGTCGGCGAGTTTGGCGTGGTGCTGATGATCGGCGGAAGCATTCCGGGGCAAACCCGCATGGCCTCCATCGCCATCTACGACGAGGTCGAATCGCTCAACTACGCCATGGCGCATCAATACGCCTTTACGCTTTTTGCCATCACCTTTTCGATTCTGCTGATGGTCTATTTGATTAACCGGCGTTTTGCCAGAGCGGGAAGCCTATGATCGAAATCGATGTGAAAAAACGGCTCAACACCGCCGAAGGGCCGATCGATCTGGTTTTTGAAGGCCGGGTCAACGAGGGCGAATTTATCACCCTCTTTGGCCAAAGTGGCGCAGGCAAAACCACGCTTCTAAGAATGATTGCGGGACTGACCGCGCCCGATGAAGGCCGTATTGCGGTGGCGGGGGAAACATGGTTCGACAGCGCAAAAAGAATCGACCGGCCGCCCCAAAAGCGCCGTGTGGGATTTGTGTTTCAGGACTACGCGCTCTTTCCCAATATGAGCGTGCGGGAGAACATCGCCTTCGCCCTGCCCCGATCCGAACGCGTAATAGTGGACGAATTGCTCGAAACGACCGGACTGGCGCAACTGAAAGATCGCAAACCGGAAAGCTTAAGCGGTGGGCAAAAACAGCGGGTCGCTTTGGCGCGGGCATTGGCGCTTAAACCCAAAATTCTGCTGCTGGACGAACCCCTTTCGGCGCTCGATCACGCCATGCGAAGCCAGTTGCAAGAAGAGCTTTTAATCCTGCAAAAGCGCTATCAACCCGCCACACTGCTGGTGAGCCATGACCTAAGCGAGGTGTTTAAGCTCTCCAGCCGGGTTTATGTGATCGATCGCGGCAGGGTTGTCAAAAGCGGTGCGCCCGCGCACGTGTTTGCCGGCGAAGGGGTCAGCAGCAAATTCCGTCTAAGCGGCGAAATTTTGCATATGCAGCCCAGTGGCCTGATTACTATTTTGACCGTGCTGGCGGGCGGCGATGTGGTTAAAGTGACCGCGACCGAAAGCGAAATGGCGGGACTCAAGGTAGGTTCGCGCATCCTGATTGCCTCCAAGGCCTTTAACCCGATCATCACGCCGCTGGGTTGATTTGCGTATTACCTCAAAGTCGAGTACACTCCGTTCTTTTTTAAAGGAACATTCATGGCATTTTCAAATTTAGGTCTTAACCCGCACCTTCTTGAAACCCTCGCCCAAAAGGGCTACACCGCGCCGACAGAGATTCAAACGCAGGTCATTCCGGTCGTGTTACGCGGCCGCGACGTGCTGGCCGCCGCGCAGACGGGCACGGGAAAAACCGCCGCCTACGCGCTGCCGATCCTGCATCAACTGATGGCTTTATCCGCGCAACCTAAGGCCCGCGCGCTCGTGGTTGTCCCCACCCGAGAGCTGGCTTCGCAGATCGCCGAGGCGATCGCCGCCTACGCCGAAGGCACCGAGTTGCGTTGCGTGGCGCTTTATGGCGGCGCGAATATTTCGCAACAGGCCAAAGAGTTGGCGAATGGCGTTGATGTGATCGTCGCCACGCCGGGGCGGCTGTTGGAACTGAACAAACAGGGCCACGCGTCGCTGACGCAGATTCAAACGCTGGTCTTCGACGAAGCGGACACGATCTTCGATATGGGTTTTATCCGCGAGGTTGAACAACTCATCGACCTCATTCCCCCCAAACCGCAAACGATGCTTTTTTCCGCCACGCTTACCGGCGCGGTCAAACAACTGGCGGAAAAAATCCTCAAAAAACCGCTGCTGATCGAGGTCAACAACCTCCAAGCCGCCGATATGACCCTGCGGCAGGTGGTGCATCCGGTCGAAAAGGAACGCAAACACGAACTGCTGGCCTATCTGATCGGCAAAAACAACTACCCCAGAGTGCTGGTCTTTACCCGCACCAAAGCGCAGGCCGACGAGGTGAGCAACGAACTCGCGCTGAGTGGCTTAAAAAACACCGTCATCCACGGCGACAAAACCCACGGCGCGCGGGATCGGGCGCTAAACGATTTTCGAGAGGGCAAAGCCCGCATTCTGGTGGCCACCGATATCGCCGCGCGGGGCTTGGATATTGAGGGACTGGAGGTGGTCATTAACTTCGACATCCCGCACGTCGCCACCGACTACCTGCACCGAATCGGCCGCACCGGACGGGCCGGAAAGGACGGCGTGGCGATCACGCTGCTTTCGACGCAGGAGTATCAATCGTGGTCGAAGATTCTGGTGATGCTGGGCAAACACGTTCAAACTGCTGTCGTCGAAGGTTTTGAGCCGCCTGCACAGGCCAGTCCGGTAAAAACCCGGGGCAAAAGCATGAGCAAAGCGGCAGCCAAAAAGGGCAAAACCCCCGGAGCCTTCGGCAACAAACGCAAAACCCCCGCCGCGCCGCCCGCGCCCGCAAAACCCGCCCGGCCCGCCAGCGCCAAACCCAGCGCCCATGCCGCCATGGGCAAACCGCTGGGTAAAGGCTCCACTCCCCGCAAAACGGGCGGCAGAGGGAGATAATCCCCTCTGCCATATTGAACCATAAAGAAATATTAATAATTTCCGATCTTTTCACAAGTTATTTGTGAAAGGAGTCTCCTATGCAGATTAACGATCAAGCCCTTTCCAGTCTCAACTGGCAACTCAACCTCCGTTATCAGGAGATGACCCGTCAGGCCGTTGTGCGCAAAGACGACAAAATCTACAGCATCGAAATTCAGACGATGCGCTTGGAATTCCACCTCGCTGCCACCAGTCACAGCCGCAACCAGATCGAAGAGCAGCTTGAGTGGAAACACCTGGCCGATCGGCTGATGAAAGACGCGCCCGAGATGATAGCGACGCCCGAAGAGGCGGCGATGGTCATCAGCGATGAAGGTTTTTACGGCGTTCCCAAAACCTCCGATCGGCTGGCGCAATTTGTCATCCAAGGCGCAAACAACAACGAAACCCTCCTGCGCGCCGGACGCGAAGGCATCCTCAAGGGCTTTGAAGAGGCCGAAAAGGCATGGGGCGAACCGTTGCCCGAAATCGCCTACAAAACCCTTGAGCGGGCCTTAAAGCTGGTGGACGACCATCTGGCCGGTTTGGGTTACAGCCTGCTCAACGTCGAAGGCTAAGGTTCGCCATTCAAAGCTTCTGTTACAATCCCGTCATTCGGTATGGTTAAAATTTCTGTACCAAAGGCAAAGGGAGAGCATGGCTGAAGCAACGCTGCAGGACACCCGTTACAAGCAAATTGACAAAACGATGCGCAAGCTCGGTTACGAGCGCAGCGCCCTGATCGAAGCGCTCCACACCGCGCAAGAGGTCTTTGGCTATCTGGAAAACGATGTGCTGAAATTCATCGCGCAAAGCCTGAGACTGCCGCAAAGCAAGGTGTACGGCGTTGCCACCTTCTACCACTTTTTCCGCCTCAAGCCCAAGGGTAAGCACGCCTGCGTTGTCTGCACCGGAACCGCGTGCTACATTAAAGGGGTCAACAAAATCCTGGCCGCAATCGAAAAACGCTACGGTATCAAACCCGGAGAAACCACGCCCGACGGCGAAATTTCCGTGATGTCGGCGCGCTGCTTTGGCTCCTGCTCCCTCGCCCCCGTGGCGGTGTTCGATAAAAAAACCGTCGGCTACCTGAATGAAGAGAGCGTCATCGAAGCCTGCGAAAGGATGAGCGATGATACAAACGCTTGAAGAGCTTGAGGCGCTCAGCGAAGAGCTCAATGCCAAACGAAGCGAGGTTGAGGAAGAGATCAATGTCTGCGTCGGCACCACCTGTCTAGCCATCGGCGCGGAAGCGATCAAAGAAAACCTAGAAACCTGCCTAGCGAAAAAAGCGGCGGGAAAAAGCTGCAAAGTCCGTCCCGTGGGCTGCAACGGCCTGTGTGCGCAAGGGCCGCTGGTGATGGTCAACTCCACTTCGGATGCGCACTGCGAGATTGTCTATGAAAAGGTCAAACCCGAAGACGCCGAACATATCGCCGACTGCACGGCGGGCAGCAAGGACGCCTCCTGCGTCCAAAGCCTGGTTTGCCAAACCAATATTCCCTTTTTTACCAAACAAAAAAAGATCGTATTGGAAAACGCCGGCTATATCGATCCCGACAGTCTGGACGACTATATCGCCCACAAAGGTTATCACGCGCTTTTTAGAGCCTTAACCGAAATGAGTCCCGAAGGGGTCATCGAAGAGATGCGCATCAGCGGTCTGCGCGGACGCGGCGGGGGCGGCTACCCCACGGGGCTTAAGTGGGAAAGCGTCGCCAAGGCGATCAGCAACCAGAAGTTTGTCATCTGCAACGGCGACGAGGGCGATCCCGGCGCATTTATGGACCGCGCCATTATGGAATCGGACCCGCACCGCATTTTGGAGGGCATGGCGCTGTGCGGCTACGCCGTGGGGGCCGACACGGGTTATATCTATGTGCGCGCCGAGTACCCGCTGGCGGTTGAGCGCCTTAAAAAAGCGATCAAAGAGGCAGAAAAACGGGGGCTTTTGGGCAGCAAGATCGCGCAGACCTCCTTTAGCTTCCATGTGGAGGTACGCTTAGGCGGCGGCGCCTTTGTATGCGGCGAAGCCACGGCACTGATTACCTCGATCGAAGGCAACCGGGGCAATCCGCGCCAAAAACCGCCGCACCTGAGCGATCACGGCCTGTGGGCGCAACCGACGGTGCTTAATAACGTGGAGACCTTTGCCAATATTGCGCCCATTTTGCGCAACGGCGGCGAATGGTACGCCCAGTTTGGCACCGAAAAATCCAAGGGCACCAAAGTATTTGCCCTCAGCGGACAGGTCAAACAGACAGGTCTGGTCGAAGTACCCATGGGAATGACCCTGCGCGAACTCATCTACGACGTGGGCGGCGGCATCGAAGCCGACCGCGCCTTTAAAGCGGTGCAAACCGGAGGCCCCAGCGGCGGCTGTATTCCCGCTAGTCAGCTGGATCTGCCCATTGAATACGAGTCACTTAAAGCGATTGGTTCCATTATGGGTTCGGGCGGCATTATCGTCATGGACGAAACCTCGTCGATGGTCGAAGTAGCGCGCTTTTTTCTAGAGTTTTGCATGACCGAATCCTGCGGCAAATGCGTACCGTGCCGCGTGGGTACCGTACAACTGCACAATCTGGTGGACAAATTCGCCAAAAAAGAGGCAACGCAGCAGGATTTGGAGCTGCTTGAAGAGTTGTGCGAGATGATCAAAGAAACCAGCCTTTGCGGTTTGGGCCAAACCGCGCCCAACCCCGTGCTTTCCACGCTCCGGTACTTTAAAGACGAATACCTCGCGGGCCTTAAAAAGGAGAACGCATGATGCAGCCGCCCATTCAACGCGCCCGCACCAAAACCCTGAGCATCAACGGCCAAAGCTTTAGCGGCCGATCGGATCAAACCATTTTGCAGGTGGCGCGGGAGAACAATATCGATATTCCCACCCTCTGTTCGATCGACGGCCTGAGCGATGTGGGTGCCTGCCGAATGTGCCTTGTGGAGATCGAAGGCCAAAGGGAGCTGCGCCCGGCCTGTACCACGCGCATCAAAGACGGCATGGTCGTGCAGACCGAAACTGCAAAACTGCAAAAACACCGTCGCAAGGTACTGAGCTTTCTCTTTGCCGAGCGCAACCATGTTTGCTCCGTGTGCGTCTCCAACGGCCACTGCGAACTGCAGTCGATGGCCGCGCGGGTGGGGATGAACCATGTGGAGGTGCCCTACCTCTACCCCAAAATGCAGGTCGATGCTTCCCATAAACGGTTTGTGAACGACCCTAACCGCTGTATTTTATGCACCCGCTGCGTGCGGGTCTGCGACGAGATCGAAGGGGCGCATATTTTGGATGTCTTCGCCCGGGGTGTGGATTCGCGCATTATCGCCGAAATGGGCCAGCCCTGGGGGGAGAGCGAAAACTGCACCCACTGCGGTAAATGCGTACAGGTCTGCCCCACCGGGGCGCTGAGCGAAAAAGGGGTTTCCGTGGCGGAAATGGCTAAACGCCGCACCTTCCTGCCCTACCTAACCACCATGAAAAAGGGGCAGTGATGGCAAAGATTCGTTTTGCGACCGTCTGGCTCGACGGCTGTTCGGGCTGCCATATGTCTTTTTTGGATATGGACGAACGGCTCATCGATCTGGCGCAAAAAGTCGAAGTGGTTTGCAGCCCCTATGTGGATACCAAGGGGTTCCCCGAAAATGTCGATCTAACCTTGGTCGAAGGCAGTGTGAGCAGCGAAGAGGATTTAGAAAAGCTGCACAAAATCCGTAAAAACAGCAAGCTGATCGTGGCGCTGGGCGACTGCGCCGTGACGGGCAACGTTTCGGCCATGCGCAATCTGGTGGGGCTGGAAGCGGCCCTACACCACGCCTACGACGAACTGAGCGATTTTAACAAAGGGTGCCGCCCCTGCCGTGTGGTGCCCGATCAGCTTGAGCGCGTGATGCCGCTGCACGAAGCGGTCAAAATCGACCACTTTCTGCCCGGCTGCCCGCCGCCGGCGGATGCCATTCATCATCTTTTAACCTGCCTGATCGAAGGCAAAGAACCGACTATTTTTGACTACACGCGGTTTGGAAAGTAGGCCATGAAAACCATTACGATCAATCCCGTCACCCGCATCGAAGGCCACGCCAAAATTACCATCAAGCTGGACGAAACCGGCGAAGTTTCGGCAGCCAATCTACACGTCACCCAATTTCGCGGTTTTGAAAAATTCTGCCAAGGCCGCCCTTTTACCGAAATGCCCGCGCTCACGGCCCGCACCTGTGGTATCTGCCCCGTTAGCCACCTTGTAGCCTCATCCAAAGCGGCCGATCAGTTGCTAGCGGTGCAGATCCCCCACACCGGAGCTAACCTGCGGCGCATTATCAATCTGGCGCAGATTGTGCAGTCCCACGCGCTCAATTTCTTTCACCTTTCGTCGCCCGATCTGCTGTTGGGCTTTGACAGCGACCCCAAAAAACGCAATATCTTCGGCGTTATGGAAAGCCACCCGGAAATGGCCCGTGCGGGCATCGGGCTGCGCAGTTTCGGGCAACGGATTATCGAGCGGCTCGGCGGCAAGCGGATTCACCCCGGCTGGATTGTGCCCGGCGGGGTTAGCCATCCACTGGAAGCCGAAGCGCGCGAAGCGATCTTGGCGGAGCTGCCCAGTCAAATCAAAGTGGCCCGCGATACGCTGGCGTGGTTTAAAAAGAACCTCAAAAACTATCAGGAGGAGGCGCGGGTTTTCGCCAACTACCCCACCCTCTTTTTTGGCCTTGTGAACGAAAAAGGTCAGCTTGACCACTACGACGGCAAAGTCCGCGTGATGGATCACACCGGCAAACTGGTGGCCGATAAGCTTGATCCAAGCGATTACCGCAACTATGTGGGCGAGGCGATCGAAGAGGAGAGTTATCTTAAATCCCCCTACTTCAAGCCCTACGGCTACCCGGATGGGGTTTATCGCGTGGGACCGCTAGCACGCCTGAATATTGCCGATAGCCTCGGAACCCCCTTTGCCGATGAAGAGTTTGCCGAGTTTCGGATGCTCGAACGCGGCCCGATTTTGAGCAGCTTCTATTACCACTACGCCCGGCTGATCGAGATTATCCACGGGTTGGAAAAAATCGGGCAACTGCTGAGCGACGAAGAGATTCTAAGCCCGCACGTGCGCGCCCACGCCGAACCCAACCGCTTTGAGGGGGTCGGCATGAGCGAAGCGCCGCGCGGCACGCTGATTCACCACTACAAGATCGATCAAAACGGCCTGATCGAGTGGGTCAACCTGATTATCGCTTCGGGCCACAACAACTTAGCAATGAACCACGGCGTTTTTCAAAGCGCCAAACACTTTGTGGACGGCAACAACCTCACCGACGGGGCGCTCAACCGCGTCGAAGCGGTGATTCGCGCCTTTGACCCGTGCCTGTCATGCTCGACCCACGCGCTGGGAAAAATGCCGATGAAGATCGAGCTTTTAGATGCCGGTGGCAACAAAGTGGATGAAAAACAGCGCTAAAACGGTTCTGATCGGCTACGGCAACAGCTTACGGGAGGATGACGGCTTCGGGCCTGCTGTCGCGGCGCTCTTGTCGCAACACGGGGGAATTAAATCCCTGGCCGCTCATCAGCTGGTACCGGAAATGGCGCAGGAGATTGCCCAAGGCGAACGGGTGATCTTTGTGGATATTAATATCGAAAACCCGCCGGGTGTTTTTGCCGTTCCGCTAACAAACGCTTACGATCCCCTAGGTCACACGCTGACCCCTTGGCAAGTGATCGAACTTGCCCGGGTGCTGTTTGATTTTGAGGGGGATTTTTTAGTTTTTTCGGTAGGCGGAGCCTGTTTTGGCCACCAAGAGCGGCTTTCGCCGCCCGTGGCCCAAGCAGCGGAAGTTTTAAGCCGCTCGATTAAAGAACAGTTTACGCTTTAGAAGCGCGGGTGCGCTTTTCGCGGCCGGGGTTGAGAATACCCATAATCTTTCCCTTGCGAACGGAAAGATTGGCTTTAATCTTTTTAAGATACGCCTCTTCGCTCAGATTCTGTGCGCGGATTGTAATGCCAATCTTGGCGATTGTCTCGTCAATCTCTTTTTTCAGAGCGGTTTTATCGGCTTCGCTCACAGCGCCCTTGCGCTTGGTGCCCACTTTTTTTCCGGCGACGGTGCTCAAAATGCCTTCCAACTCCGCTTCGCTGAGCTGATACTGGGTTTTAAGAAGCTTAACAAGAGGTCTGTCGCTCTGTTTAAGGGCCTTTGAGGCACTTTTTTTGCCTGCGCTCTGATAGCGGTTGATAAGCTCCATCAGGGCTAAAATATCCCCGAGTTCTTCACCGTAACGCTTATAATCGGATGCTTTTTTCATTAATTCCCCTTCGATAAAACGACCCGTTTCTAACAACGGGCCGGATTTGACAAAAATATTACCGTTTTAAGATTTAAACCGACCCAATTTTTCGTTTAGATCATCCGCAGAGGCGGAAATTTTTACGGCAATTTCCGAAACGGAGTTGACCGATTTTGCGTTCTTTTCCGCCAAAGCAGCCACCTCGGCCATAAAGCCGACGAGGGATTTGACTTTATGGGCAATACCCACCGCCAGCTTTGCCGAATCCTGCGATGTTTTCATGCTGGATTTCATCATCTCGTTGGTCTTGGTGGTTTCGGCCTGAATCTCCGAAGCGCTTTCGGTAATCCGGTTCATTTCGTGGGCGTTTTGGTTCATGCTCTCGGTCGAATCGCCGATCGCCTGCACCAGCGTGCTGATGGTGGCATCAATCTCCGAAAGGCTCTTTTGCGTCCGCTCGGCCAGCTTGCGCACTTCATCGGCCACCACCGCAAAACCGCGGCCGTTTTCGCCCGCCCTCGCCGCTTCGATCGCCGCGTTGAGCGCCAGCAGATTGGTCTGATCGGCAATGTCACGGATAACGCTAAGCACGCTCTTGACCTGTTCGGCTTCGTTGTTCAGCTGCAGCAGACGCTCGGCCATATCGCTCTGGCGCTCGCTGGCCGTTGCGATCGAGGTGGCGATGTGCGAAAGCTCGCCGGACATCTTATCCAGACCTTTGGCGGTTTTTTCCAAATCTTCGGCGGTCGTGATCGACACGCGCTCGCTCTCGTCGAGATTTTTGTGAATCTCCTGCAAAAAGTCGCTGGACTCTTTGGTCATGCGGTTTTGGGTTTGAATATCGGTCTGCACCTCCACGGCAATCTGCTGCAGCGTGCCGCCCGCTTCGGCGGAGTGTTTGGCGGCGCTTTTTGCCGCGTTGACCGTATCTTGAATCTTTCCGATAAAGCGATCCATGAAATGAGTTGCGTCGCTCAGCTCGTCGCCCCGGTTAAAGTTGAGCCGCTTGGTCAGGTTGCCCTCGCCCGAAGCCAAATCCTGCGACATGGCGCGCAGTTCGCCCAAGGGTTTGAGCAGCTCCCGCTTGAAAAAGACCGTAAAGATCGCCACCAGCAAAAAGGAGGCGATAATCATCGTGATGGCGATTTTTGTTTTTGAGCTGGCGATCGCATTGTCGGATTCGGCAAGGGAAACGCGCAAATCCATCACGCCCAGCACATCGCCCTCGGCTGCGTTGGCGTGACACATCAGACAGCTCTGATCGGCAATTTGCGGCTCGATCAGGCGAAGCATGTGGTGGCCCTCTTCGCGCACTTCACCGATACTGCTTTGCTTGGTATTAAAGACCTTCAAAACTTCCGGCTTGGTTGTCATCTGCTCATTCAGGCCGAACAGCTCGATGATCGACTGGCTTTTGTAAATATCCAAGCCCGCAATCCCGTCAAGCTCCTTGGCCTTCTCGGTGGTGGCGTGCATGACATTGATATCGCCCGTATCCATAGCCATGCGAAGGGTTTGAAAAATGGAGCTTGAAAGCGTGTACATCGACTTTTGGGTGTTGGTCGTAATCAGGCGGGCGTAGTCGGTGGAAAGAAACCAGAACAACGCGCCAAAACCGACGCCGAAGAAGACGAGCAGCGTAAAGATAATTTTATGTTCCAAACGTTTTGGCAGTAAGTTCTGCATGGTTACCCCTCACCTGAATGTTTCGTTTTGTAGTGTACTCTCTATATCGCCAAAAATCCAAAGCATTGTTTATTCCCCTTGGCTTTTTACGGCTCGTCCGTAACACTTGTTACCGAAGAGAGCTCCTTTTTTGATTTGACGCCCAGGGTTTTAAGCTCCTGAGCCCGGCGGACCAGATTGCCCCGTCCGCCGCTGAAGCGGTTCCACGCCTGATCGTAAGTGGCGCGGGCGCGATCGATGTCGCTGCCGATCTTTTGCAAATCCTCGGCGAAGGAGACGAACTTGTCGTACAGATCCCCGGCCTTTTGGGCGATCTCCTGCGCGTTCCGGCTCTGATCCTCGCGCCGCCAGATATTTTCGATGATCCTGAGCGTAAGCAGCAGCGTCGAAGGGCCGGTGAGCAATACGCCCTTTTCGTAGGCGTTTTTAAACAGCCCCGCATCCGCCTGAAGCGCCAGCAAAAACGCGCCCTCGACCGGAATAAAGAGCACCACGAAATCCAGCGTTTTAATGCCCGGCAGGTTTTCATACCCCTTTTTGCTCAGTCCCGCCACATGGGCGCGCACCGAAGCGGCATGGGCGGCGAGTGCCTCTTGGCGGTTCTTGTCCTCTTCGGCGCTCATGTAGCGCTCATAGGCCACCAAAGAAACTTTGGCGTCGATGACGACATCTTTGCCTTCGGGCAGATGCACGATCGCATCGGGCCTGAAGAGCCCCTCTTCGGCCCTGAAGCTCGCCTGCGTTTCGTATTCGCGGCCCTTGGTCAGCCCCGAATCCTCCAGCAGCCGCTCCAGCACCATTTCGCCCCAGATGCCCTGGGTCTTGGACTGGCCCTTAAGAGCGTGGGTCAGGTTGCGGGCATCTTCACTCAGGCGTTCGTTGAGGTTTTTGAGCTGGCCAATCTCTTTAGCCAGCGAAAAGCGCTCCCGCGCCTCGTTTTCATAGCTTTCTCGCACCCGCTTTTCAAAGAGCGTCACCTGTTCGCGAAAGGGCTTTAAAAAGCTCTCCATCCGCTTTTCGTTCTCTTCGCCG
>JBFWML010000025.1:0-32515 GCA_050251635.1 Campylobacterales bacterium | reverse complement strand
CCCTCAGGGAGGGTTCGGGCTTGATCTACCAGCAGACAATCGATTTTTTAACAGACCGTTTTCCAAAAAAAAGCACGCTGGAAAAGTTTTCATCCGTTGATACGCAAGATTTGTACAAACAGCTTGAGCGCCACGCATCAAAAGAGGAGATTTTAGCCGGACGCGCCGATGTGCGCCGCGCGTTTCTGGATTACTGCAGCGACGCGGGAAAATGTATGGTGCTCTTTCGCGGGCTGGAAGCGATCGGCGTCAAAATCACGCCGATGGACCCCATCGGCAGCGACAGCAGCCAGTTTAAGTCGCTCGTGCGGCTTTTGAAAACCGAAGAAAACGCCATCTACTCCGCATCGGGCCGCGAAGACCTCCTCGTCATCGCCGAACCGATCCTTGCCCGCATGATGGATATTATCAAAACCCATCAGCCCCCCGTGGACGCCAAGGATGCCGTTCGCCGTGCGCTTCGAAGCGCCTTTGGGCTTTCTTCTAAGGATGCGGTGATTTTTCTGGATTCAAAGGCCTATGTCCGCTTTTTTATCGAGCCGCAGAAGCAGGTTTACGGGCGTGTCGATCGCCGTTTTGGGGGTTTGCCGCCCGAAGAGCTGGAAAAGCTCAAGCACGAAATCTTCAAAGACAGCGTCACCAACGCGCTACAGGAGATTGTCGATGAGCTGCTTGGGGAGGAGTTGAACTTTTCTACGATCAGCAATGAGGCTTACGAAAAGGGTTCGCTGGTTCGCATTCAGGCGAAGATTGTCGATTATCTGCAGCAGCGCATGGACCACGAACGCGAGATTTTAGAGGCCTTCGGCGCCTATCTGCTGCGCGAAAATTTCCAGATGATCCACGAAGAGCTGGCGCAGGCGCTGCTGGAAAAGGTGACCGCCGGGGATGACGGCGCGGAACGGTTTATCAAATACTACTCCGGCGATACGGCGGTGATCGACGGGCAGAAATATCAACTGCCCGAGATTGTCGATCGCAACGAAATGCGCTGGAACTTTTCGACCATCAAGGCGATCTCAACCCAGTACCACCGCGATCGCGCCCAGATCGAAAGCCGCATGGAGCAGGTGCAGCTCTCCCGTGACGAATATGAAGGGCTCGATGATCAGATCGCCAAGGCGAAGCTGGAGCTGGAGCGGGCCAAGAAGAACCAGCTTTCGGTCAAAATTGCGGTCGAGGAGAACGGCAATACGCTCTCCAAGCTGCGCGAGTCCCTAGCCGAAGCCCGCAAAGAGGCGGCCCGCAAAGGGGAGAGCGAAGAGGTCAAAAGCTCCATTGCGACGCTCAATAACCAAATCCGCGAAGCGACCTCCAAGGACGAAGCGCTCTTTAAGGATCGCAGCCGCGCGGATATGCAGGTTAAGGAGTGCGAAAAGCAGCTTGAAGCCCTGGAGCGCAAAAAGGTGACCCTGGAGCGCAAGCTCAAGGAAGATCAAGAGCGGCTGAGCGAATGGATGAAAACCCAAAAAGAGATGATCGACAAGTACGAAGTGATGGTCGAAGCGCTGGCGCGGGCTTTGATGAAAAAGAAAATCAAAACCTGATAAGGGGGTGTGCTAAGATGCGCACCCGCGTAAACCCAAAAAAACTAAGAGGCTTTAATGAAGATCAATATCCGTGAAAAAATCGCTTCTCTCAAGGCGTTTGGCGACACCTTTGAGCATCAAGAAACCCGGGGGGAGAAGCAGATTGTTCATCTGCTTTCGGTTTTTAACGACAGCGATTCGCGCTATTTTGTGGATTATCTGCAGTACTACATCCGCACGGAAAACGGGGCGGAACACTGCTATTTTAAGGAGATTGCCACCCATACAGACCGGCTCTATTTCCTGGAGCTGGTCAACTCGCTGATCGATTCGGCCCGCCGCGTCGAGCTCTTTGCGACGCTGATTGGCCGCCGGGAGTTTGGGCAGGGAGATGCTCCGCTGGTTTGCTACCCCTTGGAGGGCGGCTGCAATATCGAACAGCTTGCGGAGTGTTTTGCCGCCGGACGCCGATCGCTTCGGGGGGACAAAACCCGCCATGTCATCAGCAAGCGGATGGGTAAAAACGTCAACGTTTATGAAGCCTTCTGCTTTGAGGAGGCGGGCAGCCGTTATGTCTGGCTCGATCAGAAAAATATTTCCAACTTCCAACGGCGGGAAAAAAGCTTTTTGATCGAACTCACCCAGGAGCAATCCGATCGCTTTCATGCGCTGCTTTCCCATACCGCCAAGATCGATTTTTGTTTTCAGTGCATCGGTATGCGGGTGATTGAGCGTGTGCCCTATGCGCAGGCCCGCACCCTTGAGGGCCGCATTACGCCCGAATCCCTGAGCGAAAACTTCCTCGAGCGCATCTCGGCGCATGAGCTGTTTGACAAGCTGGGCGACTTGGAGGGTTCACCGCTGCTCAAGGAGCGCGACAGACTCTATGACGAATATCTCGATCTTTACGCGGTCGCGGTCAAGATTATCACCGAATCGGACAATGCCGGACGAACCAAAAGCGCCGCCGAGCTGGCCGATCGGATGAGCGCCTACGGCTCTTTGCTGGGGCAGGAGGGGGCTTTTTATCTCCTCTCGGCGCTGCTGCTTAAAATTGCCGCTCATTTGCGCGAGAAAGTGGTGTGCGAGGAGATTCTGGCCGACATCAATAACGCCGAAGTGCTGGTCGATGCGCTGGCCTATCTGGAAAACTGGATCGAGGCGCTCTTTTCCCTCGAACGTCACCGCATCGCCTATGCGACGATCGATCTGATTAACGATTTTACCTACGTTGAGGGCCTGCTGGCCCTGCGCGGTTGCGAGTTGTAGGCCGGACTACTTCAGTCCGGCCAGTTGCGCTTCGATCTGCTGCAGTTTGGCCGCCGCTTCGTCTAAAAGCGCGCGGTTTTTCTCCAATACATCCGCCGGGGCGTTGGCGACAAACCGCTCGTTGGAAAGCATTGAGTCCAGCTTAGCGTGTTCTTTGGCCGCCTTCTCGCGCTGGTTTTCCAAGCGGCTTATCAGCGCGCTTAAATCCACCGTGTCGGTGGGGATGGTGCTTTCGAGGTTGTCGCTGACGTCGGTGGCACCCTTTTGTTTGTCGCTCACCACCTCGACGCTTTCGACCCGCGCCAGTTTTTCGATAAATTTCAGCGGCAGTTCCATGGCCTTAAAGGGGCGCACGGCGGCTTTAGCCACGGGTTTGTTGGCCAGATCCAGCGGCACTTTGGCGCGGCGGATCGACTGGATCGCTTCGATGGCGTACCCAAAGGCCTCTTCGGCGGCCAGATCGCGCTCGCCGGCCACGGGGAAGGGCGCAATGACCAGACTTTCCGCGCCGCCGCCCAGCTCCGCATAAAGCCGCTCGGTCAGGAAGGGCATAAAGGGGTTGAGCAGTTTAAGCGCCTCTTTGTAGATCGCCCCCATCTCCTCAATGCTTTCGGGCGCGGCCTTGGAAAGCTCAATGCCCCAGTCGCAAAACTCCGTCCACAGGAAGCGGTAAAGCGTAATCGCCGCGTCGTTGAAGCGGTACTGATCGAGCTGTTCGCGCACTTCGGCGATGGCCACATTGAGGCGGCTGTTCATATAGCGCCCCAGATCGGTTTTGATGGTTATGGCGGAGCGATCGGGGTAGGTTGCTTGTTTCATTTGCAAGAAACGCGCGGCGTTAAAAATCTTGTTGGCGAAGTGTTTGTAGGTTTCAAGGCTCTTGGCCGAAAGCCGGATATCGCGCCCCTGTGCGCACAACGCCGCCAGCGTAAAACGCAGCGTGTCCGCGCCGTGCAGGTCGATCATCTCGATGGGGTCAATCACGTTGCCCTTGGATTTGCTCATCTTCTGGCCGTGTTCATCCCGCACCAGCGCGTGCAGATAAACATGGCGGAAGGGCACTTCGCCGGTAAAGTGAACCCCCATCATCAGCATCCGCGCCACCCAGAAAAAGAGAATATCAAAGCCGGTGATCAGCAGGGCGTTGGGGTAGTGTTTGGCCAAATCGCCCTCGCGCACTTTGGCGTCGTTTTCATTGCCCCAACCCAGCGTGCTAAAGGGCCACAGGGCCGAAGAAAACCACGTATCGAGCACATCGGGGTCCTGGTGGAAACGGGTGCCGTTACAGTTGGGGCACTGGTGCGGATCGTCCTCTTCGCTGGCCCATTCGTTGTGGCACTCGGTGCAGTAAAACACGGGAATGCGGTGGCCCCACCACAACTGGCGCGAAATGCACCAGTCGCGCAGTTCGTTCATCCAGGAGTCGTAGTTGTTCTTCCACTGGGCGGGGAAAAAGCGGGTTTCCCCGGCGTTGACCTTGTCGATCGCCCTTTGCGCCATCTCCTTGCGCACAAACCACTGGCGGGAGATATAGGGTTCGACCACGTTGTTACAGCGGTAGCAGCGGCCCACTTGGTGGAGGTGTTTTTCGATCTTCTCTACAAAACCGCCCGCCTGCAGTTTGGCGACGACTTTGGCCCGCGCCTCCAGCCGCTCTTCGCCCTCAAACTCGCCGCAGTGGTGGTTGAGGATGCCTTTTTCACTAAAGATGGTGATAAATTCCAGATGGTGCCGTTTGCCCACCTCGTAGTCGTTGGTGTCGTGGGCGGGGGTCACTTTAACCGCGCCGGAACCAAAACTCATATCCACGTGTTCGTCGGCAATAATCTCGATTTCGCGGTTAATCAGCGGCAGGCGGATTTTGTGGCCGATCAGCTTTTTGTAGCGTTCATCGTCGGGGTGAACCATCACGGCGGTGTCGCCGAAGAAGGTTTCGGGCCGCGTCGTGGCGACAATAATCGATCCGCTGCCGTCAGAGAGCGGATAGCGCAGGTGATAGAGCGCCCCTTCGGCCTCGGCGTGTTCGACTTCGATGTCGCTGAGCGCCCCGTCGTGGGTGCACCAGTTGACCATATAGTTGCCGCGCACGATCACGCCTTCGTTGTAGAGCGCGACAAAGGCTTTTTTGACCGACTCCTTAAGCCCTTCGTCCATGGTGAAGCGTTCGCGGTTCCAGTCGGGGCTGGTGCCCAGACGGCGAAGCTGGCTGGTGATCATGCCGCCGCTTTTGGCCTTCCACTCCCACACCTTGGCAATAAAGGCTTCGCGGCCTAAGTCCTCTTTTTTGATCCCTTGGGCCAGCAGCTGTTTTTCCACCACGTTTTGCGTGGCGATCCCGGCGTGGTCAAGCCCCGGCTGCCAGAGCACATCGTAACCGTCCATGCGTTTGTAACGCACCATCACATCCTGCAGCGTGTGGTTGAGCGCATGGCCGATATGCAAACTGCCCGTGACGTTGGGCGGCGGCATCATAATGCAGAAGCTGCCCTTACCGCCCTTACGATCGGAAGAGAAATAGCCCGCTTTTTCCCAGATGTCATACAGCCCCGCTTCGATCTCCTGCGGATTGTAACCTTTGGTTTCGCTCATGAAAAACCCCTTAAATTTGGGCGGAATTTTACCAAAGCGCCCCTGTTACCATCGGCTGTTATAATCCCCCTCAAAAACCCGATGGAGAGTGTTATGAAACTGCCTGTGGCCTTGGTGCAGCAAAGTTGTTCAGCAAACCGCGCCGAAAACTGGGACAAAAGCAAAAAACTGATTATTCAAGCGGCCAAGAACGGCGCAAAACTGGTGGTGTTGCAGGAGCTTCACGCGGGGCCGTATTTCTGCCAGTGCGAAAACACCGATTTTTTTGACTTGGCCGAAACCATCCCCGGCCCTTCGACGGAATTCTTCGCACCCGTAGCTAAAGAGCTCGGCATTGTGCTTGTGCTCTCGCTCTTTGAACGCCGCGCGCCGGGGCTTTACCACAACACGGCGGTTGTGCTGGAAAAAGATGGCACCATCGCAGGCAAATACCGCAAAATGCATATTCCCGACGATCCCGCCTTTTACGAGAAGTTCTACTTCACCCCCGGCGATCTGGGTTTTGAGCCGATCCAGACGAGCGTAGGCAAACTGGGCGTGTTGGTCTGCTGGGATCAGTGGTACCCCGAAGCGGCGCGGTTGATGGCGCTTAAGGGCGCGGATGTGCTCATTTACCCCACGGCGATCGGCTGGGACCCGAACGACACGGCGGAAGAAAAGGCCCGCCAGACCGAGGCGTGGCGGCTGGCGCAACGCGCCCACGCGGTGGCCAACGGCATCCACGTCATCAGCGCTAACCGCGTGGGTTTTGAACCCGATACGGCAAATGTCGGGGCGGGCATCGAGTTTTGGGGCCACAGCTTTATCGCCGGGCCACAGGGCGATCTGCTCGCCGACGCGCCGCATCAAAACGAAACCGTTCTGCACGCCACGATCGACACGGATCGCGCCGAAGCGGTGCGCAGAATCTGGCCCTTCTTCCGCGATCGACGCATCGATGCCTACTCAGATATTCTAAAACGGTGGCGGGATTAATTTAAAGTAAACGGCCCCGGGAGGGGCCAGCTTTAGTGCGCCGAACGGAACTGACGACCCAAGAGCCGTAAGCGATTGGCTGTCGGAAGGGCTGCCCGTAGGGCTTTAGAGCTAGGATGGGCTTTGCCCGTCCTAGCGATCTGTAATAGTCTGGCCGCTGCAGTTAGGAAAACAAAAGCGGTATCCGCGGCGGCGCACGGTTTCGATGGTGCCGATACCCAGCGGTTTGTCCATTTTTTGGCGAATCTGGTTAATGGCCACTTCGATTACGTTGGGCGTCACCAGTTCCGGCTCTTCCCAGATGGCATCAAGCAGTTGCTCTTTGCTCACAATCTGATCGCGGTGACGGGCCAGATGGGTGAGCACCTCAAAGGGTTTGCCCTTGAGTTCGTTCTCCTGCTTAAGGTAGTAGATCTTCTCTTCGTCGGGGTCGATCACCAAATCACCCACGTCAATCACATTGGTGCCGCCAAAGCGCAGGCGCGCTTCGATGCGTGAAAGCAGCACGCCGTAACGGCTTGCTTCGATCTCGTTTTTAACCACCGGTTTTTCACAGTAATCGTCCGCGCCGCTGTTAAGCGCTGCGATTTCGGCCTCTTTGCCGGGGCGGTCGGAATACACAATGACCGATACTTTTTTGTTATTGCGTTTAAGCGTCATCACGAAATCAGCAAAACCGGGTTCTGCAACCGTCCAGTCTACCAACACCAGATCGGCACGATCTTTTTCAAGAGCTTCTACCCCTTTTTTAAGAGAGGTTGTCATATCGCATGCGTAATGATCGGCGGAAAGTTTATTGGAAAGGGCTTTCGCATGGGCTTCAGTCGCGTCTATCACAAGCAGACGTTTCACCGCCACTCCTTCGCAAAATATTTAAAGAAACTTTAAAATTATAGCATTTTTTAAGCATCGATGCAAACTTTGTCGCTCGACTTTTTGATATTTGTCACATTTTTATTTTTGACCATACATGTTTCGTTTTGAAACATAAAAAATTGGGTTTTTTGCCTGTTTGTCACTTTTTGTTACAAACGATCGAATTCGCGCCTTTGGGTGGCGAAGTTGGGGGAAGTTAAACGGTTGTTTTGATATAGTTTTCAGGATAGACGCGACTTCGGACGCGCTCTGCAAGAGGGGCCAAATCCCATAACTACCATACCAAGGAAAAGCCAGTGGAAACTGTCGCGCACCCTTATTTTGGGGTCTTTTTTCTCTTCGTTTTGACCTTTGGCGCCTTTGTGGCTACCGTGCTGCTCTCGGCGTGGGTGGGCAACAAGCTAGCCGTCAGAAACGATCTCAAACTGAAGCTCTCCATCTATGAGTGCGGGCCGGAAACCTCCCTTCAGCCCAACCGGATTACGACGCAGTTCTACCTCTTTGCGTTGCTTTTTATTCTTTTCGACGTTGAAATTATCTTCATGTTTCCGTGGGCCGTCAGCTTCAAGGAGCTTATTGCCGTAGGTTATGGCTGGTTTGCCTTTACGGCGATGTTTGTCTTCCTCTTCATCCTGACCGTCGGGTTTGTTTATGAATGGAAAAAAGGAGCGCTTCAGTGGCACAGCATCAAGTAAATTACCTCTCCAGCGGCGGCCTGCCCGTGGCGCTGACCACCGTCGATAAGCTGGTTAACTGGGGCCGCAGTAACTCGCTGTGGTTTTTCACCTATGGTCTGGCTTGCTGCGCGATCGAGATGATGGCCTCCGGCGGCGGCCGTTTCGACTTCGACCGCTTAGGTACCATTTTCCGCGCGTCCCCCCGTCAGGCGGAGGTGATGTGCGTGGCCGGCACGGTCTCCAAAAAACACGCGCCCTTTATCCGCCGTCTGTACGACCAGATGGCCGAACCCAAATGGGTGATCTCCATGGGAAGCTGCGCCAACACCGGCGGCATGTTCAACACCTACGCGACCGTGCAGGGTGTTGACCGCATTATCCCCGTGGATATTTATTTGCCCGGCTGCGCCCCGCGCCCGGATACCCTGATCTACGCCACCATGATGCTCCAGCAGAAGATTCGCCGCGAGTCGATGGACCGCAATAAAAGCGCCAAGAGGTTTGTGTAATGTTTAGACCTTATACCCCCAAAGACGACGTTCAAAAGAAGTCCTACTACACCGACCGTTTTTATGTGACCCCAGAAATTCCCAGGGAGCCGGTCACCGACGAGCGCTTGAGCGCGGATATGGCCGAGTTGGAAAAGACCGTGGGTCTTAAAGAGAGCTACATGATGCGCGGCCACGCGGTGGCGATTATCGAAGCGAAGTTCAACAAGCAGGCGCTTGTGCTCTTAAAATCCCGCGGTTTTACGATGCTGATGGAGATGTCCGCCGTCGATTTTCTGGCCAAAACCGGCGAGTTCGAGGTGTTCTACGAACTGCTTTCCGTCACCCGCAACCAGCGTATTCGCGTCAAATGCCGCATTAAAGACGGCGAAGCGATCGAAAGCGTGAGCGACCTGTGGCGTTCGGCCAACTGGTCGGAGCGCGAGATGTACGACATGTACGGCATTATCGCCAACAACCACCCGCATCTTAGCCGCATCCTGATGCCCGCCGACTGGCACGGTTTCCCCCTGCGCCGCTCCTACCCCTTGCAGGGCGACGAGTTCGCCCAGTGGTACGAGGTGGACAAAATCTACGGCAAAGAGTACCGCGACATTATCGGCCCCGAAAACCGCGATCCCGCCCGCGTCGATCGTCACGACACGATCCGCTTTGCCCGTCTGGGCCGCGAGGTGCAGCTGGGCGCGGAACCCAAAGAGGAAGAAACGCCCATTCAGTATCTGGAGCGCAAATTCCCCGTGCTCCACTCCGATTTCGACCCCGCTAAACAAAAAGTGCTGGATAAAAGGAAGTAATGATGGCTCAACAACCCAATCGTCTGGCACCCTTTTACGAAAACATGGCGTTCGAGCGGGACAACAACCGCATGATCATCAACTTCGGCCCCCAGCACCCCTCGGCGCATGGTCAGCTCAACCTGATCTTGGAGCTCGAAGGCGAGCAGGTGGTCAAGTCGGTTCCCAACGTGGGCTTTTTGCACCGCGGCATGGAGAAGATGGCCGAAAACATGATCTACAACGAGTTCCTGCCGACGACCGATCGCATGGACTACATCGCCGCCACCTCCAACAACTACGGCTTCGCGCTGGCGGTCGAAAAACTGCTTGACATCGAAGCGCCCCGCCGCGCGCAGGCGATCCGCATGGTGCTTCTGGAGCTTAACCGCATGGCGAGCCACCTGTTTTTCCTGGCTACCCACGCGCTGGATGTGGGCGCGTTGACGATGATGCTCTACCCCTTCCGTGAGCGCGAGTATATTCTTGACCTGATGGAAGAGTACTGCGGCGCACGTCTGACCCATTCAGCGATCCGCATCGGCGGCGTACCGCTGGACTTTACCCCCGAGTGGATCAAGCAGTGCGAAGCGTTCCTGGACAGTATGCCCGAGCAGATCGATCTCTACGACAAGCTGCTCAAGGAAAACCGCATCTGGCGCATGCGCCTTGAGGATGTGGGCAACGTCTCCCCCGAATTGGCCCAAAGCTGGGGCCTGAGCGGCATTATGCTGCGCGGCAGCGGCATCAAATGGGACTTGCGCAAAGAGCAGCCCTATGAACTCTACAACGAAGTGGAGTTTGATATTCCCGTGGCGGAAACCTGCGACAGCTACGGCCGCTACCGCCTCTATATCGAAGAGATGCGCCAGTCCATCCGCATTATCCGTCAGGCGCTGGAAATCTATGCCACGACACCGCCGGAATTGATGGCCCATGCGCCCGAATATATCAGCGCTCCTAAAGAGCAGATGATGACCCAGAACTACTCCCTGATGCAGCATTTCGTGCTGGTGACACAGGGGATGCGCCCGCCCAAGGGCGAGGTGTATGTGGCGACCGAATCGCCCAAGGGTGAGCTGGGCTTTTATATCGCCTCCGAAGGCGAACCCTACGCGCACCGCGTTAAAGTGCGCGCCCCCAGCTTTTTCCACTGCGGGCTTTTGGAAGACCTGCTTTTGGGCGTGCAGCTGGCCGACGTCGTGACGATCATCGGCAGCACCAACATCGTATTCGGTGAAATTGACCGCTAAAGGATAATGAGTGAAACGGTTTGATCTAAGACATCTCAAACAGAACTTCACCGATCGCATGGCGGCCATTATGGACGGCGAAATCAGCGGCGGTGAAGTGGCGATTTTTCTCTTTGAGATCGGGGATTTTTCCTCGGTTCAAAAAAGCGCGGACGTCATCAAGGCAGGCGGTCATGAACTGCTGAACTCCTTGAAGTTCAACGAAGTCGACTGGACTGTCGTTGCCCGGAAAAAAAGCGCCTGAACCATGTCGGCACCATTGTTTTCGACATGGCGCGGGGTCTTGATCGACAACCGTCAAAAAGAGAAAGAGTCGTGGCAGGCTAGCGAACTCAAGTTACCCTTGCAGTTTAGCGAAAACCGTCCAGCCAGAGCTTTTATCGGCTGGGACGGCGTGGCGATTTTTGATGAAAAAATCGACGTGGTCCGGCTGGCGAGCGAATACGCTGCCCAATACCAGTGCTACTCTGAAGCGTGCGGCCGTTGCGCGCCGGGGCGCTGGGGCGGCCGGATTCTCTACGATCTGCTGGACAAAATCGCAAGAGGCGAGGGCGAGCGTTCCGATCTGAAACACATTGAGGAAACCTGCCGCGCGATGAAAGCGACCAGCAAATGCGAGATTGGCCGCACCGTGCCGGTGCCGATCCTGCAACTGATCGAACACTTCGGCGAACAGTTTAACACCTGTATCGAAAAGAAACAGAAGAGTTCCGAACACGGTTTGGCCGATTCGAATTATGTCGCCAAGGTGACCGCGCCCTGCATGGACGCCTGTCCCGATCGCGTCGATATTCCCGCCTATATTGAGGGTGTGCGCGATCGTCTGCTGGACGAAAGCGTCATGGCGACCCGCAAAGCGATGCCGCTGGCCCATACCTGCGGCCGCGTCTGCCCGCATCCGTGCGAAAACGCCTGCCGCCGCACCAATCTGGATAGCCCCATTGCGATTATGGAGCTTAAGCGCATGGGCGCGGACTTCGAGGCCGATCACGATCAACACTGGCTGCACCCCCTGCCTAAAGCGCCTTCGATCGGCAAAAAAGTCGCCATTGTCGGTGCGGGTCCCGCGGGACTGACGGCGGGGTATTACCTGAGTATGGGCGGTGTCGAGTGCGATATTTTCGAAGCCTTGCCCGTGCCCGGCGGCGAGGTAATGGTGGGCGTACCCGAATACCGGATGCCCAGCGCCAAGTATTTTGAGGATATCCGCTTTGTGGAGTCCAGCGGCGCGAAGATTCACCTGAACACCCCCGTGACCGCCGATATGCTGCGCGAGTTTGAAAAGAGCTACGACGCGATTGTGCTGGCCAGCGGCACGCGGCTTTCCAAGGCGATCCGCTGCGACAACGAAAACCCCAAACACGAAGGCTACTGGAGCGCCATCGAGTTTCTTGACCAGATCAACCTCTGGGAGAAATTCAAGATCGGCTCCGAAGTCGATCTGAGCGGCAAAACCGTTGTGTGTGTGGGCGGCGGCTTTACGTCGATGGACGTGGTGCGCTGCTCCGTTCGCGCTAAGGCCAAGCGGATCGTGATGCTCTACCGCCGCGACGAAAAGACGATCATCAACAACACCTCCCTTGAGGAGTACCACGAGGCGGTCGAGGAGGGGGTTGAGTTTATCTTCCACAGCGCCATCGAGCGGATTGTGGACGAAAACGGCAAAATCGTTAAAGTCATCTGCAACCGTTTTGAAATGCAGGCCGATCCCAATGGCGGCCGGCCACAACTGGTCAAAGTTGAAGGGGCGGACTTTGAGCTGGAGTGCGACTATGTCATTCCGGCGGTCAGCCAGGATGCGGATCTGAAATATCTGCCGCAGGAGTGGGCGCTGGAAATGACCAGTTGGAACACCCTCAAAACCGATGGCAAAACCTACATGACCAACAAACACGGCGTCTGGGCGGCGGGCGACTGCGAATACGGCCCGATGACGATCGTCAACGCCGTGGGTCAAGCCCGCCGCGCGGCCAATGTGATGCTGCGTTATTTTAAAACCGGCGTTGTGGCCCGCAGCGAAGAGGAGATCATGGAAGACCTCCTGCGCACCTTCCGCGTCTATGACAAAAAAGAGAAGGTGTCGGGCTGGATGGCGGGACTGGAGCGCCCGCACACAAAGAAACTTGATGTGGACTACCGCAAGCAAAACAACGAAGAGGTCAACTTCGGCCTCACGCCGTCACAGGCCTTTGCCGAGGCGGAGCGTTGCATGCGCTGTTATTACATTGCGATGGTGGCCCTATGAGTACCGTAAAACTGACGATCAACGGCCGCGAGGTCGAAGCGCTCAAGGGTCAGACGATTTTGCAGGCGGCCCGTAAAGCCGGAGCCTATATTCCCACGCTCTGTTATCTGAGCAAAACCAGCCCGATCGGCTCCTGCCGCCTTTGTGTGGTGGAGGTTGAAGGAACCAGCGGTTTTGTACTCTCCTGTCAAACGCCGGTTAAAGAGGGCATTTCGGTTAAAACCGATAGCCCCGCGCTCTTTGCCGAGCGGCAGAACATTATGGCGATGTACGATGTGAACCACCCGCTCGAGTGCGGCGTGTGCGACAAATCCGGCGAATGCGAACTGCAGAACAAAACCGCCGAATTTAAAGTGAGCACACAGCCCTTTGCCGCCCGCGAACAGCACCGCCCCATCGAAAACTGGGGGTTTATCCAGTACGACCCGTCGCTGTGCGTGCTGTGCGAACGCTGCGTGCGGGTGTGTAACGAAGTGGTCGGCGACAACCGCCTGAGGGTTCAGCCCGGCGGTTATAAATCCAAAATTGCGCTGAACGGCTCTTTGGACGATGGCTGTGTGGAGTGCGGCGAATGTATGGCGGTCTGCCCTGTGGGCGCGCTGGTTTCCACCGGCTTTAAGTACCGCGCCAACGCGTGGGAACTCAAACGCACGCCCTCCACCTGCGCCCATTGCAGCGCCGGATGCGAACTCTTTTACGAAACCCGCCACAGTGGTTGCGATCAGGGCGGTAAACGGGAGATTTTCCGCGTCACCAACGATGTGGAAACCACAACCCTCTGCGCGGCGGGACGTTTCGGTTTTGGCCACGAAAACGCGGGCATCAAGGATGCCAAAGCCCTCGAGAACGCCGTTTCGGCCCTTAAAAAAGCGGCCTATGTGCGCATTGACGGTTATTTGACCAACGAAGAGGCGCTGCTGCTGCAAAAACTCTCCGATCGGATGGGTTTTAAACTTGTTGCCGAAAGCATCCGTCCCTTCCAGCGTTTTTTAAATGCCTACGCCGCCGCATCGGGCGAAAGCCTCTACAACGCGACCGTGGCCGACGTGGCGCAAAGCGACGCGGTGCTGTTGATCGGCTGCAACGCGGTCGATGAAGCGCCCACCGTGCGCACCGCGCTCAATGGCGCCGCCCTAAACCGCCGCGCCCAGATTGTTGAGCTTTCCGTGGTGAGCGACCCGCGTTTAAGCCGCGCCGTCACGCAGTCGATCCGCTACGAAGCGGGTACGGAGGAGGGGGTTTTGGCCCTGTTGGCAAAAACCCTGATCGCGCAGCCGTGGCCGGAACTTAAAACATGGATCGACGCGCTCGATGAGGGCAACCTGAGTGCCGAAAGCAATGTGGGCGAAGAGGAGCTGCAAAAACTCTGCGTACGCCTGAAAAGCGCGCAAAAACGCACGATTGTCGCCGGAGCCGATCTCTATGCCCACCCCCGCGCCGAAGCGATCGCCGCGCTGCTGGGCGTACTGCGCCGCGCGGGTTTTGAGGTGTTGATGGTGCCCCCTTCGACCAATGCGCTTGGGGTGGCTTTGATCTGTAATCTGAGCGACGAAGCGGCCGGGTTTGGCGTGGGTATCCGCCAACACGCCGATGTGGTTTTAAACGATCTGCCTGCTCTAAGCCAGCAGGAGGGAACAATCACCACGCTGGATAAAACCGTTAAACCCCTCAATGCCGCTTTGGCGTGGCAGGGGTTAACGCTGGGGGCGATTGCCAATGCGCTGGGCGAAACGATCGAATGGATGATCGAGCTTACCCCCTGCTTGCCCGAAGAAAAAGGGTTTGCGCCTGTGGCCTTTGATGCGCTCAATTTTTCGGGCGGCAAGCCGGGCTATGGGTTGAAGCTACAGACCGCTCAGCCGAATGCGGCATTGACGGCTGTTGCGCCCTTGGGGGAATACAACGGCACGGTGGTGCGTTTTACCAATCCCGCCAGCCGTATCAGCCCGGCGGCGGCCCAAAGTCCGCTATTGAAAACCGAAGGGGTGTTGCGCGGATCGGCCCAGTTTGCGGCCGCCGCGCGGATCGAGCCGGAGGCGCGGGTTGAGATTGCCCTAAAAAGCGGCAAAATCACCCGCCGTTTCGTGCTGGATAAGGATTTAAAAGGAACAGTCGCACGGCTGGAGACCTTTGATCTGCCCCCCGTGATACAAGGGGCCATCGGCTACCGTTACGAAACTGTAAAGATCCAGCCGAAGGGGACCGGGGAATGAACGAAATTACCATCACGATAGACGGGAAAAGCATCCGCGCGCAGGAGGGGGAGACCCTTCTCAATATTGCGCGGGCCAACGGCATCTATATTCCGGCTATCTGCTACCTGACGCGCTGCTCGCCTACGCTGGCGTGCCGGCTGTGTCTGGTGGACGCCGACGGCAAACGGGCCTATTCGTGCAACGCCAAAGCCAAAGAGGGCATGGTGGTCACCACGGTCAATGAAGAGATTCTGGCCGAGCGCAAAGCGATTATGCAGGTGTACGACATCAACCACCCGCTGCAATGCGGCGTGTGCGACAAATCCGGCGAGTGCGAACTGCAGGACAATACGATGTTCCAGCGGATCGATTCGCAGGAGTACGCCATCAAGGATTGCGAGCGCCAGCCCAAAGACTGGGGCCGCACCAAATACGATCCGGCGCTTTGTATCGTGTGCGAACGCTGCGTCACCGTCTGCAAAGATATGACCGGCGACAACGCGCTTTCCACCGTGCCCCGCGGCGGCGATCCGCTGCCCGAGGGCTACAAAGAGACCATGCCCAAAGACGCCTATACCATCTGGAACAAGATGAATAAGTCGCTGATCGGCAAAAACGACGACAAGTGCACCGACTGCGGCGAATGCGCGGCGGTCTGCCCCACGGGCGCGCTCGTTTTCACCCACTTCCAGTACGCCTCCAACGCGTGGGAGCTGACGATGGTTCCGTCCTCCTGCGCCCACTGCTCCAGCGCCTGCCATCTGTGGTACGAGGTCAAACACGCGAGCATTGACAATCCGGTGCCCACCATTTACCGCGTCAAAAACGACTTTCACTTCCAAACCCTCTGCGGCGCGGGCCGTTTCGGGTACGACTACGCCAACAACGGCGCAAAACGCGATTCGATCGCCTTCGAACGCGCCGTGGCGGCCATCAAAAAAGCCGGAACGATCGCCTTTAGTAGTCAGATTACCAACGAAGAGGCGCTGATGCTTCAGCGGCTCAAAGAGAAGCTGGGCGTGAAGCTGGTCAACCCCGAAGCGCGGGCATTCGGGAAGTTTATGGCCGCCTTTAGCCAGACTTCGGGCAGCTCGCTGTATAAAGGCTCCAAACCGGGCCTGCATAGCAGCGATTTCGCCGTCGTGCTCGGCACCCGCCTGAGCACCGACAACCCCGTGGTGCGTTTTGGGGTGGCCAATATCGCCAACGTCAACAAAGGCGCGGCGATCGTGTTCCACCCGGCGGGTGATACGCAGGTGGAGACGATGCACAAAAACGTGCTGGGCGTGCGCCATGACGCGGGCCGCGAAGAGGCGGTGCTCTACTGGCTGCTCGATCGCTTCGCCGATCACGAAAAACTGCCCAAGGCGGTGCGCGATTACATCGAAGGCTTTAAGGTCTGCCAACTGCAGACAATCGAAGAGAGCGTGACCGAAACGGTGACCAAAGAGGACGGCACCGAAGAGAAGATCGTTAAAAAAGTACCCAAGCAGATCGAGGTTAAAACCAGCCGCCTGTGCGAAGAGTTCGGCGCCTATTTTAGCGCCGATACCCGCGAGGCGATCGAGAAGCTGCTGGCGAAAAAAGAGCGTTTTACGCTGATCGCCGGGGCCGACCTCTTTACCCACCCCCGCGCCGAAAATATCGCGCGGCTCTTGGGCCTTTTGGAGCGCAGCTCCGCCTTTGAGGTGCTCATGGTGCCCGAAAAGGTCAACACGCTGGGCGTTTCGCTCATCTGCGATCTCGACGACAGGGCCGAAGGGTTTACCGTCGGCTACAACGTTAAGGGCGACTTCGAGCTGACGGCGCTGGGCGCGCAGGGCGAAAACGCGCTGGATATGCCCGCCATGAATCAGCAGGAGGGCACGGTGACCGGCCTTGATAAGCGGGTCGTGCCTCTCAATGCCGCCTTGCCCTACGGCGGTTACACGCTGGGTGAGCTGGCGAACGCGCTGGGCGTGACGGTTCGCCATACGATCGACTTTACCGCCGAACTGCCGGTTGGCAAAGGGTTTAAAAAGATCGCCTTCGACGCGCTGGAAAACCGTTTCGACGCAAGCGGCGAAGAGCGGCGCGGTTATCTGCTCGAAGCCCGGACGGCGGCGGCCTCGGATGCGATCGAGCCGATCGGCGCAACGCCCGCGCTGAAAAAGTGCGTGGTTTACCGCGCCAATCCGATCGATCAGTTCAACCCCTTTACCGCCAAATCCCCCGTCACCGCAGACAAGGCGGCGCTGCTGGCCTCCGATGCCTTTATGACGGCGCAGGGCTTGGGCGAGGGCGAAACCGTGCGGGTTAAAACCGTGCGGGGCGAACGCATGCTGACTGTGAAAAAAGAGCCTTGGCTGGAGGGCGAATTTGCCCTTGCGCCCGATTTCGACAACGATACCAATCTTTTCGGGCCCGAAGACTACCGCTTCGCCGAAGCAACTATCTCAAAGGGGTAAAACGTGAGCGATCTGACCTTTTATATTGTAGAGACGATGATCAAGTCGCTGGTGGTCGTCTTGGTGTTTTCCGCCCTGGCGGGATTTACCACCTATATCGAGCGGAAGGTGCTGGCCTATATTCAGCGCCGTAAGGGCCCCATGCACGTGGGCCCCTTCGGCCTGATGCAGATTCTGGCCGACGGCATTAAGATGTTCACCAAAGAGAACATTATCCCCCGCCACGCGATCAAGCCGGTCTTTTTTATCGCCCCGGTCATCACGGCGGCAACGGCCTTTATCGCCATGGCGGCGGTTCCCTTCCTGCCGCCCTTTGAGCTTTTTGGCCGCACAATCAACCCCATCATCGCCGACATCAACGTCGCGGTGCTCTTTGTGATGGGGGTGATGGCGGCGGGACTGTACGGCCCGCTGTTTGCCGGGATTGCATCGGTTAACAAATATTCGATGCTCGGCGGCGCGCGGACGGTCATTCAGCTTTTGAGCTACGAAGTGGTGAGCGGTTTGGCGCTGCTTGCGCCCATTATGCTGGTGGGCTCATTGTCGCTGATTACCCTGAACGACTATCAGGCGGACGGTATCGGCAGTTGGCTTATCTGGCAGCAGCCCTTGGCGTTTATTCTCTTTTTGATGGCCGGCTACGCCGAGACCAACCGGACCCCCTTTGACCTGCTTGAGCACGAGGCGGAGGTTGTTAACGGCTACGGTACCGAATACTCCGGTATGCACTGGGGTCTGTTTGCCATCGGCGAATATGCCAATATGTTTACCATCGCCTTTTTGATGGCGCTGATTTTTCTGGGCGGCTTTAACGATCTGGGCCCCATTCCCGGCGCGTTGGCCATTATCCTCAAGGTCGCGTTTTTTATCTTCCTGTTTATCTGGGTGCGCGGCGCGTGGCCCCATATCCGTCCCGATCAGCTCATGTGGCTGTGCTGGAAGGTGCTGATGCCGTTGGCGGTGATTAACATTTTGATCACCGGCATTGTGATTTTGCTGTAAGGAAGAGGGTTATGGAAAACAAAAAACAGAACTATGTTGTTATCGGCGCAGAACCCTACCCCAAAAGCGGCTGGGCGCAGTTTAAACAGGTCATACGCCGTTCGATCAGTCTGGAGCTGATCAAAGGTCTGGCGGCGGTGTTTAAGGTGATGGTCAAAGACCCCACCCACACCACGGTGTACCCCATGGAGCGACTGCCCCTTTCGGCTCGCTACCGCGCCATTCATGAGCTGCTGCGCCTTTTAGAAAGCGGCAACGAACGCTGCATCGGCTGCGGATTGTGCGAGAAGATCTGTATCGCCAAGTGCATCCGCATGGATACCTCGATCGGCGAAGACGGCCGCAAGAAGGTGAGCGAATACACCATCAACTTCGGCCGCTGCATCTACTGCGGCTACTGCGCCGAGGTGTGCCCCGAACTGGCGATCGTGCACGGCCAGCGTTTTGAAAACGCCAGCGAACAGCGCGCGCACTTTAGTCCCAAGAACGATATGTTGACCCCGATCGACGCCCTCAAGCTCCAAAAGGAGTACGAAGGCTACGGCGCGCTCAGCCCCAACGCGGATGCGGCGGTCAAAAAAACCCCGCTGGCATATTAAGGAGAACGGATGATCGAAATTATCGCCTTTTACGTTTTTGCGGCGTTGACCATCGCCATGTTTACGATCACGGTCACCACGCGCCAGCCGGTTTACGCCTTTAGCGCGCTGGCGGCGGGCATGATCTTTATCTCCGCCTTCTTCTTTTTGCTGGATGCGGACTTTATGGGCGTGGTGCAGATTGTGGTTTACACCGGCGCGGTGATGGCGCTGTACGCCTTCGGGATGATGTTCTTCGACTCGGCCAAACCGCTCGATGAGAAGATCAAAGGCCAGAACACCGTCTTTATCCTCAGCGTTCTGGTGGCGGTCATTGTCGTTTTGATGGTGGCGGCGCCGATCGTCGGCGGCTACGCGGTGGCCGATGCGCCGATCAATCCTGATTACGGCAACACCAAAGATATGGGGATGCTGCTCTTTACGAAGTATCTCATTCCCTTCGAACTGGCGGGTCTGCTGCTTCTAACCGCCATGATTGCGGGGATTGTGCTGGCCAGCAAAAAGATGGAATACGCCAAAGAGGAGACTCAACAATGATTACCCTGACGCACTATTTGGCGCTTTCGGCCCTTTTGTTCGTGATTGGCATGGTGGGCATTATGCGCCGCCAAAACCTGCTGATGCTGTTCTTTGCCACCGAGATTGCCCTTAACAGCGTCAATATCGGTCTGGTGGCGGCCTCTTATTATCTGGGCGATCTGACCGGGCAGATTTTTGCCTTCTTTGTGATTGCCGTCGCGGCAAGCGAAGTGGCGGTGGGTCTGGGTCTTTTGATTTTGATGTACAAGCGCAAGGGATCCTTGGATCTCAACACCATTAAAAATATGCACGGGTAAGGAGGTCAAATGCAAAAAAATGTACTGATCGTTTCCGGCGTCCTCCTTGCTTTGGTCGCCCTTTTTGTGGTCACGATGTTTCGCGGCCCCAACCCCGAAGCGCTGCTGCTGATCGCGCTCTTCTCGCCGCTGGCGGGTTCTTTGTTTGCGGGGCTTTTGTACGGCAACCGTGAAAAGGCGATGATCGCGGCCATTGTGCCGACGGCGCTGCTGTTTTTATCCTTGGCCGCTTCGCTGCTGCTGCTGCTTTATGTGGGCAGCGGCCACGACGCGGTGCGGGTAACGCTTTTTGACTGGATTAACGCCGGCCATCTGAACTTAGCCTTCGGCTTTGTGGTGGACCCCATCAGCGTGGTGATGATGACGGTGGTGACCATCGTGTCGTCCTTGGTGCATCTCTATTCGATCGGCTATATGGCGGAGGACAAGGGGTTTAACCGCTTCTTTTCCTACCTGAGCGCCTTTGTGTTCTCGATGATGGTGCTGGTGATGAGCGACAACTTCCTGGGTCTGTTTATCGGCTGGGAGGGTGTGGGCCTCTGCTCTTACCTGCTGATCGGCTTTTGGTACCACAAACCCTTTGCCTCCTGGGCGGCCAACGAAGCGTTTATTATGAACCGCGTGGCCGACTTGGGGATGCTAATCGGTATCTTCTTGATCTACTGGCAGGTGGGCAGCCTGCGCTACGAAGAGGTATTTGCCAGCCTCGGCATGATCAACACGACTGTGCTGACTTGGGCGGCGATTTTGCTCTTTGTGGGCGCCATGGGTAAATCGGCCCAGTTCCCGCTGCATACGTGGCTGGCCAACGCAATGGAAGGCCCGACCCCCGTTTCGGCGCTCATTCACGCGGCCACCATGGTCACCGCCGGGGTTTACCTGCTGGTGCGCGCCAACGAGCTTTATAGCGCGGTGACGGAAGTGGGCATGTTTGTCGCCTGCCTCGGTGCCTTTGTCGCCTTCTTTGCCGCGTCAATGGCGCTGGTCAACACCGATCTTAAGCGCATCATCGCCTACTCGACCCTTTCGCAGCTGGGTTATATGTTTGTCGCGGCGGGTCTGGGGTACTACTGGATTGCGCTGTTTCACCTGATGACCCACGCCTTCTTTAAGGCGCTGCTGTTCTTGGGTGCGGGTAACGTGATGCACGCCATGCACGACGAACTGAACATCAAAAAGATGGGCAAGCTCTACGGTGCGATGAAGGGCACGGCGATCATGATGACGCTGGCTTCGGTGGCGCTGGCGGGCATCTGGCCCTTTGCGGGCTTCTTCTCCAAGGACAAGATTCTCGAAGTGGCCTTCGGAGACGGCTTTATGATTATCTGGCTGGTACTTTTGGTGACCGCGATGATGACGGCCTTTTACAGCTTCCGCGTCGTCATGATGGTGTTTTTCGGCAAACAGGAAAACTACGATCACCACCACCATCACCCCCACGAAGCGCCGGGCTTTATGCTGGCGGCCATGGCGCCTCTGGCCATTCTAGCCGTGGTTGCCGGTTTTTTTGAGCACAGCTACCGCGAGCTGGTCTCCCGCCTGATGCCCGTGGGTCTGCCCGATGTCGATCACGGCACGGTCTATGCGTTGATCGCGCTGACCTTGGCGCTGGTCATTTCCAGCATCGCCTTCGCGGTCTTTAAATATTCCCGCGGCGGCTTTAGCCCGGCTTGGGAAAACCGCTTTATCTTTAAGTTCCTCTCCAACGAGTGGTACATTCCGGCCCTTTATAAAAAGGCGATTATTGCCCCCTACGAAAAACTGAGCGCCTTCGCGTGGCAGAAGCTCGATCTTAAAGTGGTGGACTTCACCGTGGATTTGATTGCGCGGATTGTTTACGGTTCGGGCGAAAAGTGCCGTGCCATGCACACCGGCAGCCTGTCGTACATGCTGCGCTGGATGGTGGCGGGTCTGGTTATTTTGTTGATGCTGGCCGGTCTTGGCCTGCTGATCACTCAAGGAGCGTAAATGGACTACATTCTCTCGTTTCTCGTTTTCTTTCCGCTGCTCGCTGCGCTCTTTGGCTTTGTGATCACCAAAGAGAGTATCCGAACCTACGCCATTACCGTAGCGGGGGTCGAGTTTGCGGTGTCGCTGGTGCTGTGGCTGCTTTTTGACAGTTTCAACCCCAATATGCAGTTTGTCGAGCGCGTAGCGATTATCGACGCGCTGGGCATCCACTACCATGTGGGCGTGGACGGCTTTTCGCTCTTTTTGGTGGTCTTGAGCACCTTTATGACCCTGATTGCGCTTATCGGTCTGTCGGAAAACCACAACCTCAAGAACCTGATGGCCGCCATTTTGGTACTTGAAACCACCATGGTTGGCGTCTTTGTGGCGCTGGATGCGATTTTGTTCTACTTCTTCTGGGAATTTTCCCTGGCCCCCATGCTCTACATTATCGGCGCGTGGGGCAGCGGTAACCGCATCTATGCGGCGGTGAAGTTCTTTATCTACACCTTTACCGGATCGCTTCTTTTGCTGCTGGGTATTTTGTATGTGGCGTGGATTTTCTATCAGGCCACCGGTACGTGGAGCTTTAGCATTATGGATTGGCACCTGTTGCAGATGCCCTTTGACTTGCAGTTGTGGCTCTTTGTGGCCATGGGGATCGGCTTTGCCGTCAAGGTGCCGATGTTCCCTTTCCACACCTGGCTGCCCTATGCCCACGGCCAGGCGCCCACCGTCGGTTCGGTGTTGCTGGCGGCGGTGCTTTTGAAAATGGGCACCTACGGTTTTGTGCGCTTTAGCCTGCCGCTGTTTCCCGATGCGTCGGTTTATTTTATGGTCCCGCTGGCGATTATCGGCACCATCATGGTGGTGTATGCCGCCATGGTCGCCTTTGCGCAAAAGGATATCAAGCAGGTCATCGCCTACAGCTCCATTAGCCACATGGGTGTGATTATCATCGGTACTTTTGCCCTTAACGCCGAGGGTATCGGCGGTTCGGTCTTCTTTATGCTCAGCCACGGGATTATCTCCGGCGCGCTCTTTATGCTGGTGGGGGTGATTTACGATCGCCGCCATACGAAGTACATGAGCGAGTTCGGCGGCATTGCGTCGGTGATGCCGGTGTATGCGGGTATCTTTATGTTTATGGCGATGGCTTCGGCGGGCTTGCCGCTGACCATGGGTTTTGTGGGCGAGTTCCTTTCGCTCCTGGGCTTTTATAAGGTCAGCCCCGTGATTACGCTGATTGCGGGCACCTCGATTATTCTCGGCGCGGTCTATATGCTCAATCTTTTCCGCAAAACCTTCTACGGTCCTATCACCGTGGAGGCCAACAGGGGGCTTAAAGACCTGCTGCCCCGCGAGCTGGCGGCACTAATTCCGCTGGTGGCGATCGTCGTTTGGCTGGGGGTTTATCCCAAGCCGGTGCTCGGCCCCATTGATACCAGCGCCAAAAACCTTGTGAATCTGATGTTTACCAAGGCGTTGACGCCGGAGACTAAAGACAAGCTCTATGAGTACAACACCTATCAACTGCAGGGGGTTCGCTAATGGCTACTGAACTGACCTTCGAAACCCTCAATCTCGCGGCGCTGATGCCCATGCTGGCATTGGTTGCGGGCGGTATGTTTTTATTGATTATCGATCTGTTTCAACGCCTTGACCGCGGTTTTTACGTCACGGTGTCGATGATGACGCTGGCGGTTTCGCTGGCGCTGCTCTTAAGCGGCGGCGCGGTGGGGAGCGGCTTTTTCGACATGATGCTCGTTGACGGTATCGCGCTGGCTTCCCAGACGATCATCATCGGCGCATCGCTGCTCTTTATCCCGCTGGCCATGACCGGCGTGCGGTTTATGGAGTTTAAGTTTGCCGAGTTTTACGCGCTCTTTTTGTTTATGGTGGCCGGTTTTGCCTTTATGGTCTCCTCCGACAACCTGATTATGATCTTCATCGGTCTTGAAACCGGTTCCCTTGCGCTTTATACGCTCATCGCCATGCACCGCCGCGACAAATCGCTCGAAGCGGCCATTAAGTACTTCACCATGGGCGGTTTGGCCGCAGCCTTGATCGCCTTTGGCGCCATGCTGCTTTACGCCATTACCGGCAGCGTCGAAATCAGCCGCATCGAACAGGTGCTGGTGGCCAGCGGGTTTGAAAACCTCTCTTTGGTGCTGGTGGCCAGCGCCTTTATTTTGGCGGGTCTTGGGTTTAAGCTCTCCATTGTGCCCTTTCATACATGGACCCCCGACGTGTACGAAGGAGCCAGCGCGCCGCTGGCGGGCTATATGTCGATCGTGCCCAAAATCGCCGGTTTCGTGGTGGCGCTGCGGCTCTTTGACTTCCTGGCCCATAGCCCCGATCAAATTGTCTATTGGCTGCTGTGGATCGCCGCCGTGGCCACGATGACGATCGGCAACGTCCTCGCGCTCGTTCAAGACGGCGTTAAACGGATGCTGGCCTACAGCTCCGTCAGCCACGCCGGTTTTGTGATGACCGCGATCGTGATGGGCACCACACAGGCGCATACGGGCCTGTTTTTGTACTGGACGCTCTTTTTGTTCACCAACGTCGGCGCCTTTGCGATGCTGTGGGTTTCCCGCCATCCGAGCAAGGTGTGGGATATCCGTTACGATCACCCCTATACCAAGTTTGCGGGCATGGTGCATCTTAGCCCCGTGGGCGCGCTGATTATGGCGATCTTTATGCTCTCCTTGGCGGGCATTCCGCCCTTTGCGCTCTTTTGGGGCAAGCTGTATCTCATCAGCGCGGCGATCACCAGCGATCACCTGGGTCTTGCCTTGATCATGCTGGCCAACAGCGCCATCGCGGTGTACTACTACCTGAAGCTGATTATCTATATGTTCCTGCGCGATCCGGCGGAAAACGACGGGACGGTTTACTATCAAAACGGCACCGTTCCCCTGAAGGTGATTTTGGGCATTGCCGCAACGGCGGTGACCTTCTCCTTTTTGGGTATCGAAACGCTGCTTGGCCTGCTTGAAGGCTTTGTCGCCTCAAGCAGTTTCTAACCTTTGGCAACCCCTGTGGGAACAGGGGTTGCTTTCAATGGGCATGGGTAGCAACAAACAACTGATTAAAACACTCGCGCTGCTGTTTCTTTCCGCACCGCTTTTGTGGCCTTTAGAGATTTTGCAATCGGTCGGCGTGGAGGGCAAAGAGCCCTTTGTCTTTATCACCCTCGAAGAATCCACCCCCTTTAACTGTATCCTCACCCCCCCTTCGCTACACCAAAAGGGTGAGCTTGACTGTACGTTCGATCGTGTGCCGGCCATCCGGCCCAAGGCGGATAAAAACGGTTTTTTTGAGATTACGCCGCTTTTGCAGGAAAACCGCTTCGGCGTCAAAATGCGTTTTTTGAAAAAAGCCCGGGTTTACCCAATGGAGAGCGCAACCCTGGCCAAAACCCCGCTGGTTCCGGCGGATTTAAACCGCAAGGCCAAACGGTGGCTGGTGGTCGGCTATGAAAAAACGCCCCCGGTTCTTTCGGGCGAAGAGGCGAGGGGGCTGGGTTTTCCCATCGAGCTGCCCGACTTCGATCCGCCGGCGGTGGGTCCGCTGGATTTAACCGGAGCGCCGGTGATGAACCGGTCAGCCCGGGATGAGGGTCAGGAGTATGCGCAGGTTAATGCCGCCTACGAAGCGGGCAATTTACCCGAAACCTTGCGGCTGATTAACCGCACGCTGGAAGCGGGCAAGGGGCGCAATCTTTTCTTGCCCGAGATGCTGGCCTTGAAAGTCAAGGTGCTTGACCGGCTCGGCGAAAGCGAAACGGAGCTGATCGAGATAGCCGAACCGTGGGTGAGGGCCTATACCGTGCACCATGAGCTGCCCGAGATCATGCTGATTTTGGCCAACAATCTCATGGCGATCGGCCGCAGTTCTGATGCGCTGCACTACTACAACACCCTGATTCGCGAGTATCCCGGCAACCGCTTTGCCGATCTGGCCGAGGTTTACCGCGGCGATCGCTTTGCCACCGAAGGGCGGGTGGGCGAGGCGACGGCAAGCTATGAAAAGGTGCTTTTTAACAGCACCGACGTTCCGGCCGCCTCCATGGCCGCCTCCCGGTTGGCGGAGCTGGCCATTAAGGAGGACAAGCTGCTCAAGGCGACAGAGCTGTACGGCAAGATTCTTCAGGGTCACCCGGAGTTTTTTTTGCAGAACATCACCCGCAGCCGCCAGCTTTTGGAGATGATGGCGGAACAGAAGGTGTTTGCCCCCGCCGCGCAGCTGGGCGAGATTCTTCTGCCCAAAGTAGAGACGGGAACCCCAGAATACGAAAAGGCGCTGCTGGAACTGGCCCGCTGGCAGCGGTTGGGCGGGTTTAAACAAAAGGCGGTCGAAACCTACAGGCGTTATCTGAAGGAGTATCCCTTTAGCGCCCAAAAGGCGGTGGTCGAAAAGGAGTTCGATCTGCTGCGCTTTGACTTGGGCCATGAAACCGCCGAAGAGAATCTGGCCCATTTTGATCGGATTTTAGAGCGCTATCCCGACGACGAGGCGGCCAGCCGGGCGCTTTACGAGAAGGCGAAGCTGCTGCTGCAGTTGGGCCGCTATGCCGAGGTGAAGGCCTTGCTGCCTGCGCTGGACGGTCTGGATGAGTCGCTCTTTTACGACTACCGCCAGCAGATCCGCCAGATGGAGCGCACGCTGCTCGACTCTTTCTTGATCCGCGAGGCCTGCGCCGATGCGGTTGCGTTGATTGGGGAGCGCGGTATTGGCTTGAGTCTGCGCAGCGACGAGACTTTGTATCGTTGCGCCCATCAAGAGCGTGCCTATGGGCTGGCCCTTGAGATTGCCGACAGCAACCTGAAGCGAACCTCAAAGGCGCAGGGGATTGTGTGGCTGGAGCGCCGCATGGACGTCTTGCACGATATGGCCGACTATCCCCGCTATATCGATGCCGCCGAGCGGTTTTTGATGATGCAGCGCGCACTGCGCCAGCCCGTTGAGGCCGATCGCTTTTATCAGCTCTTTGGCGTCTATCATCGTCTAAGGGAAAACCCCGAGCGTATGCGCGAGCTGGCCGCGCAAGTGGACTACCGTTTCCCCAAAGACCCTAGAAATATGGATGTCTATGCGGCCATGATCGAGCTGTCCAAGCGGCTTGGGGATACGCAGATGCAGTACGATTTCGCCAAAAAGCTGGTGAACCGTCACCGCATTTTGTCGGTGAGAACCTTTACGCCCGAATCGGAGCTGGATTTCGCCGATGCCGCCGGTCGCCTGGGGCGCAAGGAGGAGGGGATTTTGGTTCTGCAAACCCTGCTGCAAAACGACCTTGAACCCGCCGTGCGCGCCCGCGTTCTGTTTGCCTTGGGCGAGCTGTTACAGTCAGACGCCCGCCCCGAACTGGCTGCGGCGGTTTTTAAGCGTTGCGCCGATTTGCCGCTGCAGGAGGACGTCTGGATGGATTTGTGCCGGCAGAAGGCGGCGCTTTAGCAGCTGGCGCACCCTCCGGCCATCTCAAAAAACCGGATTTTGGGCGATCCGGCGATAAACTCCAGCTCCACGCCGATCACCTTTTGAATCCCCGTTAGCTCATGAATCCGGCGGCTGATCCGGTTGGCCATCTCCCGTGCCAAGAGCGCGTTGGCTTCGCTATTTTCCGGTACGCCCGACTCGTCAATCAACGCGATGAGTTCGCGGTTGAGGCGATCGACTTCCTTGGGGCTTTCAAGCAGTTCAATCAGGCTGGTTTGGGTTTTTTTCATAAAAGACTCCTTGCAAAATTGGCCGAGTATAGCAGGTGTTTAGAACAAAAGGGGTTGAGCGCGGTCAAGAATCTCTGCGCCGCCGAGGGAGACGAGCGTGTCAAACTGCCCGCGGTTAAAGGTGCGCTGGCGCTTAGCCAGCTGGGCGGTGTGGGTGCTGATAAGCGTTTCGAGCGACTTGCGCCCGGTTTTGCCGTCGAAATAGTCCAGCACTTCCGCAATGCCGATCGAGCGCATCGCCTGCGCATTTCTGGGGCAGCAAGCCTCCAGCCGCGCCACTTCGTCGATGAGGCCCGCATCAAGCATATGGCGCGTTCTTTGCGCGATACGCCCCCTGAGAGCCTCTGTGGGCCATGAAACCTCAAAGACGGCAACACTTTCTAAAAGCGGCTTGGGCGGATTTTTGGCAAACCAGCCGGTCGGCGTTTCCTCCCCGGCAAGGGCAATCAAAAGCCCCTTTTCAATCCGGTAGCGATCGTTCGGGTCGATTCTGGAACCGTAAACGGGATCGATTTGCAGAAGCTTTTGGTGGGCCAAGACCGGATTTTCCAGCAGCCGATCGACCTCGGCAGCCACATCGGGCGCAATCGGGGGGATGGCCGAGAGTCCGTTGGTGAGCATTTTGAGGTAAAACCCCGTTCCCCCCGCGATAATCAAGGGCCGTTTCTTCTCTTGGCAAAAACGTTTGGCCTCTTTAAAAACCTCGATAAATTCATCCGCGCCGAAACGTCCGCAGGGAGCCACGCAGTCAATGCCGAAATAGTCTATCCCGGCACGCTCTTTCGGGGAGGGTTTGGCCGAGGCGATATCGATCGTTTGAAACACCGAAAGGGAGTCGCAAGAGAGAACCGCCGCGCCGGTTTTTCGGGCGAGGGCGTGGGCGATATCGGTTTTGCCCGAGGCGGTCGGGCCAATGATGGCGACGGTTTTCATCCGCTGATTATAAACGACGCTGTGTTAAGATGGTTCGATGAACATCAAGCAAAAAATCCGCGATTTTAGTGAATTGGTGGTGTTTGAACACACCCTTTTTTCCCTTCCGTTTATCTTTTCCGCGATGGTGGTCGCCGCGCAGGGTTGGTTTGGTTTCGGCCTGCTTTTTTTGGGCCTGCTTGCGGCGGTGAGCGCGCGTAACTTCGCCATGGGGTTTAACCGCCTCGTCGATCGCCGTTATGACGCCATGAATCCGCGCACCGCTTCGCGCCCGAGCGTGGACGGGCGGTTGAGCACTAAGGTGATGCTGCTTTTTGTGCTGGCCAATGCGGCGCTCTTTGTGGCGGTGAGCTTTTTTATCAACGATTTGGCCTTTGCGCTCTCCTTTCCCTTTTTGGCGGTGATGGCCGCCTATTCGCTGATAAAGCGCTTTAGCTGGGCGGCCCATCTGTTTTTGGGGCTGGCGCTGGGGCTGGCGCCGATTGCGGGGGCTGTGGCGGTCTTGGGCGAAATTCCTCTATGGTCGGTGATGCTTTCTTTGGGCGTGACCTTTTGGGTGGCGGGGTTTGACCTGCTCTATGCGCTTCAGGATCGGGAGTTTGACGCGAAGATGGGACTGTTTTCCATCCCGGCCCGTTTCGGTGTGGATCATACGCTGGTGATCGCGCGGGTTTTTCACGTATTGGCGCTTCTGTTCTGGCTCTTTTTCTGCGTGCTGGCGGAACTGGGCGGCTGGGCGTGGATCGGCGCGATTATCTGCGGCGGGATGCTGGTGGCGGAACATAAAATCGCCGCGCAGGGGATGGAGCATATCAACCGCGCCTTTTTTACCGTCAACGGCTGGCTGGGCATGATCTTTTTTGCCTTTATCGTGATGGATGCGCTATGGAAACTCTAGAGAACTCTTTGCGCTGGATCGCGGCACCCTTGGAACTGTTCTTTTCCGCCGAGGAGGAGAACGAATCCGCCTTCAAGCTCGAATTCGAAAAGATGTCCGAAAGCGACGACGATCCGCTGGGCCAGTGGCTCAAGATTGCCCGCGCCCGGGGTGAAACCAAGGAGAGCGATCCGGTCGTTTTGACCATTTTGGCCGATCTGCACCGCAAGGTCGATGAGCTCACCGAGCTGATCTCCGGCAAGCAAAAGGAGCGCGTGCCGCTGAGCAGCCAAGGCCGCGTAGAGGGGCTTAACTACTCCCATTTCCTGCTGGAAAAGGACATTTTAATCCCCGGCCGGCGTTACTACGGCCGTATGGCGATGCCCGTCTTTCCCCGGCGGGAGATCCCGCTTTATTTTATTGCCAAGGAGCCGAGAGTGGCGGAGTTAGCGGTGTTGCACGAACGGGATCAGAAAGCGTGGGATACCTATGTCGCCTCCCGCGAACGGGTGATGATCCGGCAGATGAAAGGGGCGGGCCAATGAGCGAAACATTGCTGCTTTTTTTGCTGCTGTGCGGCGCGGTGCTGCTTTTGATTATTTTTTTGGCCTACCGTGACAGCGTCTTTACCCGCCGTCTTAAAACCTATGAGGCGGGCATCGAAGCGCTCAACCGGGAGCTGTTTAAATTTGAAAGCCGTCTCAAAAACCACCAGAACGAAGCGCTTGCGGCACTGGAAAACGATCTGAAGCGTCAAAGCGCCGAGGCGATCGCCCAGAGCGTACGGCGGTTGCAGGAGGCGCTTCAAACCGAAGCGATCGAGCGCGACACGCAGAATATGCGCCTCGATCGGCTCGAAGAGCGCATCACGGAGTTTTTGAGCGTTCCCGGCACCGCATCCTTGGATGCTTCGCGCGTCATATCGCTACACAATGCCGGCTACAGTCCCGAAGAGATTGCGCGGGACTTGCGCGCCAATGTCAGCGAAGTCGCTCTGGCCCTTAAGCTCAACAACCTAGAACCCCGCCGCCATTAAAGAGGTGATGAGCGGGCGCTGGGCAAACCCCTTCTCCTGATAAACCAGCGCTTGCGAGAGCGCCTCCTGTTGGCCAAAACGCACGCACAGCGCACCCAGCAGCGCCGGATTGCCAAAGCGCTCCACAAACCGTTTTAGCACCGCCGGCCACTCCGTTTTGGGCAGTGTCGCGCCAATGCGACTAAGCTCCTCAAGGTAGTAGGCCTGATAGACGATCAGCGCGCGTTCTTTGTAGTAGCGGTTTTTCATCAGGGGGCCTAAAATGGCGTGCATGGCGTCAAACTGCAGCGCAAAGGCGTGTTCCGCCGCTACTGAAAGCCGGTGGCTGAAAAAGCGCATCAGGGGAATATAGTGTTCATGGGCGCACAGTTCGGGATGGCGCTGGGTGTAAGAAAGGGCGGTCAGATGGTTTCGCTCCCGCCAGGCCGATTCAAAAGCTTGCTGCACCTGCGCCGATTTGACCCGCGACTCGATTTTGTGGGCAAAGGGCGCAAAAAGCCGGACGATATTTTCGCTGTGCTGAAGCGCTTCGACGGGCTTTGAGGCGTCGTAGGCGGCTTCAAAGAGCGCAATCTGCGCTTCGGCCTCCTCTTCGTAGCGGCTGTAAAAGGGTGCCTCTTTGAGAATGGGGTACTTTTCGCTCAGCCGTTTAAAGGCCTCAAAATCCCGTTTTTTAAGAATATCCTCCGCCGTTTTAAAGAGATGGGGATACTCAAAGAGGGTTTGCAATATCTTCGATTTGGCGGGGATTTTGCTAAAGGCCTCCACCGCCCGTTTTGCGCCGATCATGTCGGGCCGCTTGCCCGTAAGCAGCAGGGCGGCCGCCCGGAACTGAACGGAGAACTTCTGCTCCAGTTGTCCGTAGGCCTCAAGCCGTTTGTAAAAGCCGTTGGTGGTCACCATGGCATAGGCTTGATCGGTGCGTCCCTGCTCGATCGCTTCACTGAAGGCGCGGATTTTCGGCGTAAAGGTTCCCAGCGCGCCGATGGGCTGGCTAAAGCGCGGTTCCTGTGCGTAGGGGGCCAGCAGGGCTTCGGCTTTGGTCAGGTTGTGTTTGGCGATGGCGGCGACCGCTTCCTTGGCGGTTTCGTCAAAGAGTTTTTTGATGCGGCCGTAGTTTTGGGTGTGGCGCAGCGGCGGATAGCTTCTGCCCAAAACGATCGCGCCGGCAGCATCCTTTTGCTCAATCAGCCTATCGAGCCGATCGACGTGGGCGTTGTGATTGAGCTGAAAGAGCCGTCCTTTGCGATCGAGCACCGTGATGGTGCCACCCTGGGCGCGGATATCGACGATAGGCGCTCCAAAATCGTGCAGATGAACCGCATCCCCCTGACGCTCATCCAGCGCGATCAGATAGAGATTTCCGGCCCGATCGCCCGCCAGCGCGAAGCCGTCTTTTGGATCGACCCATATCCGGACCGGCCAGTCCCCAAGCCGCGTCGGAAGCGATCGGCTGCGTTTGTTGTCCATCTCGTAAAGCGCCAGTTCGTTGTTGCGGGTGCCCAAAAGCAGTTTGGCCTGGGTGTGCAAAAAGCGCAGAGCGATCACCGGGTGATCTTTGCTGTAGGAGAAGCGCCTGAGACTCTGATCGGTATTGAGATCGTAAAGGGTCACATCCCGCATAAAGCTGGCGTAGGCCACTTGGGTTCCGGCGGCGTTGAAGGCAACGGCACTGATGGCATCGCCGCATTTGGGCAGTTGCCAGAGCGCTTTGGCGCTTTGGGTGTGGATAATCCAAAGATGCCCCTCGTCATCCCCCAGAGCCAGCAGCGTGCCGTCGGGAGAGAAGGCGCTGACGGTGGCGGGCTTGGACAGGGCCGGAACCGGTCTGGGGTTGGTATAGCCGCGTTTGGCTTCGTTGTAGGTCAGTAGAAAATGGCGTTTTTTGCTTTCAAGCCAGAAGCAGAGCGTATTTGAATCGTCACTGGCACAGTTGGCGGCGTAGGGGTCGTAGGGAAGGGAGGAGTTAAATTTTTGAAGGGCCGACGTGCGGCCCCCCTTGAGATAGTGCAGGTTGCTTTGGTGGTCTAAAACCCCGATCCACCCCTCGTTTAAGATGAGCGCGCACGGATTGACAGCCTCGCTTTGAATCCTGTTGTCAAACTCCATCCGCCCCCCGTTTTGGTTTGTTAGTGGGCCAGCGACTTAAACCATCCAGTGGTGTCCAGCTGCTCCCACGGATAGCCCTTGAGGCCGACCTGCCCTTTGGC
>JBFWML010000024.1:0-33379 GCA_050251635.1 Campylobacterales bacterium | reverse complement strand
CTTGTTTTCTTCCTTTATGGTCGCATTCTCTTCTTGCTTCTTTGTGACCTCTTTTGTCAGACTAAGTATCTTGCCAATACTTAGTTGATTGAAAGATTCGGATAGCACGAGGACAACAATAATCAGTATGACCGTGATGATGCCACCGGTAATTCCGTATTGGGGCTGGCCAAACGCAAAGCTGATGCCAACCAATACGGCGAGCGCGACAACAAGGAGTGATATCAGCGTTCTCACGAAGTAGTTTGGGCGGTCGTCCATGTGTTCTCCGACAGTTCTAATGGAATTAGTGAGCCTATCTGAAACTTCTTGATAGAAGCAGGGGCGGGGGACAAACAGCCTCCCTACAGGTTACGCATGCCCATCCACCATTCTCTCAATCGTCATCTCAAAAACCGAAAACTCATCCCCCAGCGTATCCCACAACACCTTGTCATCCAAACCAAAATAGTGATGGGTCAACACATCGCGCATTTTGGCAATCTCGACCCACGGGATTTCAGGATAGTTTTGCGTAATTTCTTTGGGTAGCTTTTTGACCGCTTCGCCGATGTTTTCAAAGGCTTTGGCGGTAGCGTAAACTTTTTCTAGATTTTCGGTGAAGGTTTCATAAGTCAGATCGCGGGTGAAGGCGCGGATGTTTTTGCACTCCTGAGCAATGTCGGCCAGATAAAGCCGCCAGTCGCGTTCAGGCATAAACAATATCTTTGTAAACGTAGGGTTTTAGCGCCTCTTTGAGCTTGGCTTCCCGCACCAGATCGACCTTCTGATGCAGGTTCTCTTCCAGATAGGCGCTCAGCTTCAGGTAGTCAAAAAGCGAGAGCTTTACGCCGTTGCCCACTTCAAACAGGATGTCGATATCGCTGTTTTCGTTGGCCTCGTTCCGCGAAAAGGAGCCGAAAAGCCCCAGCTTTTCGACCCCGTAGCGCGAGCGGAGCGCCTCTTTGTTTGCTTTTAAAAAGTTCAGGATTTCATCTTTTTTCAAAGCAGACTCCTTTAAGGCTTGATTCTATCCAATTCGGTGGGGGAAAATCACCCAAAAACCCGTTTAAAAATCCCGTCCACATTCCGCGTGTAGTAGTCGTAGTTGAAGCATTCGCGGATCGCCGCTTCGCCCATAGCGGCGACCAGCTCCTGATCGGCCAGCAGGTACTGTTGGTAGAGCGATTCACCCTTGTCGTTCACCGCCGGTTTACCCGCTTGCAGCCCTTCCCAGACCTTCATCGCGTTGCGCTGCACAATAGCGTAGGCCGCTTCGCGGCTCAGGCCCGCTTTGGGGAGTTCCAGCAAAATGCGCTGGCTAAAGACCAGACCGCCCGTGAGGTTGAGGTTTTTCATCATGTTTTCGGGGTACACGACCAGTTTAGCGATCACGCCGTTCATGCGGTGGAGCATAAAATCGGTGGTGATAAACGCGTCGGGCAGCCAGAAGCGTTCGGTGGAGCTATGCGAGATGTCGCGTTCATGCCAGAGGGCCACGTTTTCCATGGCGGGGGTGGCGTAGGCGCGCACCATGCGGGCCAGGCCGGTGATGTTTTCGGTCAGCACCGGGTTGCGTTTGTGGGGCATGGCGCTGCTGCCCTTTTGGCCGGGGCTGAAGTACTCTTCGGCCTCATAGACCTCGGTGCGCTGCCAGTGGCGAACCTGCACGGCGAACTTTTCGATGCTGCTGGCCAGCAAAGCCAGCGCCGTGGCCAGCCGGGCGTAGCGGTCACGTTGAATGACCTGATTGGACGCGGGGGCGGCTTGCAGGCCCAGATATTCGCAGGTCAGCTCTTCCAGTTCCAGCGGCGCATGGGCGAAGTTCCCCATCGCCCCACTGATCTTGCCCACCGCAATGACCTCGCGGGTCTGCTCCAGATTGGTCAGGTGGCGCTTAAGCTCGTCGTACCACACCGCCAGCACCAAACCGAAGGTGATCGGCTCGCCGTGGATGCCGTGGCTTCGGCCCACCATCAGGGTTTTTTTGTGTTCGTTGGCGCGGGTTTTGACCGATTCCATCAGCATCTTCACATCGGCGATGATAATGTCGAGACTGTCGCGCATTTGCAGCGCCACGGCGGTGTCGATCGTGTCGGAACTGGTCATGCCGTAGTGCACCCAGCGGCTCTCTTCGCCCAAGCTTTCGGCCACGCTGGTCAAAAAGGCGATCACATCGTGTTTGGTCGTGCGCTCGATTTCGTCGATCCGGTCAATGTTAAAGGCCGCGTTTTTGACGATCTTTTCGCAATCGGCGTCGCTGATCAGCCCCAGTTTGTTCCACGCTTTGGTCGCGGCTTTTTCCACCTCAAGCCACGCGCCGTATTTGGCGTTCATATCCCAATGTTTTTTCATCTCTTCTCTGGCGTATCGTTCAACCATTGTTTATTCTCCTTTGCAATTTTTAGGGTCGGCTATTTGGTAGCCCGCGTTTTTGAGTTGGTCGTGCAGCGCGCGGCTCTCCATGCCGGTGGTGGTCAGGTAGTTGCCCACCACCAGCGCGTTGGCTCCGGCCTCGACCGCTTCCATAAGCCGCCCGCCGAAGGCCTGCTCTTTGCCGCCCGCCAGCATAATGCGGCGCTTTTCGCCCAGCACCTCGCGCGACCTTCTCACCCAAAAAAGCGCCTCGTCGGTCGCCATCACGGGCTGCTGGATCGGCAGTGCGGGATTGGCGATAAAAAAGTTCAGCGGCACGGTTTTGGGGTTCAGGCTTTTAACCGAGCGCAAAAAATCCTCCCGATCGGCATCGCTTTCGCCCAAGCCGAAAATGCCGCCGCAGACCAGATCCAGCCCTTCGGCATTGGCGTTTAGGCAGGTCTCATAACGCTCTTTCCAACCGTGCGTGGTGCAGATTTGGGGGTAAAACTTTTCGCTTGTTTCGAGGTTGTGGTTATAGGCTTTAACGCCCGCCTGTTTCATTGCCCGCAACTGTTCCCGCGTGGCGGTGCCGTTACAGGCGATCAGTTTCAGTTCCAGCTTTTCGGCGTTGACCGCGCGGGCCGCTTGACACACAAATTCCAGCGTTTGATCCGTCACGCCTTTGCCCGCCGTGACCAAACAAAACCCCACCGCTCCGGCGTTTTTGGCCGCTTTGGCTTCGTTTACGATCGTCTCGATCGGCTTGGCTTTGTACCGTTCGATGTCGGCTTTCCAGCGGGCCGACTGGGCGCAAAAACCGCAATCCTCGTTGCAGCTTCCGCTGGCAATGTTGCTGATCGCGCAGAGAAAAATGTTTTTCAAAAAGTAAACTCCGTTGTTTCTTCCCGCCAGCCGTTTTTGTCGGCGCGGTATTGGGTGACGCGCCAGCCCGTTTCCTTCAAAACGGCAATGGCACAGTGGGTTTCGCCGCTCTCTCTTCCGCACACCTCACCGGGGTTAATGACCAGCGTTTTGCCCGCCAGTTTCGCTTCGGGAATGTGGGTGTGCCCAAAGACCGTCAAGTCCGTGCCGTCGTTTTCAAAGTAGAGCGGGCGGTGCATCAGTTTAATGCGCAACCCTTCGTGCTTGACCCGCCACGGCTCCGCCTCCACATTAAAGCGCTCGCGCAGCGCAAAGAGGTTGTAATCGTTATTGCCAAAGACCGCGTAGCTGGGAACCGCCAGCGCCGCCAGCTTTTGCAGCGTCTCTTCGGTGCCCATATCCCCCGCGTGCAGCAGCAAATCGATCCCTTCGTTTAGCAGCTTTTCCAGCGCGGTTTCCAGCCGATCGAAGGCGTGGTGGCTGTCGGAAATCAGGCCGATTCGCATTTCGCCGCTTCGTATTCGTTCGGGTGGTTTAAGTTGGTCAATAACCGCTCCTCAAAATCCGCATAAACAATTTTTTCGTTTGCCAGCGCCCGGTGCAGCGCCAGCTCGTTTCGCCCCAAAGCCGCCTCAAACAGCGGCAACAAAGCCCGATCGTACACCGCGCACATGGGATGTTCGCCGCCGGGCGTGCGCGCCATCGCCACAGGCGCATCCACCGCCAAAAGCCGCGCGATCGCCGCCGCGTCAAAAAAGGGCGTATCCACCGCCAGCACAAAGACGCGGGGGGTTTTTACCGCCCTTAAAATCGCCGTCAACGCGACGATCGGGGCGGAAAGTTCGGCGCAATCATAAATGATCAGCGCTTGAAAAGGCAGCTTATCGGTTTTGAGTGAGACAAAGACCTCATCAAAAAGCGGCTGCAAACGCCTAAACTGATACTCCGCGAGCGTGTCAAACCCGCCAAAGGGCAGCAGCGCCTTGTCCCGCCCCATCCGGCTCGACTGGCCCCCGGCCAAAATCACGGCGCTAACTGGCGCGGCGGGCACGGTTAAACTCGCGTAAATAGGTGGGGTTGGCTTCGGTCAGCACGTCGTACATCTCGTCTTGAAGCTGATCGGTCATGCTCTTGTGACTGGCCATCGTAAAGATGAGATCCAGATACCGCTTGGCCTCCTTGGTGGGCTTGCCGTCCTTTTTGAGCGGGATCGGATGGTGGGCCACCAGCGCGCGAATCACGCCGATCAGCTTGGGCATGGGGCTGTTTTTATCCTGAATAATCCGCTCCATCTCGCCGATGGGAATATCGGGGATGACCACCGCTTTAGGCGGCGGGGGCTTGCGGATCATCTGGGCGATTTTAAAGATGGTAAAGGAAAAGATCGCAATCAGCAAAATCAGCGTCAATACCGCCCAGATGCTTAGCAGCGTGATCTTGATCACCGCCCGCTTCCTTGCAGATAGTGGGTTAACGTGTGGCGCAGGTCTTCGTCCGGCTCCTCTTTTTGCAGCTCGCTTTTTAACAACCAGTCCAGATAGCCCGGATCGGTTCGGGCCACCTCTTCGTAGGCCATGCCGCGGTATTTGCCGAAGCGGAACTTTTTCAGCAGCACGGGTTCGGTGGAGAGCCGGATCAGCTCATCCACGCCGCCGCCGTTTTTGCCCACCTTGGCCATCAGGTGTTTCATTAATAGATACAGCACAATCACATCGCCCAGCGCGTCATGGGCGTTGATCGTCGCGCCCAGAGCGTCGGCCACGGCGGTTTCGTCCTTGTAAAAACCCAAGGCGTAGCGCAGATATTGCAGCGCGTGGCTTTCGACCTCGTCGATCAGATGCCGCGCGCAACGCAGCGTGTCGATGACCGGGCCTTTCCAGACCACCCCTTCGCGCCGCAGCATCTCCACATCGAAGGGCGCATTGTGGATAATCAGCACATTCTGCGGCAGATTCAGCGCCGCCAGCGCCGCCGCCGCTTCGCTGTCTGCATAGGCGGGCTTGTCGGCAACCTGTTCGTTGGTAATATGATGCACCGCCATCGCGCCAAAGCCGATGGGCAGCGGCGGCTTGCAAAAGCTTTCCACCGCGCGCAAAGGCGCTTTGCCCTCCGCCACCAAAAAGGCGATCTGGCACAGCCGATCCCCCGGCCCCGCACCGGTGGTTTCGGTATCGAGCAGAATAAACGCGGCCATCAGTATTTAAAGATCACAAAGCGGATCATCACGGCCTGATCGTCGTGGGGGCCATAAAGTCCGCGCAGATAGTAGCGCCGTTTGGATTTCGGGTCGGGCAAAAAGTCCACCGCGCTATACAGCCTGTCGCCGCTCGCTTCGGGCGCGCCTTCGGGTTCCAGCACGATCAGCCTGGTTTCGCCCCCCTCCTCCACCGCCAGCGTGACCCGATCGGCCAGCGGCGCGGTGCCGTCGGCGGCGATGCTGAGTTTAAAGCGGCGCTTGGCCTCGCCTAGGGTCTCAATCTCCAGCTTGAAACGCTCTTCGCCCTGCTCCGGATCGTTTTGCGCAAACAGGGGCAGGAGCAGCAGCAGGGCTAAAAACAGTTTTTTCATTGGCAGCTTTCCAGCAGTTGGGTCATTGCTTTTTGAATGGCGGCCAGATCGGCCTCGCTTTGGGCCTCAAACCGGGTCACCAGCACGGGGGTCGTGTTGGAGGCGCGCACCAGACCCCAGCCTTGGTCGAAAATGACGCGAACGCCGTCGATGTCGATGATGTCGCGGATGTGCGGGAAACCGGCGGGCGGGTTTTTCAGCGCCGCTTTGAGCCGATCGATAATGGCGAACTTCGCCTCTTCGGTCGTTTTGACCTTGATCTCATCGGTGCTGTAGGTTTTGGGCAGCTTCTCAAACTCGCCGTCAAAATCAAAACCCTGATGCACCAGCTCCATCAGCCGCAAGGTGGCGTAGATCGCATCGTCGTAGCCGAAATAGCGGTCATTAAAAAACAGATGGCCGGAAACCTCGGCGGCAAAGCTCGCCCCGGTCTCTTTGATCTTGACTTTGAGGTTGCTGTGGCCCGTTTTGTACATGATCGCACGGCCAAACTTGTTGATTTCATCGTACATCACCTGCGAACATTTCACCTCGCCGATGACGACCGGGTTTTTAATATGCCGCGCCAAAAAGAGCGCCAGCACGTCGCCTTTAAAGTTGTATTTCTGGCTGAGCATCGCAATGCGATCGGCGTCGCCGTCGTAGGCAAAGCCGTAGTGTTCGCCGTGTTTTTTCATGGCGTGTTTGAGGTCTTCGAGGTTCTCCTCTTCGCTGGGGTCGGGGTGGTGGTTGGGAAACGTCCCGTCGGGTTCGGGGTAGAGCACTTCGGCGTTGATACCCAGATTTTTCAGCACGGGCAGCAGGGCCAGCGACGCCACACCGTTGCCGCAGTCGAAGGCGACCTTCTCTTTAAGGGCGCCAAGATGCTTGAATTCGTTTGAAAGATAGGCAATGTAGCGCGCCAGCGCATCCACTTGGGTCGCGGCGGGGTTGTCGGGGATGTTCTCATTTGACGCCATAATCTCGCGGCCCAGCGCGTAGATCTGCTCGCCGAAAAAGGGCGCGTTGGCGATGGTAATTTTAAAGCCGTTGTATTCGGGCGGGTTGTGGCTGCCGGTAATCATCACCGTGCCCGCCGGGGTTGTGCCGCCAAAGGCCTGAAACCCCGCAAAGTAGGAAACGGGCGTGGGGCACATGCCGAGGTTGAGCACCTTCAGTCCCGCATGGTTAAAACCGCTGGCCAGCCAGCCAAAGAGCACGGGCGAATGGGTGCGGGCATCAAAGCCGATCGCCACGGTTTTGCCCGCGCCGATTTTTTGGCCCAGAAAAAAGCCGATCCGCTTAACGCTCGTTTCGTTCAGCTCCTTTTCAAAGATACCTCTAATGTCGTATTCGCGGTAGATGGACTTCATGCGGCTCCCTTGTTGTGGTTAAATTCGGGCACGATGGCCTTAAGCGCGGCGGGAATCTCCTCCGCTGTTAGCAGGTTATCGATCTTAGATTGCAGTTCGCTGATATTCTGCGGCGTGGGGCGGCCCACGAAGATCGACGGATAACGGGTGCGGCCGTCTCCTTCTTCGATAAGCAGCTCTTCGTAGAGTTTTTCGCCGGGACGCAACCCCGTGTACACAATCCCCAATCCGGTTTTGCCCGACAGCTGCAGCATCCGGCTCGCCAGATCGGCGATCTTAACCGGCTTGCCCATATCCAGCACAAACACCTCGCCGCCCTGAGCCAGCGAAGCCGCCTGAAGCACCAGCTCCACCGCTTCGCCGATGAGCATAAAATAGCGGGTCATCTCCGGGTGCGTCACCGTCAGCGGCCGGTTTTGGGCGATCAGCTCGCGAAAACGCGGCACCACCGATCCGCTCGAACCCAGCACGTTGCCAAAGCGCACCGCCGTCATGCGGGTCTGGCCGCTGGGCACGTTCTGCACGTAGAGTTCGCACACCCGTTTGGTCGCCCCCATAATATTGGTGGGGCGCACCGCCTTGTCGGTGGAAATGAGCACAAAGGTCTCCACGCCGTGCTCAATGGCCAAGTCGGCGGCATTGATCGTGCCGGTGATATTGTTCTCCACCGCCGCCTTGGGGTTGGCCTCCACCAGCGGCACGTGTTTGTAGGCCGCCGCGTGCAGCACGATCTGGGGTTTAAAGGCCGCAAACACCGCCGCCAGCTTGGCCCGATCGGTCACCGAAACCAATTTAAGCAAAACCGCCCTGCCCGCCAGCTCCTCGCCGATTTGATAAAGATTAAACTCGCTGCTGTCCACCAGCGCCAATTCGGATGCGCCGTAAAGCAGCGTGCGGCGGGCCAGTTCGCTGCCGATGCTGCCCCCCGCGCCGGTGATCAAAACCCGTTTGCCCGACACAAAGGCGCGGATCGCCTCCTGATCCAAGTCCTTGGGCGCGCGCGCCAGCAGGTCTTCAATGGAAAGCTCCGCAATCGCAGCGCGATCATCGGCCAGCGGCCGGGCCATCTTGACCTCGCCGATACCCGCGCCGCTGAGCAGTTCGTAATATTTTTGCGTCTGCGCCGGGGTGGCATTGCCCAGCGCCAAAACCGCCGCTTCGATGCCGTATTTTTCCACCAGCTCAGGCAGCGCTCCGGGGCCGATCACCGGCAGGTTCTGAATGCGAAGCCCCTGTTTTTCCTCGTCTTCATCCACAAAAAAGAGGGGATACAGCTCGCTGGCGCGGTCGTAGAGAAAGCGGGCCATCAGCTCCCCTTCGCGTCCGGCGCCCACAATCACCGCCGCCTTGCCCGAACGGTTCTGGCTTTCGAGCACCACCCGCTTGGCAATGCGCAGCGCGCCGATAAAAAGCATCGAAAGGGCAAAGTCGATAAAGGCCACCGATCGGGGAAAAACCGGCATCGCCTCGCCCAGAAGCGAATCAAACAGCATATAGCCCCCGAAAAAGAGCGCATAGGCCGCCACATGGGCCTTGGCCACCCGCTCCAATCCGTCCAGCGAAAAGAACCGCCAGGGAATCTGATACACCCCAAACAGGCCGAACGCCCCCAGCTTTAAGACCGCCAAAACCCCGAAAAAGAGCCAGAAGGAGCGGAAAAACGCCTCCTCCATCTCGAAGTTAAAGCGCAGCAGATAGGAAAAATAGAGGGTTAACAACGAAAGCAGCAGGTCCGAAAGCAGAAAAAACCAGACCCGCTTGAGGGTATCGGGTCTAAAAAGCCGCGCCCGGAAATCCTTCAAAGCAGCTCCCCGAAACCCAACGCCTCAAGCCGGTCAAAGAGCGCCTGCATCAGCGGCCGATCGAGATAAAACACCTGCTCGTCCAGCTTCAGCTCATAACAGGTTTCGTCGTGGGCGACCAGAGAAAGTTCGCGCACCAGCCCCAGCTCCGCCTCTTTTTGGGCCACCAGATCGCTGATGCGTTCAAGATCGCTGAGGATTTTTTCCAACTCGTGCTGGATGGACTCTTCCACCGCAACCCCTCTTATCTACTTTATAAATGGGGGCTATTTTAGTCTATCTTCCTTACAATCCGCGCATGAAAACCTACGATGTCATTGTAATCGGCGGCGGCCACGCCGGGGTGGAAGCGGCGCTCGCCCCTGCCCGAATGGGCCATGAAACCCTGCTCATCACCGTTTTAATCAGCCAGATCGGCGCCATCAGCTGCAACCCCGCCGTGGGCGGTCTGGCCAAGGGCCACTTGGTCAAAGAGCTCGACGCGTTGGGCGGCCAGATGGGGCTGTTAACCGACCGCGCCGGATTGCAGTTTCGCATTCTCAACGCCACCAAAGGCCCCGCCGTGCGCGGAAGCCGGGCGCAGATCGATATGGACGCCTACGCCGTGTGCGCCCGCGAAGCGTGTCTGGCCCAGCCCAAGCTGTCCATCACGCAGGATATGGCCGAAACGCTGATCGTCGAAGCGGGCCGCGTGGCGGGCGTGCGCACCCAGCTGGGGCTGGAATACCGCGCCAAAACGGTGATTTTGACCACGGGAACCTTCTTAAACGGTCTGGTGCACGTGGGGGAGAAAACCGTCAAAATGGGCCGCATGGGCGAACTCAGCGCCGATCGGCTCGGCGCGCAGCTAAAGGAGCTGGGTCTTAGCGTCGGCCGGCTCAAAACCGGCACCTGCGCGCGCATTGCCGCCGCCAGCATCGACTTTTCCAAAATGACGCGGCAGGAGAACGAAGCAAACCCCGTCCCCTTCAGCTTCCGAACCCCGCGCGAAGGCTTCAAGCCCGATCAGCTCCCCTGTTTTATCACCCACACCACCGAAGAGACCCACCGCATTATCCGCAGCAACTTTCACCGCGCGCCGATGTTTACCGGCCAAATCGAAGGGGTCGGTCCGCGCTATTGTCCCAGCATCGAAGATAAGGTCAACCGTTTTAGCGATCGCGACAGCCATCAGCTTTTTGTCGAACCCCAAAGCCGCGAAGCCAACGAATACTACATCAACGGGCTGTCCACCTCGCTGCCCACCGATGTCCAAGAGGCGATGATCCGCAGCGTGCCGGGTCTGGAAAAGGCGGTCATTACCCGCTGGGGCTATGCGATCGAATACGACTTCGTGCAGCCGACCGATCTAACGCACTCATTAGAAACCAAGGCGATCGAAGGGCTCTTTCTGGCCGGGCAGATCAACGGCACCACCGGCTACGAAGAGGCCGCCGCGCAGGGGCTTATGGCGGGCATCAACGCCGCGCTCAAAATCCAAAACAACCCGCCGCTCATCCTCGGCCGCGACGAAGCGTACATCGGCGTATTGATCGACGATCTGGTCACCAAGGGCACGCAAGAGCCCTACCGGATGTTCACCAGCCGCGCCGAATACCGCCTGAGCCTGCGGGAGGACAATGCCGATCTGCGCCTAAGCCGCTACGGTTTTGCGCTGGGACTGCTGGATAAAGCCTTTTACGAAACGGTCAAAACCAAGGGCGAACAGGTGGCCGGGGCGCTGGCGTATCTGCAGGCAAACAGCTTGACCAACAGCCGCGAAAACCTCGAAAAGCTTGCCGCCCTGGGCGAAGAGAAGATTGTGGAGAAAACGGCGCTCATGAACATTGTCTCCCGTCCCGAATTCACCCGCGAAAAACTGGTGGCGCTTATTGAATCCTTTGCGGATTACCCGGAGCCGGTGATTGAACAAATTTTGATCAATGCCAAATATTTTCACTATCTGCAAAAGCAGCAAATTCAGATCGACCGGATGAAAGATTTGCAGTCGCAAACCATTCCTGAAAATTTTAAATTCGATCAAATTCCGGGGCTTTCAACCGAGATTGTCCAGAAACTCAACCGCCATCGGCCCGCCAACCTTGAGGCCGCTTCAAAAATCAGCGGCGTAACCCCCGCGGCCATCGATATTCTGGCGGTTTATCTTAAACTTAAAAGATAAATTTTACTTATCAAGCTAATAATTTTTCCCGCAAAAAGCGCCCCTTAAGGTTAAGCTCGAAGTGCTAGAATTTGCCGCTCTCTCTTTTAATAGCCTTTTTCCGGGCAGATTTGCGCGGCGAAAAGTCTTGGAGATGTCAATCACTTAAAAACAAAAAAGGGGCTAACATGGGGTTTAACGCCAATCGGCGCGGCTTCATCAAGGGAGCCGGTACCGCACTGGGCGTCGCAGCCGCCGCAGGCGGCGCAGTCGCGCTTTACGGAATGAAGCGTACATGGGATCCACTGCCGAGCGTAGTGGCAGCCGGGGTGACCGAGATCGACGTGACCGGAATGGCACCGGGCGATTTGAAGCGGGCCGAGTTCCGCGGCAAGCCGGTTTTCATTCTGAAAAAGAGCGATCAGATGGACACCAACGACAAGCGCGACGTCGTCATCAACAACGAGCGCTACACCGTGGTGATCGCCATCTGCACCCACTTGGGCTGTATCCCTGCCTGGTCTTCGGGCGATCAGCTCTTTAAGTGCGCCTGTCACGGCGGCGAATTCGACGCCAGCGGCGTCAACACCTTCGGACCGCCCCCGCGCCCGATGGATATTCCGCCCTTTAAAGTCGACGGCACCAAGCTGGTGCTGGGCGAAGAGAGCGAGCAGTACAAACAGCTCGTCGCGCAGGCGTAAGGAGTTAATGCATGGCACATTTTGAAAAAGCAAACAGCGTCGGCGAGTGGCTCGATCAGCGCCTTTCGACCAACGCGCTCTCCAAGATTCTGATGACCGAATACTGGATTCCGAAGAACATCAACTTCCTGTGGAGCTTCGGGATGGTTTTGGCCACCCTCTTTACCATTTTGGTGGTCACCGGCATCTTCTTGATGATGTACTACAAGCCCGACACCGGCTTGGCGTTTTACAGCGTGAACTACACGATCATGCAGGAAGTGGCCTTCGGCTGGCTCTTTAGGCATATGCACGCCGTTGCCGCGTCGCTGATCTTCCTCTTTATTTATATCCACATGTTTACCGGCATCTACTACGGCTCCTTTAAAGCGGGCCGCGAGATGATCTGGATTTCGGGCGTATTGCTGTTTGTCACCTTCAGCGCAGCGGGCTTTAGCGGCTATATGTTGCCCTGGGGCCAGATGAGCTACTGGGCGGCACAGGTGATCACCAACCTCTTTGGCGAAGTGCCCCTGATCGGTCCCGAGCTGGTTATCTGGATTCGCGGCGATTACGTTGTGAGCGATGCCACCCTGACCCGCTTCTTCATGTTGCACGTCTTTTTGCTGCCCGTGGTCATCATGATGATTATCGGTCTGCACATGTACGCGCTGCGCGCTCCCCACGTGAACAACGAAGAGGCCGAGGATCTCGACTTTGAAGCCGAAGCGCGCAAATATATGGCCGGCGACAAAATCAAGTCCAAAGTCATGCCCTTCTGGCCCAAGTTTATGGCCGAAGACGTTTTCGTCATGACCGTTGTGATGGCGCTTTATTTCTATCTGGTCTTCTTCGGTTACCACTTTGCGATGGATGCGATCAACTTCATCCCCGCCGATCCGATGAAAACGCCTCCGCATATCTACCCCGAATGGTACTTCCTCTGGTCCTATGAGGTATTGCGCGGCTTCTTCTTCAGCTCCGACATGGGTCTGATCGCCTTTGGTATCGCCAACGTCATCTTCTTCCTGATGCCGTGGCTGGACCGCGATCCTAAAGTGCTTCCGATGCACAAGCGCCCCTACCTGAAATACTGGTTCTGGGCTCTGATTATCACCCTGATCGGTCTGACCGTTTACGGCAAACTGCCGCCCACCGGCCTCAACGCCTGGATCGGCTTTGTCTTCTCCGTGGCCTTCTTGTTCCTGATGATGGTCGCGTTACCGGTTCTGAGCATGATGGAGCGCAAAAAGCGCGAAGGGGGGAACGCCTAAATGAAAGAACTTAAAATCTTAGCGGTGCTGGTGTTCTTCACCGGCGTCATGTACTGGGGTATCGAACCCTACGCCCACCACGTATTCCACCCGGAAGTCAAGCCGGCGGATTACAGCTTTAGCGATCTGCACCCCAACGCCGCAAGCGCGAATGAAGTCGCCAACGAGCGCGCACGCATCAACCAGCTGATCGCCTCCGGCGATGCCGATGCGGGCCGCATGGCCGTTGAGACCAACTGCGCCGCGTGCCATACTGTTAAAGCTGCCGGTATCGCCATGATGGACGACGCCATGCTGATTTCGGCCAACGGCCTTCTGCCGCCCGATCTGAGCAACGCAGCTACCCTGTATGATGAAGTGTTCCTGATGGAGTTCATCAAGAACCCCGCCAACGCCGCTTTTATCACCAGCCACACGCTCCACCAGAAAGAGCATCTGGCTGAGGCCAAAGCGGCCGGCGGCGACAGCGAAAAGCTCAACAACAGCTTCCTCAAGGGCGTTGAGGGCTTCAACACCAAAGTCCAGAGCACCTTCACCAAGATGCCCGGTTACGAGTGGCTGGGCGAACAGGAAATCGCCAATATTCTGGCCTTCCTGCGCACCACCGCCAAGCCGGTTAGCGAAATCAGCGGTAAAGAGATTACAATCAACGCCTGCGCCCGCTGCCACAGCGTCGATTACGACAAAGTGCCGGTCCAGGGCGATCTGGAGAACATCACCAACTATCTTGGAGCAACACCTCCGGATCTTTCTACGATGATTCTTTCCAAAAAGGCGCCCTATCTGCACACCTTTATCAACGATCCGCAAAAGCATCTGCTCGGCACCGGCATGCCCCGCGTGGGTCTGACCGAAGCCGCTCAGGTGAAAGTGGTCGATTACCTCGACAAGGTCGGCGATCCTAAAAAAGAGGAGCGCAACAGCCTTGGTCTGTGGTTTGTGCTCTACTTCATCGTCCTTGCCGTACTGGCTTATGCATGGAAGCATAACGAGTTCAAAGAGATCGGCAAGTAAGTCTCACTGCCTCCGGCTTGGCCGGGGGCGCTTTTTAAAACTCCGGCCTCAGCCACAGCTTGAGATCTTCTCCCAATACCGTGCTTCTGAGCAGCTTCGCCTTTGCCTCCAGCCCCATCGACAAGCCCGGTCTAAAACTCATCGCTTCGTAGATAAGCAGCCAGTCAATATCGTCCCAAAGCTTTTGCAGCAGGCCCGGCCCGCCCTCCACCAGCACAAAGCGGGCATCCTCAAGCAGGCTCAAATCCCGCGCAATCTTCACCCGGCGATCCGGCACGCCAAAAAGCGGGATCGACCGGTCAAAATCCCGCCGGCTGGTTAAAATCCCCACATCGGGAGCGCGTCCGTTCACCCGGCGGCTATCGAGCGTAGGGCGATCGCGGCGCACCGTTTCGCCGCCGATCAGCATAAGATCGCACAGATTTCTCAGGGCATGGACCTGCGTAAGGGACTCCCCGGAGCTGACCTGCCCGCCGTCAAGCGAGCCGTTGATCCGTTGCGCCCACTTAAACAGCATAAACCTGCCCCGTTGCCACCGCAAAAAGGGCTCGATGAGCGTCTGGCACGCCTCTTTTAAAACGCCGTCAATCACCTCCAGACCCCGTTGCCTGAGCAACATTGCGCCCCCGGCCATCGATTCGTTGGGATCATCACAGCCGATCACGAGCGTTTGAATGCCTAAATCCGCCACCAGCGGCGCGCAGGCGGGGGTTTTGCCCTCGTTCGCGCAGGGCTCCAGCGTGACATAGAGCGTTCCGCCCTGAAAAAGATTGTTGTGGTGAGCGCGTAAGAAATCGTGGATTTCGCGGGAGCCGGTCAGATTTTGGAGTGTGCGCTTAAGCGCTTTATCGTTTGAGAGCGTTAAAAACCCGGCCTTGAAGGCCAGCACCTCGGCGTGGGGAGCTCCGGCCCTCTCATGGGCCGCCAGGCCGATCAAACGGCCGTTTTGATCCAGCAGGGCCGCGCCGACGGCGGGATTAGGGTAGGTCAGGCACTGAAAAGGCCAAGCGGCCTCCAGCGCCAAGTTGATATAAAAGTCGTGATTATTGGTTCCAGGAGAAAACAACATGGGCTTTGGCCACCGCTTCGTAGGCAACGGTTCCTTCGCCGCCTTCGATCTGAAAGCCGTTTTCATCGGCCTGCGCCAGCTTGCCCTTGAGCCGTTTTTTGTCTTTGAGGGTCACCTTGACGTTTTCGCCCACCGCACCCGCAAAGTGTTCGGGGGTTTTTAGTTTGCGCTCAATACCCGGAGAGGAGACCTCCAGCGTATATTCGCCGCCCACGGGAGGCTTCACGTCGAAAAGGGGCGAAAGCAGACGGCTGATGCGCGCGCACAGCTCCACATCCACACCCCCTTCGCGGGTGACGAAGATTTGAAAGACGGTTCGGGTGCCTTCACGGGCCAGCTCGGTATCGTAAAGTTTAGCCCCGGCGCTTTCAACCAGCGCGGCGATTTCGGATTCTAGGCTCATGCCTGATCCTTTCTAATCTTGTCAAAGATCTCATCAAGGCGGTTGGCCTGCTTGATCGTATCGTCCATTTTAAAATGCAATTCGGGGGCTTTAAACCACCCCTCGGCGGCCAGAATATATTTGCTCAAATAACCGCTGGCCCGTTCGAGCTTACGCACCAGACGGGGCCGATCGGAGGCGGGAATATCGGTCGCGTCGATAAACACGTGGGCATCTTTTTTGCCCCGCGCCAGCTTCACGTCCGCGACGACCAAGGAGGCCAGCTCCTCGTCGTTGAGCGTCGCCACCGCTTCACAAAGCCGCTCATAAAGGGCCGACTGGTAGCGGAGCTGTTTGACCTCGTTTTCGTTCATCGATCAAACCTGCGCTTACTGAACTTCGAACTGCGCCTGCACTTCGTAGGCTTTATAGACCTCGATCACGTCACCCGGCTCGATGCCGTTAAAGCCCTGCAGACCGATACCGCACTCAAGGCCCTTCTTGACCTCTTTAACGTCGTCCTTAAAGCGTTTGAGCGTTTCGATTTTGCCCTTGTACAGTTCGTCTTCGCCGCGCATGACGCGGGCGATCGCGCCGCGCTGGATGTCGCCGTCCATCACCATACAACCGGCGATGCGTCCCAGCTTGGGAATATCGAATACCTGACGCACTTCGGCCTTACCGGCGATGCGCTCTTCGGTAATGGGCGAGAGCATGCCGCCCAGAATCTTGCGCACATCCTCGATCAAGTCATAAATGACGTCATAGCTGGCGATACGCACGCCCAAGCTCTTGGCCTTGTCTTTGATCAGCTGGCTGGGTTTCATATGAAAGCCCATGATAATCGCGTGTTCGCTCGCTCCCGCCAGCGCCACGTCGCTTTCGCTGATTGCGCCCACGGCGGAGTGGACGATGTCCACCTTCACCTCATCGTTGCGCAGTTTGGCAAGGCTTTGGGCAATCGCTTCAAGCGTACCCTGCACGTCGGCCTTCAGGATGATGGGCAGACGCTTGAGGCGGCCTTCGGCGATCAGGTCGTGCAGGTCGTCCAAGGTGGCCTTGGTCGAGCGCGACAGACTGCGCTGACGCTCGTAATCGGCGCGTTTTTGCGCGATCGCTTTGGCGCTTTCGGCATCCTCCATCGCAATGAGAATATCGCCGCTGCCCGGAACGGAATCCAAGCCCACCACTTCGCCCGCTTCGGAGGGGCCAAGCGCCTTAATCTGGCGGCCGCGGTCATCCATAATGGCGCGGATGCGGCCCGAGCTGACGCCCGCAACGACGTTGTCGCCCACGCGCAGCGTTCCGTTTTGAACGATGACCGTCGCCACGGGGCCGCGCCCTTTTTCCAGCGAGCTTTCGATCACGACCGCTTTGGCCAGGGTGTCCACCTCGGCTTTAAGGTCCATCAGTTCCGCCTGGAGCAAAATGGTCTCAAGCAGGTTTTCGATGCCCACGCCGGTTTTGGCCGAAACGCCCACACACTCGATATCGCCGCCCCAATCGATGGGCGTCAGGCCCGCTTCGGCCAGTTCGCCCTTGACGCGATCGGGGTTTGCGGTGGGTTTGTCCATCTTATTGATCGCCACGATAATCGGGCATTTTGCCGCCTTGGCGTGGCTGATCGCCTCTTTGGTCTGGGGCATCACGCCGTCATCGGCAGCCACGACGATAATGACGATGTCGGTCGCATTGGCGCCTCGGGCGCGCATTTCGGAAAACGCCTCGTGGCCGGGGGTGTCGATAAAGGTCACCTCTTTGCCGGACTTGGTCACGGTATAGGCGCCGATATGCTGGGTAATGCCGCCGGCCTCGCCGTCGGCGACGCGGGCGCTGCGGATATAGTCAAGCAAGGAGGTTTTGCCGTGGTCCACGTGGCCCATAATGGTCACGATCGGCGGGCGGGTCGAAAGGGTTTCGGCCTCTTCATGATCGGCGTCGTATTCGGCGACGTAGTCCATTTCGTCCACCACGTCCTTGGTGCGGACCTCAACGCCGAACTCTTCGGCCAGAATCTCGATGGCGTCCTTGCCCAAAAAGTCGTTTTTGGTCACCATCATGCCCAGCTCGAAAAGCTTTTTGATCACCGCGGCGATCGGCTGGTTGACCTGCTCGGCAAATTCATACACGCGCACATCTTCGGGAATCTCAACCACGCTGACCGCCTCTTTGGTTTCGTCGCTGCGCACCATACGGCGGCGGCGCTTTTTCTTGGAGCGGGAGATGCCCTCTCCGCCCACCAGACGCCCGGTGGCGCTGGTCATCGTTTTGGCTTTTTCAAACTCTTTTTTGGCCGCGCGCTGATTGCGGGCCTGTTCGGCCAAAAAGTCGCTCACCCCGATGGAGAGATCGGGCATCAACACCATTTCGTCCTCAAAACTGTCCGAGCTGCCCAGATCGCGGTCCAGCATCAGTTCGATGCGCTGACCGCCCTCTTTTTTGCCCGTAGCGGGGGCCGCTTTTTTCTCTTTTTTGCGGCGGCGCTCTTCGGCGGCGACATCGGCGGCAACCTTATGGCGGCCATATCCGGGGGCGAAGCTTTCATCGCGGTCGTAGGAGGAGACGGGGCGTGCGGGGGGCGTGTAGCGCTCTTCGGGCTGGTTTTTCTTGCGGACGATGGTCAGGCCGCCTTTTTTGCGGGCCATCTCTAGGGGTTTCTCGTCGATCTTCTCGCGGGGCTCCTCCTCGGCGCGCGCAGCGGGCGCGGGACGGACGGCGACCTTCTCTTCCTGGCGGACCGGCGCGGTCTCTTTGACCGGCTTTTTCTCTTCGGCTTTGGCTTTAACCGGTTTTTCTTCGACCTTGGGGGCTGCGGGCGCAAGACCCACGCCGCTGATGAGATACTCCATCAGCTTTTCGGCCTGTTCGAGCGTCACGGCGCTCCCGGGGGCTTTGGCCGCAATACCCAGCGCTTCGCAGGCGTCGAGAACCTCTTTGGGTTTCTTGGCGGCTTCGAGTGCGATTTCGCTGATTCTCACTTTGTTCAATTGATACTCTCCTTTACGGCTTGGGCGATCATCTCCAAGTCGGGCTCTTTAATACGGCAGTTTCGGGCAATCTGTTTTGAGATTTTGGGCGATGAGACACAACCCGGGCAGATATAGAAGCTTCGCCCTCGTTTCTGATAAGCAACCACGCGTCCATCGGCGCATTGCAGGCGAAAAAGTTGGCGTTGTTCAAAACGCTGACGGCAGACAATGCACATTCGTATGGGCGACATCGGCGCGGATTATATCTCTTTACTCCTGAGAACGCACCCCAACGTTATCAAACTCAAAAATCTCGGTTCTAAAGCGGGGAAACTGGGTTCGAAGCGCAGAGGCGATCTCCTGGGCGCTATCGGCGTTGCGGGCCAGATTAAAAAAGCTCGATCCGCTGCCCGAGAGCGTGCTCATCAGCGCCCCGGCGGCCAATCCCGCTTTTTGCACGTCAAAAAGCTGCGGCAGCAAACGCATCCGGATGTGCTGATGGAACCGGTCTTCGCTGGCCACGCGGAGCAGATCGTAGTTCTTTTGCATCAGGGCCGCGACCATCAACGAACTGCGGCCCACGTTAAAGACCGCTTCGCCCAGCGGCAGCTTTTTGGGCAGCGCGTTGCGGCTGGCGCGGGTGGAGATGGGTTTGTCGGGAATGGTCACCACCGCGCGGAGCGTCTCGTCCATATCGATCGCCACGCGGTGAACCCGTCCCTTATCCGCCACCGCCACGTTAAAGCCGCCGAAGGCCGCCGGCGTGATGTTGTCGGGGTGGGTTTCGTACACCAGCGCCTCCTCGAGTACGCGCTGCTTGTCGATCTCGAGTCCCGCCATGCGGTGCGCGGCGGCAATGGCCGAAACGATCACCGCCGAAGAGCTGCCCAGCCCTCTGGAAATGGGGATGTTGTTTTCGAAACGGAAGCGGAAATTCTCCTGACGGCCGGTGAGTTTTTCATATTTTTCGTTGAAGATATTGAGAAAAATATTGCCGCCCTTGGTCTTTAAAAAGCGCGCGCCTTCACCCCGGACGGAGACGCTGAAAAAACGCGACGGGGTGATTTCGATGGTGTTGTGGAACTTAACGGCCACACCCAAACAGTCAAAACCCGGCCCCATATTGGCGCTGGTGGCGGGAACGGTGATAATCAAGTGGGCTCCTTTTTAAACCGCAGGCATCAGATATTCGGGCTCGCAGGCCGCTTCAAAAATGGAAAAATCGATTTGTTCGGGGGGCAGCAGCGCCGCTTGCGGCGGCGTCTCGAAGGCCCTGACGCTCACTTCGCCGCCTTCGAGCACAAACCAGCGCTTGCCGTGGGCCTGCACCGGAGCGCCCCGCGTCAACGCAAAGCTCGAAACCGACGCAAAGGGAATCCGGCGGGCCATGGCGAAGCTTTGCAAAAAAACATAACCCAATTTCAGCCCCATAAAGCTGCCCGGCCCTCTGGCATAGGCCACCCGCGCAATGTCGTAGCGATCGTCGATCGTTTTAAAAAACGGATAGAAGCTTTCTGTCGCGGGCGCGTCGCTCTCATGCAGCTCCAGCCGGTTGCCGCCTAAATCATACACTGCAAGCCGCATGGGGCGGGAGGCGCTCACAAGCAGCACGAAAACGGGGCTTTTAGGCAAACACCTTCTCCATTTCGCGTACCGACTCTTTTTCCCCTTCGATCTCCACCACTTCAAAGGCCTCCGGATCGGATAAAAGCGCCTTGGTTAGCAGATGGTTGAGGTGATGACTGCCCGCAAAGGCTTCGTAGCGCCCCAAAAAGGCCGCGCCCAAAAAGGCCATATCGCCGATGGCATCGAGGATCTTGTGGCGCACAAACTCGTTGGCAAAGCGCAGACCTTCCGCGTTGAGCACCCGTTTTTCGTCCAGCACCACGGCGTTATCGAGGCTGCCGCCCTTGGCCTTGCCGATCGAGCGCAAATAGTTGACCTCTTTTAAAAAGCCGAAGGTGCGTGCCCGGGCGATCTCTTTAAGATAGTTCTCCCTGGAGTAAACAAAGTGGTACTCCTGATGCTGAATGACGGGGTGGTCGAACTTGATTTCAAACTGAATCTCGTTGGTTTTAGCCGGCAGCAGCCGCACAAACTTGTCGCCGTCTTTGATCTCGATGGGTTTTTTGACGACGATCACCTTTTTGGGCTTTTCCTGATTGACCAGCCCCGCCTCTTCGATCAGCATGCAAAAGCTGGCGGCCGAACCGTCCATAATGGGCACTTCGTCGCTATCAAGCCCTACTTCCAGATTGTCCACTCCCATCGCCATGACCGCCGAAAGAAAATGCTCGATCGTCGAAACGACCGCGTCGCCTTTGCCGATTACCGTCGCTAAGCGCGTGTCGATAACGTGATCGTAGTTCAGCGGAATGGAGACGCCCTTATCTTCGCGCACAAAGACGATACCGTAATCGACCGGCGCGGGGCGAAGCCGCATCCGCACAGGGTTACCGCTGTGCAGTCCGACGCCGACGATTTCGACCGGTTTTGCGATGGTGTGCTGTTTCATGAAAGATCCTCGATTTTGACTTCCCCGCCTTCGAAAAACAGCCGTTTTCCTCCCGCTAAATCGGCGCTTTCAAACACCGTTTCATGGAAGATAAACAGCCCCCCTTTACCCACTTCGTTCACCTGAGCCACTTCGCCGTCGCAGCTGCACAGACCAAAAAGCGGCCCAAACAGCAGACAGTTGCCCGATACGCTCACCTGCGCGCCGCTGTTGATGCGGCCAAAAATGATCGCGTCCGCGCCGTGTTCGATCTGCTCGCCCGAACGCACCGGACGGCGCACAATCAAAGTCCGCTCCGGCGCTTGGGGCCGCTTGGGTTCAGGCGCGCTCGAAACACTCTTGGTGGCGGGTTTGGCCACCAGCGGCGCGGCATCGGCCCAAGCGTAAGTGTACCCCTCGCTGCGCAAAAAGCGGTCGATCCGCTCATCAAAACCGCCCTGAAGCAGCAGCAAATAACGGCGCAAAATCGCTTCGTGGGCGGCCACGTAGGCTTCAAACTCCGCCGCTTCGCCCTTTTCCAGGGCGATCTCAAAACAGCGCAGGTTGATCTGCTTAACCTTCATCGGTCACTTTTTTGCAAAAATTTCGGGATTATAGCGCATTCGCCATCAACGCGATCGCCTCTTGCATCACCCTTTGCGCCTCCCCTTCGAGGGCAAAACCCGCCGCTTTAGGGTGGCCGCCGCCGCCAAAACGGGCGGCAATGTGGGAAACATTGAGCGCCCCCTTAGCCCGCAAAGAGCCCTTGACCCGCCCGCCGGGCAGCTCCACCACCAGCACCGCCGCTTCGGCGGTTACGGCGCTTAGGAGCAGTTCGGGCAGATCGGCGGTATCGGCCAGCTCGGCCCCGCAGGCGGCCAGATCGGCCCGGGTCACCGCCGCAGCGGCGATCCGGCCGTTGCCGTGCAGCGCCATGGCTGAAAGCAGCCGCCCCGTCAGCCGCAACTCGGCCATCGACCGGTTGCGCGCCAATGCGTTGCCGATCGCTTCGGCATCCGCCCCCGCTTCGAGCAGCTGGGCCGCCCGCCTGAAGGTGCCCGCGCCGACGCGATCGGTCGTAAAAAAACGGGTATCCGAAGCCAGCGCGGCATAGAGCGCGGCGGCGATTTTGGCATTGAGCTTCACGCCGCCCGCTTCGAGCAGATCGGCCACCACTTCGGCGGTGGCGCCGCATTCGGGCCGGACGAGATTGATCGACCCGTAGCGGCGGTTGCTTTCGTGGTGATCGATAACGATCATCTCCACATCGGGCCGATCGGGGATTAAGAGCTTCGCGTCACCGCTGTCGATCGCCACGAGCAGATCGCAGCCTTTGGGCACGGCGGCTTTGAACCGTTCGATTCCGGGCAAAAAATGAAACTTCGGCGCCAAGGGCAGCTCGCAGGCGACCAACACGGCCCGCACGCCGCAACGCTCCAAGGCGTGATAAAGCGCCAGCGCGCTGCCCAGAGTGTCTGCATCGGGGTTGCGGTGGGTGAGCAGGGCCGGTTTTTTGGCGCTTAAAAGACGCTGCCAAAGGCTTTGTTGATCGACTGTCATGGGCAGATTATACCCGCGCGCTATAATGACGCCCCTTAGCAAGGAGCGCCGATGAACGAACTTGAACACCTCCTAAACGCCTACGCGCTGAAGCTGCCCTACCGCGTCGCGCAGATTGAAACCTTCTGCCGATCGCTGGGCGATCACAGCGATGTTCAGGCCGAAACGTCGCTTCTTCGGCTGCTGCACACCCTGATGGGCAGCGGAAAAACCTTTGGGTACGAAGCGATGGGTTCGGCGGCGCGCACGCTGCACGCGGCGGTCAAGTCCTACGAAGAGACCCAAGACCGCGCAGGGGTTTTAGCGGCTTTGGAGGCGCTTAAAACCGCTGCGGCGCTGCCGCCGTCACCGGTCTTGCTGCCCGAAAGCGCGCCCATGCGCCCCCTGCCGCTCAAGCGCAACGTCTATCTGGCCGAGCAGCACGAAGCGCTGGCCAAAACCCTCTCGGCGCAACTGGGCTATTTTGACTACGAGGTGCTCGTTTGCCCCAATCTGGTGTCGCTCAAGGCGGCTTTGGCGGCGGAAAAACCGCTGGCGGTAATCAGCGAGGTGGAGCTGCCCGAAGGCAACGCCGCCTATGCGCTGGGCCGTTTGAGCGCAAACCAGCGGCCCGAAACGCTGCTCTTTATCGCACGGCGCGGCGATCTGGCCGCCCGGCTTGAGGCGGTGCGGGCAGGCGCGGCGGGCTACTTTGTCAAGCCCTTTGATCCCGCCCGGCTCGTCGATCGGCTCGATGAGCTTTTTGCCGCCCGCGCCGAAAGCGCCTACCGCGTTTTGGTGGTGGACGAATCCGAAACGCTGGGCCAGATGTACGCCCTGATTTTGCAGCGGTTCGGCATGGAAGCCTACGCCACCGACAACCCCGCCGAGGTGCTTGACGCGATTGAACGCTTTAACCCGGAGCTGGTCGTGCTGGACATGTATATGTCCGGTTTTCAAGGTGACGAGATCGCCCGCGTCATCCGCCAGCACGAACGGTTTTTTAGCCTGCCGATCGTCTTTCTCTCCGCCGAAACCGATCTGCAAAAGCAGCTCAGCGCCCTTAGCGGCGGCGGCGATGAGTTTTTGGTCAAACCCATCGAGCCGGAGCATTTGGCGCTGGCGGTGCAAAGCCGCGTGATGCGCAGCCGCGAACTGGGCGCGCTGATGGTGCGCGACAGCCTCACAGGGCTACTTAACCACACCGAAACCAAAAAACAGCTCGACTTGCTGCTCGAACGCGCGCGGCGATCGGGACGGCCGCTCTGTTTTGCCATGATCGACATCGATCGCTTCAAACGGGTGAACGACACCTACGGTCATCCCGTGGGCGACCGGGTGATCAAAAGCCTTTCGCGCCTGCTGACAAGGCGCCTCAGAAAGGGCGACGTGGTGGGCCGCTACGGCGGCGAAGAGTTTGCGGTGATTCTGCCCGAAACCGACATTCAGCAGGCGCTTAAGGTGCTGAATAATCTGCGCGAACACTTCGGCGAAATTCTCCACCGCGCCGAAAGCGAAACCTTTAACTGCACCTTCAGCGCCGGAATCGCCGCCTTCCCCGCCGTCGAACACGCGGCGAAGCTGATCGAAGAGGCGGACAAGGCGCTTTATACGGCCAAGCAAAACGGCCGGAACTGGGTGGAAAAAGCCTAATCGGCCTTCATCATCCCATAAATCGCCTGCGGTGTGGTTTTGTTGGCGGCGGCAATCTGGCCGAGTGTCCACTCCCGCTCAAACCGCACCCCCTTTGCCGCCAGCTTTTCTTCCATCTGCGACAGCAAAATGCCCGTGCGGCGGGCCAGTTGGGGCAATGCGACCTCTTCGGCGTGGCCAAAGGGCGGTTCGCCGTAGGTGCGGCCCCAGTAGCCCTTGGCCGTTTCGCCCAGATCGACAATCTGTTTAAAGGGCGGCCAGTTTAGCAGCGTTCCGGCCGCAAACAGTGTGGCAATCAGCGTGGCAATTACCATCTCGCGGGTGGCAACAATCAAAACGCGGCTTTGGTTTTTAAGATAGAGCACAATCGAACGCCAGTTGTAGTAAACATGCAGCAGCGTCAGCAAAATAAACAACACCATAAAGGTTGTGTGCAGCGCCTGATAATCGCTCTTGGACAACCCCAGAAACTGCCAGTCGATCCAGCGATCGACCCGCCCGTGCGGTGCAACAAAAAGTGCCAAACCTGACAGCGTCATTATAAGCGCCGACCACAACAAGCCCAACGAAACGGTTTTGCGAAGCATGGCCACCCCCTAATGCAGAGTGGCCCATTGTACTAAAAAGCGGTGCCGATCATCAGGCTAACGGAACGCTCCGCCACCGAATCGCCAAGTCCGCAGGTGTAGCCTCCGCTCGCAAACCAACCGCCATCAAAGCCGTAAATGCCGTAGAGCGAAAGGCTTTTGGCATCCTCCATACCCTTGATCTGCGCCTGGCTCCAGTTGGCCGAAGCTCCGGCAAACAGATCGCCCCATCCGCGCCCCGCGCCCGCCGACAGAGAAAGCGGATCGTCATAGGTCGCGTCCGAATCGTCGCCCGTGGCCAGATAGCCTGCGGTAATGAAGGGCAGAAGAGCGCCCGCCGTCCACGAAAGCGTGGCGGAAACCCCCGCGTCAACATTGCCCGTTCCCGCATCCTTACCGGCGGTGGGAAGTTTGAGCGTCGCGCGGCCGTTTAGCGACCACGCTTCGCCGTTGTAGAACCCGTATCCCGCCGAGAGCCAGGTATCCCCCACCCCCGAACTCTCCTGCGTGCCGCTTAGGGGGCTTTGAACCCCGGAGTCCAGCCAACTGAAAGCGGCCGAAAGATTCCACCGCCCCTTCGCATAGCCGATTAGCAGATCGCGTGTACGGCTGGCAATCTCTTCGCTCCCGCCGTAGTTGCCCTCGCTCCAGCTTAGGCCCGCCGCCAGCGTGATTTTTCCCTCCAGCGGACACCCTTCGTTATCCGCCAGCGCATCAAAGGAGGTGCCGGGGCAACGGTCAAGCGCGTCGGGCACACCGTCGAGATCCGCATCCGCCGCCCACAGGGGCAGCGCGACCAAAAAAGCGCCAAAAACCGCCTCTGCAAATCTCATGGATTGCCTACTGGCCGCCTCCCATGCCCTTGCCGCCGGAACCCGAACCGGACTGCATGCCGCCGCCCATCTGCTGTTGCGTGCCGTTTTGGCGGTTTTGCTGCATCTGTTGCTGCATTTGCATCTGTTGCATTTGCTGCATCTGCTCCTGATTGCGGTTTTGGTTCTGAATCATCTCGCCGCTGCCGTCCTGAGCGCGGGTTTGGGTTTGTGTGCCGTTACCCGCCCCTTGCGTGTTCATAGCCTGTTGCATCCGGGCGATCGCGTCGGCCTGTTTTTCGGCGTTCATCGTGCGGATGCGCAACTTAAACTCGTTCATCTTCTGAACGCGCTCCCCTTCGGGCGCTTCCTGAACCGCGCGGATCATCTCGCGAACTTGCGCCTCTTCCTGCACGGGGTCTGCCGCATAAAGCGCGGTTGTCACGGCCAAGGCGGCCAAACTCAGTTTTCTCATCCTGAATCCTTTGTATTGGGATAACCGCATCGTAGGAAAAAAGCATAAGCGAAATATGAGCGAAACGTTAGGGAAGTATAAGCGTGAAAACGGAGCCTTCAGGCGAAGACTCGACGGCAATAACAATGCCCGTCTGATCGCAGAGTTTTTTAACGATATGCAGACCGATCCCCAGCCCCCGCGACCCTTCTTTGTAAAAGCGCTCAAAAACGCGCGACGGGTTTTTGATGCCCGTTCCCGTGTCGGCGACGATCAGTTTTTTGTTTTCCAAAACGACGCGGACAACGCCCTGATCGCGGTTGTATTTGGCGGCGTTGCTTAAAAGGTTGTCCAGAATGCGCGTGAACGCCTCTTTGTTCAGGCGGCTTACGCTGCCGTCCAGCCGGGTTTCGAAACGTAGATCGCCATAAAGCGCCGCAAAGTACGCGACGCGATCGGCAACGGCGGAGGCAACGGCGATCGTTTCGCTCTGAAGCGGCGAGGCGTCGAAATAGCCCTTGAGGTTTTCGTGCAGCGACCCGATCGTCTGCGCGCTCTGCTCGATCCGTTTAATCCGCGCTTCGTCGAACCCTTTTCTTAAAAGCCGCGCGTTAATGAGTAGCGCGCTGACGGGGGTGTTGAGATCGTGAATCATATCCTTTAGAAACTCTTCGGTCATTCCCAGCGCCCGGCGTAGCGGTCCTAGCGCGTAAAGCGAGTAGAAAAAGGCGAAGATCGCCGCAAGAAGAGAAAGCACGCCGAAAATGGCTGCGGTTCTAAGGCGTTCATCCCGTTCGGCCTGAGCCAGCAGGGCTTTGGAGCGTGAGATCTTCAAGACAAACTCGTCGGAGGCGGGAACGGGAAAAAAGGCGTAATAGGCACTGTCCGATTCCAGCAGCCGCAGGGTTTCGCCGGACGAAGCAGGCTCGATCGACACCTCAAAGCCCCCCTCCTCCAGCGTCAGGCTGTAGCTCTTCATCTGCAAAAAGAGCTGTTCGCGCATTTGGTGGCTGCGATCGTGAACGTAAAAAAAGGCAATCACTCCCAAGAGCAGCTCAAGCGTTAGAAAGAAGATCAGAAAGCTTTTGAGAAAGGACTCCCGCTCATGCCTTTTCAAGCCGGTACCCCACGCCGCGAACGCTATGAATCGGCAGACTAAAAAGCTGCCGCAAACGGTTCATATGAAACCGCAGCGCCGCGTCGCCGGGGGTTTCGAGCACCTCGTAAAAACGCTCTTTAGGAACGTTCCGCCCCGCGTTTTTGAGCAGCAGCTCCAGTACCGCTCTGGCCACTTCGCCCAGATCGACAATCTGTCCGTCGCGGGTGATGGTGCGGCTTTGGAGATCGTAGGCGATATTGCGGTATTCAAGCCTTTCGCCGCCTGCATGAAGCCGCGCGCGGATGCGGATTAAAAGCTCGTCGGGGTCGAAGGGTTTTTTAACGTAATCCTCCGCGCCGCTGGCGAACCCCTTGGCTAAAGAGGCGGTGTCGATCAGCGCGGTTAGGAAGATCGCGGGAGTTTTGTCTTCCGCGCGGCGCAGGGCCGAAAGCAGCTCAAACCCGTTCATCACCGGCACGTTGACGTCCAGCAGGTAAAGGTCGTAGCGGTTTTTGTAGGCCAGATCGGCGGCTTTTTCGCCGTTTTTGGCCAAATCGACCGCGTACCCCTCCAAGCGGAGCAGGTCCAGCAGCGTCGCCGAAAGCACCGGATCGTCTTCAAGCAGCAAAATCCTCGCCATCGGGCGCTAAAAACTGCACTTTTCAATCCGGTAGCCCAGACCCCGGATGTTTTTAATGAAATCTTCTTTCAGACTTTTGCGCAGCCGCGCGACCTCGGCGCGGATGCTGGCGTTGTCGATGGGTTCATCCTCCCAGACCGCTTCGCGGAAACGGTCGAAGTCCACGACCGAGGGCGCGTGGCGGGCCAGCACGTCGATGATTTGCAACTGCCGCTTGGTCAGCTCCACCGGCTGCGCGTCAAAAAAAAGCTCTTTATTCTCGCGATCGTAGCTGTAGTGGCGGCTTAAAATCATGTGGTTTTCGCCCCGCATCCCCGAAAGCTTGGCCACGTTTTCGATCTGCAATTGCAGCTCTTTAAGGTGAAAGGGTTTCTTGATGTAATCGGAGCAGCCCAGCGTAAAACCCTTGGTAATTTCTCGAATATCCACCAACGCGCTGATATACACGACCGGGGTGTGAATATTGAGCTCGCGGGCCTTTTGCAGCAGCGCAAAGCCATCGATCTGCGGCACGTTGACATCCAGGATCATCAGATCGAACGCGCCTTGCTGCATTGCCTCAAAGGCCTTGGCCCCGTCGGCATAGCTCTCGACCGCGTGGCCGAGACCCTCTAAAAACTCGGCGATGGAGGTTTGCAACATCCGTTCGTCTTCCAGCAGCAGAATTTTCATTCTTCCTCCATCGCAAAAGTGTAAGCAAAACGGTTGCGGCCGTTTTCGCAGGTGAGTTCAACATCGATTGCGTATTTATCGCAAATCTCCTTGATAATCGACAACCCCAGCCCAAATCCGCCGCGCACGGTGTCTTCGCGGTAGTAGCGCTCAAACAGCCGGGCGCGATCGGCAATGGCGTTGCCGCTGTTTTCCACCCACAAAACCGGCCTGCCCGCGCGGCTTTCCAGCCCCACGCGAACGGCGGTGTCGGGGTAGCTGTATTTCACGGCGTTTGACAGCGTGTTGTCCACCACCCGCTGCAGCTCGGTGGCGCTAATCTGCGCCCACAAATCGCTCTCGGCCTCAACCTCCAGCTTCAGCCCCGCCCCGGCGGCCACCTCGGCAAAAAAGTCGGCCCGAAGCCGCACAAAGTCGCCCAGATAGATCCGCTCAAGCGGGTATTCGATGCGGTCTTTTTGGATCAGATAACTCAGATCGTTGTAGATGTTGTGGATGATTTTTGCGCCGGATTCGATATTGGTCAGGTGGCGGTTGCGCCCCTTTTGCATCACCTCCAGGTCGCTGTTGACCAAAATCACCGACAGCGGGGTGTTAATCTCATGAATCGCGTTTTTAACAAACCGGTCCTGCTCCTCAAGCAGCTTTTCGATTCTCTCCTTTTGGGCGGTCAGTTTGGCGGTTTTTTGCCGGACGCGATCTTCGAGCGTGGCGTTGAGTTCGCGCAGGCTCTCGGTTTTTTCGGCGATCGTGCCGATCATCGCATTGGCGTCATCCACCAGCGTTAAAAACTCCCGAAACCGCAGCCGCGATTTGTCGATGGCGCGGTAGGTGGTGGCCCCCTCGTGAAAAAAGTGCAAAAACTCGTCGGTTTCGCGTTTGATCAGCCGCGAAATCCAGCGGGAAAAAAGCGCCACAATGACAAAAAGCGCCACCCCCACAAACAGCACGCGAAAAACAAAGGTCACCACATCCTTGCGGTGCTGCGCTTCGCGCCGGTCGATCTCCTCTTCGATCGTGTCCATATAAACGCCCGTGCCGACCATCCATTTAAAGGGCTCAAACCCCGTGGCGTAGGAGAGCTTCGGGGACAGCACATTGACGATGGGCTTGTTCCAGACGTACTCCACAAACCCGCCGCCCTGTCTGGCCACGTCGATCAGCTCGGCAATAACGCGCTTGCCGCTGGGATCGGTAAAGTCGATCAGGTTCTGTCCGGCATTGTGCTTGAGGATCGGGTCGGCGATGTTGACCCCCTCGTAGGTGTAGATAAACACGTACCCCGTGCCGTCGCGTTCGTCGCGCATATGCTCGATGGCATCGACGATAATCTCTTTAAGCTCCGCCTCGCTGCGCGTTGTGCCGTGTTTGGCGTACTTGTGGCGGATGTAGCGCATGGCGCGGTTGGTTTCGGCCACCAGCAGCTCTTTTTGGCTTTTGAGGTAGTTCTCCCGCAGCAGATCCATCTCATTGCGGAAGTTGCGGTATTGATCGGCGATAATCAAAGCGGCAAACACCACAATCACCGCCGCGCTAAAAAGCATGGCGATCAGCGTAATCTGATTGATGCTGGCGTTTTGGAAGGGCCGTTTTTTCATAAAGGCAACTATAGAATGAGCAAGCTTCAACAAGGAGGGTAATGTGAGCAAGAAAGTTTTAATCCCGATCGCCCACGGTTTTGAGGAGATCGAAGCGATCGTGCTGATTGATATTCTGCGCCGCGCGGGGGTTGAGGTGAACGTCGCCGGGGTGGGCAAACGCCAACTCTGCGGCGCCCACGGCATCCGTATCAAAACCGACAGCATCGTCGCCGACGCCGACGCCGCCGAATACGACCTGATTGTCCTTCCCGGCGGCCACAAAAACGCCATGACCCTCGCCGGGGACGAGGCGGTGCAAAACCTCATCAAAACCCTGCACCGATCGGGCAAAACCGTCGCCGCCCTCTGCGCCGCGCCGGTGGCGCTCAAACAGGCGGGCGTTCTAAGCGGCGAATACGCCTGCTACCCCGGCTACGAAGAGCAGATCGGCCCCGGCGCGCAAACGGACGCGGTGGTAGAAAACGGCAACGTCGTCACCTCGCGGGGACCCGGCACCGCCGCCGAGTTCGCCTTTCGGCTGGTTGAACGGCTTTGCGGCGCGCAAAGGGCGCAGGAACTGAAAAGGGGCATGCTTTTTAGCTAAAATAAGTGGCAAAAAATTTTAAGGAGAACCCGAATGCAACCGGTCAAAGCCGCCGCCATGACCCTGTTTATCGCTTCCGGCATCCAAGCCGCCGAGCGCGTCACCTACGAAGAACACATCAAACCGCTGATGGAGGCCCGCTGTATCGGCTGCCACGGCGTTGCGTCGCCGCTGATCGAGGAGTTCGATAAAGATATTCCGAAGTTTAAAGCCATGAACCTCGGACCCCGCATGGACAGCTACGAGCTGCTCAAAGGGTTTATCGACGGAGGAGACGCGGGGGCCATTGCCCGCCGGCTGGATGACGGTAGCCACAGCGCCGACGGCAAGCCCGGCAATATGTACGAAAACCTGGGAGACAGCGCTGAAGAGCGGGCCAAAAACCTCGCGCTTTTCAAAGAGTGGGCGGGCCTTTGGTCGCTCAAAAAACCTGCGCAACTCACCGATGCCGAGAGCGCGCTTTTTAAGGCGCTTGAGCGTTAAAGCAGATCGCCCCGTTGATACAGATCGGCGGGGTTGATGCGCTCGTAGCCCTTGGGGGGCGCAAACTCCGAAGCGGGGATATTGCGCTTCTCGACCTTCTCGATCTCGTTTAAAATCACTTCGCCACTGGGGTCGTACTCGATCGAGCGGATGGGATAACCCTTTTTCATCAGATCGTTATAGCCTTCGGCCAGCTGGAAAAACTCCTTGGAGCTGGGCGTGCTGACGCCGCCTAAACGCAGCATCACCTCGGCCAGCTTGAGAGGATCAAGCTCTTTGTGGACGGGTAGCGCGGCGCTGATAAAGAGCTCTTCTTTGAGTTCGCCGTCAACCACCACCTGATACTTCTCGCTCTTATACCCGGCCAGCGTCAGGGTTTCGCCCGTTTTGGAAACCTCCAGCACCACGCCCGCATCCAAAGGGCCGGTGGGATTATCCAGCAGGTTTTCCTCTTCGTTCATCTCCGTCATGGTCGATCGGCGCAGTTCGGCAACCACGTCGCTGAGCCGTCCGCCAAAATAGCGTTTTTCGTGGTCATACACGAAATAGACGTTCTCTTTGACCAGATCGACAATGACCGTTTCGTCGTTGTTTTCGCTTTTGAAGCGGCCCTCTTGAATGTAAAGCCGCTGGCGGAACTCTTCGCCGCCCGCATAACGGGTCACTTCGTCAATGACCCAACCCGCCTGCAGCCACGCCGCAGACAACAGACACAAAACTCCGGCACGCACCCAAACCATGGCACTATCCTTAAAAGCTAAAGGCTGCCCCCAAACTGGAAAAACTGTACAATAGATGCCTTAAGGAAGCACTGAATCAAGGAGCCGCATGAAACAGGAAGAAAGGGTGCTGATTTTGCACGGCTGGGGCGGCAGCGATGAGCCCCATTGGCAATGGTGGCTTGCCCGCGAGCTGGCCGGGCGGGGATACCCCGTGTGGTTTCCGCTCCTGACCGACTGCCACTACCCGCGCAAACACAAGTGGATCGAAGAAGCCAAAGCCGCCTTGAGCGCCTTCAGGCCCGACACGGTGGTGGCCCACTCTCTGGGCGCGGTTTTGTGGCTGCATCTGGCGCAAGAGCCGATCAAGCCCGTAAAACGGCTGTTGCTGGTGGCGCCGCCTTCGTCCCAAACCGCGCTCGATACGGTCAAAACCTTTTTCCCCTACGAAGCGCCGCGCGATCTCAAGGCCGCCCAGGCCCATCTGGTCTTTAGCGACACCGACACCTACCTCGGCCCCGGCGAAGGGGTCAGGCTGGCCGAAGCCCTGGGTATTGAGTTTTCGCTTCTTGAAGGGGCCGGACACTTCAATGCCCAAAGCGGCCACGGCCCCTGGCCTTGGGTTTTAAACTGGATTACAAAGGAGAACCATGCGTCTTAAACCCCACAAAACTGCGGCGGTTATCATCGATTTTCAGGAGAAACTCTTCCCCCACATGGCCGATCACGAAACGCTGGCCGCCAGCGCCGCCAAACTAGCCGCCGGGCTCAAGCTCTTTGAGGTACCCACGCTGATCACCCAGCAATACACCAAAGGCTTGGGCGCAACGCTGCCGACGCTGGGCTTTGAAGGCACGGTGTACGAAAAAATGGACTTTAGCGTCTTTAGACAGGAGACCTTTAGCGAGGGCTTGCGCAAACTGCACAAAAAACACCTCATCATCGCCGGGATCGAAGCGCACATCTGCGTGATGCAAACCTGTCTTGATCTGATCGAAGCGGGTTATAAGCTCTTTGTCTGCGAAGACGCTATCGGCAGCCGCGACCCCAAAAACCGCCAAAACGCCGTCGAACGCCTGCGGGCTGCGGGCGCGTGTATCACCAATGTGGAATCGGTACTCTTCGAGCTGTGCGGCACGGCGCAGCACGAGCAGTTCAAAGCGCTTTCGAAGCTGGTGAAGTAGGTAATTTGTGATGCTTTTGTGATATCAATGATTAAATATATTAACCCAAAACGCTAAACAGCACAATAGAAATTACTACACTTTAAGGATTGGATCTGTTTAATACAGCAGTTTTGATAGGTTCAGCGTTCCAAAGATGTTGTTGGTATTCGGTTGTCTAGGGGGCAGCCCAACTGGCTGAACAACCTTGCCACTACGAAAATAGTGCCAAGGCAATGATTATGCAAAACGGCTCTTTCCGTCCGCCCGCCCACCCTCCCCTTAAGATCAGAATCAGAGCGACATGATGATGGCGGACGGAACCCGCGTTAATCTGAAGCAACTGATCGAGGCCTACGGCATTACCGATGGCGGCGGGATGGTGGATCTGGGTGAGGCCGGGCTGGAAAT
>JBFWML010000023.1:0-33609 GCA_050251635.1 Campylobacterales bacterium | reverse complement strand
TGGACTGGCTACACTCCCTAGAACAAAGAAATCCCGTTTAACATAACGACATTAAACACGCAGAAGGATTTCGCCATGGGCCGTGGAGGAAAAGTCACGCGCTACCCCGAAGAGTTCAAACAAACCGCCGTCGAAATGGCTTTGGCTGAAGGCAACACCATCGCGGGCGTCGCCCGTGATCTCAATATGAGTTTTAAAACCCTGCACAACTGGATCGCGCAACACAGAAAGCGCCATGACCAAGCCATCAATAAAACCCCGGTGAGCGAAAGCCTCGAAGCCGAGAATAAGCGCCTTCGCAAAGAGAACGCCAGACTCAAGATGGAGCGTGACATTTTAAAAAAGGCCACCGCGTACTTCGCCAAGGAAACCCTCTAAAGTACGCATGGATCAAAGAGCATCGGCAAACATGGCCCACAGGGCTCTTGTGCCGGATGCTTGGGGTTTCGAGAACCGCTTATTATCACTGGCTTCGGCATGGTCCGCGCAAGCAAGATCCCATGCTGGAAACGATGGTTAAAACTCTGTTCGAATCCTCTTTGCGCACCTATGGGACGAGACGGATTAGAAAGGATTTGCGAGACGATCACGGTTGGCTGGTTTCCAGACGGCGCATCCGGGGTGTGATGCAGGCGCTGGGGCTTAGGGCAAAGGCCAGAGCGCGCTTTCGGGTTGCGACCACCGATTCCAATCATCGTTATGCTTGCGCCCCAAACCGTCTGGGTCAGAACTTTCGCGTTGCAGCACCGGGGAAGGTTTACGCCGGGGACATCACCTATATCAGAACCGGCGAAGGCTGGCTTTATCTGGCAACCGTCATCGATCTTTATTCCCGATCGGTGGTCGGGTGGGCTACCGATAGCAAATTGCACACACCGCTGGTGCTATCGGCCATGGAGAGAGCCAAGGAACGCAGGGGCTCCTTATCGGGGGCGATCTTTCATTCCGATCGGGGCAGCCAATACGCTTCCGATGCGTTCAAAGATCGGCTGGGCCGGTACGGTATGGTGCAGAGCATGAGCGGCAAGGGCAATTGTTACGACAATGCGGTGGCAGAAAGCTTTTTTAAGACAATCAAAAGCGAAATGATTTATCACGAGCGGTTCGCGTCACGGTGGGATGCCGTCAGGGCCATCAGCGCTTATATCAACTTTTACAACCAAAGGAGGCGGCACTCGTATAACGACTATCAATCACCGATGAAGAAAGAGCTGAGGTGGTGGCAGGAGCATGGACTTAAGGCTGCCTGATTCTTTGTGCTAAAAGGGGTTGACAGTCCAAAACAAGACCCCGACTACGAAAAAGCCTTTGACGAATCCATCCCCTACGAAGAGCGGGAATCCATCCGCATGATGCTGGATAAAAGAATGCGTGAGATGATCGATGCGGGATGGCAGAAGTTTCTGCTGGAGCTTCAGCAGTCTGTTTTGATGAAAGAGCCGCTTAGGGCGGCGTTGGCGGCGGCGGGATAATCATTGACCGTCCTGTCAAACGTTACCAACCGAGCAAGGCAAGTCAACCCAAAGGAGCCAAAATGATAGCGGGCATCGGTTACTATGGCGCACAGGGGGATGGGCCGTTCTTTAGGCACATCTCGACTATGGCCCGCTATGAAGCTATGTTCGGAGACGAGCTTAACCGCGTCTGGGACGAAACTGTGCGGACAGAAGCAAGCACATACGCAAAAGAGTTCAGGGCTCAAGATCACAATATAAACGCCAATGCCGAGCATCTGAATGTCTGGCGAACCACGCCGATGACAAGCCTTAAAGACATAAACAATATCGAAAACAGCCACACGCAAATTCAAAATATGGACAAAATTCTTATACCGGAACCGTTTGTGGAAATCTTTAAAGAGGTTTTCGGTGATGGCCTAGGACGCATAATGGATATTATGCTCGCACCCACACAGAAATTCTCTTTCGAGCCACCCCAGCTTCACACAATGACCGATCTGCCCGCCGAAGAGTGGTACAACTTTGACTGGATCGGGATGATTGACGGGATAATAGAAAATCACACCTCCCCAAACAGGGAAACCCCGGCGTCTGACGTTTTAAAAAAGATTTTCCAGCGCGGCAAAGAACTGCTCGGAAATAACGCAAGCCCATTGGAAGAGCTCAAAACCAAGCTTGCTGAAATCCTGCCCGAATCCCCCTCGCCTAAAAACACTCAAGAGGCTTTTTTCTGGAAAGAGCTTTACGCCACGGGCCTGACCCCAACGGGATACTACACAACAGCTGTCAACTGGGAGTTTGACAAACGAAAGGCGGATTTATACAAAATCCTCGGCGTTGACTACTATAAGGCAGTTGAGAATAACGATCTCGCGCTTTTATCCAGGATTGACATGGAAAACAAAGATGCCTTCAGCCGTCTGGCTAGTGAAATGCTATCCCTGCTCGATCTGGGACGAGGCGCCCACTGGATAGATGAAGAGATTGATCCCAAGCAGGTCAGCGCCGGATACTACAGCGCCGTCACCGCCATCAAACAAGACCCCGACTACGAAAAAGCCTTTGACGAATCCATCCCCTACGAAGAGCGGGAATCCATCCGCATGATGCTGGATAAAAGAATGCGCGAGACGATCGATGCGGGATGGCAGAAGTTTCTGCTTGAGCTTCAGCAGTCTGTTTTGATGAAAGAGCCGCTTAGGGCGGCGTTGGCGGCGTCCGCTTAAAGCCCGAAAGCCAAAAAGCGCCCATCTTATACAATTACGGCTTTTACAAAAGGCCTTTGTTATGAAGATTGTCGGATATCTCGCCTCGATTTTGGCCATGCGCTTTTTTGGCTTGTTTTTGGTGATGCCGCTGCTGGCCCTGCACGCGACGCAACTGCCCGGCGGAACGCCGTTTTTGGCGGGGGTGGCCGTGGGGGGTTACGCGTTGATGCAGATGCTTTTTCAGTACCCCTTCGGACACCTCAGCGACCGTTTCGGGCGGCGCGGGATGATTGCGGCCGGGATGCTGGTTTTTGCCGCCGGGTCGGTGGTGTGCGCGCTGTCGGATTCGATCATGTGGCTGATCGCCGGACGGTTTTTGCAGGGCGCGGGGGCGGTGAGCGCCGTCATTACCGCCACCATCGGCGACCTGATCGACGAAGAAAAACGCTCCCAAGCCATGGCTATGATGGGCGGGTCGATCGCGCTGAGTTTTGTGGTGGCGCTGCTTGTCGGCCCGATTATCGGCGGCCACTACGGTGTTTCGAGCCTCTTTTGGGTCAGCGCCGCGCTGGCGATCGGCGCGGTTTTGGTGCTGAAATTCAAAGTCCCCACGCCGCCGCGATCGCTGCCCTTTGAACCGTTGGAAGGCTCCAAGCTGCGCCGCGTGCTGCAAAACCGCGATCTGACGCGGCTCAATATGGCGATGTTTCTGCACAGCTTCGTGATGACCGCGACCTTTATTTTTATCCCGCTGGCGTTGACGCGGCAATTTGGCTGGGCCATCACCGATCTGTGGAAGATTTATCTGCCCGCCGTCTTTTTCGGCATTTTGGCCATGGGCGCGGGCGCGGTGCTGGGGGAAAAATACAACCGCGTCAAAACCGTGATGATCGCGGGGATTGTTTTGCTGATCGCCGCCTTTTTGGGTCTGTTTTTCTTCCATGCCGAAAGCATGTTTTTGGTGTGGGTGGTGGTGATTTTTATGGGAATCAACTCCCTTGAACCGCTCATGCAAAGCAGCGCAACCAAGTTCGCCCGCGCCGCCGAACGGGGCGCGGCGCTGGGGCTGTTTAACGCCTGCCAGTTTTTCGGCGTGTTTGTCGGCGGCCTAAGCGCAGGCTGGACCTACGGCGCGCACGGGATGGAGGCCTTAAGCCTGCTGCTTTCCGCGCTGGCCTTCGCATGGCTGCTGATGACGCTGGGGCTGACCAACCCGGTCAAGATGAAACTGCTTGCCGTCGAACCCGCCGCCACGCCGCTCAAACCCGGCCTGACCCAGAGCCAAATCGAAGCGATCGCCGGAGTTAAAGACTGCTACAAAAGCGCCGACGGACAGAAGATTTATCTGCGCTTCGACCCCGCCCAAAACGACGAAGAGCGCTTAAGAGCACAACTGCTAAATTAACCCCAAAGGAACGCTGTGAAAATCGACGACAAACTCCTAAACCATCTGGAAAAACTGGCCATGCTCAAGATCGCCCCCGAAAAACGGGCCGAAATGGAAAGCCACCTCAGCGACATTCTGGGCTTTGTGGAAAAGCTGGGCGAACTGGATACGGCGGGCGTGGAAGCGGTGGCGACGGTGGTGGACTCCGCGGCGTTTTTACGCGCCGACGAACCGCGCAGCCAGAACGAAGTAACCCAAAGCGTCCTTAAGCACGCGCCCAAAGCGGAAAACAACTGCTTTGTCGTGCCCCGCGTGGTGGGCTGATGATCCGCGTTTACGGCATCCCCACCTGCGGCAGCGTCAAAAACGCGCTCTCCTTTTTGAAAAAGCGCGGCGTTGCCCATGAGTTTATCGACTTTCGCAAAACCCCCGCAAGCGCGGCGCAGATCGAAAGCTGGGTCAAAAAAAGCGCGATAGCCACGCTCTTTAACAACAAGGGCACCAAATACCGTACGCTGGGCCTTGCCTCCCAAAACCTGACCGATGCCGACAAACAGGCGTGGCTGGTCAAGGAAAATCTGCTTATCAAACGGCCCGTGATCGAACTGGAAAACGGCGCGCTCATCGTGGGCTACGACGAAGCGCTCTACGAAAAAACCCTCTAAGGCAAACCGATGGAACTCACCCTTGATCAACTGCTCAAAACCGTCGTCGCCCACGGGGCCAGCGACCTGCACCTTGTGGTGGGCAGCGAACCGCAAATCCGTCTCGGCGGCCATATGACGGCGCTGGATCTGCCCAAACTGGAGCGCACGCAGATTCAAAACCTCTGCTATTCGATCATCACCGAAACGCAGAAAAAGAAGCTTGAAGAGACCAAGGAGCTGGATTTCGCGGTCGATCTGCCCAAAATCGGGCGCTTTAGGGGCAACTACTACTACGAACGCCACCACCTTGCCGCGGCCTTTCGTATCATTCCCAGCGAAATTCCCACCATCGAAAGCCTGAAACTGCCCCGGATTCTGGGCGATCTCATTACCCGCCAAAAGGGGCTGATTCTCGTCACCGGCCCGACGGGCAGCGGTAAAACCACCACCATGGCCGCCCTGATCGGCGAAATCAACCGCACCGCCAACAAACACATCCTCACCGTTGAAGACCCGGTGGAGTTTATCCACCCCCACCAAAAGAGCCTTATTTCCCACCGCAGCGTGGGCGAAGATACCGACAGCTTCGCCAGCGCGCTCAAACACGCCCTGCGCCAAGACCCCGATGTGATCTATGTGGGCGAAATGCGCGAGATCGAGACCATCCGCATCGCCCTGACCGCCGCCGAAACGGGCCACTTGGTGCTTGGAACCCTGCACACCAACAGCGCGCCGCAAACCATCAGCCGGATTGTCAACGTCTTCCCCTCCGACGAACAGTCGCTGATTCGCACGCAGCTTTCCATGAGCCTCTTAGCCGTCGTGGCGCAGGTGCTGATCCCCAAGGTGGGCGGCGGCCGCAAGGCGATTCAGGAGATTTTGGTCAACAACCACGCTGTGGCCAACCTCATCCGCGACGACAAATTGCACCAGATTCACTCCACCATGCAGCTTGGCCAGCAGCAGACCCAGATGCAAACCCAAACCCAAGAGCTGATCAAGGCGGTACGCGCCCACGAAATCAGCGCCGACGACGCCATCCGCTACGCCGCCAACTCCGACGAGATCAAAAAAGCCCTCGGCATGGGCGGCGGCGTTATTTAACCGCTTCGCAGTTTCCGGCGCGGACGATCGCACTGTCCTTGACAAAGTGATCGCCGCCCTGAAGCGTCCACCCCTCCGCCAAACCGACGGTGTAAAACTCGCCGCCCGCGCGGCACTCCAGCGCGCCGCCCGCGTTGAAATGGCCGATTATCTCGGCATCGGCGCTTTTTTCCAGCGAAAAGGCCAATCCCCCCGCCGCAAAACTCGTCAGCGACAGGATAAAAAGCAGCTTGCCCAACGGTTTGTTGAAGCGGATGGCGAGCATCCCGGCGATCAAAGAGACAATCCCCGCCAAAAACAGAAAACTCAGCAGCATTGCGCGGCGATCAAGGTGTCGGTATAAAGCGCGAAACCGCAGGCGCGGCCCTCGCCGCTTTCGTAGGTGCCGCCCATGGCGAGCTGTTTGCCCCCGGATAAAAAGCGGAAGTAGCCCTCGTCATAGTAGGCCATATCGGCATGGTACAGGGGCGAAAGCGCCACCTTGTCCCAACCCGAATTTGCCGCCGTTTGGGCCATCCTTTCCAGCAGCGGGCGCAAGGAGGCGGGAACCGCCCGGATCACCCCGTCCAAATCCGCCGGATCGCTGAGCGTAATCAGGGGTTTGAGCCACGCCTCTTCGCGGTTGATGAGTTCGTGCAGATTGTGGCGTTGCAGCGTTTCGGGCGGCAGGTTCAAAAGCCGCTGCACTTCATTCAGCACCGCGATCGAGCCCACCTGCAAAACCGGCTCCAATCCCAAGGCGCTCAGCACCTCGCCGCACAGGCGGATCATGGCGCTCAAATCGTCGCTGCCGATCGACTCGGCCCCCATCTGATGAATCTCCTGCGTGGGGTAGCGGAAAACCGGCTGCACGTAAAACCAGCGGCGGTGTTCGGTGGAGCGGCCCAGCCGCTTCAAAATCAGCCGCACAACCTCCAGCGCGCTATCGGCGCGGACCGCTACGGCGTGGTTGGCCTCGTCGCCGAAGCGGATCACCTCTTTTTGGCTGCCCTGATGGTAGGAAAACAGCGGCGTGACAATCTCTTCAAACCCGTGACGGGCGAAGATTTCTACCGCTTGGGTTTCGATGGCCCTTTTTGCGCGGGCGCTTTCGCCGAAGTAGAGTTTGCTCCCCTTGGGAATCTCGTACTCGCCGATCATTTCGTCTCTTTGTAGTAGCTTTGCGTAAAGACACGCATCCCCGTGCCGTCGTATTTGCGATCGCCCAGTTTTTCCATGGCGATTTCAAAAGCGTTGATCGACCATGCGATTTCGTGGGCGGACACAAGGCCCATGTTGTTAATGCGCATCAGCGTGTCTTTGAGGTCATCCTGTCCGCCCGCGGCGTTGACGTTCGCCTCTTTTTTCATCCACTTGCGAAGCTGCGCGGCTTTGGGGTGGTAAACGCTCAGCATCGAAAGGGCCGGGGTTTGGGGGTAGATGTCCACCTTCAACGCCCGCAACGCTTCCAGCCCCGCGCTGTGGCGGCGGCGGGTGTCGGCATAAAAGGCCTCTTCGCCGATGCTTTCAATATGCGCAAGCATCGCGTCAAGCCCTTGAATGAGCGTGGTGGCCGCCGTCCATGCGGTGGTGTTTTTGCGCTGGTTTTTCAGCTCGGTCATCAGGTTAAAGTAAAAACCCGCGCCGCCGGTTTTTTCCAGATGCGCTACGGCGCGGGCACTTAGGCCCATCATCGCCAGCCCCGGAGGCAGCATAAAGGCCTTTTGCGAACCGGTGATCAGCGCGTCGATATTCTGCACGTTGATCGGCTCGACGCCCACCGCCGTAATGCCGTCGGCCACCACAAAAATATCCGGGCGCACGGCGCGGGCCGCGCTGGCGATCGCCTCAACGGGATGGCGCAGGCCGCCCGCGGATTCGCACACCTGAATAAAGAGCGCATCCACATCGGGGTTGGCCCGAAGCGCGTCGGCCACATCCTCAACGCTTGCCGGGGTGTGCCACGGGTATTTCAGCTCCACGGGATTTTTGCCGTAGGTTTTGGCGATTTTGGTAAACCGCTCGCCGAATTTTCCGGCGTTGATCGTTAATGCCCGCGTGCCGCAGAAGTTGAGCATACACGCTTCCATCGCGCCGCTGCCGGTGGCGGCCAGAAACAAAATCTCTTCGGTTTTCATAAACCGCTTTAACGCGTCGCGGGCGCGGCCAAAAATCGCTTCAAATTCGGGGGTGCGGTGGTGGAGCGTCTCGCCCGCCATCGCCAGACGGATAAATTCGGGAACCGGAGTGGGGCCGGGAGTCATCAAAAGCATCGTGTTTCCTTGGAACAATTCGTGCGCGATCTTAGCTTGACTCTGCTGATACGGTAAGATGCCGCCATGCAAATTGTAATTTTTGATATGGACGGCACGCTGATCGACAGCCGTCACGATATTGCCGAGTCGATCAACCATGTGCGCAAACTGCGGGGGATGGCCCCCTTAAGCGAACCGGAAATCACCCGGATTCTCAACGATCCCGATGCCAAATCCACCAAGGCGCTCTACGGCACCGATATTTACGAAGCGGCCGATCGGGCCCATTTTGAAGCCCACTACCACGAACAGTGTCTTCGGGGTTTAAAACTCTTTGACGGCGTGGCAACCCTGCTGCAAACCCTGGCCGATCGCGGCGTGAAAATGGCCGTCGCCACCAACGCCAGCCGCGCCTTTGCCGAGCGGATGCTTGAAAATATCGGCGTGGCGCACTACTTCGAAACGATGATCGGCGCAAGCTGCGTGCCGCGTCCCAAACCCGCGCCGGATATGCTTTTTGAGGTGTTTAAACGGCTGGGTTATCAACCCACCAAAGAGCGGGCGGTGTTTGTGGGCGACAGCGCCAAAGATATGCTCTCGGCCAAGGCGGCGGGGATTGAGGGGATTTTTGTGGAGTGGGGGTACGGCGAATGCGGCGGTCATGCCGCCTGCCGCATCAACACCCCCGAAGGGCTTTTGACCCTAGCGTAACATCGCCACGCGAAAGCCGTCGTCGGCGTAGCGGTTTAGAAGCTCTTTGGCCTCGGGCACCAGCGCCATGACGTGATCGGCGTAGTTGGGGTTAAAGGGGCAGTAAATCGGCGCGATAAACTCGATAAAGGCCCGCTCGCTGGCCGCTTTGTTGCGCCACCCCTGATAGGGCCTGCGGTCCAAAAAGGCCCAAAACCCGCCGATAAACGATTCGACCGAATCGAACTTGCAGTAGTGATCGATCCCGTCGCTGGCGTTGTAGCGCACCTTGGAGGCAAAGGGCTGCATTTCGGGGCGGTACTTCAGGCCGCCGAAGTTGTAGTGTTTGCGCGCCAGATCAGACCCGCCGCGCCCCGATTCCAAAATCATCATCGCCAGCGTCACCGCCTTGAGATGCTCATACTCCACAGGGGTATTGGCATAGGCGCGGGCCAGTTGCACGAAGGGTTCGCTGTAGCCCCCTTCGCTGGGCATCATCTTCACCGGAGGACGCGGAGCCAGGTGCGCATAGGTGCCAAAGGGCTTGATCGCGGGCGCTTCGTAACGCATAAATCCCTCGGCAAAAAGCCCCGAAACCAACATGAAAAATGCCGCCAAAACCTTTTGCATAGGACTCCCGTTAAGCGTTTCACACCCCAAAGCAAAAAAGATGCCCAAAAACAAATTTTTCTACGAATAGTTGATTTTTAAATCCAATTCGCTATGATGACGGTGTTCCATTAAAGGGGGCAAAGATGCGAATCGTCATTTCCGGAGCAAGCGGTTTTGTGGGCAACCACCTGCAAAACCTCTTTGCCAAACAGGGCTGGCAGGTTGTGGCCCTCGGCCGCAAAGATTACGCCGACGCGGCCGCCTTGAGCCAAAAGCTCGAAAACGCCGACGCGGTGATCAATCTGGCCGGAGCGACGATCGCCGGGCGTTGGAACGCAGCCTACAAAAAGCTGCTGATCGACAGCCGTATCGAAACCACGCGCGCGCTGGTTGACGCCATGCAAAAGTGCCAAACGCCGCCCAAGCGGTTTTTGTCCACCTCGGCGGTGGGCCGCTTTCCCGGCAACGGCATCCATACGGAAGCCAGCGGGGCGATCGGCGACACTTTTCTGGCCAACCTGACCCGTCAATGGGAGGCCGAAGCGCTCAAAGCGGAGGGGCTTGGGGTGCCGGTGACAATCTGCCGGTTCGGCGTGGTGCTGGGCAAGGGCGGCGGTATGCTGGGCAAGCTGCTGCCGTTGTTCAGATGGGGTCTTGGGGGCAAGATAGGCAGCGGCAAGCAGGGGTTTAGCTGGATTCATCTAGACGATCTGGGCCGCATCTATCTGCACCTGCTCAGGCGTCCGGCCGAAAGCGGGGTTTACCACTTTTGCGCGCCGGGCTACACCGACAACGCCGGTTTTACCAAAGCCCTTGGCCGCGCCTTGGGGCGGCCCGCCTTTTTTGCGGTGCCGGGCTTTGTGTTGAAACTGGCGCTTTTGGAGGGGGCCAGCGTCGCGCTGGAGGGGCAGTTTGTTTACTCTTCGCGGCTGGCCGAAACGGGGTTTGAGTTTTGCTACCCCGATATCGATTCCGCACTGAAATCCATTACCGAATAAAAAGGAGACTCCATGAGAACATTGATCGTCGATGATGAAAAACTGGGTCAGGAACGTCTGGCCGAACTGCTCAAAGAGGCCGGGGTTGACAAAATTACCACCGTTTCCAACTTCCAGGACGCGCTGCGCGCCGCCCGCGAAAACGTCTTCGACTTGGCGTTTTTAGACATCGAAATGCCCGGCATGAACGGTCTTGAGCTGGCCCAGCGCCTGATCGAACGTAACGGCAATCTGTTCGTGGTGTTCCAAACCGCCCACGAAAACTATGCCAAAGCGGCCTTTGATGCCGGCGGTCAGGATTACCTGCTCAAGCCCGTTTCCGCCAAGGACATCGACCGCGTCCTTGCCCGCGTGCGCAAGTTCCACATGAGCGCCTCGCAGACGGTGCGCTTTTTGGCCAAACGCCAAAACCGTTTCTATCTGTTGCGCCCCGAAGATATTTACTACGTCAAGGCCGAGCTGACCGAGGCGCATTTCCGCTTTGATCAGGGCACCGCCTATGTACGCCGCAAAATCTATGAGCTTGAGGATATTCTCGCACCCCACGGCTTTTTCCGCGTACACCGCTCCTATCTGGTCAACCTCAACAAAATCCGCGAACTGCGGGTGGTTGAACAGAGCAAGTTCGAGATGCACTTCCGCGAGATCGAAGATGTGGTCACTTCGAGCAAAGACGGCGCGAAGATGCTGCGCGAATACCTCGAAACCCGCGTCAAATCCTGATTTAGAGCGACTGACCCTTGCCGCCCTTGCGGCCGGGGCCGGTGGCCATGCCTCCGGTGAGCACGAGGCGCATCGCCTCCTCTGCGCCCAGGGAGAGATACTTGAGTTTTGACTTGTCGATATAGACCGTGTAGCCGCCAATCATATAGCCCAGCGGCAGATAAACCCCCACCAGGTTTTCATCTTCAATGCCCAGCGTTTTGCCCGCGTGGCGATCGGTGATAAACCCGATCACGCTTTTGTCCTCCATCTGTACCAGCACCACCGATCCTTCGGGCTGCTTTTTGGCGATATTGACAAACCCCACCAGATCCCTAAGACCCGTGTAGATGGTTTTTACCAGCGGAATACGCTCCAAAACCCCCTCGGTGAAGGAGACGATATTGCGGATAAAGTAGGCGTTCACCAGCCAGCCCACGCCGAGCAAAATCGCGATGCCTACCAGCAGACCCATGCCCGGGAAGTAAAACACCTCCGGCAGCGCCATATCGAGTAAAGAGCCCACCCACGCCTCTAAAGAGGAGACAATCCAGTAGATGACATAGATCGTCACCGCCAGCGGAAAGACGGTCAAAATTCCCTGAAGCGCCAGCAGAATCAGCCTTTTGGGCAAGGAGGGTTTGTCGGTCATGTCGAACCTTTCGGGGGAAATAGGGAAGCCGCAATCGCCGCCGCTTCTGCGGAAAGAGGAAAGCTCAGCCAGTCTGGATGATCGCCAAGCAGGGTTTGCAGCCACAAACGGCTGCAGCGCGCCCGGCCTGCGGTGACGGCAAAGCCCGAAGCCGTCCGCGCCACGCCGCACCCCTCCAGCACCACGCGGACGGGCTCTTTTTCGCCCTTTAAAAGCAGCGTCAGATCGATGCGTCCGGCCTCCTGCGCATAGTTTAGGGCGCTTATTTCGCCGTAGCGGATCAGGGCCGGGGCGATCAGGCGGCGGATCATCTCCGAAAGCGCGGCGGGATTGTTCTTTAAAAGCGCGGTCATGGCGCAATCTTACCAAAGGGCCGTATAATCCCGGTTATGCAACACGAATTTGAGCTTATCCGCACCCTCGTTAGCACGCTCAGCGCGCCCGGCGAGTCGATCGTGGCGGGACCGGGGGACGACTGCGCCTGCGTGCGCATCGGCGGCGAACTGCTGCTAATCAGCAATGACGAACAGATCGAAGACCGTCACTTCAAACGAAGTTTTCCGCCCCACGGCGTCGGATACAAGCTGATCGCCGCCAATGTCAGCGACATCCTCGCCTGCGGCGGAACCCCCAAGTGGGTCAACCTTTCGCTGGCGCTGCCCGGCAATTTGCCGCAAAGCTGGATCGAGGCGCTTTACCGGGGCATCGACGAAGCGTGCCGGGTTTTTGGCCTGAGCGTCACGGGCGGGAACACCGCCGCCGCGGACAAACTGCATATCGGCGCCTTTATTCTGGGTACGGCCAAACGTTTTGTCCCCCGAAGCGGCGCGCGGCCCGGCGATGTGCTGATGCTCGGCGGCACGCCGGGCAAAAGCCGCGCAGGGCTGGAAAAGCTGCTTTTGGGCCAAAACGATCACCCTTTTTGCAAAGCCCACCTCTACCCCGCCGTGCCGCTGCATCTGCAGCCATTGATCGAAACCTATGCCACGGCGGCGATCGACATCAGCGACGCGCTGGCCGGGGATTTGGGCCACCTGATGACCCAAAGCGGCGTGGGGTTTGAGATTGCCGATCCCGGCCTGCTGTGCGACGGGGCGCTTGCGGCCGAAGCGGGGGAAGCGGCGGCGCTTGAGTACGCGCTCTTTGGCGGCGAAGATTATCTGCCGCTTTTTACCGTCGATGCGGCCCACGCGGCTTTCGCGCAGGCGCAGGGGTGCGTGGCGATCGGGCGGGCAACGCGCGAAACGGTGCTCAAAGTGGGCCAAAAATACATCACGCCCAAGGGGTTTGAACATTTCTGAACCCTCGTTTCAAAGTTTGATACTTTATAATTTCTCCTAATTACGGGGGGAATGACGTGGCGCGCATCTTGGTGGTGGACGATTCAAAGGTTATGCGCGTCGCCCTTTCTAAAGCGCTTTTGCGCATCGATCATGAGGCGATCGGCGAGGCCAAGGACGGCTTGGAGGCGATTGCCCAGTACGAAGCGCTCAAGCCCGACGCGGTGCTGCTGGATGTGAATATGCCCGGTATCGACGGTATCGAAACCGCCCGCCGTCTGTGCGAAGCCCACCCCGAAGCAAAAATCGTCATGGTCAGCGCCCGCGGGGAGTTCGATCTCATCACCCAGGCGCTCATTGCCGGGGCTCAATCCTACATCGCCAAACCCGCGCCCGACGAGGGGCTCAAGGAGACGCTGCGGCTGGTGCTGTCCGGCCGGAACGACGCGCCCAAAGTGCTGGTGGCCGATTCGGCGGTGGTCTTTAGAAAACTGGTGCAAAAAGCGGTCGCGCCCCTCAATCTCGGCCCGGTCATCGAGGCCAAAGACGGCATCGAAACGGTGCTGGCGGTGAGCAAAAATCCCAATCTCGAGCTGCTGATTTTAAGCGAAGAGCTGGTGGGCCTGCCCGCCAAAAACGCCCTGACGGCGCTGCTTGGCCGGGGGCTGCTCTCGGGTAAGCGGGTGATTTTGTTCCGGGAGGAAGGCGGCGGTATCGCCACGGCGCTTAAGGGGGTGGAGATCTTGGGCGCGCCCAAAAAAAGCGCCGATCCCGCCGAGCTTTCCGGGCAGCTTAAAAGCCTGATCCAACCGCCCGTAAGTGCCCATCCGCAGTTTCCCATGGCCCTGAAGCTGGCGGTGGCGTATCTGGAAGGGGCACTGGGGGCCACGGCCAGCGAAGCGCGTTTAAGCCGGATTGGAAACGCCTATTTTGAGGGCGATCAATGGCTGGAAAACGACGAGCTTTTGTTGACGCTGGAGCACTGGCTGCTGGAGTATCTGCACGAAGAGGGCAGCGAACACGCCGTTTGGCGGCTGATGCTGATGCGCCTGATCCGCAACGCCGTCTCCACCAGCCTCTACCTGCCCGCGCTGCCCGAAGAGCAAAGCGGCGAACCCCTCCCCCGCTTTGCCGACGAGAGCGAATTGACGCGCTTTATCGCGGAACGCAAAACCGAAGGCATCGCCCCCGATATGGAGGCGTCCGAATGCCTTGGCTCGCTGTTTGTGCCGCTGCTGGATTTTGCCGATCAGGCCGCCAGGCTCATTAGCTACGCGCCCTTGGCGGTGCGTTGGAGCAACTACGCCCACCTGACGGCAATGATCGTCAAAAACCACCGCCTCATCTCCCACCGTCACCTGTTGCCCCTGCGCGATAACGCCTACCGGCTGCTGCACGCCGTCAGCCCCGAGATCGATCAACCCGCGCTCTTTGAGTGCGAAGAGGCCATTTTAACCCTGACGAAGATTCAAAAACGGCTGCAAAGCATCTTTGAAACCGATCTAAAAACCCTGTTTGAACAGGTTTTTATCACCAAGCAGCCCACCTTTTTTCAGGTGCGCCAGTCGGGCGAAACGCAGCTTGCGGAGCGGTTTGAAAGGGAGCAGTTCGAGCAGTTTAAGGCCGCGGCAGGCGCCCACGCTAAAGGGCTTCGGCAGCTGACAGCGGCGCTGCTGGATTTTTATACCCAGCGGTTTTTCCAGACGCTGCTGGATCTAGGACGCAGAAACAGCAAGATCGGCGCGAAGTTTTTGAGCGGCCGGAGCAATCCCGATCTGCAGCTGTTTCACCTGCTTGAAACCCTGCTGGGCAAGCAAAACACCGACGAAAACGCCGTTGCGCTGCTGGAACGCGCCCGGCAGATCAGCCTGCGCCACTGGGTGCTGGCCAGCAACCACCCCGATTTGACCGAGCAGTTTAAGACGGTCATCGCCAAAACCAACCCGGAGTGGAAATTTAACCGCGTCAGCGACGGCAAAACCCTCCTGCGCTGGCTGGAGGCCAATCAACCCAGCCACCTGCTGCTCGATTCCAGCCTGATGGTGGGCCCCAACCAGCGCACCCACGCGGCGCTTTTAAAGAGCCTGCCCTACCTAAAAAGCGCGGTTCGGGTGACGCTGATTACCCCGGCGGGCGAGAGCCTAAGCGACGCCCACCGCGAGCTTTTCGGCCGCGATATTCAGCTGCCGATCGAAAACACCGCGCTGGCCAGACGGCTTTTGTTGGCCTAGCGGGTAAAGCGGTTTAAAAACCGGTTGGCCCAGCGGGTGACCGGCCCCATTTTGACCCCCTTAAAACCGCGTTTGACGACGCCTTCGTCGAAGAGCAGCTCCATCAAGTGCAGCGTGTTTTTACCCTGATAGTTAAAGACATCGGTGCAGGACTGGCAATAGGTCACGATATGTTCGCACCCGGCCTGATCGATGCGGTGGCGGGCCTGATCGACGCAGGCACCGGGGTTGATAAGCCCCGTCATATTGCCCGCGCCGCAGCAGAGGGTTTTTTGGCGGTTGAACTTAAACTCCTTAACCGGCGCGCCGGCGCGATGCAAAAGCGCGCGGGTGCTTTCGTGCAATACCGGTTCGTCGCGGGTGGGACAGGGATCGTGCAGCGCCATTTCGGGGGCTTTGGCAAGCCGGTCTTTGGCCTTTTCGGGCGCATCCCCGGCCAAAAGCGCCTCATAGAGCGAAACGGTTTTGACCTGCGGGCTTTTCTTTTTGAGCATCATGTAGCAGTTTTCGCAGGCGGTAATAACCGTTTCGGCCTGCAAAGCCGCGATGTCGCGCTCCAGCCGCCCGTAGTATTCATTAAACAGCGCCGTCTCCCCGGTGGCCAGCGTCGGCTTGCCGCAGCACTGTTGCAGGTAGCCGATGCCCGGATAGAGGGTTTTAAGATGCGCATAAACCGCGCCGATCAGCGCGGGCGATCGGTTGGCGAAGGAGCAGCCGGGCATAAACGCGACCTTTGAAATCGATCCGGCGGGTTTGCGGGCAGCGGTAAAAAGTTTGGAAAAACTCAATTTTTGGTGGGTGAGCGCGGTTTTGATCCCCTTTTTGACCTGTTTGGAGGGCGCCTTTAAAAGCGGTAAACGCTGCGCTTTAAAGACCGCGCCGATATGCAGATCTTCGCCGCACAGGGTAAAACAGAGGTTGCAGTCCACACAGGCGAGTGCTGCTTTTTCGGCTTCGGTCTTGTCGGCAAAAAACTTTTGAGGCCGGATTTCGCTGTCTCGCAAAACCGGACAGTGGGGAACGCAGCGGCCGCAGTCGGTGCAGGTTTCAGCGCTCATCGTTTGCCTTGCCAAACCGTGCGCGCAGCGGGACCATTGCTTTTTTGGCGATCAACGGAAAAACGCCCAGCAACGCGAAGGAGATTAAAAAAGCGGGGGACATAATACCCTGCAGGGAGTCCAGCTGCCCCAGTTGGGTTCCGGCGTTGATGTAAACCGCCGTGCCGGGCAGCATCCCAAGCTGGCTAACCCAAAAATAGGTGCGCACCCTCAAAGGCGTCAGACCCATGACCAGATTGATCATAAAAAAGGGAAACAGCGGCACCAGACGCAGGGTAAAAAGATAAAACGCCCCCTCCTTTTCAAACCCCTTGTTGATGGGTTCGAGTTTGCCCGCGAAGCGGGTTTGAACCCACTCGCGCAGCAAAAAACGCGATGATAAAAACGCCAGCGTCGCGCCGATGGTGCTAGCAAAGGAGATGACGATCAGCGCCACCCAAAAGCCAAACACCGCCGCGCCCGCCAGCGAAATAATCACCGCGCCGGGAAAGGAAAGCCCGGTGATGATCACATAGGCGACAAAATAGGCCAGCACAAAAACCGCAGGATGCTCATGGTAGAGCGATTGCAGCGCGTGGTAGTGGGTTTTGAGGTACTCGAAATTGAGATACCGGCCCACATCGGCCCAGATTAAAAGGCCAATCACAACGGCGATCGCCGCCACCAGAAGCAGCCGGGTTTTTGCGCGGGGACTCATTTGACTTGGCTGCCTTCCAGAACGTCTTTGATCTTTTCGGTCGGCCAGCCGTTGCGGCCTTTGGTCAGGATGTAGATGCGTTTCGCGTCAACGCCTTTGGCGATCAGGTGATCGACCGTGCGGGTCGCGCCGCCGCCGCCGCCGGGGCAAACCACCACAATGGGCTCATCCTTGCCCAGTTCGGCGATCGCTTTTTCGATGCGGCCGCGCTCGGCATCGGTTTTGGTGGGGTAGGCGTAGGTGGCTACGGAGCCTTTGAGGCGCTGTTCGGAGAAGGGGGCGCGCTCTTGAATATCAAGCACTTTAACGGGCTTGTTGTTGCGAATGAGATCGGCGGTCTCTTCAGCGCTCATATACTGATAATCGGCGGCAAAAGCCGAAACGGAAAACAGCGCGGCAAAAACCGCAGCCGCAAAGGCGAACTTTTTCACGGTGTGTCCTTGGGGTTGGATCGTTCGGGGGAAATACAGAGAGAAGCGGCATAACGAAGCAAGATCGGGTTATGTCCTCTGCCACCGGCAGATCCTCCGAAACGTGGCGGGATGTTAGCCTAAAGGCTCTTAATCATTTCTATCAATTGCTCCGCGTCAGAAATCTTGTTTCGCTGCTTTACGAGCGCCGTGGCCATGCGGATCGATAGCGTTTCCGCCCGTGCGCGGATCGCGTCGTTTTGAATACCGCGAATCTCGGCCACCCCCGCCGCGCCCAGAATGCGGCGGGCCGTTTTGCACCCGGCAAAACCCAGTGTATCGGCGAAAATCCGGGCCATAAAACCGGCCTTATCCAAGGATGAGGGCGCGCCCCACAAAGCCAGAAAATGGCGCTCGAAACCCCGCCAGAAACCGGCGGCGAGATCCAGCGCCCAGTCGCCGTTTTGCCCCTGCGCTTTGGCTCCGGCGTAGGCCAAAAGCAGATTGGCAACCACCGCGCCCGTGTCAAAACCCATCGGCCCGACAAAGGCGAATTCGGCATCGATCACCGCCAGCCGATCGGCGCCGACAAGCACCGATCCGGTGTGCAGATCGCCGTGCAATAACGCTTCGCGGCGGGTGGAAAAGGCGTATTTCATCTGCGCGACGCCCTCTAAAAACGCCGTATCGGCCATGACGGCGCGGGAGAGTTCGGAGGTTTCGGGGTTGTGGGCGTTGGTGGGGTGGCTTATGAAGGGAAAGGTGAAAATATAATCTTCGCTGATCGAACGCATGGCAACATTGTCAAAACGGCGTTCGAGTTCGCTTTTTTCCATGCTTGAAAGCGCCAGATTGGAGGTGCCAAAAAGCGTAGCCGCCGCAAACCCGCCGAGCCGATCGGCCAAAAATCCGAAGCGTTTGCCCGACAAATGCGCCGCGCGCAGCACTTCGCACCCCTCGACATACTCCATAAAGGCCAGATGGTTTTGCGCATCCACGCCGTAAAGTTCGGGCGAAAGGCCGGGGGCTAGGCGGTTAAACTCGCGCATCGCTTCGATCTCGTAATCGAGCCGCGTTTGCGTTAACGCGTACCCTTCGCCCAAGCACTTAATGTAGGGCGGCGCGTGTTTGACCACCACCGGAGCGTGCCCTTGAGCGCGGGCCAAAAAGACGTAGTTCAGATTGCCGTCGCCGATCTCTTCGACCGTGTACGCGCCGCCGAAGCGCGCCAGCAAAAAGGGGTGGTTGAGCAGGTTTTCCGGTTTCATAAATACTCCTTGAGCCGTTGATAATCGTCGATCGTGTCCAGATCGCTCAGGGTTGGCAGCACCGCGACGCGCTGACGAGAAAGTCGTTTTTGGGTTTGTCCAAACACATCGGGAACGCTCCAGACCATGTTGTCGAAGGCTTCGGGGGCAAAGCCTGAGCGCGTAAAGCCGATGAGATAATAGCCGCCGTCCCCAGCCGGGCCGATGACGCAGTCGTGTTCGTGCAGCTCCTCCAGCGCGGTGTTTAAAAGCGCGGCGTCGATCTGCGGCGCGTCGGAGCCGATCAGCACCACCCGATCGGCCTTCTTAAACGCCGATTCGAAGGCGTGTTTCATCCGCGCCCCCAGATCGCCGCTTGTTTGCGCAAAGCCTTCAAAGGGGCCAAACTCCGCCGCGATCATTGCTGCCGAGCCGGGCGGATCGTAGGCCACGCGCCACGGCCGGCCGGAAGCTTTAAGCGCCGCAAACATCCGCGCAACGCACCGCGCGTAGATTTGCAGCGCCGCTTCGTTGCCGATCGACGCGGCCAAACGGGTTTTGACCCGGCCGATCTGCGGCGCTTTCATCAGCAAAACGATCATCGTCTGTAAAACGCCGAAGGCCCTTCCAGCACGCCGCATTCGCTATCGCTGAAAAGTTCGCGGCATTTTTTGACGGTGAAGCCCCGCCCCTCTTCGGTTTTTTCCTTCACGTCGCGGGGGTTGGCCCCGATCTCCGCCCAAAAGAGGTTGGCCCCGCCCATCGCGCCGCTGACGGCGGGTTCGTGGGTGCAGTTGCCGATCACGCTGCGGGGCGTGGCCAAGCGGGTGACGGCCACAATCTGCGCCATGCGCAGTTCGCTGACCATGCCGTACTTTTGGGCCAGTTCGGTGCCGGGAATGGAGATGCGGCGCATGGCCCCGCTAAAGGCCGGCTCCAGCGACGCGGCAAAATGGATGCGCTCGGCGATCTCTTCGCCGGTGTGTTCCGGGCCGATGGGTTCGACGCAGGTGCCCACAACCAGCCCGGCCTCTTTGAAGGCTTTAAAGCTGGCAATCCGCGCCTGCGGATCGATGCCGGTTTGATCCCCTTCGCGCATGCGCAGGGCGTGGTAAACGCCGTTGTAGCCCGCCTCTTTCATCTGCCTGGCTTCCTCTGGCGTGCGGTCGCCCACGTTGGCGATCAGCAGAGTTTCGCCTTTGATGTTACGCCGCACTTCGCGGCCCATTTCGAGAATTTCGCCGAAACGGTAGCCTTCGGTGGCCATCAGGTAGATGGCGTTGGCCCCCTGCTCTTCAAAGAGTTTGGCCCCCAGCACCGCCTCTTCGGCGGAGATTTTGGTGGATTTGGAGAAGATTTTATTCACGGTTGCGAAGGAGCAGAATTTGCAGTTGGCGCTGCAGGGCGCGAGGTTCAGCGCGATCTGGCCGTGGATTTCGGCCTTGTTGCCGGTGAGCTCTTGCGTAATGCGGCGCGCTTCGGCCATGATTTGATAACTTTCGGCGCAATCCGGCGCCAAGGCCAGCAAAGCAACGGTTTGATCAAAGCTAAGAGGAGCGCCGTCACGGGACTGTTTGAGCATATCGCCAATGTGCATTGGAACCTCCAATTTGTTTTAAGGGATTAGGATGATTTCGGTGATTGTGCCGGTGTATAACGAGCAGCAAACCATAAAGGGGGCAGTTGACCAACTGCTAGGAAGCGGCGGCGACATCGAGGTGATTGTGGCCGATGGAAACGGGGATTCTACAATAAGCCTTCTGGAAGAAAATCCGCGCCTGAAACTCTGCGCCGCCCCCAAGGGACGCGCGGGTCAAATGAACGCGGGCGCTGCGCTGGCTGCGGGCGAAACGCTGCTTTTTCTGCACGCCGATACGCGCTTGCCCGAAGGCGCGTTTGAGCAGATTGCCCAAAGCGGCGCGGTCTTTGGGGCGTTTGATCTGCGCATCGATTCGCCGCGCTTGGTTTTTCGCGTGATCGAGCGGGCGGCTTCGTGGCGGACGCGGTTGACGCAGATTCCCTACGGCGATCAGGCGGTGTTTGTGCGCCGCGAACTGTTTGAGCGCGTGGGCGGGTTTGACGCGGTGCCGATCATGGAGGATGTGATGCTGGCGCAAAAAATCAAGCGGCTGGGCTTTAAACCGCGCATTTTTAAAACCCCCGTTCTCACCAGCGCCCGGCGGTGGGAAAAGGAAGGGATTGTTTACGGCACTCTGCGCAACTGGCTGCTGATTTGCGCCTACTTTTTGGGCGTTCATCCCGACAAACTGGCCCGCTTGTACAAATAGGAACTGCGTTTGCTTAAGCCTCCCAAAAGGAGGTTTGGGCATGGTTGTTTCATCCGCCGCTTCGGCTACGCCGCAGTTTCACGACGCGCCCCGCCAAAGCGCAGCCGCACCCCGCCAAACCTCCGCCAACTCAACCCCCGCCGTTCAGGTTTTTGCCCCTGCGACGGTTCAGAACCCCTACGCTGCCCAAGGGGTGCCCGACGCGGTTTACGAAGCCTTTGAAAGCGTGGCCAAACGCAGCGAACCGATGGTGGTGGCGGATATGAAGATACGCTTTTTCGAGCAGGCCGCCCGCCAAAGCGCCACCCAAAACGACTATGTCGAACGCGCATGGATCATGCGCGAACACAACGCGGCGGTCATGACCCGCCAAAGCGCCCAGGAGGCGGTCAAAGCCCAAAACATCATGCTCGCCGCCCGCGGCCAACCGCCCATGATGCCCGCCGAAGAACAGATGCTGGTTAGCCGCATTCAAATGATGGCCAAGCTGAAGGTGCGCTTTCTGGACGGCTTTATCGGCGCGATGCAGGGGGATGTGTTGGAGGCGGTGGCGTGATGATTTACGGTGAGTTAAGCCTGATTGGCGCGTTGTTTCTGGCGTGGGTTTACCGGCATATCTTCAAGATTACCCGAAGCGGCAAACGGTAGCCGCCCCAATCTCTAAGCTGACCCCACCACATAGGCGCATGTCCGCACCGTTTTAATCTTATCAACCTATAATCCGCGCATGGAAAACGGCTTGAAGCAACTTGTTAACAATACGATCGATTCACTCAAAACGCAGTACTTTGCAGACGAACGCCCATGGGTGGTGACCTATTCGGGCGGCAAGGACTCCACCACTGTTTTGCAGCTTGTCCTGACAATGCTCCAGCAGCTACATGACGAAAAAAAAGATCACAAACACACCTACATTGTTTCTTCGGACACAGGTGTTGAGATGCCCATTATCGAACGCTATCTCGACACCAAGATTGACGAGATCGCACGGTACGCGGAAACATCCCGCTTAAATATCTCGTGCCACAAACTGAGCCCCAAGAAGGAAGAATCCTTCTGGTCTTTGCTTCTAGGCAAGGGTTACCCCGCACCTACCAGCTCCTTCCGGTGGTGTACCGAACGGCTAAAGATCAACCCCGCGACCCATTTTCTTAAAGGGCTTGTTCACAAACACCAGTCCATCCTCATGCTGTTGGGTGTGCGCAGCGCAGAGTCTCAGGCCAGACAAGCCTCCATTGCCGGTCGCGAACTCAACTACCGCGGGCTCTCCCCCCATGACAACATTCCGAACGCTTTTGTTCTCTCCCCCATCAAGCACTGGACGAATGAAGACGTCTGGACCTATCTAAGCGAGAACCCTCTGCCGTGGGGCGACCACTCCTACATGATGAGCCTGTACGACAAGGGGAGCGGAGAGGGGGACTGCAATATCGCCCTTAACCCGGAAGCGCCGAGCTGCGGCAAGACGCGCTTTGGCTGCTGGGTTTGCACGGTGGTAGAAAAAGACCGCTCCATGGAAGGAATGCTCAAGAACGGCGAAGAGTGGATGCGACCTCTCTGGACGTATCGAGAAAAGCTTTTCGTGTACCGCAACGACCTAACCCGTCGAGACAGCAGACGGCGGGATGGCACGATTGGAACGGGGCCTTTCTTGATGCCCATCCGCCGGGAACTCTTTGAAGATCTTTTGCGCATTGAAATTGAGCTGGCCAACAACTATCACACCCAGAAGCTATCATCGCCCGATTACAACCCTGAAGCTCGTTTCGAGCTGATTTCAGACGGGGAGATCGAGCTCATCCAAGAGAACTGGAACGCCGACGGGGACATCTCAAACCACGCCTACCGTATCGCGCAAGATTTTGGCCGGATGACCGATCGGCCCGTCAACACACCACTTCGTAGCCACCTAGAGCGGTACGCGAGCGAAATCAATATTGATTTGTTTGAACGAATCTACGAAATAGAGGCGTATCGCAAGAACATCTCCAACCGCTACGGCATCACCACCGATCTGGAAAAGAGAGTTGTGGATTATTACAAGGGCTTGTTCCGTGAAGCTCACTAGTCTAACAGTTAACAACCTCTTCTCCTATTGCGGAGAGCATCGTCTTGAGTTTGATGGCGTGACCTGCATAATCGGAAAAAACGGGTTTGGAAAAACGTCTATTCTGAACTCCATCAAACTCTGTCTTGGCCAGAACGATATCGATATCGGCTCCATCCTCAACAATAATGCAACAGAAAAGAAGTGTTCTGTTTCTTTGGACTTTGAAGAGTTTGTCGTCAGCAGAGAGTGGGTATTTGAGCCCAAAATCGAAGAGGCCCTAGCAGTCATTTTCAACGATGACCACACGGTCGAAAACGCCGAAGCTGAGCATTTTATTCAAAACAGAATCCCTCCATTCCTGATCGACTTTCTTTTCTACGACGGCGAGGTAGGCAATAATCTATTTTTGCTCTCTAAGACCAAACTGCGATCGCTTTTTGACTATGTATTTGATTTGGACTTGCTGGGCAACACGCAAAGGGATACCCTCGCAGTCTCGAAAAAGCTTCTGGAAGAAAACAAGAGCGGAGAAGCGGCCGAGTTCGCCGAAATGGAGAGTAAGCGAATCTCGCTAACACAAACGATTGACAAGCAAAATGAGCTCCTTGACGAAAAAACCCGGGCCCAAAAAACGCTTGAAACTGAAATACAGAAGCTAGACACCCAGATACGCAACCAAAACAAAAGAACAAAGAAGCTGCATGAAGAGAGGAGTGAAAAGAAAGCCCTGCTCGACCAGCTCAGCAGGCAGTTTAAAGAGGTGGTCTTGTGGCAAATGCCGCTTCTGCTAAACCCCACCCTGTTCCAAAAACTAAAAGCGCAAAATCGCAGTCCGTTGGTACTGCAGGATGAGAAAATGTTTTTGGGCAAATTTCGCCAATTCCTCGAACAAACCGGATCGTCGTTGCCTGCGAATGAAGCTCTGGCTTTATTTAAGGGCTTGATGCTAACCGACTCCTCCCCGATTGAGCCAACAATGGAACCGGACGCCTTTAGGGGGGTGTTGACGGAAATGAAAGATTTGCAGTTCGACATCGATCGGCTTAGCGCAGAGATTGTCGCCCTTGAATCATCCGCCACCAAAAATGAGGTTGTCAACAAGCTGGCACAGTCGCGCGATTCGCAACATGCCGCGTTAATGAGCCTTAGAAACGAAATTGCTGAACTGGAAGAATCGATCGAACACCACACCCAAAAAGCCAAAGAAATAGCAAGAGAGGTGGCTCAGCGGTTTAAGGACAACCAAAAGCACTACGCATCCCTCAGGGGCTACGAAGAGCTCTCCCAGATAGCGATCGTCTGCGAACGCGTTTATAAAGAACTGCTTGAAGAAAAACTTGAAGCCTTTAACGCTAGACTCCGTGAAAACACAGAACCTTTTCTAAGCCAGTACAAGCACATCAAAGAGATTTTCGTTAGCGATCGGCTTGCAATCGTGATTACCGACGGAGAAAGGCCCCTAGACACCAACCTACTATCCGCCGGGCAAAAACAGGTGCTTAACTTTCTAATCATCAAGACTATCCTCGACTTTAAGGCATTTGTCTCGTTTGTGATGGTTGACACCCCCTTTGGGCGGCTTTCCAATGAGAATAAAAAGCTCTTGCTCAACGAGTGCTATCTGCGCTTTGAAAGTTTGATTTTATTGTTAACCGATAGCGAATATGAGTTTGTCATGCAGCAGAAAGTTATTCATAGCGCTTATCACATCACCCGCAACGCCATAGGCTCTGCCATAGAGAGAAATATATGATCCGAACCAGCCAAGAGATTGAAACTTATCTGCCACCCCTCACAAAATCCCTCAATCTTGAGGGCGAGCCCAAATGGGTACTGCTACGTTTTTTGATAAACATCTCTCTCTCGATCGATTCCAGCCAGCCCACGCCACCAGAAACAACCAGTGGCGAAGGCCGCGAATACCGACTAGAGCAGATCACCGGAGAAGGTAAAGGAGTCGAGGATGTCACAAAATTCTACTGGGATGCGATCGAAGCCTATGACAGTATTGTTGTAACCTCAAAAAAAGAACTGGAGGACCGCCTCCAACAACATATTTTTAGAGGCTTTTACACGCTTAAAACCTCACTCAAACAAAACAGCAATATTTTTGAGTGGCTAGTTCAAGAATTTTAGAGACATTAAGAAAACCGTTTAAACAATTCATTCAAAACAATGCAATGAACTTCTTTGTGTTGATAGGTGAGAATATGAGTCACCCCAAAGTATTTTCTCATATTAGGGCTCACTGGGTCGATCTTGGCAGCCCTGTCCTCAATGATTCTCTGGTCAAAATCCCATGCAATAATTAACTTTATATGATCTGGATTTTTCACGCCACTCTCAAAATCTTTGATAATATCCTGAACCTTTAACTTGAACTCCCCTATAAGATATCTTTCCTTGTTGTCATAGGTAAGGGTGATATCTTGTTCTTTGTATTTTAAGCCAATGCCAAACGGGTTGCTGTGAGCGTCATATTGAGACTCTCCCCGTTTGATTACATAGTCAAAAGCAACGTCATATGCCGCAGACTGACTAATGTAAAGCGTCCTATATCCGATCAGCTTTTTCTGGGCAATAAGCTCGTAGAAGATCGCAATCACTCCATTTTCATCAAGAGGCGTGTACTTTATGCTTGTGAGCAGAGGGTTTAGCACCTCCCCCCTTCTCCATCTTTCTACAATTTGCCTTGACTCATATACATAATCGTCCTCATCGTCAAGATCATCTGAATCTGAAACGCTTGTTTCGGCAAGAAATTTTGCATATGTTTTTAAAGTGTCATTCTTCTCAAACTTATGACCAGAAATCAAAGCTTCGACTTTTTTTGCTATTAAATCAGCGTAATAATTAGTAATGCCCTTTCTTCCTGGGTCTAGTTGGCCTCCAATCTCCATGTTATTTACATTTACAATTACGAAATACCTAAGCCAAAAAGATCCTTTTTGCTCCCATTTATCCAATTTAATTCCTGTAGGCATACCATTTATTGCCAGAAAAATACCAGTACCTTCTTTCATTGACATCTGGTTTTCATGATCAATAAATCCATGCTCTTCGGCTAATTTAGTCATTGCTCTTTTTCCACACACAAGAACAAAAACATCAAATTCAAACTTCTTCATTACTCCAACCTCTTGACCTAAAAAGGTTGTATATAAACCACGAAATCTTTTTTGACTATCACTCGACTGACCATCATAGTAGATTTTCTTATATTTATTGATTTCAAATACCTGTCCCGCCCCCAGGAACTGAGACTCTAATGGTGTTAAGTATTTATTTTCAATCTCATGTCTTTCCTGATTGTGTACATAGTTTACATAAATTTTTATATCTGGATGAATTTTTGCTTTGTTGTCAAATAAAGTATTTACATTCCCAACAAATGTTTTTGTTCTTAATATATACTTGAGTTTGTCAATATCTAACATCCATTTAAAAATATCATCAAAAGAGGCTAAGCCATCAAATTTCGACTCGTATTCACCAATGGCTAATTTAACTTCAATAAATGTACCATTTTGCTCATTGGTGTCTTCTATTTTTGGACCCCCATCAAGAGGCATTAATACTTTCGCATCAACCTCTCCGCATATCCACTGAAATAAATCCCTATATTCAATTGTGCTCTTCTTTTTGTTGTGAACTGTAATAATTTTTATTTTGCTCGATATGAATGCTATAAATGTTAGTCCATAACCCTTATATCCATAGTTTTCACCAAGCTTCTTTAAGGATATATCAGGAATGAGAACATGTCCAATCTTGTTATGATCGATACCGCATCCGTTGTCCTTAAATATGATAGTACTCGGGTTTATTGTCAGCTCCATAAATGGATGATAACCCTCCCCCCTGTTTTTCTTTTCAACCAGTATTGCATCAATTGAGTTCTGAGCAAGCTCTGCAATAACGTCCCAGCTATGGCGATAAGCTCGCAGGACTTCTTCTACTTTCTTTTTAAAAAGTTCCTCATTTTTTGCCTGTTCGCCATATAGAGAAAGCATGCTTCCGTTCATATTCATCTCATTCGCTCACTTTCGTTGCTTTTTCTGCCCACTTGACTTGAATGTCTTGTTTTGACGACTGAATGCTCCTCAAATACTTCTCAACTTCCTCAATGTGCGCCTCTGCGGCCAACCCAAGGTGAATGAGCTTGATAAGCTCAGGCTTGGTGGTTTCCCAGTTCTTCAGGGTTTTAGGATCGACCCTAATCCTCTCAGCAAGCTCTTTCTTGGTCATTTTGGCATCTACCCTTGACATTTGGAAAATATTTCCCTAAAATTCAGAAAAAACAGAAACTATTTCCATGAGAGGTGCTATTACCCACATTGATATCATGGCCTCAGACATCTATCTGGAGTTCGAAGACGGGAGTTCACTCTATACGTCCTTCACCCAAGCAAAACGGCTAATCAAAGAAGGCCAGCCATCGTCCTTCACCTACTCGTGCGCCGATCACGAGAAGAGCGTTGCTTTTCTAAACTCCATACTACACGCCTACAAAACAGTAGGAAGCCAGCTAGTACGCAATCTCAAGCGGAGGAAACCGTCTGAATAGTACAAGCTTTTTATTGAAATGACACCAAAATAACCCTTATGACACAGACCCTTCGGGGCACTTTTGAAGCCGCCCGCCCAAAACCGGGGCCAACCGCTGCGCAAAGTCCCGCTGCAACGTGCGAACCGATACGCCAAACTCCTGCGCCAGCGCCTTTAACTGCAGCGTTTCGCCCTCAAACAGGCGGATAATCAGCAACAGATCGCGAAAAGTCACATCATTGGGATTGGAAATGTGTTTCATGCCGCCTCTTGTTTGTCCGGTCAAACAAGGGTAGCTAAAAGGAGATTACAGGAGGCGAGAAGGCGCAGGCATTACGCCAGCGCCAGCTTAAGCACCTCTTCCACGCGGGTCACCGGGCGAATATCCAGCCCCTCTTTGACCTCATCGGGAATCTCTTCGAGGTCTTTTTCGTAGTTTTTCTGCGGGATGAGCACCCGTTTCATTTTGGCGCGGTGGGCGGCGATCAGCTTTTCTTTCAGCCCGCCGATGGGCAGCACGCGGCCCGTGAGCGTCAGCTCGCCCGTCATGGCTACGTCCGCGCGCACGGGGTGGTTGCTCAAAATCGACGCAATCACCGTCGCCATGGCAATGCCTGCGCTGGGGCCGTCCTTGGGCGTTGCGCCTTCGGGGACGTGCAGATGGAGGTTGTGGCGGTTATAAACCTCCATCGCTTCGGGTTTTAGCTTTTTTTCCACCTCGTCGGCGCTGAGGGGAATCAGCTTGGGATCGATAGCCAGTTTTTTCGCGTCGATCAGGGTTTTGACCACGCTGTAGGCAATCTGCGCCGACTCTTTCATCACATCCCCAAGACTGCCGGTCAGTTGCATCATCCCTTTGCCGCGAATCTTGATCGCCTCAATCTTCAGCACGTCGCCGCCCACGGGCGTCCAGGCCAGACCGTTCACAACCCCCACGGCGTTTTTCTTCTCCGCCGGTTCGATCTCAAAAATCCCTTTTTCCAAAAACTCCTTGAGATTGGCGGCGGTAACGGTGATTTTTTGGCCCGGTTTTTCCAACAGCATCCGCGCGGCTTTGCGCATCACGGTCGCGATCGCGCGGCGCAGGTTGCGCACGCCCGCCTCGCGGGTGAACTTTTCGGCCATCTCTTTAAGCGCGGCGGGGGCGATGGTCACTTCGCCCTTTTCCAGACCGTGCTTTTTCATCTCCTGCACGATCAGGTAGCGTTTGGCGATCTCGATTTTTTCCTGCGGCGTGTAGCTGCTGACCTGAATAATTTCAAGCCGATCGCGCAAGGGTGCCGGAATACTGCCCAGATCGTTGGCCGTGGCAATAAAAATCACGCGGCTGAGGTCAATGGCGAAGTTCAGATAATAATCGCGGAAATGCTCGTTTTGCTCAGGGTCTAGAATTTCCAGCAGCGCCGCCGTCGGGTCGCCGCGCATGCTGCGGCCCACTTTATCAATCTCATCCAGCACCATCACCGGGTCCATCGACTTGGCGGTGATTAGCCCCTGAATAATGCGGCCGGGCATGGCCCCGATGTAGGTGCGGCGGTGGCCGCGCAGTTCGTTCACGTCCTCCATGCCGCCCAGCGCCACGCGCACCAGTTCGCGTTTGAGCGCCTTGGCGATCGAGTTGGCGAGGCTGGTTTTACCCACTCCCGGAGGGCCGGAGAAGCACAAAATCGTGCCGCGGGCCTCTTTTTCGTTGATTTTGCGCTGTTCAAGCAGCTCTTTAACCGCAAAAAACTCCACGATGCGCTGCTTGGGTTTCTTGAGCGAGTAGTGATCGCTCTCTAAGCGTTTTGCCACGGCGCTGACGCTCAGGCGGCTTTTGGAAAGCTGCCCAAAGGGCATCTCCAGCACCCACTCGATATAGGTTTGCAACAGGTTTGCGTCGGCGCTATCGGGGTGCATACGGCTCAGACGGTCGATCTGCTTGCGCGCCTCTTTGTAGGCCTCTTCGGGCATATGCTTTTTCTTGGCGTCGAGCTTTTTGATGTACTCGTCGATCTCCTCGTCGCGCTGGGTGTCTTCGCCCAGCTCCTTGCGAATCTGCTTGAGTTGCTCTTTGAGGAAGTATTCGCGGTTGATCTTGTCGATGCGGCTGTGCACCTTGGAGCGGATCTCCCGCTGCAGTTTGGCGTTTTCGATCTGCACCACCACCAGCTCGATCAGCTTCATAATGCGCTGCTCGACATCCGCCTCGATAAAGAGCCCGTAGGCCTCTTCGTTTTTGAGCCGGATCGTGCTGGCAATCAAATCCACAATGCGGTTGGGATCGCCGTTTTCGCCGATGGTGCTCAAAAGATCGGCGGGGAAATGGCTGCTCACATTAGAAAGAATCCGCACGTTTTCGCGCAGGTTTTCCAGCAGCGCTTCGGCCTTGGCCTTGTCGTAGGGCAGCGGCTCGATCATCGCCACTTCGGCGCGCAGGCTTTCGGCCCCTTCACGCGCCAGGATGCGCCCCCGGGCAAAGCCCTGAAACAGCACCTTAATGCGCTTATCGGGCAGCACCACCTTGCGCATAATCGTGCCGATCACGCCCGCATCGTAGGCCGCTTCGCTGCCGTCGGGGTTGAGCCCCTCTTTGGCGGTGACCACCAGCACGGGGGAGTTGTTTTCGATCGCCTCGCTGGCGGCGGCGATATTGCGCTCGTCGGCCAGAAAAAGGGGCGAAATCATAAAGGGGTACAAAAAGAGCTCTTGCTCCACAATCACCGGAATTTTGGCGGGGAAAGTGCCGTAACTGCTTAAATCCACAATAACTCCTTATTCAAACCAGCTTCTGGGCCATCCCGCGGAAGGCGGCGCGACTTCGCCCTCCGCAGCGGGGCCGAACCGGGCCTTTTGGCGGTAATAGGCCGCGGCGTCGGGTTTGCCCAAACGGCCGTAAAGATCGGCGATTTTCAGCTCCAGATCGCTCGCGGCCAAACGGGTGCGGGTGTGCAGCGTGGCGGCATAGGGTGCCAGCTCCGAATCGCCGTTGGCCGCCGCATAGCTTCCGGCCCGATCGACGCCGTCAAGCAACAGCTTTTGGTCGCGTCCGGCGCGGATAATGCCCTTGTAGTCGGCCACCAGCTTCAAAAAGCGCGGCCTGTCCACCTCGCCTTTGCTGCTGTAGCGTTTGACGTACTCGTCCAGATAGAAGTTGGCCAGCAGGTACTCTTCGTTCTCCAGATGGGCCATCGCCATCATCAGCGTAGCCTCTTTGATTAACGGCGATCTGACGTGCTCGCTGGTAAGGCTGGCGTAGTGATCGCCCGCCAAATCCAGATTGTGCCGCGAAATCTCCTTGGCCATCTGGCGGTACCAGTATTCGGCGGCCTGATTGGAGACCACCGGCTGCGCGCAACCGGAAAGCCAAAAGGCCCCCAAAAACGCGATAAAGACAATTTTTCTTTTCATGAAGCCTCTTTTGTGCTGAAAGGGGGTAGGATTTTAGCCGCATTGGGGTTAAAATAGTGACCTTCACAGGGGGTGTGATGAGAGTTCTGCTGCTTTCGCTCGTAATCGGCATTTCGTCGCTTTTTGCCGCGGTCAATCCGGGGGCGTGTTCACCCGCGGGTAGCCGTGATGTAGTCATCAATCAGGTATTCAACAGTAACGGCGGCACCAGGGCTCAAGATTATGTAGAGCTGCACGTGAACGCACCCTCTGTAGATCTTACGGGTTGGACAATTTCCATTGGCAAGAATAATAGTATCGATGCAACCATTAGTGTCCCGCTTGGGCACAAAAACGGAACGGGGGTCGCCCTTGGAGCCTCTGCGGTAGCGGGTACTTTTATTGTTTTTAATGAACAGGCGTTCGGCTTTTCGATCAGCAACAACAACGGTGAGATTCTCTTAAAAGATGGCAGCGGAAATGTTGTTCACTATTTAGCTTACTACCAAGGAGCGGCCCCCGACTATTGGGACCACTCCGGCCTTGAGGATTGCAAAACTATATTGCCTGGCTACAACCTCAACAGCGGTAGCAACCCCGGTATCTGCAGCAAACCAGATGGCGACGAACCAAGGGGTGGAGGCTGGATCACAGCATGCGAGAGCAGTTTGGGATACAGCAACACAGGTTTGATGTGTAGCGACGTTTTCGGCAATGCTGTAGGCACAATCCCCGGGGGAGAGGTCTGGACCGATGGAAATCTATACAACACCGATGACGGGCTTCTATACACCGGCAATCTAGGCGGAAACAACATCGCAACCGGTTGCGACGGTAGCAGCTGCGCTGAGGGGGGCTCGTCCATTCCCTTGACGATGCCCTCAAACTCCTCCACTACCAACGCAAGCGGCTCCACCGTTCTGCCGACCGGAACAGATACCTACTACCGCACCTACACTAATTTTAATAGCGGTGACACCATTTCGGTCAATGGAGCAGGAACCGCACGTATGCACATTCGCCAAAACGGCATGATTATCAATGGAAAAATCAACGAGAATGGTCATCCGTCAAGGTTGATTATGTACGTTAAAGGCAATGTCACACTTAATGGCGATGCGGTTGTTAATGCCATCTTGTATGTCGAAGGCGACGTAACGGTAAACGGTATCGTCAAAGGGGCAATAACAGCTAGCGGAAAAATTACCATCAACGGCAGCGGCAAGGTTTATTATGACCAGGGTGCGGTCGATCAAGCCGATTTTGACGGTGCCTGCGCCAACACGGGTTTTACAGGCCCCACTCTGCATTACACCTTCAGCGATTGCACCGTCGGACAACCCGTCGCCGCCCTGATGGACGTCAGCGGAAACGGAAACCACGCAACAGCCTATGGCAATCCGCTATGCGTCGACACCGGAAATGGTGGAAAAGGAGTGCGCTTCAACACCGACGCTGCCGGAAATTCATTCCAGCTTAAAAATCAATACGGAAAGACAAACGCCAACTTCAGCTTTACGTACGATGAAGGGTATACCGTTTTTGCCCGCTTACGCTTTAACTGGAGCCCCAAACGGATATGGGCGATGTTTTTCGGCATGAAGGGTGGAGACTCTTGCAACAACAATGGTGCCCACTGGCTAATCAACACACGCTCTAGCGGCGATTGTGGCAACTTGGGAAAAGGGGTTACACAGTTTGGCCCTTTTTGTGGGCCGCAAAACCGCTTTGATTTAACAAATTACGCCGGAAAAGACATCGCTCTTGCAACGGTTTACTACAGTAGCAACAAAAAACTAATCACCTATCTTGACGGCGTTAAGGTAGCCGAAGACACAGCGGCAACCCACCCAGTTAGCGGGAACGCTCCGGTCTATATCGCACAACCTTGGTCGAGCTGCTCTCAAGATTCCTACTTCAGCGGCATCTATGACGAACTACGAATTTACCCCAGAGCCCTTAGCGAAGGCGAGATTATGGGGCTTTTCTCAAGCCCGATTAATGCAGCCGACAACAGTCCTCCAACATCAGCCAACCGACGCATCGGGACAAAGATCGCTGGCAAGGCGTTTAGTCTATATGTGGCAGGACTCAACGACGATCGTGACGCACTGCAAGACTTTACGAAATCAGACGTAAAAGCCCGTGTCGTTGAGGCTTCCGCATGCCCCAGTTTCGACAACGGCCTGAGCGACTGGAGCGACCCGCTGAAACTTCACGGCGCTGGAAATCCGACATCCGTCTCCTTCTTGGTTGAAAAGCCTGTCAAGGATGCCAAAATACAGTTTGAATGGGATGATGACGGCGTAACCAAACGTGACTGTTCTTTTGATAATTTTTCTATCCGTCCTGCTGCGTTAGCCCCCTATTCGCTCTCTGCCATTGCGGGGGAGACGGTTCGCATCACCGAAAACTCCCTGCGAGCCATCAACGAAAACGGGACAACCGTCTCAAATTATGCATCACAACTGCGCGGGGCGGAAATCATTTTTAATCACGCAATCGCACAGGGTTGTAGCGCTCAAAATATCCCCCAGTTGGTACAGGATATTAACTTGACCTACCGCAACGGTGCAGGCGATCTCAATGCCACTTTTTTGGAAGTGGGGGAATTCAATCTTACGGTGGCTGACGAAACATGGACAGCTGCTGACCAGATGGCTGAATGCGTTCTTTTTTGCGGTAGTAACATCCCTGATACAAATAAGCTTGTTGGATGCAACATCGAAGGCAACTT
>JBFWML010000022.1:0-33839 GCA_050251635.1 Campylobacterales bacterium | reverse complement strand
CCCCCATTAACGGCACTCCGCTTTATACGGGAGGCGATCTTCATGTGGGCTCAACCCAGAGCTTTGGTGATCTGTTCAATGGTGATATCGGGCGCATGGCAATTTTTAACCGGGCGCTGAGCGATATCGAGATTTCGCAAATCACAACTTTTCCTGCTGAGATTGTGAATACGTTTCGTGACGATCTGGTCGAGTTTTGGACCATGGACGAAGCATCGACAACGCAGGCATACGGGTACTATGGACATCATATAACCTTGCAAAACGGTCCCGCCAAGGTTGCACTGCTTCCGACCGTATTGATGATGACCCCCAGTCCTCTTGACTTCGGTTCCGAATTCGTCGGCAGTTCCCGATCGGCTTTTTTATCGGTAACTAACGTGTCGGGCGCATCTGTATCTATTAGTATAGCTTATCCGAGCGGCGGCGATTTTTCGGTGGTGGTCGGGGGTACAACCTGCCTTACGAGCATTCCAAACGGAAATTCTTGCGTCATTGAGGTTGCCTTTGCGCCAACGGTAACCGGGGTGCAGAACAGCGAGCTGTTAATCGTCAGTGACGCGGGCAACTTCTCGACCACACTCACGGGCTATGGCCAGCCCTATGTGGATTATGACGCCGCTGTCGAGTCGCCGGGATTGGGTTGGGATGTCTCGGGCGATGCCTTTTGGTTTGATCAGACGGGCATCTGGCAGACGGGCGGCTCCTCTTTGCAGAGCGGTCCCGTTGGTGACGGTCTTTCGAGCGAGCTCAGCACGGTAGTTGCAGGCCCGGCTTCAATCTCCTTTTGGTGGAAGGTTTCGTCCGAAACGGGTTATGACTATTTGACCGTGTGGGTCAACGGTATTGAAAAGGCCCGCGTAAGCGGTGAAATGGATTGGGCGCCGGTATCTCTCAATCTACCCGACTCCAACAACACGGTTACGTGGAGCTATTCGAAGGATGGTTCAGTGAGCGAGGGGGCCGATGCCGGATGGATCGACAATGTGTCGATCGGGACGCCGCTACCCTTAGAAATGACGCCGTCGGCACTCGACTTCGGATGGGGCTATGTGGGAGAAGGGGGGTATTCCCAAATGCTGACCTTGACGAATCTTTCGGCTTCCGCGACTGCGATTAACAGTATTCATACGACCGATGCCAGTTTTGGGGTGGCGAGCCACACGTGCGGAGCTTCGTTGGCGCCTGCGTCCAGTTGTGTCATTGAGGTCTTCTTCTCTCCGCTGGTTACCGGACCGCTTTCCGGGATGCTGGTGGTTGAAACCGACAATGTCGCAATGCCGCAAATTACGGCCGCCCTTGTCGGAAACGGTGAGGGAGATAATGGCGAGGGTGGTTTGATCACGATCGAACCTTCGGTCGAATACCATTTTGGTTCGCAGCCGGTGGGTGCCACCGTCCATCAGACTTTTACGCTTTATAACGATTTTGAAGCAACGCTGTTCGTTGAGTTTATGTCGGGGCGATCGGACTTTTTTGTCAGCTCGCATACCTGCGGATCGGGTATTCCCATGTTTGGCTCCTGCACCGTAACGGTGGGCTTCACGCCAAGCTATCAAGGCTGGATATCTACGGAGCTGTCTATCTTGATTGACGGACAGTTTACTCAAGCTATCTACCTAAGCGGCGAAGGAGCCGAAGAGGCCGAACCCTCCGTGACCGCCTTTGCCGCTACGCCCACCTCGGTCGTGTCGGTTTCGACCGCCACCGATAAATGGAACAGCGGGGCTAGCATGGGCAGCGTGACCCATACACTGTTTTTTGTGGAGAAAGTCGGATTGTTCGAGACAGGCGGCCAGATGGAGCTGGCTGCTTTGATGGTGCCGGGCTATTCCAACAGTCTGGATTTGGGTAATGCCGCCAATTGGACCGGATACCTCCCGTCGGCAGCGTGGTTTACCCCGCTGGCGTTGCCGCTGCAGACCGATACCGGTTACCGCCTCCATGTGGTCTACTACAACGCTTCCGCAGAAGCGTTGCAAACGGCTTTTTCGACCTGGAACGCGGACGGCCCCCCTGCCACGCAATATATTGTGGGCGAAAAAACGGAGAGGCTCTATTTGGAGGTGGGCTATCCACCTGTTGTCTTTGGGCGCGATGTTGAACTGGATGCCGAAATTTCAAACGGAGATTTCACAATACGGGCCGAATTCGATCCTGCCAAGGTCGATGTGGTCACCGTTACCATTGGCGGAAACAACTATGAGTTGACAAGCAATCAACAACACGCGATCAGCAGCTATGCAACCTATCCCGAAGGTCAAAGCCTGTCTGTCTCGGTTCTGCTTCTGAATAGCAGTAACCTTTTCTACGAATTCGCATTACCGATGAAAAACGAAATCGATCCGCATCTGAGCGCATCTCTGAGCGGCATTGCTTTGGGTCTGAACGGTAGCGTGTTGAATCTTTCCTTTGGTCTCAATCAGACCGTGTGGGGCGTGGATGCGCGCGCCGAACTGTACCGGGGCGCTTCGCGTGTTGATGAATCGTACTTGGAGCGCTGGGGTGGCGTAGGGGCGGGTTCCCATACACTTACGGCTCTGGCTGAATCGCTTTTTTGGGACATACAGCCCGGCGACGAAATTCGTGTTGTTCGTGTGAATGCGTCTAACAATGTGGGGATTTTGCAGGTCCAAAATCAGGTCGAAGGCGCATGGAGCGTGGTCTATCAAGGACCTAGCAGCGCTTTTTCCCAAGCCTTTGGCGCGGGATGGAACCTGGCGGCCGTCCCCTATGATCAAGCACTTACTGCTGCCAGGCTGATGGAAAAAGGTGCCTACTTTAACGCTGTCTGGGTTATGCGTGAAGGGCAGTGGCACGCCTTAGCCGGAAATGCGACGCTGCAGGCGGTATTAAACGGCATGGGGATTCCCCAGATTGCGGGCATTGAGCCGGGGGAGGGCTTCTGGATACAGGCCAAGTCGGCCTTTAACCTCTCTTATGTCGATGCGGGCAGTTATTCGCTTTTGACTCAAAACCGCCTGACTGCGGCCGGTGCGGGATGGCACCTTCTTGGAAGCGGATCGGACATCACCCCCGCCCAAGTTGTCTCGGCACAACCCAACGCGCAAATTATCTGGGGCTTTCAGTCGGGCCAATGGCGGGTCTTTTCACCCAGCGCCGCCACCCAATCTCACTACACCGATCGGGGCGTATCCGTGCTGACGAATATTGCCCAGGGTGACGGGCTGTGGGTAAAGGTGCAGTGATGAAAACGATCAAAAAAATCCTGATTCTTTGGCTGCTCGGCCTGACGGCATCCTTCGGCGCGGCGGATGTGGGCCGTTTTAGCATGGTGAACGGCGAGGTTTTCGTAGAGCGCGGGGCGCAAAAGGTGAGCGCCTCGGTGGGCATGGAGGTGGCTGTTGGCGATCGCGTGGTCACCGGCACAAGTGCGAGAGCCCAGTTGCTTTTTGCGGACGAGACGGTTATCACGCTGGGCCGCAGTTCCAAATTTATGGTCGAAGATTATCTCTTTGATGAGGCGGCGGGTAAAGCAAAAAGCCACTTTGCCGCCCTAGAGGGGGGCTTTCGATCGGTAACGGGCAAGATCGGGAAAATCGCCCCCGATCAGTTTCAGCTCAAAACAAAAACCGCCACCATGGGCATACGGGGTACCAAATTTATCGGCAGTATCGGCGAACAGGGGGATACCTTTGCCTGCACCGAAGGCGCGATTACCGTCGCAAACAATCAAGGCGGCGAGCCGGTTGAGGTGCCGGCCGGCCGTATGGTCATGGCGGCTGCGGACGGAGCGCCCATGAATGTCCGCGCGTATACTCCGGAAGATTTACAGGAGCTCGAAAAGGACATCGGCATCGGGGGTGAAGGCGAAGGAGCTGAGGACGACACAACCGGCGAAGAGGCCGGGGATGAAACCCAAGGCGAAGAGGAGGGCTCTCCCCAAGAGGAACAATCCGAAGAATCCCCGTCGGATGAATCAACCCAGGGGCAGGAGGGCGAGCCCGAAGGCCAAGACCCGGAACCCTCTTTGGCCGATGAACTGGAAGAGGCTTTCGTTGAGGAGACAGACGGTTTTGAAGGCGGTTCGGAAACCGCCGGAGTCGATCTGGATGCTTTGGGCGATCAGGCGGACGGTGTGAGCGAGGAGGTCGCGCAGCAATTGGCATCCGAGACATCGCAAACCCCGGATATTGCGGTTGAGTTTGCGGTTTATAATCCAAGCTTTACCTCGGTGTCCACCGGCACCCAAAACGAGAACCTCCCCCCGGCGGCTCCCGCAATTGACGATGCGGCCTACCGGTTGCGCAGCAATATTGCGCAGGATATAGCCGTTGCTTCATCGGCAGTGTTGGGCGATCAGCCGGGTACGGGGTTTGTGGTGGGATCCGATACGGTGGCGGTGGAGTACTACCGGATTGACGGAGAGAATTGGGGCTACTGGCAGGACGAGGGCGTCAGCGTGGAGGCCGATCGGCTTAAAACGCAGGTGTGGGTATCCGGTATCCAAACCCTTTCGAGCGAAGTGTCTCAGCTGATGATGAATCAGGCCAAGCACACCTATAACGGCAAAGCCCTTGGGGCGGTGCATCACATCCCGGGATTTGCCGAAGGGACGGCCGATGCCATTTTGATGAACGGAAACAATCAGGTTCAGTTGAATATTGACTTTGGTTCGCTCAATCCCGTTTCGGGCTATATCCGGTTTGAAACCGAGCTGGGCGCGCAATGGAACGCCAATCTGGGCGCGGGCGGAAGCCTTAGCAGTATCGGTTATAGCCACAATGCGCCCAGCGGAACGGTATCGTCGGTTTATGGCGGACAGGGGGGCATTACCGGCGGCTTGGTGCAGGGCCAGTTTTACGGCACGGGAGCGAGCGGCACGGGAGGAACCTTCAATCTGCAAAGCGGACAGGGCACGGCCACAGGCGTCTTTAGCGGCAATCGGTAGGAAGAGGGGCGATGATTTTCAAAAGGGGGCTGCCCGTTTGGGCTTGCGTCGCGGGCGCGGCGACGTTGGCGTGGAGTCAGGAGGGTGCGCTAAAGGAGCTTCAGGAGCGCACCTTGAGCCATGCGGAGCGTTTAAGACAGGCACAAGAACAGGTTTTCAGGCTTTACGGTGCCGAGTTGGGCTATAAGAGCGCCGAAGAAATTCCCATTATGGACAGGCGCTACGAAGAGCTCGATCGGGAGGTCAAGCGGCTAGAACGGCTTATCCGGCAGGAACGCGATGCCGCTTTGCGGGCCAAACATGAGGCCGACTTAAGGGCCGCGGAGGCTGCGCGGGAGTCGCGCGGGCGCGAGCTGGCGCGGCAAAAGGCCGAAGCCGAAGCCAAGCGTCTGGCCGAGATTGAAGCGCCCCTGCGCGAAGCGCTGGCGCTTTTTAGACAAAAGCAGTACCAGCCCGCCTACGATCGATTCATCAAGCTCTACTTTGAGCGCAAAGAGAGCGTTCCCGTAGCTTTTTATACGGGACGGAGCGCCTTTGAAACACAGCGCTACGAGATTGCCGCCGGGGCCTACCAGCAGGTGCTGGCCGTGGAACCCGAGCATCAGCGGGCCAAGCTGGAGCTGGCGCGAACCTACTTTGTGATGGGAATGCCCCGGGAGGCGAAGGTTCTTTTTGAAGAGGTTGGGACCAATCAGGAGTTGCCGCCCGAGGTCAAAAAAAACATCAATGCCTATCTGGATGCGATCGAAGATCTGCAAAAGCGCCACCACATCAACGGTCAGTTGATTGCGGGATTGGGCTTTGATAGCAATGTCAATCAGGGCAATGACTACGTTGTGCGCGGGCTGGAGAACTTAGGGGCCGGAAACGCAGCCAAGTCGGACGTGGTAACAACCCTGGTCAGCTTTAACTCCCACCGTTACGATTTTGGGGAGCCCCAAGGGTGGCAGTGGCAAAACAGCTTGCTTGTATTTACCAATATCCATGGCCAAATGAGCGAAAACAATTTGCTCTTGATGGGGCTTCAAACCGGACCGATGGTCGATACCGCCACGGGGCGCATCAAGGTCCCGTTGGGCTACGATAAGGTGTGGGTGGACGGCGAAGCCTATATGAATGCGCTTTCGCTGAGCGCCGCCTATGAACGCCCCCTTGGAAAACTGCACACCGCCAAGGCGCAGTTTAAATGGCTCGATCGAAGCAACGACGACAGCGCCAACAGCGACCGGGATGCAACCGGGTACGAGTTAAGCTTCGACTGGCAGGGGCTCAAGGCCGATCAGAGCCGTCTGCTGAATGCCGGTGCGAGCTGGGTGAGCGAAGCGCCCAAAAGCGGAAATCGCCCCGATGCGGAGTTTACGTCATTTGCATTGCGCACGGGCGTGACCTACTTTGCAAAACCTTGGGCCTTCGGCGGCGCGTTCAATCTGAAGCAGACCGACTATCCCAATAAGTTTTCAGAACTGGGCTCGGACGGCGGCGGCGGGGTGATTGTGACGGGCTTGGTCAAGCGCAGCGACACCCAAGTGGGCATCAATGCCTTCGCAACCCGCACGCTCAAAGAGAATCTAACACTGAACACCCAGCTTGGATGGCTCAAGAACGACTCCGGCTATGACCCTTACACCTACGACAAAATAACCCTTCAGGCCCACTTGGCGTGGGCGTGGGGCTTGTGAGTCGATCCCGAAAAAAGGAGAGCGTATGCGTTTGTGGATTTTAATTTCGGTACTGCTGACGATGGGGCTTTTGAGCGGGTGCGGACCCGAGGATCAGGCCAATGCCAATGCGGCGATGCAGGATCAAAAAAGTGATGCCGCCGTGCAAACACCGCCGATGCCGCCCGCCAACTGACCTTGGGTTGATGATTTATTAATCAGCCATCCGCTGGTTAACTGCCCATTTTTTCCTATACTATCGGCAACTACCGCTAAAGGGGTTGCCGATGCTCACCGCGCCCAAAGAGCTGTTTAACGAGTCCGCTTGCGATCACAACAAAACCAAAAAAACCGCCTGTAACCGTCCCACGCCGGGAGCGACCACGGGCGGCTGCGCCTTTGAGGGCGCGCAAATCAGCCTCTTTCCCTACGCCGAAGCGGCCCATGTGGTGCACGGCCCCATGACCTGTCTGGGCGCTTCGTGGGAAACCCGCGCCACCCCCACCAGCCACACCGGGCGGGATATGACCCAAATGGGCCTCACCACCGCCATTACCGAAAACGACGTCATTTTCGGCGGCGAAAAGCGGCTGAATGCGGCCATTGACGAAGCGGTGGAAAAGTTCGCCCCCAAAGCGGTGTTTGTTTATAGCACCTGCGTCACCGCAATGATTGGCGACGATATCGACGCCGTTTGCCGCGAAAAATCCAAAACCCACAACATTCCCGTTGTGCCGGTTCACGCGCCGGGTTTTGTGGGGAGTAAAAACTTCGGATCGCGCTTGGCGGGCGAAGCGGTATTAGAACACCTGATCGGCACGCTGGAACCCGAAAACGTCGAGCCCTTTGAGATCAACCTGATCGGCGAATACAACGTGACGGGCGATATGTGGCGCTATTTGCCGATCCTCGAAAAGATCGGCATTAAAGTCCGCGCGACGCTTAGCGGCGACGGACGGATCGACGCGATCCGCACCGCCCACCGCGCAAAACTCAACGTGATCGTCTGCGCCCAATCCCTGGTGACATTGACGCGCAAAATGCAGGAGCGTTTCGGCATTCCGTGGGTTTCCGTTTCTTTTTATGGCAAACGCGACACTTCCAACGCCATCCGCACGATCGTTAATGCTTTTAACGATCCGGCGCTCAGTGCCAAAGCCGAAGCGGTGATCGCCGAAGAGGAGGCTGCGCTGGAAGCCAAACTGGCCCCCTTTAAAGCAAGTCTCGGCGGCAAAAAAGCAGTGCTCAATACCGGCGGCAATAAGGCGTGGTCGTTCGCCAGCGCGTTGCAGGATATCGGCATCGAGGTCGTGGCGACCGCCGTGGGAAAATCGACCGAAGAAGATCGCGCCAAGGCCCGCGAATATCTGGGCGAAAAGGGCGTTTTGATGCTTAAACCCGCCGTTGAACAACCCAGGGTGATCGAAGAGACCGGCGCGCAGATTCTGCTGGCGGGTGGGCGCAGTTTGTACACGGCGCTGAAAAAACATATCGCTTTTGTGGATGTCAATCAGGAAAAAAAGGTCAGTTACGGCGGATACGACGGGCTGGTCACCTTTGCCGCCGATGTGGCTGCGGCGCTGGAAAATCCGGTCTTTAAAATCGCCAACCGGAGGGCACCATGGGAGCGTTAACGATCAACCCCGTTCGCCTTTCGGCCCCGATGGGCGCGATGTTGGTGTTTCTGGGCGTGAAACATTGTATGCCGCTGATCCACGGCGCGCAGGGGTGTGCCTCCTTTAGCAAGGTGTTTTTTACCCGCCACTTTCACGACCCGATCCCGGTGCAGACCACGGCGGTCAGCGACATTACGGCGGTGCTGGATGGCGGCGATAAAATCATTGCCGAAGCGATCGACAATATTCTGAAAAAAATCACCCCCGATCTGGTGGGGCTGATCAGCACGGGGCTCACCGAAACCAAGGGCGACGACCTGCGGGGCATTGCCGAAAGGCTCAGTCAAAAAACCGTTTGGGTCAGCACCCCCGATTATGCGGGCGGACTCGAAAGCGGCTGGGCGGCGGCGGTTAAAGCGATCATTGAGCAGGTTGTGAAACCCGCCGCGACCGTGACGCAAAAAATTGCGCTGCTGCCCAATGTCAGCCAAACGCCCATCGAGGTCGAAAACCTCAAAGCCCTGATCGGAAGCTTCGGTTTTGAGGCAGTGGCGTTGCCCGATCTAAGCGAAAGCATGGACGGCCATTTGGGGGAAAAACAGGCCACCATGACCCAAGGCGGCGTATCGATCGGGGCGATCGAACAGTTGGCCCAGTGCCGCGCGGCCTTTGCGATCGGTGCGTCGATGAGTGCGCCATTAGAAGCGCTGAAAAAGAAAAATCCCGCCCTCCAGGGTTTTGTTTTTGAACACATCGGCGGCCTGATCGCCGGCGACACGCTGATCGAAACGCTGATGACGCTGGCCGGAAAAACCGACGTGCCCGCCAGCGTAAAACGGTGGCGGTCGCGGCTTCAGGATATGTTGCTCGATAGCCACTTTGTACTGGGAAAAACCCGCGTATTACTCGCAATCGAGCCCGATCAGGCGGCGGCCTTGGCGGCGATTTTGGCCGAGGCGGGGGCGAAATGCCAAACGGCGAGCGATCTGTTTTGGGCCGAGCAAAACGCTGACGGTTGGGATTTATTGATCAGCGGAACCCACGGCGCGGCGTTGTGCAAGCGGCTTAAAAAAGCCCATCTGGAGATCGGGTTCCCCCAGTGGGAAAAACTGGGCGGGCAACTGGAAAGTTTTGGCGGCTACGAAGGGTCGGCCCGGTTTCTGGCCTTGGCCGCCAACGCCCTTGGCCACCATTAAAATCCGGGTTTTAGGCCCGAGTACCTTAGAAGGAGAAACCATGAAAGTCGCATTTGCCACCAAAGACGGAGAATTCATTAACGATCATTTCGGCTGGGCCAAACAGTTCGCCATTTATGAGATCAACGAATCGGGTTACGCGCTCAGCGAGATCGTTAAAGCCGAAGAAGACCACGCCGAAGAGGACGACAAAATCAATGCCAAAATCGCGGCGATCAAGGACGCCAGCATTCTTTATTGCGAAGCGATCGGCCCCACCGCCGCCGCCCGCGTGGTGAAAAACCGCATCCACCCGATCAAGATCACCCAGCCGACAAAAATTGCCGACGCCTGCGATCAGCTCGTCAAGATGCTTTCGACCAATCCGCCGCCGTGGATTAAACGGATTATGAACCGCGAAGGGGGCCACGATGAGTGAGTTTTTAAATAGCCTGACCGCGCAGATTCGAGCCCAAGATCAGTTCGGCACCTGGGAAAACAAACCCGACGAGCTGCTGCTGACCAAAAAGTACGTCAAAACCAAAGAGGAGCTCAAAGCTCTGCCGGTCATTGCCGACGTGGACGAAGAGATTATCGACAACCTCAAAATGCTGCTTAAAGCCGTCGCCGTCGCCTTTGAACGCAAAAGCGGACAGATGGCGGGCGTGGTGTTCGAGATGAGCCACGAAGGGTTCGGGCGCGGTATTGTGCTGTGCGAGGGGATTGTATTGATGGACAAAACCTTCCGCGACGCGCACCGTTTTGCCTTCGAAAGCGTCGAAAAACTGGGCGCGGAGGGCGACAAGTGGTTACAAAAGGCGCTGGATCAATACGCCAAATTCAAGCCCTGTTTGTAAAGGAGAAAACATGAAAACGCTTGCGCAGTTTAAAAACCTCAACACCGTGACCGACTATCTGGGGTTTTTCGAGATCGAATGCGACGAACGGCTGGTGCACAGCAAGCGGTTTCATATTCTCAAACTTTTTGGCGAACAGATCGCCAAGCTTGAGGCGTTGGGGATTACCGACGAAAGCCGCCTGATGGATATTTACCGTTTTGCCCTGCTGAACATTATTAAACGCTACGAAGAGGGGTACAACCCCAGCGCGGCGGAGATTTGGGGGCTGATGGACAAACCCGGCGGTTGTCTGGCCTGCGCAACCAGCGTGGGGTGCAACAGCACTCAGTCCGCCTGTTCGTCCACCCCGACCTTTAACGGCGAGACCTTCTCATGAAACGCGACAGCATTAGCGAACGTGATGCCGATCTGCCGCTGTTTCAATTGGGCCAAAAGGTGCGGCTTAAACGCGATATCCGCAACGACGGCACCTATGCCTTTACCAAGGTCGGCGAGTTTTTGGCCTACGCGGGGGAGGAGGGCTATGTACGCCATATGGGCGACTTTTTACAGGTCATCCGCGTTTACGATGTGGACTTTATCGGCACGGGGCGGCTGATCGGCTGCCGCGAAGATGAGATCGAAAGCGCGGATGATCTCTCAAATGAAATCGACGAAGAGATCGCGTGGCTCAAAGCCCACCGCGCCAAAAAGGGGCAGTCATGAACCGCGCCACCGCCGAAGGCACCCGCCGTTACGCCCTGCGCCATGTGGCCCATCTGGATGCCTTTAGCGCGGTTGAAGGGTTGCAGATGAGTACGCTGGGCGCGGGCAGTTACGCCCCTGAACCCTATTGGGAGGCGACTTACGAGTTTAGCTACGAAGCGGCAATCAAAACAGCGCTCTTAAACGGCTGCAACCATCTGGATACGGCGGTCAACTACCGCTTCCGCCAGAGCGAGCGCGAAGTGGGCGCGGCGATCAAGGCGGCGATCGAAAGCGGCGAAGTCCGGCGCGACGAGATCGTCGTGGCGACCAAGGCCGGTTTTTTGCCCCAGAACTACCCCTTTCCCGAAAATCCCTACCACTGGATCGCCGACGCGGTTGTAAAACCGGGGCTGGCGACTGAAGAGCAGATCGTTACCGATCAGCACTGCATGACCCCGGCCTATCTGGAGCAAAGCCTGGCCTGGTCGCTGGAAAATCTGGGACTGGAGGCGGTGGATGTTTTTTATCTGCACAACCCCGAAATGCAACTGGGCCATATTGATTACCCCACTTTTTTAGAGCGGATCGAGGCGGCCTTTGAAACCTTTGAAAAGATGGCCGATCGGGGCCAAATCGGTGCCTACGGCGTGGCAACCTGGAACGCTTTGACGTGGGAGGAGGGCCATATGGAGTATGTCAAACTGCTTGATCTGGCGCGTATCGCCCAAAAGGTCGGCGGTGCAAATCACCGTTTTAAATTTGTGCAGCTTCCTTTTAACTTGGCCAAACCCCACGCTTTTAACTACACCAATCAGCCGCTTGAGGACGGGCGCTATTACACCCCGGTTCAGGCGGCCAACGCGCTGGGACTCAACGTGATCGCCAGTTCGTCTTTGCTGCGCATGGCGCTCTTTCAGCGCCCCTTCTCCCCCAAGGCGGCGGCGCTGATCGGCGGCGGTTTTGCGAATGCCGTGCGGTACGCCCTGCAATTTGCCCGCAGCGCGCCGGGGGTGAAGTCTGCGCTTTTTAGCACTACCAGCGTCGATCATATGATTGAAGATCTGGCGGTGCTGAAAACCGCCAAAACAAAAAGCGCCGACTTTAACGCGCTGTTTCAACTATAAATAAAGGAGAAAAGATGGCCAAGATCATGTTGCGGGAAAAAGAGGGAAAACTCTACTTTTATGTCGCCAAGAAGGATATGGAGGAGATCATTGAAAAGATCGAGTTTAATACCCCCGAAAAGTTCGGCGGCGAAGTGACGCTTTCCAATGGCGAGGTGTGGCTGATCGATCCGGCACCCAAAAAGCTGCCCAGTGAAGTCAACGCCAAGCGTTTGAGCGAATAGATGGTGCCCCGGACAGGACTCGAACCTGTCGCCTCAAGCTTAGGAAGCCTGCGCTCTATCCGGATGAGCTACCGGGGCGTGGGCGGGGATTTTAGCCAAAACCCGTTAAAAAGTGTGCAAAATCGCGTTTTTCTGGGCAAAAATGTATTGACTTCTTAAGCTCCTTTGGCTAGAATTTCCCGCTCATAACGAGGGCTGGTGTAGCTCAGTTGGTAGAGCAGCTGCCTTGTAAGCAGCAGGTCGGGGGTTCGAGTCCCTTCACCAGCTCCAGTTTTGAAAAGATTCAGCGAAGTCAAGAAGCAGCGTTTAAACCGCGCTGGGGCTTTTTGTTTTCAGGCAATGGTGGGTTACCCGAGTGGCCAAAGGGGACAGACTGTAAATCTGTTGGCACTGCCTTCGGAGGTTCGAATCCTCCACCCACCACCACGATATAAGCCTGAAAACAGTATGCGGGAGTAGCTCAGTTGGCTAGAGCATTAGCCTTCCAAGCTGAGGGTCGCGGGTTCGAATCCCGTCTCCCGCTCCATATAAGCCGCCAGAGAGTCCGGGAGCTGAAGCGTCCTTCGCCTCACGCTCACTGTTCTTCTTTTAACGCATGTGCCCATATAGCTCAGAGGTAGAGCACTTCCTTGGTAAGGAAGAGGTCGGAAGTTCGATTCTTCTTATGGGCTCCATTTCTTGCTTGGCTGAATTAACAAATCGTATCCGAAACCCACATCACTTAAACGGAGGCCTTGACTCATGGCAAAAGAGAAATTCGTCCGCAGCAAACCCCACGTTAACATCGGTACCATCGGTCACGTTGACCATGGTAAAACCACACTGACCGCAGCAATCACCGTTGTGCTTGCAAACAAATACGGCGGCGAAAAGCGCGCATACGATCAGATCGACAACGCGCCCGAAGAAAAAGAGCGCGGTATTACCATCGCAACCTCCCACGTTGAGTACGAAACCGCGAAGCGCCACTACGCTCACGTTGACTGCCCCGGACACGCCGACTATGTTAAGAACATGATTACCGGTGCTGCCCAGATGGACGGCGCGATTCTCGTGATCGCAGCCACCGACGGCCCCATGGCACAGACCCGCGAACACATCCTCTTGGCTCGCCAGGTAGGCGTTCCTTACATCGTTGTGTTCCTGAACAAAGAAGACATGCTGGACGCTTCCGAGCGCGCAGAGATGATCGAACTGGTTGAGATGGAAGTTCGCGAACTGCTCTCTTCCTATGACTTCCCCGGCGACGACACCCCCATCATCCCCGGTTCCGCTAAGCAGGCGCTGGATGCTGCTATGGACGGCAAAGAAGATGAGTGGACCGCTAAAATCGTTAAGCTGATGGAGACCGTGGACGAGTACATCCCCACTCCCCAGCGCGAAACCGACAAGCCCTACCTGATGCCCATCGAAGACGTGTTCTCGATCTCCGGCCGCGGTACCGTGGTCACCGGCCGTATTGAGCGCGGTTTGATCAAAGTCGGTCAGGAAATCGAAATCATCGGTCTGCGCGAAACCCGCAAGACCACCGTTACCGGCGTTGAGATGTTCCACAAAGAGATGGAGCAGGGCGAAGCGGGCGACAACTGCGGTATCTTGCTGCGCGGCACCAAGAAGGACGAAGTTGAGCGCGGTATGGTTCTGGCAGCTCCCGGCACCATTAAGCCCCACACCCAGTTTGAAGCGGAAATTTATGTACTGAGCAAAGAGGAAGGCGGCCGCCATACTCCCTTCTTCGCCGGCTACCGCCCTCAGTTCTATATCCGCACCACCGACGTAACCGGTGCAGTCACCCTGCCCGAAGGCGTTGAAATGGTGATGCCCGGCGACAACGTTAAAGTGACCTGCGAATTGATCGCGCCTATCGCGATCGAAGAAGGTACCCGCTTTGCAATCCGCGAAGGCGGCCGCACCGTGGGCGCAGGCGTTGTAACCAAGATCCTCAAGTAAGGTCTTATTATGCGCGATAAAATCGGCCTGAAGTGCGTGGAGAGCGGTGATATTAACTACACCACCACCAAGAACAAGAAGGCCCATCCGGAGAAAGTGGAGATCAGGAAGTATTGCCCCCGCCTGAGAAAACACACGATCCATAAGGAAACCAAGATCTAAAGACCCGGGAAACCGGGCCTTTTATCGGGCAGTCGATTCCGCCGCATTTGCGGCGGAAAACAGGGTAGTAGCTCCAACGGTAGAGCGGCTGATTCCAAATCAGTAGGTTGTGGGTTCGAATCCTACCTACCCTGCCAGTCAGTCAAGGGACATTGAAAATGGAAAAACTGATCACCTATGTCAAGCTCTCCAGAGCCGAACTATCCAAAGTGATTTTCCCGCTGAAAATGCAGGTAAAGAATGCCTTTATCGCAGTTTTCGCAGTGGTGACGGTGATCACACTCTTTCTGGCGCTCATTGATCTCTTGATGTCGTTTAGTATTTCTTCGATTATCAATTAAGGAGGGGCCCATGGCGCACAGATGGTATGCGATTCAGGCCCATTCCGGCAGTGAGCAGAGCGTAAAGAGGGCGATTCAGCGCCTCACCAGCGAACTCGGTATCGAGGAGCGCGTGGCTGAGATTGTTGTGCCCACCGAGGACGTGATCGAGATCAAGAAGGGCAAGCAAAAAGTGGTTGAGCGCTGTCTCTACCCCGGCTATGTTTTCGCCAATCTGGATCTGGACAACGAGCTCTGGCACCGGATTCAGTCGCTTTCCAAGGTCTCCCGCTTTATCGGCGAAGAGAAAAAACCGGTTCCGCTGCAGGAAAAAGATATTCAGCAGATTCTGGAGAAAGCCCAGAAAAAAGGCGCTCCCAAGCCCAAAGTCTTCTTCGATACCGCCGAGGCGGTTCGGATTGTGGACGGCCCCTTTGCAAACTTCACCGGCGTGGTGGAGGAGTACGAGATGGCCACAGGCAAATTGCGTCTGAACGTTTCAATTTTCGGCCGTTCAACACCGGTTGAAATCATGTATACGCAAGTCGAAAAAATCGTTTAAGTTCTGAAAGGGAAACCCCATGGCAAAAAAAGTCATCGGCCAGATTAAGCTGGTTATTCCGGCCACAAAAGCAAACCCCTCTCCGCCGGTCGGCCCCGCGCTCGGTCAGAAGGGTGTGAACATTATGGCCTTCTGTAAAGAGTTTAACGAGAAGACCAAAGAGATGGCAGGCTGGAACCTGCCTGTGGTCATCACCGTTTATGAAGACAAGAGCTTCACCTTTATCACCAAGCAGCCGCCCGTTAGCGACCTGGTGAAAAAGGCAGCCGGTGTTGAAAAAGGCACCGACAACCCGATCAAAAACATCGTCGGCAAAATCACCAAAGACCAGATTCGCGCGATTGTTAAGCAAAAGATCCAAGACATGAACACCACCGACGAAGAAGCGGCCATGAAGAGCGTGATGGGTAGCGCGCGCAGCATGGGCATTCAAGTGGTAGAGTGACGGAGGATAATATAAATGAAAAAACAGTCTAAACGGTTACAAAAACTGGATGAGAAGCTCGACAAGAGCGTTGTTTACAACCTTGAGGGCGCAACAAAAAAAGTTGCCGAACTCAAAAGCGCCAAGTTTGACGAAACCGTCGAACTGGCCGTTTGGCTCAACGTCGATCCCCGCCACGCCGATCAGATGATCCGCGGCGCGGTGGTACTGCCCCACGGCACCGGCAAAACCGTTCGCGTAGCGGTTTTTGCAAAGGGCGACAAAGCCAAAGAGGCCAAAGAAGCGGGCGCTGACGTGGTTGGCGATAACGATTTGGCCGATGAAGTCCAAAAGGGCAACATCAACTTTGATATCGTCATTGCAACCCCGGACATGATGGGTGTTGTGGGCAAGATCGGCCGTATCCTCGGCCCCAAAGGTCTGATGCCCAACCCCAAAACCGGCACCGTCACCATGGATGTGAAAACCGCGGTGAACAACGCGAAGTCCGGCCAAGTTAACTTCAAGGTTGACAAAAAGGGCAACATCCACGCCGGTATCGGCAAGGCGAGCTTTGCGAGCGATAAGCTCAAAGAGAACGCCGAAGCGCTGATGAAGGCACTCAACCGCATGAAGCCCGCGACCGCCAAGGGTCGTTACGTGAAAAAAGCTGCAATGAGTCTGACCATGTCCCCTTCGATCCTGCTCGATGTGAACGAGCTGATCGAAATGCGCGGCTAGGTTTGATTTCTGCAGGCTAAAGATAGTGGGTGCCTTCGGGCTTAATGGGGTTTCCCGCCTGCTTGAAGTTGGTCAGAAAGGAGATAAATGACAAAAGCAGAAAAAGCAGAAATCATCAGTTCTTTAACGGAGGCCTTTAAAGGGTCTGATTCCGTCGTAGTCTGTGACTACAAAGGGATGACCGTTGTTGAATTTGAGGGTTTGAGGAATCAAATCCGCGCCATGGGCGGTAAAGTTCAGGTGGCTAAAAACACCTTGGCTTCCATCGCTCTTAAAAACGCGGGCAAAGAGGGTATGACCCTGACGGACACCAACGTCTTTATCTGGGGTGTTGAAACGCTTGGGCTGACAAAAGCTCTGGCCAAATTCGCCACCGCCAGCAAAGATAAGTTTGTGATCAAGCAGGGCCATGTAGATGGTAGCGCCGTTGACGCGGCACACATCATCGCACTTTCCAAGATGCCTTCCAAAGAAGAGCTTATCGGGATGCTGCTTTCTGTCTGGACTGCACCGCTGCGCGGTATGGTCACCGGCCTGGACAACCTGGCCAAGAAAAAAGAAGCCGAAGCTGCGTAAGCGGCTCTCGGCCTGAATGTCATTTATACGCTAAAAATCGAAAGGAATCCAATGGCAATTACCAAAGAAGATCTGCTTGAGCATATCAGCAAACTCACCGTACTCGAACTGAACGAACTCGTTAAGGCGTTCGAAGAGAAATTCGGCGTATCCGCCACCCCCACTGTTGTTGCTGCTGCAGGCGGCGCTGCTCCCGCTGAGGCGGCTGAAGAGAAGAGCGATTTCAACGTGATCCTCAAGTCCGCCGGCGACAAGAAGATCAACGTGATCAAAGTTGTTCGCGAATTGACCGGTTTGGGCCTCAAAGAAGCTAAAGACGCTGTAGAAGGCGCCCCCACCGAACTGAAAACCGGCGTGCCCAAGGCCGATGCTGAAGACATGAAGAAGAAGCTCGAAGAAGCCGGCGCTCAAGTCGAACTCAAGTAATCCAACCGATTTTTTTCCGGGACGGCACCTGCCGTCCCTTTTTGCATTTAATTGCCCTTCCAAACAAAGTCTCAAAACTGAGCATGCTCCCAAGGAGCCTTTTCATCCCACCGAAATGAGGTTGTCCCCATGCTAAACAGTCTCAAATCAGGAAACCGCCTCCGCGTCGATTTTTCTAAAATCCCGCAGGTGCTTCCTATCCCGAACCTGTTGCAGCTTCAGCAGAATAGCTATGATGAATTTTTAATGATCGGACGCGAACTTCGGGATCGAAGCGGTATCGAACGCGTATTCCGCTCCGTATTTCCCATTCATGATCCCCACAACAATATCACATTGGAATATTTAGGCAGCGAGTTCGGCAAACCCAAGTACACCATCCGCGAATCGATGGAGCGCGGTTTGACCTACTCGGTACCGCTCAAGATCAAAGTGCGCCTGCTTGTCAACGAAAAAGACGAGAAGAGCGCAAAGGTGATCGGCGTTAAGGATATTAAAGAGCAGTCTTTGTATATCCGCGAAATTCCGCTGATGACCGATCGCACCAGCTTTATCATCAACGGCGTCGAGCGCGTGGTGGTGAACCAGTTGCACCGCAGCCCGGGCGTTATCTTTAAGGTAGACGAATCGGCGACGGTTAACAACAAGCTGATCTACACATCGCAGATCATCCCCGATCGCGGCAGCTGGCTCTATTTTGAGTACGATGCCAAAGACACCCTTTATGTGCGCATCAACAAGCGCCGCAAGGTGCCCGTGACCATCCTCTTCCGTGCTCTGGGCTACAGCAAGCAGGATATTATCCGCCTGTTTTACCCGATCCTCAACGTCACGCTGCGGGAAAACCGCTTTTTGGTGCCCTTTGACCCCGAGCTTTACAGCGGCCGCCTGGATTTCGATCTTAAAGACGCCGACGGCAACGTAATCGTTGCGGCGGGCAAGCGTCTGCCCACTTCCAAGGCGAAGAAACTCAAAGAAGAGGGTCTTGATCTAGTCGAGTATCCGGCGGAAGTGATGATGGAGCGCCACTTGGCCCTGCCCATCGTCGATCCGGCCAGCGGCGAGGTGATCTACGACGCCCTGACCGCGCTGGATGAAAACAAAATCCGCAAGCTGCTCGAAAACGGCATCACGCAGGTTTCGATCGCCAACGACCTCGCCCCCGGTGTGGACAAATCGATCATCGCCGCATTTAACTTCGATAACGAATCTTTAAAGCTGCTTCGCCAGACCGAAAAGGTCGAGGACGAAAACGACCTGGCTGCGATTCGTATCTACAAAGTCATGCGCCCCGGCGAACCGGTGACCAAAGAGGCGGCTAAAGAGTTTGTTGACAAGCTCTTCTTCGATCCCGAGCGCTACGACTTGACCAAAGTGGGCCGCATGAAGATGAACCACAAACTCGGCCTGAATGTGCCCGAGTATGTGACCGTTCTGACCCCCGAAGATATCATCAAAACCGTCCAGTACCTGATTAAGGTCAAGAATGGCCAGGGCCATATCGACGACCGCGATCACTTGGGTAATAAGCGTATCCGCGCCATCGGCGAGCTCTTGTCCAACGAACTGCATCAGGGTCTGGTCAAGATGCAGAAGGCGATCCGCGACAAACTCGCGACCATCTCCAACTATGAAGAGTTGATGCCCCACGATCTGATCAACACCAAGCTGATCACGACAACGATTCTGGACTTCTTCTCCACCGGCCAGCTTTCGCAGTTTATGGATCAGACCAACCCGCTGTCGGAAGTCACCCACAAGCGCCGTCTGTCGGCCCTAGGCGAGGGCGGTCTGATCAAAGATCGCGCCGGTTTTGAAGTGCGGGACGTTCACCCGACCCACTACGGCCGCATCTGCCCGATCGAAACGCCGGAAGGTCAGAACATCGGTCTGATCAACACCCTTTCGACCTATGCAAAAGTTAACGAACTGGGCTTTATTCAGGCGCCCTACAAAAAGATCGTTAACGGCGTTGTCACCGACGAGATCGTCGATCTGACCGCCACGCAGGAAGAGGGTCTGGTGATTACCCCCTCCAGTACGCTGCTGGACGAAAACGGCCGCATTATCGAAGACCTCGTTGAAGCACGCTGCGACGGAGAGATTATGCTGGTTGAGCGCGAAAAGGTCAACCTGATCGACCTTTCGCCCAAGATGGTTGTGGGCGTGGCCGCCGGCCTCATTCCCTTCCTTGAGCACGATGACGCAAACCGCGCCTTGATGGGCGCGAACATGCAGCGTCAGGCGGTTCCGCTCATCTGGACCGACGCTCCTGTGGTGGGCACCGGCATGGAGAAGACGATCGCCCGCGATGCGTGGCAGAGCGTGAAGGCCAAGCGCGGCGGCATGGTCGAAAAGGTCGATGCGAAAAACATCTATATCCTCGGCGAAGATGAAAACGGCGCCTTTATCGATCACTATCCGCTGCAGAAATACCTGCGCACCAACCAGAACTCCAACTTCGATCAGCGCCCCATCGTGCGCAAGGGCCAGATGGTAGCCAAAGGCGACATTCTTGCCGACGGCTCCAATATGGACCAAGGCGAATTGGCACTGGGCAAAAACATTCTGGTGGCCTTTATGCCCTGGAACGGTTTTAACTTCGAGGATGCGATCGTCGTCAGCGAAAAGCTGATCCGCGAAGACACCTTCACCTCCGTTCATATCTATGAAAAAGAGGTCGAAGCGCGCGAGCTTAAACACGGCGTCGAAGAGGTCACCAAAGACCTGCCCAACGTTAAAGAAGAGGACATCGAACACCTCGACGAAAGCGGTATCGTTAAAATCGGCACCTACGTCAAGCCCGGCATGATCCTGGTGGGTAAAGTCAGCCCCAAGGGCGAAGTCAAGCCCACCCCCGAAGAGCGTCTGCTGCGCGCCATTTTCGGCGAAAAAGCCGGCCACGTGGTGAACAAGTCGCTCTACTGCCCCGAGTCGATGGAGGGCGTGGTGATCGATGTGAAAATCTTCACCAAAAAGGGCTACGAAAAGGACAACCGCTCGATCGCCGAGTTTGAAGCCCAAAAGGCGGAGCTGGAGCGCGAGCACCACGACAAACTGCAGATGATCGACCGCGAGGAGATGTTGAAAATCAACAACTTCCTCTCCAAGCAAAAGCTCAAAGAAGAGGTCACCGTCAGCGGCAAGAGCTACAAAAAGGGCAGCAGCGTCGATAAGGCCGAGCTGGAGACCATTAACCGCTTTGCGCTGAACTCGCTGGTGAAGGGCTTTGATAAAGAGGCTCAGGCCGAGTACGAAAATATCAAGACCCACTTCCGCGGTGAAAAAGAGCAGCTGCGCATCGACTTCGAAGAGAAGCTCGGCGTGTTGGAAAAAGACGACATTCTGCCCAGCGGCGTAGTCAAGCTGGTCAAGGTGTATGTGGCCACCAAGCGCAAACTCAAAGTGGGCGATAAGATGGCGGGCCGCCACGGTAACAAAGGTATCGTTTCGACGATCGTGCCCGAACACGATATGCCCTACCTGCCCGACGGGCGTAGTGTGGAGATCGTGCTCAACCCCCTCGGCGTTCCCAGCCGTATGAACATCGGTCAGATTCTCGAAGTTCACCTCGGCCTCGTGGGTAAGCGCTTGGGCGATCAGATCGCCGCGCTGTTTGAGGAGAAGAAAGCCGACTTCGTCGCCAAGCTGCGCGCGAAGATGGTTGAGATCGCTGCCGTAATGCCGCTGCCTTCGGGCAAGGCCTTTATGGAGAAGCTCTCCGACGAAGAGCTCATCGCCTACGGCCGCGATTGGGCCAAGGGCGTTCGTTTCGCCAGCCCCGTTTTCGAGGGCGTTGAGGCGGCCGAATTCAAAAAGCTCTTCGAGCTGGCCAAGATTGACAGCGACGGCAAAACCGACCTTTACGACGGCCGCACCGGGGAAAAGTTCCTCGAGCGGGTCAACGTGGGTTATATGTATATGCTCAAACTCCACCACCTCGTGGACGAAAAAGCGCACGCCCGCTCCACCGGCCCCTACTCGCTGGTCACCCAGCAGCCCGTGGGCGGTAAAGCGCTCTTCGGCGGACAGCGTTTCGGGGAGATGGAAGTGTGGGCGCTGGAAGCCTACGGCGCGGCCCATACGCTCAAAGAGATGCTCACGGTCAAATCGGACGACACCGAAGGCCGTGTGCAGACCTACAAAGCGATCACCCGCGGCGAAAATATGCCCGCGTCGGGCACGCCGGAAATCTTCTTTGTGTTGACCAAAGAGTTGCAGGCCTTGGGTCTGGATATCAACGTGTACAAGGATATGGGCGATGAGTAAACTCGAAAAAATGATTGTGGGCCTTGACGAAAAGGCCCGTGACTTCGACGCCATCCAGGTCATGATCGCCTCCCCGGAGAAGATCGCCTCCTGGAGCTTCGGCGAAGTCAAAAAGCCCGAAACGATTAACTATAGAACCCTCAAGCCCGAGCGCGACGGACTTTTCTGTGCCAAAATTTTTGGCCCCGTGCGCGATTATGAGTGCTTGTGCGGCAAATATAAAAAGATGCGCTACAAGGGCATCGTCTGCGAAAAGTGCGGCGTTGAAGTGACCACCGCCAAAGTGCGCCGCAGCCGCATGGGCCATATCGAACTGGCCGCCCCGGTCGCGCACATCTGGTATGTCAACTCCCTGCCCAGCCGGATCGGCACGCTGCTTGGCGTGAAGATGAAGGACTTGGAGCGCGTGCTTTATTATGAAGCATACATCGTGGATGAACCGGGCGAAGCCTATTACGACGCCGAAGGCAAAAACCGCGTCGCCAAGTATGACATTCTCAACGAAGAGCAGTACCTGATGCTCGAAGAGCGTTTCGCCCACACCGGTTTCCATGCCGAAATGGGCGCATCGGTCGTTCGCCGCTTGCTCGAAGATCTGGACTTGGCGGAGATGTACCAGCAGCTTAAAGCCGACGTCAAGGAGACCAGCAGCGAAGCGAAGCTGAAGGTGCTTGTCAAAAAACTCAAGGTGGTTGAGGCGTTCTTGAACTCCGACAACCGCCCCGAGTGGATGATTATGACCATTCTGCCGGTTCTGCCCCCCGACATCCGCCCGCTGGTGGCACTGGACGGCGGCAAATTCGCCGTGTCCGACCTGAACGATCTCTACCGCCGCGTCATCAACCGCAACAGCCGCCTTAAGCGCCTGATCGAGCTGGAAGCGCCGGAAATTATTATCCGCAACGAAAAGCGGATGTTGCAGGAAGCGGTTGACGCACTCTTTGACAACGGCCGCCGCACCAACGCCGTGAAAGGCGCCAACAAGCGCCCGCTCAAATCCCTGTCTGAGATTATCAAGGGCAAACAGGGCCGCTTCCGTCAAAACCTCTTGGGCAAACGGGTGGACTTCTCCGGCCGTTCGGTCATCGTTGTCGGGCCTGACCTGAACATGGATCAGTGCGGTCTGCCCAAGATCATGGCGCTGGAGCTCTTTAAGCCTCACCTGATGGCGAAGCTCGAAGAGAAGGGCTACGCCACCACGCTCAAGCAGGCCAAGCGGCTGATCGAGCAGCAGGGCAACGAGGTGTGGGAGTGCTTGCAGGAGGTGGTCGAAGGCCATCCGGTGCTGCTTAACCGCGCGCCGACCTTGCACAAGCTTTCCATTCAGGCCTTCCACCCCAAGCTGATCGACGGTAAGGCGATCCGCCTGCATCCGCTGGTGTGCGCCGCCTTTAACGCCGACTTCGACGGTGACCAGATGGCGGTACACGTGCCCTTAAGCCAAGAGGCGATCGCCGAAGCGAAGATTTTGATGCTCTCAAGCATGAATATCCTGCTGCCCGCGACGGGCCGCGCGATCACCACGCCGACGCAGGATATGGTTTTGGGTATTTATTATCTGTCCATGGAAAAAGCGGATGTGAAGGGCCAGAACAAGCTCTTTAGCAGCGTGGACGAAGCGCTGATCGCGATCGATTCCAAAGTGGTCGATCTGCACGCCCGCGTTCGCGTGATGATCGACGATCATCTCTTGACCACCACCGCCGGCCGTTTGCTGATCAAGTCGATTCTGCCCGCCTATGTGCCCGCAAGTCTGTGGAACCGCGTGCTCAAGAAAAAGACCATCGGCGAACTGGTTGATTATGTTTACAAGCAGGGCGGAACCCGCGATACCGCGCAGTTCCTGGACAACCTGAAAAACATGGGCTTCAAATACGCCACCATGGCCGGTATCTCGATCTCGGCGGCGGATATTTTGATCCCCGAAGACAAAGAGAAGCTGATCGTCGCGTCGAAGAAGAAGGTTAAAGAGATTCAGAGCCAGTACGCCTCGGGTCTGTTGACCGAGCAGGAACGCTACAACAAGATCATCGACCTTTGGACCGACACCAACAACCGCGTCGCCGAAGGGATGATGAAGCTCGTTCAAACCGACAAACAGGGTTTCAACTCCATCTATATGATGGCTGACTCCGGCGCGCGGGGCTCCGCAGCCCAGATTCGTCAGCTCGCCGGTATGCGCGGTCTGATGGCCAAGCCCGACGGTTCGATTATCGAAACGCCGATTATTTCAAACTTCAAAGAGGGTTTGAACATGATCGAGTACTTCATCTCGACCAACGGTGCGCGTAAAGGTCTGACCGACACTGCGCTTAAAACCGCGAACGCCGGTTACCTGACCCGTAAGCTGATCGACGTGGCGCAAAACGTGCGCATCGCCACCGACGACTGCGGCACCCACGAGGGGATCGAAGTCACCAGCATTACCGTCGGCGGCGAACTGATCGAGTCGCTCGAAGACCGCATCCTGGGCCGCGTGATTGTCGAAGACATCATCGACCCCGTTACCAACGAAGTGCTCTTCACCGAAGGCACGCTGATGGACGAAGAGAAGGTGCAGGTTGTTTCCGACGCGCAGATCAAGTCCGTCAAAATCCGCTCGCCCCTGACCTGCAAAGCGGCCAAGGGCGTTTGCTCCAAGTGCTACGGCCTGAACCTCGGCGAAGGCAAAATGGTGCAAAAGGGCGAAGCGGTCGGTATTATCGCCGCCCAGTCCATCGGCGAACCCGGAACCCAGCTGACCCTGCGGACCTTCCACGTCGGCGGCACGGCATCCAGAACGCAGGAAGAGCGCCAGATTGTGGCCGATAAAGAGGGCTTTATCCGGTACTACAACCTCAAGGCGTTCAAAAACGCTCAGGGCGTTAACATCGTAGCCAACCGCCGTAACGCGGCTGTGCTGCTGGTGGAGCCCAAGGTTAAAGCACCCTTTGCGGGCACCCTCAAAATGGAGACGATCCACGACGAGCAGATCGTGATTGTTGATAGCGGCAAAGAGCAGGCGCGTTTCCACCTGCGCCGTCAGGATATTGCGCGCCCCAACGAGCTCGCGGGCGTTTCGGGCAAGATCGAAAGCAAGCTTTACCTGCCCTATAAAGAGGGCGATAAAGTCGAAGCGGACGAGAGCATTGTCGAGCTGATCAAAGACAGCTACAACGTCCCCAACCGGATCTCCTACGGTGCCGAACTGCGCGTTGAAGACGGCGCGCCGGTTCCGATGAAGATTACCGCTCAGGCCAAGGGAACCGTTAAGTACTACATGCTTAAGGGCGACTATCTGGAGCGCACCCACGAGATTAAAGCGGGTCAAAAAGTGGCCGTCAAAGGGCTGTTTGCCGTGGTGGCCGACGAGCTCGATCGTGAAGCAATCCGCCACTACATCGTGCGCGGCTCGATCGTCGATGTCTCCGACAACACCAAAGTGGATGCCGCGACCGTGCTTTCGCACCCCGAGGGCAACGAGCAGACGATTATCGCCGAGTGGGACCCCTACTCGATCCCGGTAATCGCCGAAAGCGCGGGCAAAGTTCACCTAGAAGACCTCGTACCCGGCGTAACCGTCAACGAGCAGTTCGACGAACTGACGGGCCAAACCCGTCTGATGGTCAGCGAGTACTATCCGCCCGAATACAAACCGGCGATCGTACTGGCCACCGAAGGCGGGCAACTGGTTCGCTACACGCTGGAGCCCAAAACGGCGATCTATGCGCAAGAGGGCCAGAGCGTTGAGCTGGCCGCCATTTTGGCCAAAATGCCCAAAGCGGTCGCCAAGAGCCGGGACATCACCGGCGGTCTGCCCCGCGTATCGGAACTCTTTGAGGCGCGCAAGCCCAAAGATGCGGCGATGCTCGCCGATATCGACGGCGTGATTCAGTTTGGCAAGCCCATCCGCGGCAAACAGCGCGTGGTGATTGTCGGCGAAAACGGCATCAGCGTCGATTATCAGATCGAAAAGGGTAAGCAGATTCTGGTGCACGAAGGCGAATTCGTCCATGCGGGCGAACGCCTCACCGACGGCCAGACCTCCAGCCACGACATTCTGCGCATCCTGGGCGAAAAGCAGCTGCAGCAGTTTATCGTTAGCGAAGTTCAGCAGGTTTACCGCCGTCAGGGCGTTGTCATCAGCGACAAGCACCTTGAGGTGATCGTCAGCGAAATGCTGCGCCAGGTGAAGATTGTCGATAGCGGTGACACCAAGTTCATCGTCAACGATCTCATCAGCCGCCGCCGTTTTGAAGAGGAAAACGCCCGCATTATGAAGCTGGGCGGCGAACCCGCGCTGGCGACTCCGGTGTTGCTGGGTATCACCCGTGCGGCCATCGGCGCCGACTCGATCATCTCCGCCGCGTCGTTCCAGGAAACGACCAAGGTGTTGACCGAAGCGTCGATCGCCGGCAAATTCGACCACCTTGAGGACCTCAAGGAAAACGTCGTCCTGGGCCGCCTGATTCCCGTGGGCACCGGCATCTACCGCCGCAAACCCCCGCTCGTAAAGGGCAAAGTTTCCTAAAGTGCCAAGCCCCCCTTTGCGGGGGCTTAAATTAAGAACTTCTTAAATCTGCTTCTATTATAATTCCCCGTTTCGTTTACCCGTTTACGAGCGTTCCGATAAGGGCGCTTTGAACAACCAAAAGGAGTATTATGCCGACCATTAACCAGTTGGTTCGCAAGGGTCGCCGCAAGGTGACTGTCAAGTCGAAATCCCCCGCGTTGGTAAACTGCCCGCAGCGCCGTGGCGTCTGCACCCGCGTTTACACCACCACCCCTAAAAAACCGAACTCCGCGTTGCGGAAAGTGGCCAAAGTGCGCCTGATGAGCGGTTTTGAAGTGATCAGCTACATCATGGGCGAAGGCCACAACCTTCAGGAACACTCCATCGTGCTCGTGCGCGGCGGCCGGGTAAAAGACTTGCCCGGTGTGAAGTATCACATCGTCCGCGGCGCTCTGGATACCGCCGGCGTTGCCAAGCGGACCGTCAGCCGCTCCAAATACGGCGCCAAGCGCCCTAAGCCGGGTCAGGCAGCCGCCGCGACCGGTAAGAAGAAGTAAGGGAGTTTTAAACGATGAGAAGAAGAAAAGCCCCTGTCCGCGAGATTCTTCCGGATCCGATTTACGGCAGCAAAGTAGTCACCAAGTTTATCAACACCCTGATGTTCGACGGTCAAAAGAGCGTTGCGCAGAAGGTGATGTACCGCGCTTTGGAAGTGGCCGAGAAAAAAGGCGGCGCCAAAGGTATCGAACTGTTCGAGCAGGCGCTTGAAAACATCAAGCCCATGGTTGAAACCCGCAGCCGCCGCGTGGGCGGCGCCACCTATCAGGTGCCCGTTGAAGTACGCCCCGTCCGCCAGCAGTCGCTCTCCATCCGCTGGATGATCGACGCAGCCCGCAAGCGCAACGAGCGCACCATGATCGACCGCCTTGCCGGTGAGATTGTGGACGCAGCCAACCAGCGCGGTTCCGCGTACAAGAAAAAAGAGGACATCCACAAGATGGCCGAGGCCAACAAAGCCTTTGCCCACTACAGATGGTAAGCCCCGGCCGCCTCTTTCTCTTTGTTATGCCCGCCGCCTCGGCGGGCCTTTTTTGTACCGATCCCCAACAACTCTAGGCAAGGAATTATTCCATGGCACGTAAAACCCCCCTTGATAAAGTCAGAAATATCGGGATTGCCGCGCACATTGATGCCGGTAAAACCACCACCACTGAACGTATTCTTTTCTACACCGGCGTTCAGCATAAAATCGGCGAAGTTCACGACGGCGCTGCGACAACCGACTGGATGGAGCAGGAAAAAGAGCGCGGCATCACCATTACCGCCGCTGCGGTGAGCTGCTCTTGGAACAACCACCAGATTAACATCATCGACACCCCCGGACACGTGGACTTCACCATCGAAGTGGAGCGCTCCATGCGCGTGCTCGACGGCGCGGTTGTGGTGTTCTGCGCCGTGGGCGGCGTTCAGCCCCAGACCGAAACCGTTTGGCGTCAGGCCAACAAGTACAAGGTGCCCCGCATCGTGTACGTCAACAAAATGGACCGTATCGGCGCGGATTTCTTCAAGGTCGAAAAGCAGATCGTCGATCGTCTCAAAGCCCAGCCGGTGCCGATTCAAATTCCCGTAGGCGCCGAAGACGGTTTTGAGGGCGTGATCGATCTGGTGAAGATGAAGGCGTGCATCTGGGATAAAGAGGCAGCGATGGGTTCGGCCTACCGCGTGACCGATATTCCCGAGAACCTCAAAGAAAAAGCCGCCGAATACCGCGAAAAACTGATGGACGCCATTACCGGCATCGACGACGCGCTGACCGAGAAGTATCTTGAGGGCCAGGAGATCAGCGAAGCGGAAATTATGGCGGCTGTAAAAAAAGGCTGCCATACCATGGCCTTTATCCCCATGCTTTGCGGCACCTCCTTTAAAAACAAGGGCACCCAGACCCTGCTTGACGCCGTTGTCAACTATCTGCCTTCGCCGGTAGATGTGGTTGAGATGAAGGGTATCGATCCCAAAACCGAAGCTGAAGTGAGCGTACCCAGCAGCGAAGATCACCCCTTCAGTGCGCTGGCGTTTAAGATTATGACCGACCCCTTTGTGGGCCAGCTCGTTTTCGTGCGCGTTTACTCCGGTAAGCTCGAGTCGGGCTCCTATGTGTACAACTCCACCAAGGACAAAAAAGAGCGCGTCGGCCGCCTGGTGAAACTGCACGCCAACAAACGCGAAGAGATCAAAGAGATCTACGCGGGCGACATCGGCGCGGTTGTGGGTCTTAAAGACACCCTCACCGGCGACACCCTGTGCGATCCGGACAAGCCGGTGATCCTTGAGCGCATGACCTTCCCCGAGCCGGTGATCTCCGTTGCGGTGGAGCCGAAAACCAAGGCTGACCAGGAAAAAATGGGCATCGCGCTTAAAAAACTGGCCGAGGAAGACCCCTCTTTCCGCGTCAACACCGACGAAGAGTCCGGTCAGACCCTGATTTCGGGCATGGGCGAGCTGCACCTCGAAATTATCGTTGACCGCATGAAGCGCGAATTTAAGGTCGAAGCGGAAGTGGGCCAGCCTCAGGTGGCCTACCGCGAGACGATCAAAAAGACCGTCAATCAAGAGTACAAATACGCCAAGCAGTCCGGCGGCCGCGGTCAGTACGGTCACGTTTACATCCGTATCGAGCCGAACGAGAAGGGCAAAGGCTATGAGTTCCTCGATGAAGTTAAAGGCGGCGTGATTCCCCGCGAATTTATCCCCGCGGTTAACAAGGGTATCGAAGAGACCCTCAAAAACGGCGTTCTGGCGGGCTACCCCGTGGTGGACGTTAAAGTGGCCGTTTATGACGGTAGCTACCACGACGTGGACTCCTCGGAAATGGCCTTTAAACTGGCCGCTTCGATGGCGTTCAAAGAGGGTTCCCGCAAGGCGGGCATCTGCCTGCTCGAACCAATGATGAAGGTCGAAGTGGAGATGCCCGAAGATTATATGGGCGACGTGATCGGCGACCTTAACCGCCGCCGCGGTCAGATTCAGTCCATGGACGACGCCTTCGGTGTGAAAAAAGTCACCGCGATCGTGCCGCTCTCCGAAATGTTCGGTTACTCGACCGACCTGCGCTCGATGACGCAGGGCCGCGGTACCTACAGCATGGAGTTTGCGCACTACGAAGAGGTGCCCAACAACGTTTCCGCAGAAATCATCAAAAAGCGCAACGGCTAAGCCGCGTTTTTTTGGCAAGGGCCTGCCGGGTTTCCGGTGGGCCTTTTTTTATTGCCCGAAGGAAAAATATAATTAAATCTTATAAAACAAATAAGAATAATTTATTTTTATCTAAACGTTCACTCTGTATGATGCGTCCGTTTTAATTCCAATAAGGAGTTGCGATGAAACGCGATCTCGGCGCATCCTATTCGCCCCTGTACTTCCTTGCCGCTCTGGGCAACGGCGGTTTGGCGGTCAGTTTCTATATGTACCTGATGTTTATGGTGCCCCACCAAGGGGTTCCCATGGCAACCTTCGACCATATCTTTAAGGCGATCACCGAAAGCCACCCGGTGGTTTCCGCTCTCATCGGCCTGGCTTTGGCGGCTATTGTCTGGTTTGCCGTGCAGCATATCCGCATGCTGGTTTGGAACGTGCGCGAATACCGCCTGTTTAAAACCACCGAGGCGTATCAGAAGCTCAAAGCCTCCAACGCCGAAGTGACTCTGATGACCATGCCGCTGACCTTTGCGATGACCATCAACGTGATGTTTGTGCTTGGCGGCGCTTTTGTGCCCGGTTTGTGGTCGGTTGTGGAGTATCTGTTCCCGGCGGCTTTGATCGGCTTTGGTGTCGTGGGCTACTACGCGCTTAAAATCTTCAGCGTCTATTTTGTGCGCCTGATCGTCAACGGCGATTTTGACTTTGTCAGCAACAACTCGCTGGCGCAGGCGATCGCCATCTTTGCCTTTGCGATGGTCAGTGTCGGTTTTGCCGCCCCCGGCGCCATGAGCCATTCGGTGGCTATTAGCGCGATCGGCCTTTTTGGCGCGGTTTTCTTTGCGATGATCGCCGTTTCGCTGGCGATGGTGAAGTTGACCTTGGGTCTTAAATCGATCTTCAAGCAGGGCATCGCGCTGGAAGCGGCTCCGAGCCTGTGGATTTTTATTCCGATCCTGACCATTTTGGGCATCGCCGCTATCCGCATGACCTTCGGCTTCTATCACAATCTGCTGCACGATCAGCCCAGCCCGGCCTTTATGTTCCTGTTGACCTCGGCTATTTTGAGTCTGCAGTTGATGTTCGGTGTGGTGGGGTATTTGGTGCTCAAAAAGATTGGCTACTTCGAGCAGTTTATCCACGGCGATAAAAAAAGCGCAGGCAGCTACGCGCTGATCTGCCCCGGCGTTGCGATGTTTGTTTTCGGCTTCTTCTTTATCTCGTGGGGTCTGGTTTACCCCGGCGTGATCGAGAAATTTTCGATCGCCTACTTCCTCTTTGTCCTTCCGCTGGTTTACATTCAGTATGTCACTACCCGCGTGCTTTTGACGCTCAACCGCAAACTGCTCACCGCCTGACCTGACCTCTGCGGCCCTTCGGGGCCGCTCTCTTAACACCCCTCTTTGCCCCCCTCGTTTATCATTGCCGAAATCCTTTTGGGAAGTGGCATGGAAACATTTTCACTCGCCGCCATTGCGCTCTTTGGCCTGCTGACGGGTATGGGTCACTGCATCGGCATGTGCGGCGGCATTGTCGTGGCCTATTCGTCGGCCAAGCTTGACGCGGCGCAAAGCAAGCGTTATCAGTTTTTGGGTCATCTCTCCTATGGCCTGGGGCGTACCACAACCTACGCGGCGCTGGGCGCTTTGGTGGGTGCGATGGGATCGCTTTTTAGCGTCACGCCGACCCTGCGGGCTGTGCTGCTGGCCGTCGCCGGGGCGGTGATGATTGTCATGGGATTTTCCCTGCTGGGAAAGCTCCGGTTTTTAAGTTCGGCGCAGCAAGGCGGCGTCAGCGGCACGGCGTGGTATAAACGCACCTTTTCAAAACTGGTCAAATCCCCCTCCTTTGGCAGTTTTTACGGAATCGGCCTTTTAAACGGCCTGCTTCCCTGCGGTCCCGTTTATGCGGCGCTGGTAATGACGCTGCCCACCGCCAGTCTGCTCGGCGGCGCGGCGGGAATGGCGGTTTTCGGACTGGCAACCATTCCGGCCCTGCTGGTGTTGGGGATGATGGTCGGCTTTATGAAGCAGTTTCACTACCGCGACCTCTTTAACCGCCTCGCGGCGATTGCAGTGATTTTATTTGGCGTTTATACCCTCTTTAAAGCGTGGCGTATTTGGATGCAGCCGGTGATGATGATGCACGGCGTTGATGACGGCGGCGCAAGCTGCCACTAGGGGTTTTATGGACTTTTTGCAAATCTTTGTTCTGGCGGTGGTGCAGGGGCTGACGGAGTTTTTGCCCATCTCGTCAAGCGCGCATCTGATTTTGGTGCCGGTTTTCACCGACTGGGCCGATCAGGGGCTGGTGTTTGATATTGCGGTGCATCTGGGCACGCTGCTGGCGGTCGTGGCCTATTTCCGCAAGGAGCTTCTGTTGATGAGCGTTCAGTGGTTTGGTTCGCTTAAAAGCGGAAAGCAGACCGAAAACAGCCGTCTGGCCTGGTGGGTGATTTTGGGTACGGTTCCGGTGGTGCTTTTTGGCGCGCTGGTTAAGGATTTGGTGGAAAACGAGTGGCGATCGGCCACGGTGATCGCCTTTTCGATGATCGGCTTTGGCGTCGCGCTGTGGTGGTCCGATCGCCGTCCGGGGGCCAAAAGCGAAAACGCCATGCCGCTCAAAGACGCGCTCTTTATCGGCGTGGCGCAGGCGCTGGCGCTGATTCCGGGCACGAGCCGATCGGGCATTACCATGACCGCCGCGCTGCTGCTGGGCTACAGCCGCGAAGCGGCCAGCCGCTTTAGCTTTTTGCTCTCCATTCCGGTCATTGTCATTGCGGTGTTGTGGCAAAGCCTCAAACTAATCGGCGATCCGCAGCCCGTGGATTGGACGATGCTCTTTTGGGCGGTGGCGCTTTCGGGGCTAAGCGCCTTTTTGTGTATCCACTACTTTTTGGCCTTTATCCGCCGCATCGGCATGGCCCCTTTCGTGGTTTACCGCGTGGCGTTGGGGCTCTTTTTGCTCTGGGTTTTCTGGTTTTAGTGGGCGCTGCACAGGCGCGAGTTTTGGGCGTATTTGGCCGTTTCGGGCTGCAAAAGCGAGTGGGTGACACCCAGATGCTCCAGGGTGTGACGCGCCCGTTCGATCAGCGCCTCTATAGCCTGCAAATCGGGATTGCCGTTTAAAACCAGATGGGCCGAAAAGTGGCACTCTTTGGAGCTGGGGCGAAACAGATGCAAATCATGCACGCTGTCAATCTCCTCAAAGGCCAGCAGCGCCGCTTCATAGCGGGAAAGTTCGTCCGGGTTTATATCCATCAGGCTTAAAAAGCTCTGTTTGAGCACCCCGGCCGCCTCCTTGAGAATCCACAGGCTAAAGAGGATGGCGATCCCCGAATCGATACGGCTGATCTCGAAAAAATAGATCGCCGCGCCGCCCGCCACGACGCCCAGGGAGATGAGCGCGTCGGAGAGCATATGCAGATAGGCTGAACGGATATTGAGGTCTTCATGGCCGTGGTGGTGGCACTCGTCGCAGCCGTGATCGTGATGGGTGTGATGCTCAACCCCCGCACCCTTTAAAAGCCACGCGCTAAAGCCGTTGGCCGCCAGCGCAACGGCGGCGACGACCATCACATAGACCGCATCGACCGCTTCGGGGTTGATAAACCGCAGGATCGACTCGTAAAGCACATAGAGCATTGTCGCGCATAAGAAAAGCGAGTTGACAAAGGCGGCCATCATCTCGGCGCGCAGCCAGCCAAAGGTCATGCGCGCCGTGGCCGCCTTTGCGCCGTAGACCAGCGCGATAAAGGTCACCACAACCGCCGCGACGTCACCAAGGTTGTGCGCCGCATCGGCGATAAGCGCCATGGAGCCGCTTAAAAAACCGAAGAAGAGTTCGGCAGCCACGATCGTCAGGTTCAGAACAATCACAAAGAGAACGGTTCTTGTTTTCATAGAGGGATTTTACCCGTTACAAGTTATCCTTCCGGCTTAAAGGATAGGCATGAAACTGACCCATTTGGATGAGCGCGATCGCCCCACGATGGTGGACGTGTCGGACAAAAACCCCACCGTGCGCGAGGCGACCGCCAGCGGCGTTATCACCATGAGTCCCGAAGCCTTCGGCGCGGTGGTGAGCCAGCAGGTAAAAAAAGGGCCGGTGCTTCAAACGGCGGTGATTGCGGCGATTTTGGGGGCCAAAAAAACCCCCGATCTGATCCCCATGTGTCATCCGCTACTACTGACAAGCGTCAAGTGCGATGTAGAGGAGCAGCCCGAAAAGTGCGCCTTTAAGCTCTATGTGACCGCCAAACTCACCGGCGTGACCGGCGTGGAGATGGAGGCGCTTACGGGTGTGAGTATCGGGCTTTTGACCATTTACGACATGGTCAAGGCGATCGACAAAGGCATGATCATTTCAAACATTCAACTCGAACATAAAAGCGGAGGAAAAAGCGGTGACTACCATCGAGGGAACGCCTGAAATCGACTACCCCTGCAAGTGGGGCTACAAGCTGA
>JBFWML010000021.1:0-36452 GCA_050251635.1 Campylobacterales bacterium | reverse complement strand
GCGAAACTGGGCCCTCACCCTCTCTCAGCTGGCTATCTTTTTTGAGGGCAGGCTGGATGAGGCATTGGGGCTGTGATAGAATTCATGCACCTGTCGGGTGGTGACACAGAATGTTGAAGGGTCCCAAAAAATCATCTATCTCTTGAATAGCTAATCGGATTCCATTAATCCTGTCTTTATTAATTTTTGGGGATGAAAATATAATTTCTGATTCTATCTTTCCAAAACAGCCAAGGATAACCAGAGCCGAGCGAAGAATTTTTTTACGGACCCTTTTTATGGTTTCTTCAGCATTTCCATAACTTAGACCATTTTCGTGAAATGCAACATCGATCGCATAAATCTTATTTTCTGAAAATGAGTATCCAAATACGTCTATTTCAGCCTGTTTGATAACTTGGTCAATATTGACAGAACGCTTAAAAATATCGGTTCCAAATGTCTGTGGTATTGAGTTCAATAATTCACCGGGCAACGGTTTAATAACCCAAGTGGGTGAAATCTTCCAATTGGTCTGGGCTACTTCACACTTCTTTATATGTCTCAGCCACGAATAGATGATCGACTCTCCGATTTCAACCTTCATGCTGCACCTTTTTGTGGTATAACTTCAAAATGATTGTATCAAACAACGTTAAAGAGATGATAGATTTTTTTGAGCACAACAAGGGTGAGTGCAAAAAAATGTTCTGCACCACCTGTGGAGGCAAGGCCCATGCTGTCCGTGCGGCATTAGGCAATGCCCCTCAAAAACAGAAAGCCTTAGATGAAATTATTGACGGAGCGGATAACTATTCCATGCTTGAGGTATTCGGCGAGTGGTTGGAGTTGTTTTCATATATCTATGAAAACAGAGTTCAGGCATTAGTTGGCAGTCATGCAACCGTAAATCTTGCCAGAGAATCCAGTATCAGAGATTTGGATCAATTTATTTTTAAAAATAGACATTTTATTTCTGATCTTGAGAGGCACCAAAGTTTTTATCAGGAGGCGGTCTTGAGGGCGATTGTCAGCAAAGATGTTTCGCTGACGGAAACGTTATTGTTGGCGCTCGGAGAAAAGGCGCTTAAGTTTCAAGCTTTTGTTGAAGGCGCCATCAGCCTTAAAGACGAGGGCAATATCGCGAAGATTCTTTACAACAAACTAAGAGAACAAATGCCCGAGGTTAGGAAACTATCCTAGAATAATGTATTGCCACAGTAACCACAGGGTCAAAAATCCCATCAGAGCGTAGTGGATAAAACGGTGGAAAATCGCGGCGATCGACAAGGCCAGATAAAGGGCCAGCAACCAAAGGGGTGTAGAAACCTGCCAAGCATCGATCGGTAGGCCCAGCGCCCACAAAAGCGCGCCGTCGGCCAGATGACCAAAGCCGATTAGGTGCAGCAATAAAAGCGCGGGGTAAAAGAGGGTAAACAGCAGGCTCAAGACGGGCGAAAGCAGTTGCGCGTGGGTGGTGAGCGGAAAGAAAAAATGCACCACCGGCAGCATGGCGGCAAAGACGTACAGGCTAATGCCCACAGCGCTTTCCCACGCCGGGCGGTGGCCGAAATAACGCAGATAAAGCAGAATAAAAAACACCCCGGTCATGCTCAATCCAAAACCGATGGAGAGGGCCAGCCGGGGAAAAAGGGCAATCAAGAACAGCCCCACAACAGCCAGGTTGACAAAACTCACCAGCCGGATATGCCGCGCGGCCAAAAACAGCCCAAAGGCCAGCATGGCAAAGGCGCGCAACAGCGAAGGCACCGTGCCGGTAAACACCAGATAACCGCCCAAGACAATCAGCGTGATCGCGCCTAGATCAAAAAAACCGTTGCGCCACGGAAAGAAACGCCGCTGCAGCAGACGGTAGGGCCAGCCGATAACGGCGGCGATCAATAGCGTCAAAATCCCCAGATGAAACCCCGACAGCGCCACCAGATGCGCTACGGCAAAGCGGTTGATCCCTTCGCGCAGCTCTTTGCCCACCGGGGAGGCCAGATAAAGCGCGCCGTAAAGCTGGGCTGCGAGTTCGCTCGTGTGCTGATCGCCAATGGCGCTAAGCAGCCGATCGTAAAGCGAAGGCGGCCTGGCAGGCAGCAAACCCAAGCCGAAACTCGGCGCATAAAACCCGCGCAGATAGTCCAAAAAGCCCACCTTATCCACAATCAGCGTCAGCCGTACTTCACTGCGCACGATCGGTTTGAGATTTTCGTAGGTGGTGGTGTAAAAGGTGCCGTGATCGGCGTTTTGCAGACGCAGCACCCAGTAGGGGGTGCCGTTTTTGTTGAGTTTTTGGTATTGGTTGATAACGGTGGCGCTTAGATCGTAAAACTTGCGATCGGTGAGGGTTTGAAAGCTGCGGTATTCAAGCCAAAGCGTGAGGGCAAACAGCAGAGCGCAGGCGGCGGCAAAAATCCCCCACTCCTTCCGCCCGGAAAGGAAGGGGAGCTTTTCCACCCGCTAGATGCGCGGCATATCGACGGGTGCGGCGGCGGTGGGCTGGCGCACCGTTTCGATAATAATATTGGTATCGCGGTAGTGGGTGACCTGCGCTTCGGCGGGGTGATCGGCGTCCACAAACCGGGTGAACGCCTTTTGAAACACCATTTTAACCGTGCCCGTTTCGCCGTTACGGTGTTTGGCGATGATGATTTCGGCCTCCTCTTCGGCCTTTTCGCGGAAGTCGGTTTTGTACTCTTTGCCTTCGGATTCGGCCCGTTTTTGTTTTTCGCGCTCTTCGCGGGCTTTGTACACATCTTCGCGGTACACGAACATAATCATGTCGGCGTCCTGCTCGATCGCCCCCGATTCGCGGATATCGGCGAGCATCGGGCGCTTGTCATGGCGGCTTTCCAAGCCCCGGTTGAGCTGGCTGAGCGCCAGAATCGGCATCTCCAGTTCCCGCGCCAGCATCTTGATCCCGCGCGAAATATCGCTGACCTCCTGATGGCGGTCTTTATTGTTGCTGCCGGTCATCAGCTGCAAATAGTCGATGATCGCCAGTTTGACTTCGGGGTGTTTGAGTTTCAGCCGCCGCAGTTTGCTGCGCAGTTTTTGCAGGGTCAAAAGCCCGTCGTCATCCACAAAGATTTTGCTTTTGGCATAAAAATCCGCCGCGCCGGAGATGCGCTGCCACTCATCGTCATTGAGGTTGCCGAGTTTAATGTGTTGCAGCGGCACGCTGGTTTTGGCCGCCAGCATCCGCAGCATCAGCTGTTCGGCGGGCATCTCAAGGCTGAAAATCGCCACCCCTTCGCCGTGGTTAAGCACGTTGGCGGCGAGGTTGAGCACAAAGGCAGTGTTATGGGTGACGGTCATGTCTTCCAGCAAAAAGAGCCGGTTGCCGTCGATCTCGAAGCCGTAGTAATCATCCACGCAGTCGTATTCCACCGTGATGCCCGTGTGGGTCACATCCCGCGCGGTGCTTCTGGGCCGCGCCTTTTTGCGCTCGACCAAAACCGGCACGCACTCCAGCGCACCCACGATCCGCACGCGGTAAACCGTCTCTTCGTAGTTGCGGCTTTTGAGGGTGGCTTTTTTGGCCTTGATGGAGGCGCGAAAGCCCAGCGTGTCGGCTAGAAATTTGATCTGTTTTGCCAGCGCTTCGTTTTTTTGAACCACTTCGTACACATGATAGCGGTCGTCGTAATAGCCGTCGCTGTCGATCAGCCCGGCGAGAAGATTTAACCGCTGGTTGCGATCGCCGCAGAGGTAGTCGTGGGGAATGTGTTTGTTTTCCAAAACGCCTAAGTCGCGCAGGCTTTTTTGCAGCGTGTCGCGGCCGGGCGATCCACCCTGAACGCCGCTGGTGATGCCGATCATTGGGCATTTGCCCTTGGCTTCGTAAACGGTGGTGACCAGACCCAGCTTTTTGGCGTAGCTTTCCAGATAACGCTTGATTTCGCTGTCATTGACGGCAATGCGCACATCTTGACTGCGCCCGTCACCCAGCCACAAGCCCAGAAAATAGGGGTCGATCGGCTGCGTTTTTTGCGGAAAATCGACGGCGACTTTGTAGCCTTTGTAGTTGGTTTTGAACTTGGCCGATTTTTGCAGATACTCCGCCACGGTGATATTGAGCACTTCGCCGCGGGTGTGGCCGCCTTCGTTGCGGCTGCGTTTGAGCGAAAGAATATGCGATTCGTTAACGCGGTAATCGATCCCCTTGTTTTGCCGCACCCAGTACATTTTTTCGCGGCCTCTGGCGATGGAGCGCACGGTTCTGGGCGTGCTGTCATCCCCCATGAGCCGATCGCCCGCGACCACGTCTTCTACATTTTTGAGTTCGCCCGAATACATCAGCACCTTGGTGCCTTTGCCCAGGCATTTGCCCATGCTTGGCCGCGCCGCGATAATAATCAAATCCCCCGCGCCGAATCCGCTGGTTTTTTTGTTTAGCCCGTAAAAGCCGGTGTCCAGCCCGATAACCATTTTGTTGCCGCGCTCTTTGTTGGCGGCAATCTGCGCCAGCGTCGATTCGGTGATCTCAAGGCCGTCGCGGAAATGTTTGCCCCCCGTGTCGGCGTTGACCTCGAAAAGCCGTTTTTGAATGCGGTCCAGCGCCTCCGGCCCGGCCAGTTGCTCTTCGTACACGACCTGTTTGATCTCGGTCGTCATGCGGATGAGGTCGCGTTTGAGGGCCAAATCCTTCAGCTCTTCTAAATAGGCGTGGGTGTTGGAGAGCGGATTGGTCGCCAGAATATCCAGCAGGCTCTCTTCGTTAAAGAGTTTTTCCTTGGACAGCCGCTTGCGGATAAACTCCTCGTCGATGGGCATCTCCTCATTGGAAAGCTCTTCCATGGCGCGGAAAATATGCTGGTGGGCGGGCAGGTAAAAAACTTCGGGCTTGATCTCCGTGCCGATCAGCTCGAAGCTGGAGGGTTCAAACAAAATCGAGCTCAGAACGGCGCGCTCGATGTTTAGATTGTATAGGGCGTTTTCCACGGGGCCAAATCTTTATGAGTGTGGTTTAAAAGGGGATCGATTCTAACCGATAGGCGCTTGGCTTCGGCTTTTGGGGCAATGAGTTTGCCGCGTCAGTAATGAAACCGGCACTGCGCCACCACGATCAGATCGCCGATGATTTTATAAACCAGCCGGTGTTCTGAGTCGATCCGCCTTGAAAAATAGCCGTGAAAGTTCTCTTTGAGTTTTTCGGGTTTACCCAGCCCCTGCGCGTCATGCGGATTGCGTTTAATATCCGTTAGCAGCGCGTTGATCCGCTTGAGAATCTGCTTGTCGTTTTTGACCCAGTGTTGGTAGTCCTCCCAACCTTGATCGGCAAAGCCGATAATCACAGATCAATCTCTTTTTTCTCAAACTTCAGGTTTTCGATCTGATCGACCGCATCCAGCAGCCGATCGCGGTTTTTGCGCGAAGAGAGCAGATAGAGCGTCTCTTTCATGGCGCTGTATTCATCGTGGGAGATCATCACGACCGATTTTTGATCCTTGGTGGTGATGATGTATTCATCAAAATCGTCGCAGACTTTGTTGATAATTTCGCGCAGATTGTTTCGCGCCTGAGAGTATAAAACCGCTTGCATGGTGGCTGCCTTTTGACAATATCTTGTCATTCTAACCCGTTTGGGTGGCGAAGTCAATCACGCACTAAGTGGATTATCTCCGCTTCAGCCAATAACGCGGTCTTCGCCGATTGTGCGCAACTGCCAAAATTTGAATTTTCCTTGACAACTCCCGATAGATTAGCCCAAAGGGGAAGCGGCGCATTTGAGCCCGGCGGATATCGGGCGCACATTCGATTGGCCTTAGTTTCGGGTTAGCGCAAATTAAAGCGATCGCAGTCTCAAATTCGTTTGTAAAAGCGCTGCCCAAACCCTTGGCCCTAGACTCGTAAAAAACGACCGATTCTAAAAATTCATCTTCGGCCGCCGGGTGAAACTCAAAGTCCATCAATCAATGCCCGGGCTTTGCGCAGCACCGTTTCGCCGGAGGTTGCCGCTAGTCCGTTATCCAACTCATTCGCACGGTTTTTTGCCTCTGCAAACCACTCTTGGCGCAACTCCTCCTCCGAAGGCGAGTCTAGACTTAAGAGGAGTTTTTGGATCAGCACTTCGCGCTCTTTGGGGCTTAACCGGGGCAGTTCTTCTTCGATGGTTTGCAAGCTCACGGCAGACCTCCTTTGCGTAATAACAGCCTAGATTTTAGCGTTTATTTTCTCAGCCTGAAAATCCGCAAATTATTTCCAAAAACGCCTCCCCGTACCGCTCCAGCTTCGCCGGGCCGACGCCGCTAACGGCGAGCAGCTCTTCAAGCGTTTGGGGCCGGGCCGCTTCCATTGCCAATAATGTCGCGTCGCTAAAGACCATAAAGGGAGCAATCCTTTCGGCTTTGGCTAGGTCGAGCCTTTTAGCCCGCAAGCGTTCGAAGAGTTCGCCGCCCTTTTCTTTTTTGATGGCGGTTTTGGCGGGGGCTTTTTGCAATAGCGTTTCGTCGATCGTTACGTTTTGTTCGCCCTTCAAAATCGCCGCGCCGATCGGGGTGATTCGCAGGCTGCCGTATTCGTCCTTTTCAAAGGCTTCCAGTTCCAAAAGCCTGTCGTACAGGTTTTCCCACGCCGCTTTGGGCAGATGCGCGCCGATGCCGTAAACGCCTAGTTTGTCGTGGCCCAAGTCCAGCAGTTTTTGACCCTTTGCGCCGCGAAGCACGTCGATGAGGTGGTTTTTGCCAAAACGCTGGCCCGTGCGGTAGGCGGCAGAGAGCAGCATCTGCGCCGATCGGCTCGCGTCGCTTAAGGTGCGCGGCGCGCTGCAGTTATCGCACCGATCGGCGCAAGGGTGTTCAAGTTGCTGGCCGAAGTACTCCGAAAGCCATGCATGGCGGCAGGTGGTGGCCGTGGCGAAACGGTACATCTTTTCCAGATTTTCCAGCCCCACCGCCCGCTGGGTTTCGTCGCCTTCGTCAAGGAGCCGTTTTTTGCGCTCCACATCGGCGCGGGAGTAGAGCAAAAGGCATTCGCTGGCCACCCCGTCGCGTCCGGCGCGCCCCACTTCCTGAAAATAGTTTTCCACGCTTTTGGGCAAATCCATATGGGCCACAAACCGCACGTTGGATTTGTTGATCCCCATACCAAAGGCCACGGTGGCGCAGATAACGCGGGTTTCGTCGTCCAAAAACGCCTTTTGCGATCGGCTGCGCGCTTCGGCCCCCATGCCGCCGTGGTAGCACCCTGCGCGGATCCCTTTTTTGTTCAGCAGCGCCGCCAGCGTTTCGGCCTCCTTGCGGGTAAAGGTGTAAACGATGCCGCTTTCGTGGGCGTAGGCGTCTAAAAAGGCCAGCAGTTGCGCTTCGCCGTCGCCGCTTCGGCGCCGCACGTTTAAGGTCAGGTTTTCGCGCACAAACGCACCGGTGAGCCGCACCGGGTTTTCAAGTCCCAGCGTCCGTACGATGTCGTCGGCCACGCGGGGCGTGGCGGTAGCGGTAAAGGCGGCCAGCGGCACGCCGGGAAAACGGGTTTTCAGCGTGCCCAAACGGCGGTAATCGGGGCGGAAATCATGCCCCCATTCGCTGATACAGTGCGCTTCGTCAATGACAAAACCCCGTAGCTTTTGCTGCCCCAGCCACGCGCTAAACTCTTCGAGCGCAAGGCGTTCGGGGGAGATATAAAGCAGCTTGATCTGCCCGTTTTGCGCCGATCGCATCGTTTCGCCGCGTTCTGCCGCGCTTTCTTGCGACGTGATCGCCGCGGCCGCAAGCCCCGCCGCCCTAAGCGCCGCGACCTGATCTTCAATCAGCGCGATCAATGGCGAAATCACCACCGTCAGCCCTTCGCCCATCACGGCGGGCAGCTGGTAGCACAGCGACTTGCCGCTGCCGGTGGGCAAAATGGTCAGCAGATCGCGCTTTTCAAGCTGGGCCGAAATGCTCTCATGCTGAAAGGGACGAAAGGAGTCGTAGCCGAAGAATTGTTTTAAAGCCTGTGTCATTAAAGGCGGATTCTAGGATAATCGCGCTAACAAAAGCGGGGGGTGGATGTGACCGGGCAGAACGATGAGCGGCTGATTCAGGAGTTGATGGACCTGCAAAGCGCCATCGTGATCCTCACCGATGGCGAACAGATCCGTTTTGCCAACCGCGCCTTTTTGGAGTTTTTGGGCTTTGCCTCGCTGGAAAGCTTCCAGCAAAAACACCGCTGCATCTGCGAGTTTTTTATCGATCGCGCCGGCTATCTGCCCAGCGGCCACGGCGAATGGAAAGATGTGGTGCTTGCCAACAAGGCGGCCCGCAAACCTTCGCTGGCGCTCATTCTCAAAGATGGCCGCGAGCACGTTTTTCGCGTGCGGGTGCGCAGTCTCGCCTCCCATGCGCCGCAACTGATCGCCTCCTTTGAGGATGTCACCGATTATGAAGAAAACAAACGGCAGCTCGAAGCGGCCAACCGCGATTTGGAGCTGCGCATTCAGGAGCGCACCTGGGAGCTGATCGAGTACAACGAAGAGCTGGAGCGTCAGAAGATGCTGCTCGAAGAGGCCCAGCGCATCGCCCATATGGGCAACTGGAACTACGAAAGCGCCATCAAGCAGTTTGACGCCTCAAGGGCGCTTTTGGAGATTTTCGGCTACGAGCGGGCCGTGCATCCCATGACGCTGCTGCGCCACCTGTTCAAAAAAGACCGCCGCAAACTCTTTGCCTTCTTGCGCTCCTTGCGCGGCGCGGGGGAGGGGGAGAGCATCGAGCTGCGTATTCTCGATCACAACAAACACCAAAAAACCCTGCGCCTTTATGCCAGCGCCTATCTTGACGATCATGGCCGCGTTTACCGCTTTTCGGGCGTGTGTCAGGATGTAACCCGCACCGTTTTGCTGCAAACGCAGGCCTTTTACGATCACCTCACCAAAACCTACAACCGCCACAAAATGACCGAACTGATCGAGCGGGAGCTGGCGGCGCTGCAAGCGGAGGGCGTCGCCGTCAGTCTGATTATGTTTGACATCGATCATTTCAAACGCATCAACGACACCTTCGGCCATCCGGCGGGGGACTCGGTGCTGGTTGAGCTGTCCAACCGTATTGCGGCCCTGCTGCGGCGCGAAGATATCTTTGCCCGCTGGGGCGGCGAAGAGTTTTTGATAGCCCTTCCCCGCGCCTCCATCGAAACCGCCGCCTCGATCGCCGAGCGGTTACGCCTCGCGGTCGAAGAGCGCGCCTTTGACGAGGCCGGCGCAGTCACCTGCAGCTTCGGCGTGGTGGAGTACCGCGCCCAAGAGGGGCTGCACGAAGGGCTCAAGCGCTGCGACGACGCGCTCTATGCGGCCAAGCGCGGCGGACGCAACCGCGTGGTGACGGCCTAAGCCAAAGGCAGCGTCACCTCAAAGCGCGCCCCCTGCGCGCCGTTGCGCACGGCGATGCTGCCCTTGAGACTTTCGGTGACGATGCTGCGGCAGAGGTAAAGCCCAATCCCCGTTCCCTCGCTGCCCTTGGTGGTGTAAAAGAGTTCAAAGAGCCGATCCATCGCCTCCGGCGCGATGCCGCCGCCGTTATCCTCCACACCGATAACGGCACAGTCGCCTATCCGGCGGACATCGAGGGTAATCTTCGGCTGCGCCGCCTTGTGTTCATTCAGCGCGTCGCAGGCGTTGGAAATCAGATTTAAAATCACCTGCTGAAGCTCGTTTTCGTAGGTGGTGAGCGCAACGGGCACCGGGCAGTCGATCGCGGTTTCGATCCGTTGGCTGCGGAGCCGATCGCCGAGCAGTTCGAGGGTGTTTTTTAAAAAGCCGCCGAGTTCGAAGGGGTTTTTGGCTTTGTCGGGCCGGAAGTAGTTTCTGAACTGATCGATCGTGCGGGCCATAAAATCGACGCTTCTTAGGATTGTCTCTTCCCCGTGCCGGATCTCGCCGCGCTTGAGATCGCCCTGCCTAAACCCTTCGCCCAGCGATTGAACGGCCAGCGCGATGACCGACAGGGGCTGTTTCATCTGGTGGGCAATGGCGCCGATCAGGTTGCCCAGAGCCGCCTGTTGATGCTGCCGGAGCATCACCGCCTCCTGGGCGGCGTCTTTGGCCTTGAGCCGATCGCTTTCGTGTTTGAGGGTTTTGTACCGATCGGCCAGCGCCATCGACAAAAAGAGCGCATCGAGAATCATCCCCATGTCCGCCGCGCGGTAGGTCGGGAAATGAAAGGGCAAAACGCTGCTGACCGTCAGCGCGGTGACAATCGCGCCGGTCAGCCCCGAGCTGGTGCCCAGAATAAAAAAGCGCGCCGCCCGGTTGCCGCCCGTCCATGCGGCCACGCCCATAAAAAACATCATCCCGGCAAAAATCACCACCAGCACGATCGAGACGGCGACGCTGAGCGCGTAACCGCCCGCCGCCGCGCTTAAAACCGCCGTGGCCACAACGGCCGCCGCATAACCCAGCACCATACGGTGCAGTTTGGGGTGGCGGTTTTTGGTATCCAGAAAGACCGCCGCAAAAAGCGGGCCGCTCAGCGCAAAAAGGTAAATAAACACCGCATGGGCCCAGTTGCTCCACTCCGGCGCGCCGGGCCAGAGGTAAAAGAAGCTGTAGCCGCTGTAGGTAAAGTTCATCACCACAAAGGAGAGCACATACAGGGCATAAAAACCGTAGGCGTGGTCGCGGATGGCCCCGTAGAGAAACAGGTTATAAAGCGCCATCGCCAGCAGAACGCCGTACATAAAACCCATGTAGCCCCGCTCGAAACCGTCGGCCTTAAAAAAGGCGCGCTCCTCCCACAGCTCCATGGCCACCACGAAGGGATCGCGGGTTTTGATAAGGATGAGCACCGTTGAAACCCCCGGCTCCAGGGTGAGTTCGAACACATTGCGGGCGTGTTCAAACACGCGGTGATTGCACGCTTCGCAGTCGCCCCCGAGAAAGCTCTGCGCCGTGCCCGAAGGCCCAATCACCCGCCCTTCAATGTGATCCAGCCAGGTCGGCTCAAAGGCGAGCAGCCGCGCAACCGGTTTAGCGGCGGGGTTGTTCGCCTCAAAACGAAACCAGTAGGCCGCGCCGCTAAAACCAAACCCTTCGGCTTTGCCGTCGGTGGGGGTCAGCCGGGCGGGTTCAAGGGCTTGGAGGGTTTCGAAGGTGTGAATCCGGGCGGCATCCTTGAGATAGGCGGCGCTTTCGAGGGGCGCGAGGTAGGGCAATGAAGCATCAACCGGCTTGAGGGCCAGCAGGGGAAAGGCCAGAAGCAAAACCACCCACAGCGCTTTCACTCCGGTTTCCCCTTTTGCTTAGGAGACTATTTTAGGGGGGAAAACTTACGATTTAGAAAATTTTTCTTTCAGCTTGTCGCCGAGTGTTGCGGGTGAGATAATTTGTAACATTCCCAGAAAATAGCCTGCCAGCGGGAGAATTTCCATTTCGTGGGTGACGCTGAGGGTGAGTTCCAGCGAACCGTCCCTGTGCTCGCGCACGATTTTTTGCGTGGGCGAAAGGGGCGTGTGGCGCAGCCGATCGGCCAGCGAGGCGTCGGCCTTGAGCAGAACGCTAAAGGGTTTGGCCGTGGGGTCGAAGTGGGTGTTCAGGCCGTTTTCCAAGGCTTTTAAAAGCGATTTGGCGGGCTTAAAGGTATCCACCATCGGCACCGGCGAGGCGATCTGTGAAAGGGGGTAGTATTTGATCACCTTTGTCGCCGCATCCAACCCCGCCAAAAACCAGCGCCCCTCCAAAGCAAGCAGCTTCAGCGGCCACGTGGCGGTGCTTTGGGTCAGTTTGCCCGCCTTCAAAAAAAACCGCACGGCGCGGGAGGTTTTGATCAGCGGTTCGAGCACGTCGATAATGGGGCGGTACTCTCCCGCATCCTCCAAGGCCGCGGGGGCGAAAAAGGGTTTTTGCGCGTAGTCGTTGACGCGCGAAAGCAGCCGTTTGGCCCGCGCGCCAAAGACGGGCCCGGTGTTTTCGGCCAGCGCGCCTAGAAGCTCCAGCACCAGCCGGTCTTCCCATTCGCTGAGCCGATCGGCGCTGTAACCGCGCTTCATCTTCCAGCGGCGGCCCTCCTTTTCCAAGCCAAAGGGTTTGAGCCGCTCGTTAAAATCGCGCTGAATTGTGCGATCGCTCACGCCAAATTCGCGGGCCAGCTCCACCACCGAAAGCAGTTGCCCTTCGTGCAGACGGCGCAAGATTTCCAGCAGCCGCGTAAGCAGCGCTTCGTAATCACGGCTCTTCACGCGCCGCCTTTTGAACCTCTTGCATAAACCGTTCGACCAGTTCGTCTTCGGCAAACTTGCCGATCACTTCGCCCTTGACCATAATCAGCCCGCTGTTTTTGCCGAATGCGATCGCCACATCGGCGTGTTTGGCTTCGCCGATGGCGTTGACCACGCAGCCCATCACCGAAAGGTTGAGCGGTTTGGTAATGTGCGCGGTGCGCTTTTCCACCTCGGCCACGGCGGTTTTAAGATCGCTCTCAAGCCTCGCGCAGGTGGGGCAGGAGATAATGTTCACCCCCGCCTTTTGCACGCCGCTGTCTTGCAAAATCGCCCGGCCGACCTTGATCTCTTCTTCCAGTTCGCCGGTGATTGAGACGCGCAACGTATCGCCGATGCCATCCAGCAATAACGCACCGATCCCGATCGAAGACTTTACCGTCGCGTGAAAGCTTGTGCCCGCTTCCGTCACGCCCAGATGAAAGGGGTAATCCACCAGCGGCCGCAACATCCGGTAGGCGGCCACGGTGCGCGGCACGTCGCTGGCTTTGAGGGAGACCTTAATATCCGTAAAATCCAAGTCTTCAAGCAGCTTAATGTGATAGAGCGCGCTTTGCACCATCGCTTCGGCGCTGTGGCCGTGCCTAGCTTCGATCGCCTTTTCCAGACTGCCCGCGTTGACGCCGATGCGAATGGGGATTTTGCGCGCCTGGCAGGCTTTGACCACCTCTTTGACCCGATCGTTGTTGCCGATATTGCCGGGGTTAATGCGGATGCAATCGACCGTCTCGGCGGCAATGAGCGCCAGACGGTAGTTAAAGTGAATATCCGCCACCAAGGGCAGGGCGGTTTGTTTACGAATTTCGCTCAGCGCCAAGGCGCTCTCTTCATCCGGCACGCTGACGCGGACAATATCGCACCCCGCAAAATGCAGGCGGTTAATCTGCTCCACTGTGGCGGCCACATCGGCGGTTTTGCTATACGTCATGGACTGCACGGAAATAGGCGCGTCGCCGCCGACGGGCACATTGCCGACATAGAGTTTTTTAGTGGGGTAGCGGTTTGTCATTTATTCACCTAAAAATGCTTTGTATGCTTCACGTGGGTCTTTCTTGCTGTTTCTAGGGGACGGGGAGGGGAGAATCCAGACATCGATCCACCGCCCGTCTAATTGAAACCGGCACCGTGTTTTGGTTTCATTGTAGCCGGTAAACTCGATGCCAAAGCGATTGATCTCTTTGCGTAGTAGATCGAACACTTTTTGGCTGGTGCAGCCGATTTGCTCAATAGTCGGGTGGGCCCGTAAAAGTTGCCGCACCTCCAGTGTATCCAGAATCAGCATTCCGTCATCATTGGCATTTTCGTCCGATCGGGCAAAGCGAAGCACCATATCCGCCATGGCGGTTCGGTGTTTTTCAAGAAACTCTTCGGGTGTTTCACTGTCTGAAAGGAGCATCGGCCAAAGACGATTATCTTTGCTCCCATAAAAAAAATTAACATCGCCCTTTTCAGTCTTGCCAGCACAAAAGCGGGGCGGCGGAGTGGAGCCAAGAACCAAACGGGCGGCGTTTGGGGGGAAAAAACCGTTGGGCCACGGATGGTGGTAAAACGGCGTTGCAAAGATAGGATAAATGGTCACCCCGTCTTGGCGGATTTTTTCCAGCAATGCGCCATTCTCCACCTGATCATGCAGCAGTAGATCGAATTTCTGGGGCACTGGGAGCTTTTCTAGCTTTTCTCGAAATGTCCCCAGTTGCAAGGGCGATAACGCGCCCTTGACGGCGAGATCGATATCTGAATTATCCCGGCACTCTCCGCGAGCGCGAGAGCCGTAAAGCACAATCCTGTCAATCTCTTTTGTTTCTTGTGCGGCTTGTTGGATTCTATGAATAATTTCAAGGGGAAGTTGCGGATGCTGCAGACTCAAAGCAGTTGCCCCAAGCGCTGCGATAGTTGTTGCAGCAAGGGAAGATAGGTTTGTAAAATACGCTCAAAAACCCTTTCGCTGGTTGCTTCGTCATAGGTGTGGGTCATAAGGTTTCGATCCTCTAGGATTGCCATCCATTCATCGCCGTTTTCGAGAATGCCATCCGCAAAGGCTTGGCGTAATGTATTTCTAGGGCCGCCAATATCTAAATATCCTTGATTGGTCAGATAATCCTGCAATGTTTTCCATGCCAACTCAAAGGTAAATTCAAAACGCTGGATGACCCCGTCTTTTTCCAGCATGGTAGGGGTTTGGGTGCTGGCGATGCCCGATTCCAAGGCGGCTAATGCTTTTTTGTAGCTGGCAAAGCGTTGTTTCCAGCGGTTCTCCATTTCCCTTCCTTTGTAGTATATCGATGTATTTGCGATGCCGCCATTGTAATGCGGAAAGCCTGATGTCCGGTTGGCGGTTGTCTCTTTTTGGTTATGAAGGGCGGGGATAATGGTTTTATTCCAACAAGAAAGGAGTAATAATGAAAGCCGTTTTACAAGCCCCCAAAGAGCGCCGTTACTCTGAGGCAAGGGCGTCAAGAAGCCTTCGATCCAAGGCCGCCAATGTTCCCGCATCCCCCGGCGCCCATCCGCACTCCGCGCAGCTTTCCAGCTGGAGCGACTTTAAGCGCGCCTTGAAAATGGACGCTTAAGCCTTCGCCCCCAGCGGCAGTTCGATCCGCACCTTTGCCCCGTTTTCCAGCCCTTCCAGGGCGATTTTGCCCCCCATTTTTTCTTCAATGATCATCCGCGCCATATACAGCCCCAGCCCCGTGCCCTTTTCGCCCTTGGTGGAGGCGAACTGCTCAAAAATCCGCCCCTGCATCGCCGCCGCGAGGCCCGCGCCGTTGTCTTGAATCTCAAGGCGGTAGCGATCGGCCTCTTTGTGCAGCGCAATGCCGATTTCCCCCGCGCGGCCGCTTTGGGCGATGCTCTCGATCGCGTTGTTGATGAGGTTTAAAACCACCTGCATAAACTCGTTTTTAAACCCTTCGATCGGCGCTTGCGCTTCGGTTTGCAGACGGATGGCCGCCCGGTGGCGCGCGGCGACGGGTTCAATCAGCGCAATGACCTCCTTAAGCGCGGTGCTGAGGTCAAAGGGCAGTTTTTGGCGGCCGGGCTTAAGAAAGTTCTGAAAATCGGTAATCGTGCGGGCCATGTAATCGACCTGTTTTTCGATCCGCCGCGTATCCTCCGCAATGCTTTCAGGCGTGGCGATCGCCTGCGCGCTTTCATCCCGCAGATTTTGCGATACCAGCGCAATGGCATTAAGCGGCTGCTTCCACTGGTGGGCCACCATGCCGAAAATATGGCCGATCTCGGCCATTTTGGATTGTTGCACGAGCAGTTGCTCCTGACGCGCGTTTTTTTGCGACTGCTCCATCAAGGCCCGCACCGCCGCTTCGCGCTCTTCGCGCAAAATGCGGAACTTTTCGGCGAGTGCCAGCGAAATCAGCGTCACCTCCAGCGCCGTGCCCGAAGCCATGGCGGTTTTGATCCAGAAATCCACGCCGTAAAACCCCATAAAACCCAGCAGCGAAACCATCGTGCCCAGCAGGTAGAAAACCCATGCAATCGTATAAAACCGCGCCGCCGGAAATTTTTTGAGCCAGAGTTTGATGCCCGCGATCAGCATCACCGCCACGGAAACCAGTGCCGTTAGGAGGTTCAGCTGCTCGATCGCCGGATGGTAATGGATGGCGTGTGCCGCCATGAATACCACGGCCAGCACGGCGATCGCTTGCAAAATGCGGTTCAGCTTCGGCGCTTGAGTGCGGGTTTCGAGAAAGTTCATCGTAAAAAGCACGGTAAAGAAGATGAGGGCGTTTTGGGCGTAGAGATAGATTTCGCTGTACCAGCTTAAAGGCAGCGACGGCAGCAGCCAGTAGGCAAAGCCGGAAATGACCACAAACTGCATCACCAGCTGCGAGCCGACATAGGCCACATAGTACAGATAGGCCCGCTCGCGGATAACCAGCCAGACAAAGAGGTTATAAAGCGCCATAACGCCCATAATCCCAAAGCCGATGCCAAACCAGAGCGTCTCGATCGCCTCGTTTTTGGCGAAGGCTGCTTCGCTAAAGAGCGCCATCGAAAGGATAATCGCCTGACTGGCCTGATGGCGCATATAGAGCGTTGCCGTTTCGCCGGGGGCCAGTTCGATCGGCGCGATGGAGTAGCGGTGGGGGTATTCGCGGGTTTCCAAAGGCCGCCTGTCGCCCAGCAGCAGCGTTTTGATCGAACCGTCGCCGCGCAGCAGATGCACGTCCCAAAAATCCAGCGACTGTTCGCGCTGAACCAATAAAAACCGCTGCGCATGGTCGGTTGCGTTGTGCAGCGTCGCGCGCGCCCAGTAGGCCGAATGGGTAAAACCGTAACTGGCGTGAACGCCCCGGCTGGCAACAAAGCCGCCGCTTTGGCGCGCCGCGTCCAGCGTCATCTGCCCGGTTTTATCCTCCAGCACCTCTAACGCGCCGCCGAGTTCATAAACCTCCCGCGACCCGTCGATCGTAACCGCTGCCTGTAAACAAACCGCCCATCCCAGCCACAAAAACGCGGCAATCCACCCCTTCATAGACACCCCCTGATGAAAGAAATAATACTCCCATCACGCTGGCTTCACGATTTGGCGGGCATAATCGCCCCATGGAAAAAGCCACCCTGTTACTGCTTGAAGACGATCCGGCGCTGCATGAGATTGTGAGTGAATATTTAGAAGACCAAGGCTACCGCGTCGTGGGCGCGTTTAATGCCCGCGAGGCCGAAGAGCGGCTCTATGAAACCCCCTGCGATCTGCTGCTGCTGGATGTCAAGCTGCCGGGTCAGAACGGCTTTGATTTTCTGCACGAAATCCGTAAAAACGGCAACGAAACCCCGGCGGTTTTTATGACTTCGCTCAATACCGTCGAAGACCTCTCCAAGGGCTTTAACGCCGGGTGCGACGACTATCTGCGCAAACCCTTTGAGCTCAAAGAGCTGGCCATCCGCATCGAGGCGCTTTTAAAACGCCGTTTTTTTCACCGGGCGCAGGAGGGGGTCGATCTCGGCGGCGGGGCGCGGTTTTTGGTGGAGGCCAACCGTCTTATTACGCCGCAGGGTGAACACACGCTGCCGCCTAAGGAGTACGCGCTTTTAAAATTGCTGGCCGAAAACCGCGGCCGCGTGGTGCCGCGCGAGCTGGTGGCGGACAGGCTTTGGGGCGTGGGCGAGGAGCCGAGCGAAATGAGTTTAAGAACCCACCTAAAAAACCTGCGTAAGCTGATCGGCCGCGACTGCATCGAGACGCTTCGCGGCGTGGGCTACCGCCTGCAGGAGAACCATCATGCATAAGGCCGAACGCAAAACCCTGATTCGTTTTTTGCTGCTCTATGCCGGTTCGCTGGCGCTCTTTTTGGGGATTTTGGGCTATGGCTACCATCGCGTCCACAGCGCGGAGATTCACAAACAGCAGCAAAACGAACTGCGTCTGGTGGCCTTTAACGCCGGGCGGATGCTGCGCGCGGGCGTGCGTCCGCCCGAAGGGGTGGAGTGGGCGCTGCTCGATGAGCGCGGCCGCAAGCTTGCGGGGGATTTTGATCTGCCCGTGGTGCCCCGCTGTGATAAGACTCAGGGCAATGAGCGCTTTTTGGTTGACGGCGGCTACCGCTATCTTATCCGCGAACTCTCCCCGCGGGCCGATGCGGCGGCGCTTTCGGTGCGCTCCCCCGTTAACGCCGCCGCCTTTGAGCAGCTCAAATGGAATATGGTGCTGATCGGCACCGGGGCCTTTGTCTTTTTTATGGCGATCGCCGCCTTTTTGTCCCACCTGTTTTTACGCCCCCTGCGTCAGACGATCGAGCTGCTTGACCGCTTTATCAAAGACACCACCCATGAGTTGACCACCCCCATTTCGGCCATTTTGATGAGTATCGAAGGGATCAACAAAGCCTCGCTGGACGAGCGCGATCAAAAGCGCCTCGATCGCATCGCGGTGGCGGCGCGCACGCTTAAGGTGGTCTATGACGATCTGGCCCATGTGACGCTTGATGCCCGCGAACGGCGCACGGTGGCCGAGCTGGATTTGGCCGGACTGGTCAGACAGCGCATCGAGTTTCTCGAACCCGCCGGGCGGGTGCGCAATATCCGCTGGGTTTTTGAGCCGCAGGGCTACGAACCCCCCGTGGCCGACGGGCGCGAGATGGCCCGTATTTTGGATAATCTCTTTTCCAACGCCATCAAATACAACCGCACCGGCGGCAGCATCACGGTCACCCTTGCCGGGCGGCGGCTGTGCGTTATTGACGAAGGGCCGGGGATTGCCGCGGCCGATCGCAAGCGGATTTTTGAACGCTTTACGCGGCTGGAGGAGTCCCAGGGCGGCTTTGGTCTGGGGCTTGGGATTGTGAAAGAGCTGTGCGAACGCAACGGATTTAAAATCGAAGTGGAAGAAAAAAGAGGCGAAGGAAGTTGTTTTTGTGTGAGCTGGTAGTTCACGCAACCTCCACGCTAAATCTGGCACAATAGTTTCTGTAATTCAACCTCACACAAGGAGTCAACATGAAACGGTTGATGTTGGCCGCTTTGGCGGCTGTATCTTTGCTGGCGTTTTCCGCGTCCGCTTGCGGCGGCAAGGGCGGAATGGGCGGCCCGAATTTTGCCATGATGGATGCGCTTTGGTCGCTGGAGCTGAGCGCCGATCAGGAGAGCAAACTCGACGCCATCGTGCGCGATCACCGCAAGGCGCTGATCGATCTGGAGGCAATGAACCCCGCCGCCGCGATGGAGGCCTTTGGCAAGGATAAGTTCGATCGCAAAGCCTTTATCAAGGCCAAACAAGCGCCCATCGAGGCCCGCATCAAGGCGTGCGCCGATTTCCACGAGAAAATCCACGGCGTGTTGACTCCCGCCCAGCGCGAAGCGTTTAGCGCGGCGGTTTCCAGTTGCGGCGAAAAACGCGGCAGCTGCGGCCCCAAGGGCGAGCAAAGGGGTAAAAAATGCAACTGAAAAACCTCTTTTTCGCGGCCCTGATCGCCGCGCCGATGGCGCTTTTTGCGCAGGATTACAAGGTTGATGTGACGCACACCAACGTGGGCTTTTCGGTCAAGCACCTGATGATCAGCACCGTGCGCGGCAATTTCGGCACCTTCGAGGGGGACTTCTCGCTCGATCCCAAAAGCGGCGTGCCGTCCAGGATGAACGCGTCGATCGACGTGGCCGCCATCGATACCGGTATCGTTAAGCGCGACGACCATCTGCGCAGCCCCGACTTTTTCGACGTGGCCAAACACCCCAAGATGACCTTCGTTATGACCGGGTTTAAAAACGGCAAGGTGATCGGCGATTTGAGCATCAAAGGGGTTAAAAAGAGCGTTGAACTCGATTACGAATTCGGCGGTACGGCGGTCGATCCGTGGGGGAATGCCAAAGCGGGCTTTGTCCTGAGCGGCCAAATCAACCGCAACGATTTCGCCATTACTTGGAACAAAGCTCTTGAAACCGGCGGCGTCGTTGTGAGCGACACCGTTAAGCTGCTGATCGAAGTTGAAGGCAACGGCGTTAAAAAGTAACGCCTAACCCTTGGCAAGGCGGGTCTTGTATAGGCCCGCCGCCACCCAGAAAAACCCGCCCAAAACCGCCGTAATCACCCACAGCTCAATCCCCGCTCCCGCCATCACCCCGATCAGCAGCGCCGTAAAGGCGTTAAACAGCAGAAAGGTCATGTCGTTATAGGCCACCACGCGGCCCAAAACCGCTTCGTCGGTGTGGCGTAAAATCAGGCTGTAGGTCGCCGACCAGAGGCTGGTGGTAAAAAAGCCCGTGGCCAAAAGCCCGATCATCGACAGATAAAAGTCGTGCTGCAAACCCGCCCAGAGAAAAATCGCCGCCCCCTGACCGATCAGCAGCCAGAAGATAAGCTTAGCCTCATCCTGAAACCGCCGGAAGAAAAACGGCCCGATAAACAGCCCCGCCGCGCGCATGGCATTGACCGCGCCGATCGCAATGGGAATGGAGATTTCCGGCGCGTAGTTATATTGGGCCAGCAGCGTCACCAATGCATCGAAGCTGGTGAGCCCCACGGTGGCGTGCAGCAGAATATAGCCCACAATTTTGCGGTGGGTTTTGAGGTAGTCAAACCCCTCTTTAAGTAGCTCCGACGCCTTGGCTACCGCCAGTTCGGCCTTTTTGGGCAGATCGATTCGCAGCAGCAGCAAAAGCGCCGCCGCGATTACCGCGCTATCGAGCACAAAGGCGACATCCGTCCCCCACAACTCCACCGCCACGCCACCCAGCGCCATGCCCAGAATAAAAGTCAGCGACCAGGTCAGCGACGTGAGTTCATTGGCCCGCCTAAGGGCCGTTTCGCGCCCCACAATACGGGGCAGACTGGCCTGAAAGGCGGTAAAAAAGAAACTTGCCGCGCTCATACGCACCAAAATCAGCGCCATCAAAAGCCCAATGAGCGCCGCCTCCCGCACGGTTAAAAACAAAAGCGTGGCGACCAGCTCGATCGTTACCAGAACAACCATCAGTTTTTTTACATTGACCCGGTCGATCACAACACCGGTGACGGGTGCCTGCAGGGCGCCGGGCAGCCAGTGCAGCGCCGCTACCAAAGCGATGATAAAGGGCGACGCGCCAAAGTCGGTCAGCAGCGTGTAGATCGCCACCACGCTAAACCACGCGCCGAAGTCCATCAGCAAAAACATCGTCCAAAAACGGCGGAAAACGGGATAACTTTTGAGTAGCTGGGTGTAGGTCATGGCGCGAATTCTAGCACGGGGCGTTAAAGCGGCCCGGTAACACTTTTTTAAAAGTTTAAAAACATCGTGCTACGCTATAGTGGTAGCTCAACTATTCAAACAAGGAGTCCTTATGAAGCTTCTGTATGCCGCGCTGGTTGCGGCGATCTTGCTGGCCGGTTGCGCCGCCCCCCAGCCCACCCCCCATGTGGCCGAACTGATCAAACAGCACCAGCTGCCCGTTGTGGGCTTCAAAGAGGTCAAGGCCGCCATGGGCGACGGTTTTAAGGGCAATGCCGCCATTGTGGATGCCCGCAGCCAGATGCTCTATGACCGCAGCCATATCCCCACCGCGATCTTTATCGCCGAAGGCAAAGTGGATGCCGGAATGGAAGCGCTGAAAAAGGTGGCCCCCGAACTGAATTCGCCCATCATCATCTACTGCGGCGGCCTGAGCTGCGAAAAGAGCCCCCTTGTCGGCGCCGATCTGAAGGCCAGAGGCTACACCAACGTTTCGGTTTATCCCGGCGGGATGCCCGAGTGGGAAGCCAAGGGCGGTTTGGTGGCTATCGGCACCGAAACGGCGAAGAAGCTTTTTGAAGAGGGTAAACACCTCTTTATCGACGCGCGCCCCCAGCGGCTCTTTAATCAGGGCACCATCACCGGATCGCTCAACATTCCCGACACCGCCTTTGATACTTACAAAGGCCGTCTGCCCCGCGACCTGAACCAGCCCGTTGTGCTGTTTTGTCAGGGCCTTGCCTGCGAAAAGAGCGCCATCGTCGCCGAACACATGGCCCACATGGGGTATAAAAACCTGAGCCTCTACCCCGCGGGCTTCCCCGGCTGGAAGGCGGCTAACCTGCCCACCACCGACGGTCAGGGCGCTATTAAGCCCGCCGCGCCCAAGCCTGCTGCCGCAACCGGCGGACGCATCCAAGAGGGCGATCTGCCCGGCACCGTCAGCGCCGCGTTTATGCAGGAGCTGTTAAAAACCAAGCCCCAGTGGCTGGTTATTGTGGACGTGCGCAGCGCGGATGAGTATAAAGCGGGCCATATTCCCGGCGCAATCAACATTCCCTCCAAGGCCAGCAAAGAGGAGTTTTTTGCCCAGCTGCCCAAGGCGGGGGATGACAAAGAGATTATCCTCTACTGCGGCACCGGCGCGCGCTCCTTCGAGACCGCCGACAAGCTGATCAAAACATGGAAACACCCCCTGAGCAAAAACATCTACGCTCTGGATGCCACCACCAACTGCGACGCCAAAAACGTCTGCACCTTCAAGTAATTCTCCGGCCCGCGTTTTTACGCGGGCTTCTTCTCAAAATAACTCTTTGTCAGCGCCACCACCACGGGACTCAGCAGCAGCAGTGCAATCAGGTTGGGGATAGCCATCAGGGCGTTGAGAATATCCGCCAGCAGCCAGATAAAGTTCAGTTCCGCCATGGCCCCTAGGGGAATGGCCGCAATCCACAGCAACCTAAAGGGCAGCACCGCTTTGTGCCCCAGCAAAAACTCCACGCTTTTTTCACCGTAGTAGCTCCACCCCAAAATGGTCGTAAAGGCAAACAGCGCAAGCCCCAGCGTGGTGATCATGCCGCCAAAGCCGGGCAGGGCGCTTTCAAACGCCGCGCTTGAGAGCGCCGCGCCGGTCAGCCCCGAAGTCCATTCGCCGGAGATAATAATCACAAACCCGGTGATCGAACAGATGATAATCGTGTCGATAAAGGTGCCCAGCATCGCCACCAGCCCTTGCCCCACCGGCGAGTTGTTTTTGGCCGCCGCATGGGCGATCGGCGCGCTGCCCAACCCCGCTTCGTTGGAAAAGACGCCCCGCGCCACGCCAAAGCGGATAGCCGCCCAGACCGCCGCCCCCGCAAAACCGCCCGTGGCCGCCGCCGGGGTAAAGGCGTAGGTAAAGACCATGCCGATCGCCGCAGGCAGCTCGGCGGCATTGAGCGCCAAAATCACCAGCCCCGCGCCCACGTACAGCACCGCCATCAGCGGCACCAGCCGCCCGGCCACTTCGCCCAGCACCTTAATGCCGCCCAAAATCACCAGCGCCGCCAAGATGGCCATAATGACGCCCGTTATCCAAACCGGAACCGCAAACCCCGAAAGCATGGCATCGGCCACCGAGTTGGCCTGCACCGTGTTGCCGATGCCAAAGCTGGCAAAGGCCGCAAAAAAGGCAAAGGCAAAGGCCAGCGGTTTGTATTTTTCCCCCAGCCCGTTTTTGATGTAGTACATCGGGCCGCCGCGGTAACCGTCGGTTTCGTTACCCTCGCGGAACTTCACCGCCAGCAGGGCTTCGGAGTATTTGGTCGCCATGCCCACCAGCGCGGTGCACCACATCCAAAACAGCGCCCCCGGCCCGCCCAGAAAAACCGCCGTCGCTACGCCGGCAATATTGCCCGTGCCCACCGTGGCCGCCAGTGCCGTCATGAGCGCGTTAAAGGGGGTGATATCCCCGGCTCCCCGCGCGGCGCGGCCCTTAAACAGCTCCCTAAATCCGGTGCCGATATTGCGCACCGTGATCGCCCGCAGGCGGATGGTCAGGTAAAGCCCCGTGCCCAAAATCAGCGCCAGCATGGGCGGTCCCCACAAAACCGTGCCGTCGATCAGCTCCAAAAACGCAGTGATTTGCTCCATCGATCGCCTTTAGCAAAAATGTCCGGATTGTAACCGAGTGAAGATAAGCGGTTATACTTATGCCATGACAATAACCGAAAAAGAGATGATTTTTAACCCAATCCGCTGCGGCGGGCCGGGCGGCCAGAACGTCAACAAGGTCAGCAGCGGCATCGAACTGCGCTTTGATATCAACGCCTCTTCTTTGGGTGAAGCCCACAAGACGCGGCTGCTGGCCATCAAAGACAGCCGCATCACGGCAGAGGGCATTGTGGTCATTAAAGCCCAAAACCACCGCACGCAGGAGGCCAATAAAACCGAAGCGATTCAGCGGCTGCAGGCATTGATCGATCGCACCGCCAAAGCGCCCAAAACCCGCGTGGCCACCAAACCGACCAAGGCTTCAAAAAAGAAACGTCTGGCGGCAAAAAAGCAGCGATCGGAGATTAAAAAACTGCGTAGCAGCAAGGGCGATTAAGCGTAAAATCAGTCTCGAATATATATTCTGCGTATATACTGGGGTGGAAAGATTGGGATGAATTTTTCGTGGGATATGGAGAAAAACAAGCAGCTGCAAGTCGATCGGAAAGTCAGCTTTGAGGATGTGCTGATTGCCCTTGATGAAGGGCGGCTATTGGATATTCTACCCCACCATAACCCGCAGAAATATCCCAACCAACGGCTTTTTATTGTCTCAATCCGAGGCTATGTTTATTATGTTCCGTTTGTGGAAAACGGGGGTGGGGTGTTTCTAAAAAATATCATCCCCAGCCGCAAATATCAGAAAATCTACCAAGGGAGCCAAGATGCCTAAGTTAACCCAAGAAGAGCGGGAAGTTATTGATTACGTCGAGCAGGGGCGGCCAAAAAGCGTGGAGAATCTGGCGGGCGAAATGGAACGCTACCGTCAGATGGCCCGGACGCAACTGAATAAACGCAAGGCGATCAGTATCCGTTTGCTCGAAAGCGATCTTGAAAGCCTCAAAGCCCGCGCGGTTCAGGAGGGGATTCCCTACCAAACCCTGATCGGATCGGTCATCCATAAATATTTAAGCGGTGAGTTGAAATCGGCTTAGCCGATAAACCGCGCGATCAACGCCTCATCCGTGCTTTGGGTAATCTCGGCTTGACCGATTTGGCCCGGCTTGAGTCCTTCGACTTCGCTGTCGTTAATCAAAATGACCGGGTCGATCTCCGGCGCCCAGTCTAAATGTTTGGCGGCGATTAAAAACTCGTGTTCGTCGCTTTCGCCTTGGATGACCACGGGGACGGTCTGGCCGATCAGCTTTTTGAGCCGTTTTTTGCGGGCGGATTTGGCGAGTTTTTCGGCCTTTTTCAGCCGCGTTTTGATGGTTTTGGCATCCACCTTTTGGGCCATGTCGTGGGCGGTTGTGCCCTCTTCGTCGCTGAACCCAAAGAGGCTGATCATGTCGAACAGGCCCGATTCGATCAGAGTGCAAAGCGCTTCGAAGTCCGCTTCGCTTTCCCCCGGATGACCCACGATAAACGCGCTTCTCAGCCAACTGTTTGGCACGGCGCGCATCTGCTCCACCAGCTTCAAGGTCTCTTGCGCGCCCAGCCCGCGTTTCATCGTTTTGAACATATTTTCCGTGGCGTGTTGCAGCGGAATATCGAAGTAGGGGGCAAACACTTTGGAGTTGGCGATTTTGGCGATCAGCTCCGGCGAGGTGGTGGAGGGGTAGAGGTACAAAATCCGCGCCCGCTTCACGCCGTCGATCTGCTCGATCGCGCCGATCAGGTCGATTAGCCCCTGTTTCAGCCCCATATCGCGGCCGTAGCTGCTGGTATCCTGCGCGATAAAACTGAAATCAAAAAACCCTTGCGATACCAGCCGTTTGACCTCTTTAACGATGCTCTCCAGGCTGCGCGAATGGAGCCTGCCCTTAAAGGAAGGAATCGCGCAGAAGCTGCAACTTTGGTTGCACCCTTCGGCGATTTTGATATAGGCGTGGAAGTTGCTGCCGGTGACTACGCGCTCTTCTTCGGTTTGCAAAAAAACCTGATCGGTAAATTCGCTCATCTTGCCCGCGATCAGCGCGTCGATCCGCGCGTAGTCGCCCACGCCGGTAAAGATGTCCACTTCGGGCAGTTCGCCCTTAAGCTCCTCCTGATACCGCTGGCTAAGACACCCGGCCATTACCAGCAGCGATCCTTCTTTGCGCTGTTCGTGCAGGCCCAAAATGGTGTTGATGCTCTCCTCTTTGGCCGCGTCGATAAAGCCGCAGGTGTTGACGACGATCACGTCCGCTTCGCCCGGCTCCTGCGTCATTTCCAGCGACTTTAAACGCGCCAGCATCACTTCGGAGTCGATCAGGTTTTTGGTGCAGCCGAGGCTGACTAAATGCAGTTTTCCGGCCATTTTTACACCCACATATTGTCAATTAAACGCACGGAGCCGACCCGCGCGGCGACCAGCACCAGCGTTTCGCCTTTGATGACCGTTTCGATCGGACGCAGGTTGCGATCGGTGATCGCCGCGTAGTCGATACTCAGCGGTTCCAGTACGGTTCGCATGGCGGCTTCCAGCGTTTTAACGTCGTTTTGCCCCTGCTTGATCAGCCGCGAAGCCTCAAAAAGCGCCTTGGAAAGTTTGAGCGCTTCTTCTTTTTGCGCGTCGGTTAAATACTCGTTGCGGCTCGAAAGCGCCAGTCCGCCGCTTGCGCGCTCCGTTTCGCAGGGCACGATCTCCACGGGCAGAAAAAAGGCGCGGGCCATTTGGGTAATGAGCACCAGTTGTTGCGCGTCTTTTTTGCCGAAGTAGGCTTTGGTCGGATGCGTGAGGTTTAAAAGCTTCATCACCACGGTGAGTACGCCGTCGAAATGGCCGGGGCGCACATGGCCTTCCAGCACGTAACCCGCGACGCTCGGGGCTTTGATTATCGGCTCGTCTTTGCCGTAGAGCACATCGGGCGTGGGGGTAAAGAGCAAATCCGCCCCCGCCGCGCGGCAAAGAATAGCGTCCGCTTCGGGTTTGCGCGGGTAACGGGTGAAATCTTCGCCGGGCAGAAACTGCGTGGGGTTGACAAAAATCGAGACGATCACATGATCGTTTTCGGCCCGCGCCCGTTTAATCAGCGCCAGATGGCCCGCGTGCAGCGCCCCCATCGTGGCCACAAAACCGACCCGTCCGCCCATCTGGGCGCGGTGTTTCATTAACTCTTCCGCCCGCTTTAGAACAATCACCGCTTAATGCCTTCGCCGCTATAATCGCGCAAAAATAAAGCCGCCATTATAGCCAAGGAAAACCCCCGTGATTATTGATGCCTACGAATACGGCGAACGGATTAAGAAACTTCAGACGCAGCTTAAAAATGCCCGCGAGATTATCAAACCCGCCGAACTGAAAAAACGCCTCGACGAAATCAGCGAAATGGAAAACGATCAGAACTTCTGGTCAAACCCCGACGCGGCGGGCAAAATTCAGAAGGAAAAGGTGCGTTTGGAGCGCACCTTCAGCCGCTACGAAGAGGCCTCCGGCGCGGTCAATGACGCCGCCGAACTCTTTGAGATTGCCACCGCCGAGCAGGACGAGGACACCCTCAAAGCGCTCAGCGTCGAGCTGCCCGATCTCGAAGAGCGGGTTGATACGCTGGAGGTCGAACTGATGCTTTCGGGCGAACTCGACGGCAACAACGCCATCGTTTCCATCACCCCCGGCGCGGGCGGCACCGAAAGCCAGGACTGGGGCAGCATGCTCTACCGGATGTATCTGCGCTGGGCGGAACGCCACGGGTTTAAAGTGGAGATTCTGGACTATCAGGACGGCGAAGAGGCGGGCATCAAAGACGCGTCGATGATTATCAAAGGGGTCAACGCCTACGGGTATCTCAAGGCCGAAAACGGCGTTCACCGTCTGGTGCGCGTTTCGCCCTTCGACGGCAGCGGACGGCGGCACACCTCGTTTGTTTCCGTGCAGGTTTCGCCCGAAATCGACGACGACGTGAACATCGTTATTGAAGATAAAGACCTGCGCATCGACACCTACCGGGCCAGCGGCGCGGGCGGCCAGCACGTGAACAAAACCGAATCGGCCATCCGTATCACCCACATCCCCACCGGCGTGGTGGTGCAGTGCCAAAACGACCGCAGCCAGCACAAAAACCGGGACACCGCCTTTAAAATGCTCCGTTCCAAACTCTACGAGCTGGAGATGATGAAGCGCCAGGCGGCGATCGACAGTAACGTTAAAAGCGAAATCGGCTGGGGCCATCAGATTCGCAGCTATGTGCTGTTTCCCTACCAGCAGATCAAAGACACCCGCTCCAAGCAGGCCTTTAACAACGTGGACGCGATTTTAGACGGCGATCTGGATAAGATGATCGAAGGGGTGCTTGTCAGCCTTCAGCGCGGCGAACCCGTCGGCAACGCCGAAGACGACGAATAATCTAAACCTTTTTCTTCTCCGCAATCACACCTAGCGCGATAAAGATCCCCAGCACAACGGGCGGCAGCCAGAGGTTGGGGAGCATCGCCAGCGCCTTTGAGGCCCACGGCACGGTGTAAACGGTGATAAGGCCGTAACCGAAGGCGCACAACGCCACAAACACCGCTACCCGCACCGCAAAATGAAAACTGCTCACCGCGTTGCGCACCAGCGCGTTGATGTTGCCGCCGTAAATGACCAGCAGCGTGGCGACCATCATCAGCGAAACCTGATACAAATTGCCCCGCAGCCATTTGGCAATGGGAAACATGGCTTCGTTAAGAATTTCCACTCTTTTTTCCTTTGTTGAATTCGGCTTCCAGCTTATCCAGCCCGTGGGTCAGGCTGGTGATGACGCTGCCCACTTCGCCCGGCGCATTTTCCGACTGTTCGCGCAACTTTTCGAGCAGGGTTTCGTACTTGAGCCGCTCCATTTGATCGCTGTCCGAAACTTTAAGTCTCTGTTCCACCCGGCGGCGCAGATCGGCGCTGTTGTCGGGCAGGTCGTCGATTTCATCATCATCAAAAACGATGCGGGATTTTTCTTCGATCGGCTCTTCGGTGGGAATTTGCAGCATCCGGTTGGCAAAGGGCGCGATAATTTTGCGGTAGAAAACAATCAAAATCACGGCGACGGCAATCCATTGAAGCGCGTCGCCGGCAGTCATTAGAGGCCCATTTTGCCCGGGTTGAGGATATTGTTGGGGTCAAAGGCCGTTTTGAGCGTGCGAAAGAGATTCATTTCGCTTTCGGTAAAGGCCATCGTCATAAAGGGTGCTTTGCTTAGACCAATGCCGTGCTCGCCGCTGAGCGTACCGCCCAAATCCACCGCCGCTTCGAAAATCTCGTGGATCGCCCGCTCGGCGTTGTGGTATTTGACCGCATCAAGCTTATTGGTCATCACGTTGACATGCACGTTGCCGTCGCCCGTGTGGCCAAAGCAGGGAATGGGGTGGTCGTAATGCTTGCCGATCTTTTCGATCCGCCGCAGCAGTTCGGGCAGTTGGCTGCGCGGCACGGTGATATCTTCGTTGAGTTTGGTGGGGCCGTAAAACTTCAGGCTGGGGCTGGCGTTACGGCGCGAAAACCAGATCGCCGCCGCCTCTTCGGGGGTTTTGGCTTTATAAAAGGTGGTTGCGCCGTTGGCTTTAAAAACCGCCTCAAGCTGCTCGAGCTGCCACGCCAAGTCCTCGGGCACGTTGCCGTCCACATCGGTAATCAAAATCGCCCCGGCATCGACGGGCAACCCCTTTTTGAAGGTGGCCTCCACCGCGCGGATGGTCATATTGTCCAAAAACTCCATCGCCACGGGGCTGACCCCCGCCGCAAACGTTTTAAAGGTGGCGTTCATCGCCGCTTCCACGCTGGGGAAGATGCCCATCGCGGTCTGGCTCAGTTTGGGTTTGGGCAGGAGTTTAAGCGTAATTTCCGTAATGACCGCCAGCGTTCCTTCGGAGGCGATCAAAATCCCCGCCACGTTGTAGCCCGCCACGTCTTTGATCGTTTTTTTACCCGCGCGGATCACCTCGCCGTTGGGCAGCACCGCCCGCAACGCCATGACGTAATCTTTGGTGATGCCGTATTTGGCCGCCCGCATACCGCCTGCGTTTTCGCTGACATTGCCGCCCAGCGTCGAATACTCCTGACTGGCCGGATCGGGTGGATAAAAGAGCCCCAACTCTTCGACCGCCTTTTGAAAATCCATATTGATCACGCCGGGTTGAACGCGGGCGACGAGGTTTTCCATATCGATCTCAAGAATCTGATTCATATGTTTTTCCATCGCCAGCACAATGCCGCCCTGCGCCGCCAGCGCGCCGCCGGTAAAGCCGCTGCCCGCACCCCGCGCGACCACGGGAATTTTACGGCTGTTGCAGTAACTCAAAATCGCCTGCACATCCGCTTCGCTGCGGGGGAAAACCACCGCGTCGGGCTGCAGGCTTTGGCGGGTGGCGTCGTAGGCGTAGGCGAGGCGGTGGGCTTTGTCGGCAAAGCAGTTATCGTTTCCGACAATACGGCTAAGGGCTTCGATATGTTCAGCGCTGAGCATGGAACTCCTTTTGGATCAGGCTTTGGTAGTGGGCATCAAAATCCGCGATCGTTTTGGGTGTGCCCCAGCTAAAAAAGCCGCGTTCGATCGGATCAAGCCGATGGTAAAAGGGTTTGGCGGCCTCTTCGGTTACGGGGGTGTCGGCATGAAACGCCAGTGCCGTAAAGCTTTGGCAATCCACAATCCAGTCGCCGTCTTTGAGCGCAAAGATCAGCGTGCCGACCATCCACGCGTCGCAAAAGGTCTTGAACGCTTCGGTCTTGGGGACGGGATTGTCCGCCTTGGTGAGCTGGGCGGCGAAAAGATCGGGGTGGATAAAGCGGTAGTTTTTGTGGCGGTCCTGTACGCGCACATAGCGGCCCGCCGAGGGGGCGATAATAAGCGCGGTGGCACTCAGCGGTCCGGCAATGACGCGATCGCCGGGCTTGACGGGCAAGATGACTTTAGGAACCGAATCCTGATCGAACTGCTCAAAGGGGCGGCAGATCAGCTCACCGCGATCGGCGTCGGCCACCACGCACTCGCGGCTGATGGCTTCGCCCCCTTCGTAGCGGTAAAGAACAATGGCGCTTTGGCCCACCTTGGCCCCGGGAAGCGAGGCAACAATACGTTCGCCCGCCGCTTCGCTGACCCGTCCTTCGATCGGCGCGGCATAAAGAAAGGCGCACAATCCCAAAACCCCTGCAATCGCTTTTTTCAAAAAAGAGTCCTTTATAAAAAAGGCGATTATATCACGGGGGCTCTCAGGCCTTGGGCGTCAGGCGTCCCACGGCGCAGGAGACAAAACTTTTGGCCTTGGCCACGCCGCCCTCAAAGCCGCCGATCGCCTCATCGGCCGGGGGATAGCCCATCTTTTTGAGACTTTCGCGCAGTTTGGTTACTTCGGCTTCGCCGTGAACTTCTGCCGTTACTTTACCGCCCTCCACGTCAACGACCACGCCCTGAAACTGCTCGGAAAGCTTCTTGGTGATGGTGTTGGCGCAGCCGCCGCACTTGATGTTGAGTACCTCTAAGGTCATGACGTCCTCCTTGAAGGAATTTGCCCGATTATAGCCGCCGCCGTGTGTAGCGGCTGCGCAAACTCAGTCCAGATAACTGCAGCAGTAATCGGTGACGGTTTTAACCTTCAGTCCAAAACGGGCGCGGGCCGGAACGTGAAAGGTCTGCGGCCCTTTAATGCTCTGCCAGTTGGGGTTGCCGGGCAATAACACCTCCAGCTCGCCGTTTAAGATTTCCATCTCTTCGGCTTGATCGGTGCCGAAGTCGTAGTCGCCGGGCAGCATAATGCCCAAGGTCTTTTTGCTGCCGTCCTTAAAAAGCAGCGTGCGGCTGGTGACTTTGCCGCCATGGTAGATGTTGGCGGCTTTGATTGCGGTGACGTTTTCGAAACGATCCATCGTGTTCTCCCGGTTAAAAATAAAAGCGCGATTATAGCCGCGTAATCACAAAACGCTGGGTCTCGGCGCAGGTTTCGCCCACCACCTCGACGGTTAGCCTGGAGGTGACCTTTTTGGGCAGCGCAATGGTTTGCACGGCGATCCAGCGGCTTTTGCCTTCGCCGGCGCTATCACCCACATCCAGCGTGGCGTTGCTGCGGCCTTTGCTGAGCGTGTTGCCCTCTTCGTCGAACACCTCAAACAAAAACCAGCGAACCTCCGGCGCGGTGACGACCGGGCGGGGGATAAAGAGCGTCAGATAACCGCCCTCGGGAATGGTTTTGAGGTAGTTTTCGCGGGTGGGCGCGTCCATTTGGGCCAGCGTCTCCTTGAGGCGGGTTTTAACCAGGTAGGCCTTGTCGGAATAATCCACGTGCAGACTGCCCGCTTCGGGGTTGAGTTTGTGCACTTCGTACAGCGTATCGATCGTGCGGATTTTTCCGGTTTTATAGAACCGGTCGAGCCGATCATTGGCGTGCGCGGCGCTCAGCAGGGCAAAAACGGCGGCCCACAGCAGAATTTTTTTCATGGTTTCCTCCTAAAGCGGTTTGTCAAACTATAACCCCTCTTGCGGCGAAAAGCGCTTAAAAAGCGTTGCCAGCCGCAACTGCAGAACAATCGCGGCCAGCGTCAGCACGGCGGCAATGCCGATTAGCACCGTCAAATTGCCGCTGATCAGGTCAAAAAGCATGGCAAAGCCGGTGCCGGTGACGGTGGCTAGGCTGATGATCAGCGATCGGGTCATGAGATACTCTTTGACCTCGATCCAGGTGGTGAGATAGTCGGTGGTGTGAACGCGGGCAATCTCAAAGGTGATGCCCTGAACGGTAAAGAGCGTCAGCATGGCGTAGGTAAACAGCTCCGGGCTGGTAAAAGCCAGCGCGTAGCAGGCGAGCTGCACCGTATCGAGCGCGGCGGAAAAACGGTAGAGATAACGCTGCCGGATCTTCTTAAACAGCGGCTGGATAAAGCCGTCGCTGGCCGAAAGCAGCATAAAAAAGCCAATCATATAGATGGGCAGGTAAAGGCCCTCAAACTTGGTAATCAGCGGCATCAGCATCCAGTCGATATAAACGACCAAAAAGAGGCTGGCGGCATGAACTTGCATCAGGGGGTGGCGGTTGATGGTGTGCCAGAGCGCCGAATACATGACGGACTCCAGAGATAAAGTGCGCCATCCTAGAGCGAAAAACCGCCCGCGTCAAGGGGCTTGAATCGCGGCTGTTATAATGGCCGCAAAAAGGAACCCATGCAACACACTTTAATCGATCTGCTCACCCAAAAAACCGCATTGTCCCGGACCCATGTGACCAATATTCTCAAAATGCTCGACGAAGGGGCCACCGTTCCCTTTATCGCCCGCTACCGCAAGGAGATGACCGGAGCGGCGAGCGATGAGGTGTTGCGGGAGTTTGAAACCCACTATGCGGCCGCTAAGAACCTGCTGCAACGAAAGGCGGAAGTTTCGCGGCTGATCGAAGAGCGCGCGGTGCTGACGGAGGCTTTGAAAAAGAGCATCGAAGAGGCCGCGACGATCAGGGCGTTGGAAGATATTTACCGCCCCTTTAAAGAGAAAAAAAGCTCCCGCGCCGCCACGGCGATCGAACAGGGGCTAGCTCCGTTGGCCGATCTGCTCGCATCCGCGCAGCTTTCGATCGAGGCGTTTAAGACCCGCGCCCAAGGGTTTGTGAAAGGCGCGGTGGAGACGATCGATCAGGCGATCGCCGGGGCGCAGGATATTCTGGCCGAACGCTACGCCGACGATCCGCGCCAGCGCGACGCGGTGAGAATGGTGATGGCCCGAACGGGTCTGCTGGAGGCCAAGGCGGGCAAACAGTTTGATGAAAACGGTCTGTATAAAAACTTTGCGGGGCAGTCGCAGGGGGTGGCGCGGATTCCTTCGCACCGTTATCTGGCGATGATGCGCGGCGTTAAGGAGAAAGAACTGAGCGTCAAGATTACCGTGGACACCGCCGCGCTGGAAATGAAAATCGCCCAGACTCTGATCCCGCGCAACGCCCAAAGCTCCAAAACACTGCTCTTGGAGGCCTACAAAGACGGCCTGAAACGGCTTTTGTTGCCTTCGATCGAGCGGGAGATTCACGCCGATCTCAAAGAGCGATCCGACGCGGCCGCTATCCACGTTTTTGGCAAAAATCTGGGCCAGCTTCTCATGACGCCGCCCGTAACCAAGCGGGTGCTTTTGGGGGTGGACCCGGCCTTTAGAACCGGCTGCAAACTGGCGGTGATCGACGAAAACGGCCGGTTTTTGGAAGCGGCGGTCATCTACCCCACCGAGCCGCAAAAGGATTACGAAGGCGCGAAAAAGAAGGTTTTAGAACTGGTCAAACGCTACCGCATCGGCAGCGTGGCGATCGGCAACGGAACGGGATCGCGCGAAACGCAGGCCTTTTTTGCGCGGCTCAATCAAGAAGAGGGGGCGCAGCTGAGTTACACCGTGGTCTCCGAAGCGGGCGCGTCGGTTTACTCCGCTTCCAAAATCGCCGCGCAGGAGTACCCCGATCTGGACGTGACGATCCGGGGCGCCATCTCGATCGCCGCGCGGGTGAGCGACCCCATGGCGGCGCTGGTCAAGATTGACCCCAAATCGCTGGGGATTGGGCAGTATCAACACGATGTTGATCAAAAGCTGCTGGAAAAAAAGCTTTCGGACGTGACGCAGGATCTGGTTAACCGCGTGGGCGTGGACATCAACTCCGCGTCGCTCTCGCTGCTTTCGTATGTGGCGGGCGTAGGGGAGAAAGTAGCCAAAAACATCATCGCCCACCGCGAAGAGAACGGCCCCTTTACCGCCAAAGCAGAACTGCTCAAGGTCAAAGGGCTGGGCCAAAAAACCTACGAACAGGCCGCCGGGTTTATCCGCATCAAAGAGGGGAAAAACCCGCTGGACAACACCGGTATTCACCCCGAAAGCTACGCGGTGGCCCAAAAGCTGATCGGGCTTGATCTAGCGGCCATCGACGCGGCGGCCAAAGCCAAAGAGCTGGGCGTGGGCGAAGAGACCCTAAAAGACATCATCAAAGAGCTTCAAAAACCCGGCTTCGACCCGCGTGCCGAGCTGCCCGCCATCCAGTTTAAAGAGGGCATGACCGATATTTCCATGCTTGAGGTGGGCAGTTTTGTTTCCGGCGTGGTGCGCAATATCGCCGATTTTGGCGCATTTGTGGATATTGGCCTAAAAAACGACGGGATGATCCATATTTCCAAAATGAGCGCCAAACGCATCGAACACCCGCTGGAAGTGCTTGCCCTAAACCAATATCTGCCGCAGATCGAGGTGATTGCGATCGATCGCGAAAAGGGTAAGGTGGGGTTGAGTCTGATCTAAACGGGTAAAACCTTTGCTATTTTTATATAAATCATATTTTATAATAAATAGCTATTATTCTAAAATACATTTTATAAAGGCTTGGCGATGGATATTTCTGCGCTGCAAAAAATCTCTACCCAAATCCTCTCCCGTCCTGTTCCAGAGTACAAACGCTACCTGTACGAAAAGATCGACTTTAGCAGCAAGCTGATCGGCATCAAGGGCGCGCGCGGCGCAGGTAAAAGCACGCTGCTTTTGCAGTACGCCCACAGTTTGAATCTGCCCGCTTCAAAGGTGCTTTTTGCGGCCTGCGATCACCCGGCCATGAGCGGCGTGAGCTTGTATGAAGTGGCCGAGAGTTTTTATGCCCGTGGCGGCAGAGTGCTGATTTTTGACGAGATTCACAAAGCCAAAGATTTCTCCCGCGAGCTGAAGGCGATTTACGATGTGTTTGATTTGCAGGTGCTTTTTAGCGGCTCTTCGGCGCTGCAAATACAGCATCAGGTGGCTGACCTGTCCAGACGCGCCGTGATTCATACGCTGGGGGTTTTGTCGCTACGGGAGTTTTGCGAACTGCAAACCGGGCTTTCGCTGCCCGCCTATCCGCTACAAGCGATTGTGGCGCACCATGAGGATATTACCGCCGGGATCGTCCGCCAGCTTAGACCGCTAGAGCAGATGGCAAACTACCTAGAGTACGGCTGTTATCCCTTTTTTCGCGAATCACTGCCGGACTATCCCACCAAGCTGCTAGAGGTGATCAACCTGACGATCGACTCGGATCTGTGCAGCATCTACCATATCGATCCGTCCAAACTGGACAAGCTGAGAAAAATCCTCTATATGCTTTGCGCGAGCAACCCCTATGAGCTGAACATCTCCAAACTCAGCGCCGCCGTGGGTGCTTCGTGGCCCACGCTCCAAAAGTACCTGGAGCGGATGGATGCGGGCAGTTTGATTCATATCGTCCGGGGCGGCGAAGGGATGCGTGCGGTGAATAAGCCCGACAAACTGCTGCTGGATAACCCCAATCTTTTTGCGGTTCTGTGCGCCGATGCCAACAAAGGCGCGATCAGAGAGAGCTTTTTTGTGTCGCAGGTGGGGCTAAACCACGAGGTGCATTATCACGATCGGGGCGATTTTGTAGTGGACGGCAAAACGGTGTTTGAAATAGGCGGCGCATCTAAGGGTAGAAGCCAGCTCAAAGGCGAAACGGGGATTGTGCTGGCCGATGATATCGAGACGGGGTTTGAACAGCAAATACCCTTGTGGTTGATGGGGTTTTTGTATTAGCACCCCATTATCTCATTGGATTCGAACGGGGCGGCGCTGTTCAAAGCAGACCGCCATCACTCTGAGAAGTGGCCCCCAAACCGGGCTTGCGGCCCACTCGAAAGCGTACAAAGCAAAGTGGACGTAGCGCGTATGGACGGTGTTTCGGAAAATAGAAAGGCCTATGAATTATTAGGCAGAGTTGCGCCAGAGTGGTAGAAACGTCTAATGATGCGATGTGGAGGGGGTGCGGTGAAAAGGTGGTGGCTCCGGGCAGAATCGAACTGCCGACACGCAGATTTTCAGGGCGATCTGGAAAGCTGCAATAAACCCCACCAACACAGGCGGCGGGACCCTTCAACATTCTGTGTCACCACCCGACAGGTGCATGAATTCTATCACAGCCCCAATGCCTCATCCAGCCTGCCCTCAAAAAAGATAGCCAGCTGAGAGAGGGTGAGGGCCCAGTTTCGCA
>JBFWML010000020.1:0-39365 GCA_050251635.1 Campylobacterales bacterium | reverse complement strand
CTGAGCCGCCGCCACACGTTTGAGCAACCCCAAACGTCTCTCGCGCTCCACGGTCGCCACCGCCTCTTCGATCAGGCCGGCATAACGTTCCGGCACAAAATACCCAATTGGCTCTCTTTTGCGCCCGCCATCCCCTCGGCCATAAAGCCCAGCATGGGCGATCGAATACTGGAAACAAAAACCGCCAAGGGTAATTTGCGCGAAATCGATAACGCATATGCCGGATTTGCCAGTGCGCTTGAAGCCGAGTTTGACAAAATGGGTATCGGCAAGATGGCCGTTGCAGAGGTTCTTATTGCAAGCGGATTCTACGAAGAAGACTTCAAGATTATAAGCAGCGAACTTGGTCAAAGCCTTCCATTGGACCGCAACAAAGAGCGTAACGCCGCCACAAAAGACGTAAGCTTGGCAAACGCATCGATCGATCCGGTTCCATACCTTGATTTGACCGAGTTTGGCATGATTCAAACCCGCTATGGCGGGTATGCGGCCACGCTTGACAACTCCCTTGTGACGTCACAAGCCGGGCTGACAGAAAGAATGCAACACTATTTTGAGCCCTTTTCCGCCCTCGCTACAAACCCAAAAAGAGTGGAGGCGGCCTATGACCGATATGTCGCCGACTACAACGCGTGGGCCTTGAGAAACAATGCTGAGACCATCAACCGAGAAGCTTTCGACGCCGAAATACAAACCCGCATGAAACACTGGACCGAAAAACGCGATATTTACGGCGCGGCACTAGAGGTGGCGAAGAGTTTTGATTTTTTTACGAAGCATGAGTTTACGGCATGAGCAAGCAAGCTTGGGCCCTGCTGGCGATCGGAAGCATTTTGATTGTTTTGACGGCGCTTTTTTGGCCGCAGGAAAAGCCGCCCGAAACAGCCGATTTTTCACCCGCGCAGCGCCCGGCCGCCACGCCGGAACCGGCTCGGCAAGAACCGCCTGCCCTGCCCCAATCCCCTGCCGCGCGCAAGATAAAGCAAGAGATTGCACCGCCCGATCAAACGCAGCCTCCGCCGGAACCCAAACCCAAAGAATACGTGCTGGTAACGGGTAAAGACCGCGTCAATTACTACACCTTTTCGCTGGTCTCATCCTACGAAATTTCCGGGCCGCGCACGCCGCCTTCAAAGCCCGCTACGGGCTTGGCTTCGGTCGTGGCGATCGAAGGCGACATTGCCGGAGAGTACCCCTTCCGCATCACCGTGCCAATCTGGGCGCACGAATACGCAACCGATCTGCGGTTTAGGGTCTCCAACCGTTTTGACCCCGGCTACGAGAGCCTGTATGCCGATTTTCTCTATACGGCAACCGTGCCGGGGCGCTACCGTTTAAAGCTGGCCAAAAACCCTTTGCGGGTAGAGAGTTTTGAACGGGTTGCCGAATTTATGCAACCTCCCGAATTCAAGCCGCCTGAAAACCCGCCGTTTCCCCTCAAACGGTAGGTTTTGCATCCTTTTGAATCCTTCGCCGTCTTAGGGAAGAACCATTCAAAAGGAGTTTTCATGAACAGCCCCAAAGTCAGCGCCCATCCCCAAGGCGTCATCGTGCGGTTTGGCACCGAATCCAAACGCAGCGAGATCGAAGCGATGGCCGAAGCGTGCCGCAATGGCACCTGCGGTTGCCAAATGGCCGGACAAATGGAATCGATCGAAGTAACCGGAGAAGACGGCAGCGTGGCCGTGGTGGTCAGCGGACAAAACCTTGACCCCGCGAAGTTTCAAGAGGCGGTCGCCGCCTGCGGGTGCGGCGGCTAAGGCAGCCCAAATGGGCCGCCGCAAATCAGCCCAAGGTGGCCTTGAGCATCCAGATATCCTTTTCCAGCCCGGCGATCTTTTCGTCGGCAAAAGCGACGGTGGCCTTGTCGTTCTCTTCGCCCGCCTTGTCGGAAAGTTCGCGGAAGGCTTTAAGCAGCGCTTCCTGCTCGGCCAGAATCTGCGTCAGCACGTATTTGGCGTCGAAATCGCTTTTGGTCTCCTCTTTGACGCGGGTGGCCTTGGCAACTTCGGCCATTGTCACCAGCGGTTTTTCGCCCAGCTGCAAAAGCCGCTCGGCGCAGTCGTCATACAGTTCGCCCATGGCGTCGTAGAGCTTTTCGGTCATGGCGTGAACAGGATGAAACTGCATCCCCTTGATATTCCAGTGGTAGTTGTGGATTTTCACAAACAACGCAAGCGCGTCGGCCTGCAAGGTTTGAAGCTGCTTGGCGGTTTTGGCCATGGGAACTCCTTTGTTTTTTGAGAGACTTTATTATTACCGTATTGTTCTTAATCGCCTGTCAGTAAACTTCATCGGCAAAAAAGCGCCCGATCGCCGCCGCGTCCAGATTGTTGCCCAGACACAATCCCAACGCGATCGCGCTTTTTTTGGCGTCGGCCAGGGAAAAGATGACCGGGATTTTTTGCGCTTCAAACCAGCCGCCGCTGCCCTCGTAGGCGTAACCATCGCCGCTGTAGCCTTCGCTGACGCCGCCGCATAAAACCAACGGTTTTTCCCGCGCGGTTTTTACAACCAGATCGACCGCCGCGCGGGGAATCCGACCGCCGCCGAATCCTTCGAATACGACCGCCTTTGCTTTTTGCATCATGGGTTCGATCAACCCGGCTTGCAGATCGTAATGGGCCTTGATCAGCGCCACGCCTCTACCGGGCCTGTTTTCCAGCCGGGTTTTTCGCGCGGGCAGATCAAAATATCGAATCAGTTTGCCGTTCACCACCGCCCCCAACCGCCCGGTTTTGATCGACGAAAACGCGCGGCGGCTGACCGGGCTGGTTTTGACCACATAACGGCCCGCGAAAACGTCGTGATCGAAGGCCGCATAAACCCCGCCGCCCAAAGTTTGCGCCGCAATGATCGCGGTTTTTAGATTGCCGATGCCGTCGTAAGCCGGTTCGTCTTTCATGTGGATCGCGCCCGTTAGCACCACGGGAAAGTCGGGGCTTAAGACCAAATCAAGATAAAACGCCGTCTCTTCCAGCGTATCGGTGCCGTGGGTGACCACCACGCCGTCAAAACGGCCCAATAGCGTCTGCAAAAACGCCGCCAGCCTCGCGGCAAAACCGCTGTCAAAAAACGGGCTGGGTTCGTTGGCAAAACCGATCACCTCGGCCCCCAACCCCTCAAAACCGCCCATCGAAGGCAATCCTTTTTCCATGCCGATCGTCCCGCCGGTGGTCACAATGGCGATCATCCGCGCTCCTGTTAAAAATTGGGCGTATTGTGCCAAAGTTTGCTAGCCGACAAGCGGCAGCTCGATCACCACTTTGGCCCCGCGCGCGGTGTTTTCGGCGCGCAGGCGGCCCTTCATCTGCTCTTCGATCACCATCTTGCTCAGATACAGCCCCAGCCCCACGCCGGAGATCACGCCGCTGCCCTGAGCGCGCTCCTTGGTGGTGAAAAAAGGCTCGAACAGATGCTCCATCGCCGCGCGATCGATGCCGCCGCCGTTGTCCTCCAGCGTGATAATCTCCCACCCCTCCGTCAGCTCAAAACCAACCACGATCATTCCGGCAAAGCCGCTGCCCGTGTTGGCCCGGCGCAGCAAAATCGCGTCGCGGGCGTTGGCAATCAGGTTAAAAACCACCTGCCTGAACTCCGCCGGATAAAGACGGCTCCACCCCGCCGAATGGGGCGCGCAAAGGCACGCCTCAAGGGGCTTTGGCCCCTCGCCAAAGCAGCGGGCCGTCACCCCGATGCCCAGCATTTGCAGCTCCGGCGCGGCCAGCGCAAAGACCTGCTTGACCTCCTCCAGAGCGCAGCAGCGCGTCAACCGTGGCCGCTCGGCCGCAAAACCGCGCACCTCATCGATGGTTTTGGACATCTGCATAATCAGCTCCATCGCCCGCTCAACCGCCCGGTCAAGATACTCCGCCTTGAGTTCGCCGCTGTGAAAGGCCTCTGCAATCCCCTGAATATAAAGCGAAACGGCGCTTAGGGGCTGGCGCCAGTGGTGGGCGAGCGCGCTGAGCATTTCGCCCATCATCGACACCCGCGCCTGACGCAGCAGCGCCAGCTCGCTTTCGCGCCGCTTTTGCACCTCCCGATCGATGCGGGCCTCCAGCTCGCGGTTGATCTGCTCCAAATCCATCTGGGCGCGCCGGCGATCGGTCACATCCTGAGCCATCACGGCAAACTGGCCGGGCGCGGGGCGAAAGGCGGAGACGACAAAATATTTGTCCAGCGCCCGCGAATACTCCTCGAACTCCAGCCGTTCGCCCCCCACGGCCACCCTGGCATACTGCTCGATCCAGTAGCTCTCCGTCCGGGGAAAAACCTCCAGCACGGTTTTGCCCACCAGCTCCTGCGCGCTCTTTTGCACCATCCTTTCAAAGGCGGGATTCACCTGCAAAAAGCGGTAATCCACCATGTTTCCCGCTTCGTCAAGCACCGCCTCGTGCAGCGCAAAACCGTTGAGCATCGTCTCAAACAGAGCGCGGTAGCGGCCGTTGGCCTCCTGCGCCGCCTTGGTCTGCTGCACGTCGCTGATATCCACGCAGGAGCTGACAAACCCCTCGAACCGGTCGCCGTTGAGACGCGGGGTGTGGTGTTCGAGCATCCAGCGGTATTCGCCGTCGCTGCGCCGCAAACGAAACTCCACATCCAGCGGCACGCGGTTTTTATAGGCCCAGTCCAGACGTTTCAGATAGGCCGCCCGATCGTCCGGATGCAGCGCCTCGATCCACCCTTGCCCCCGCAGGGCGGGCTCCTCCAGCCCCGTAAAACCGTTCCAGCGTTGGTTAAAAAAGCTCGCCTCCCCCGCTTCGTCGCTGACGCGGATCAAAAGCGGCGCGGCGTCGGCCAGGGGGCGGAAGTAGCGGTAGAGCCGGGCCATCACGTCCAGCTCTTCGGGCTTGATATTGTAAAACCGAAGCCGCTCGTACTCTCTGGACAGATGGGCCTCCTCCAGACACCGCTCCAGCGTGGCGACCAGCTTGCCGATCTCGACGGGTTTGGTCAAAAAATCCCGCACGCCGATACGGATCGCCTCAAAAAGATACTCGCTGCCGCTATAGGCGGAAATCAGCACCACAGGCACATTCGGGTCGATCGCGCGCAGGGAGCGCACCAGCGAAAGCCCGTCTTCGCCCGGCAGGCAGATATCCGAAAGCACCAGATCGGGCCGCTGCGCCTCAAACAAACGCAACGCCTCCTGTGCATCCGCCGCCGCGACCACGGTGCCCACGCGCGCGCCAACCAGCCGCGCCACGCTGGCCCGTTCGCTCTCCTCGTCCTCCACATACAAAATAACCGGTTTTTGCACCGTCCGCTCCCTCCGATTACGTCACAAAAATATAACAAAAAACCCGGAAATATTCTTGTTTTCAAGTTTCCGGGCAGTAAAATCACGCCAGATGTGTGTAAAAGGCGGCTGCCCCTGAGAATTCTCGGTTTGCTCTGTTTTGGCTTGGTTTTGATGGCTTCGCCCCGTTCGCTGGACATTGCCGAAATAGACCGCCGCACGGCGCTTGCGGGCTATGCGCAGGTGCTCGAAGACCCCACAGCGGCGCTAGAGGTCCGCGATCTGCTCCAAAACCCCGATCTTGTCTGGCAGCCGCTTACGCAGGAGGCTCCCAACTTCGCCTTTTCAAAATCGGCATTTTGGATCCGTTTTCGCCTTGAAAACAGCAGCCCGGTTTTGCAAAAACGGGTTTTCGAGATTGCCTCGCCGCTACAGGACTATCTCGATCTGTTCATCGTCGATCCCGCCAGTCATGCGGTTTTACACCGCTGGCAGACCGGCGATCGGCTCCCCTTCGACAGCCGTCCGGTGATGTCGCCGGATTTTGTGTTTCCCGTCGATATTCCCGCCAAATCCCAGGTCGATCTCTACCTGCGCGCCGACACCCACGACGGGCTTTTCGAGCCCTTGGCGCTGAATCTTTGGCGGCAGCAGGCCTTCTATGAAAACTCCGCCCACCATCTCTTTGGCCACAGTCTCTACTACGGCGCGCTGCTGATGATGCTGGTTTATAAGCTCTTTTTGTACATCTCCACCAAAGAGCGCGTTTTTGCCCTTTATTCGCTCTACTTGGCCAGCTTTTTGATGGTTGTGCTCACCTATAAGGGGGTGGGCTTTCTCTATCTTTGGCCCGCCTCGCCGGGGTTTCAAAACAGCGCACTGGCCCTTTCGGTCGTCGCCGTGATGCTCAGCGTGACGCTCTTTAGCCACGAGTACCTCCGGCTCAAAACCCGCCTGCCGCGCACCTATCGCGTGTTGAACGGCTTTTTGGCGCTGGTGCTGCTGACGCTGATTCCCGTGGCGCTGGATTGGTACGCAATCACATGGCTGCTATTGCTGCCTGCGGCCAATCTGCTGGGGGCGGCGCTCTTTGGCGCGGCGCTTTATCTGGCCTATCAAGGCGTGCGCGAAGCGATCTTTTACACCCTTGCGTGGATGGCGGCCTTTGCGGCGGTGGTGCTCTACCTGCTGCTGATGTTCGACTGGGTGGAAACCGGTTTTCTCACCGACTACGGCCTGATGATCGGAACCGTCATCCAGTTTGTATTGATCGCCTTTGGCTTGGCCGATCGCATCAACCGCCTCAAGGGCGAAAAACTGGTTTTGCAGCAGCAGGCCCTCGAATCCGAGCGCCGTCTGACCCACGAGCTGGAAACGCAGGTCAAGGAGCGCACCCGCGATCTCAAAGAGGCCAACGAAAAGCTCTTTAGCCAGTCGATCACCGACGGCCTGACGGGACTGTTTAACCGCCGCCGCTTCAACGGCGATCTCGCAGCCGCCGCCCAAAACGGCGCCTTCGCGCTGCTGATTATGGACGTGGACAACTTCAAACCCTACAACGATCTCTACGGCCATCAGGCGGGGGATGAAACCCTCATCCGCGTGGCGGCGGCCCTGCAAAAAACGCTGCAAAACGCGGGCGGCAACGCCTACCGCGTCGGCGGCGAAGAGTTTGCCGCCCTGGCACCCGCCGCCCATGCCGAAGAAGCGCTTGTTTTGGCCGAGAAACTGCGCCAAAACATCTGCGATCTGCGCATCCCCCACGAACGCAACGTCGCGCCCCACGTCACCCTCTCCATCGGCCTCATTCACAAAACCGCTCAGGCGCGCGAAAACGACGACACCCTCTACGCCCGCGCCGACAGTGCGCTCTACGAAGCCAAAAACGCCGGACGAAACTGCGTTAAAATCGCCCCATGAAAACTCTGTTAATCACCGGAGCCGCCCAGGGAATCGGGCTGGCGACCGCGCGGCTTTTTGCGGATCGCGGCTGGCGCGTTTTGGGACTGGACCGCCACCGCTTTGAAGCCGATGGGATCGAAGCGGTTCTCTGCGATCTGGCCGACGCAACGCAGATCGAAACCGCCGTTAGCGCGATCGGCAAGGTCGATTGCCTCATCAATAACGCCGCGTCGGCGGCCAATGGCGATCCGCGCCTTTTAAGCGTGGCGGACTGGAACCATGTGCTTTCGGTTAACCTCACCGCGCCCTTTTTGCTCAGCCGCCTGCTGGCCGATCGCCTCACAAGCATTATCAATATCGCCTCCACCCGCGCTTTGATGAGCGAGGCACACACCGAAGCCTATTCGGCCAGCAAAGGCGGGCTGCTTAGCCTTACCCACGCGCTTGCCATGAGCCTTGCGCCCGTGCGGGTCAATGCCATCAGCCCCGGCTGGATCGAACACGCGCATCCCGAAAGTTTGCGCGGGCTGGACCACGCCTTTCACCCCGCCGGACGGGTCGGGCGGTGCGAAGATGTGGCGGAAACGGCGTGGTTTTTAGCCTCCGGGGCCGCCGCTTTTATCACCGGGCAAAACTTTGTGGTCGATGGCGGCGTGAGTAAAAAAATGATCTACCCCGAATAAGGAAACCCCATGCAATGCCGCTGCCGCTACCTGCCCGAACGCACGCTGGGCCAAGGAACGCTCTACTTCGCCTTTGACGAAGCGATTTTAATGGCCCGTTTTCAAAACTGGTTTATCCAAAAGGGCTTTGCCATCGACACCGACGGCGGCGGGTTTCAAGCCCCGGTCGATCGGGGCGAGGCGGTTTTGGGCGACCTCTGCCGCGAACTGAAAATCCCCGATCGCGAAAAAGAGGGAGTGCGCATTTTGTTTCTGCCCAAGGGCGCAAACTTCGGCCCCTGCGCGCTTAAAGAGACGCGCAACCTCAAAAGCTGGTGCACGCTTCTGGGCGAACATCCGCTGTTTAACGCGCTCAAAAACGAAAAACTCGACATCTGGTTTCAGCCGATCGTCGATGCTTTTACAGGTAAGCTCTACGCCCACGAAGCCCTGATGCGGGTGGTGCACCAAGACGGCAGCATCACAAGCCCGCTGGAGCTGCTGCAAACCGCCAAAGAGAGCGGCACGCTTTTTAACCTTGACCGCCTTGCGCGCGAATCGGCCTTGAAGGCCTTTGCCGCCTCCGGGGCCGAGGGCGGGCTGTTTATCAACTTCACCCCCACGGCCATTTACAACCCCGCGCTCTGTTTGCAGGATACCTTCGGCTGGGCCAAAACGCTGGGGCTGGATTTTTCCCGCATCGTTTTTGAAGTGGTCGAAAGCGAAAAGGTCGAAGATTTCGACCATCTGGACAATATCCTCAAAGCCTACCGCGAAAAGGGGTTTAAAACCGCCCTCGATGATGTGGGCAACGACTACGACAGCCTTGCCCGCTTGGGCAAACTGGGGGCCGATATCGTCAAGATCGACCGCGCCTTTGTGCACAACATTGCCGCCGATCCCCTGCGCCAAGAGCTCTTTAAAACCCTCTACACCAAGGCCAAAACCCGCGGCATGGAGGTACTGGCCGAAGGGGTCGAGCTAGAGGCGGATTACCGCTTTTTACGAATGCTGAGCGTGCGGCTTTTTCAGGGCTATCTTTTTGGCAAACCCGCGCCGCAGCCCGTCGATCGGGTGACCTTACCGCATTAGGGCAATCAGCCGATCCAGCCGGGCTAACGAGTCGGTGCAAAAGGCCAGCAAGTCGGCCACCGGCCGCCCCTCGTACGCTTCGCCTTCGTGGGTTTCAAAAAACCGTTTCCACCGCGCAAGCCGATCGCGCAGCATCTTTAAAAGCATCAAAAGCCGCGCCGGTTGCCATGCGCCTTCGCCGTTTGGCTCCCCAAAACCCTCCGCCCCGGCGGCATAGGCGGAGAACAATACCCCCGGCAAACGCTCCTTGGTTTCCGCCGGGGTTTCTAAAACCACGCTTCTTAGTGCGGCGTTTTCGGCGGCGGCATACCGCCGGATGGGTTCGCTTAGGGTTTGTAAATTTTCCTTGGCGTTTTGGGCGATGAGATGTTCAAGCCTAGGCAGCACGAGCGCAGGGTTTAAGGGCTGTCGATCGGGCAACGCAAGGGCCGCAAACCAAAGACGCTGGGCGGCGGGAGCGGGTTTTAAAAGCAGTTGAACCAATGCCCGATCGAGGGTTTTTTCATCGATCGGCGCGGCTAAGAGCGCCCTTTCGGCGGGGGCTTTGGCCCAGTTAGCAATCAGTTCGGCTTTTTGCGCGGGCGCGGCCTCGGGCCATTTTAAAAGCAGCGATGAAAGAGACAGACCGTTAAGCGGGTTCATACCCACAAATCGGCGGCGTTAAAAGAACTTCCAGCCGATAAACACCGCCCCAAACCCCGTCACGAAAATCATGCCCAACAAAGCCACCAGCTTCACAAACGGCCCCGGTTGCGCCTCTTTGGGCACGTGCGGATGGGTCACCGCCTTGTAGTTGATCCAGCCAAAGAGCGGCGCGGAGATAAAGCTGATGGTCGCAGCCAGATCGACTAAGCTGGTCAGACTTTTGCCCAGAAAGGCAATGATCAGCAGCGCGCCCCCCGCCACCACGATCAAGCTGCCCCAGTAAAGCGCGCCGTGGAGTTTTTTGGCTTCGGGGGCCACAATTTCAATACTGCGCCGCCACACGCGCGGATAGGCATCCGTCACCGCCAGCGTGGTCGAAAACATAGTAAAAAAGACCGCCAGCGCAATAATCGGCCATGTCCAGTCGCCCAAGGTCTGCGTAAAAAGCCCCACCAGTTGCGCGCTAAAACCCACCGACGATCCGCTAAAACTCTGCCCCGTGCCAAACATCACCAGCGCGCCCAGCGCCACAAACAGCACCGCATAAACGGTGGTCACCCAGTAGCCGATATGAAAGTCGGTCAGCGACTCTTTAAGCGTGGGGCGGTGGCCCGTCTCCTTGGCCCGCTCGATCGTCCACAAAGACTGCCAGACGGAGATTTCAAAGTTGGCGGGCATCCAGCCAAGCAGCGCAATCATAAAGGCAAAACTGGCCGCATCCATCAGCGTGGGTTTCATGGCCTCCAAGTTCCCCGCCGGGCCGTTAGCCGCCGCGAGCGCCACGGCGATCGTCACCGAGACGATCAACACCAGAAAAATCCCCTTCGCCGCCTTATCCAGCCAGCGGTACTGCCCCGCAATGAGCAAGAGCGCGATCGCCCCGATAATCAGCGCGCTCCACGCGGTGACGCTCCAGCCGAACTGAAAGAGATTTTCCGCCAGCGCCGCCGCCACCACCGTCACCCCCGCCTGAATGGTAAACATCGTCAGCACCGTGAGCACCAAAAAGAGCGCAAAGGCCCAGCGACCCACACGGCGGTAACCGTCGATCAGGCTTTCGCCCGTGGCGGCGGTGTAGCGGGGGCCAAACTCAAAAAAGGGATATTTCAAAATATTGGCCAGCAAAATCAGCCACAGCAACGCAAAACCAAACTCCGCCCCCGCCCGCGTGGACTGCACCACGTGCGACACGCCGATCGCCGCGCCCGCAAAGATAATGCCCGGCCCGAAGGCCTTAAGATAACCGGATAGAGAAGATTTTCGATGCATTCAGAACCTTCTTAAAATTGCTACGCCAATGCTACAATAGCCGCACTTTCACGCAAGGGGGCCTCCATGCGCAAGCTAACGGGGTTGGCGATCGTTGCCGTTTTGGGATGGGCGGAGAGTTCCGTTCAATTTGCACCGTCGCCTGCGGTTTTTCTGGGTAACTACGACACCCAAAAGCCGCAGAAAAAGGCGGGGCTGACCTTGATGAACTATCAAGGCGACACCATGAGCCTCAGCGGCTTGGGCTTTGAAGGGTCGCAATAGTGGGCGCAAAGCGAAAACCTCTGGTTTGGCGTCAGTATCGGGGGCTATATGATGTCGGGCCAAACGGAGGATTCCAGTTTTGACGTGACCATGACCAATATCCCCATGAGCGCCGTCGCGGGGTGGCGCGTCGAGGTCGATAGCGATCTGGAGCTGGGTTTCGTGGCCGGGCCGGTTTTGGGCCTGAACTCGGTTTATATGACCGGGTCCACGTCGGATGTTTACGGCACGCTAAGCAGTATGGGTTTTCAGGCGGGCATGATCGCCTACCTGTCGATGGGCCAAGGGGTGGGTTTTACCCCCTATCTGCTTGCCCAGCAGCAATCGGGCGGCGGCACGATCAACACCGATATCGTCAACTACGGGCGCATCCAGGAGAGCGTCTCCTATGACTACAGCAGCCAGACGATCGGCTTTGACATCACCTTTGGCACCTACTCGTTAGGCGCCATGGTTCAGTCCCTCAAAGAGGATGACGACGCCTCGGATATGACGCTGCTGAGATTTGCCGCAGAGTTTTAAAGAGCGCGTACCGTCACCAGACGCGGGTCATCGGCGTAGTCGCACAAAATCGCCTCCACCCGCGCCTGCCACAGGCGGGCGAATTCGGCCCTCTCCTCCGCGCTGGCCGCGCCCGAGAGCGCCTTTTGCATCAGCGCGCTTTGCCTGGGGGATGCGGGGACGATGGCGGGATGGTAATCGACCGTGACGCTTTGGCCGTTATCCAGCCGCGTTAGCCGGGCCTCCGCACCGATCGCACAGCCGAAAAAGAGCCGCCCGCGCCGTTCAAAACGGCCTGCGATTCCCTTAAATCCGCCCTCCGCTGCCGCACCGGTAATCAGCGTCATCACCTGCGCAACCACCCCCGCCACGCCCTCATCCGCACGCGCTTCCAGCTCCACGCGGATATCGCCCCGCACCGGCAGCCGATCGCCGTAGAGGGCCTTAAGCGCCTTGAGCGTCATCAGGTAGGCCCCCGCCACCGTAGGACAGGAGTGGCCCGCCAGCTTGACCGCGTCGGCGTATGTATAGGTCACCACTCCCCCTTCGCAGGAGCCAAGAAACTCGCTTAAAGGGTCATGCAGCGTCACGGCGGGGACGCGGTTAAAAAAGTCCGGGGTTTTCATGGCTCTCCTTTTTCCTGCATCTTAGCCCATTTCAAAAAACTACGGATTGACGCGGATCAACGGGCCGATTAATTGAAGAGTTGTCATAATCGGCCAAGCCTAAGGGGGAGATGCGATGCGGTGTGTCAATAGTGCCTACGAGTCGCTGCAACAGCTTCAAGGACTCATCGCCCAAGAACAGCTTGACCAAGCCGAACAGCTGCTGGTTCAGATCTTTTGCGGAAGTCACGAAAGCGCCCGGCTGGAGGGGCTTTTGAAGATGTTGCGCTGGTGGCTGCCCAGAGCGGTCATTATCGGCGCAAGCACCGCCGGTGAAATTCTGGAGGGCAAAATGCAAGAGCAGAGCATTGTGCTCTCCTTTGCCCGGTTCGAAAACACCCGCCTTATCCCCCTGCGCCATAACGCCTGCACCTATGAAGCGGGCATTGAACTGGCCTCGGTGCTTTCGCCGCAGCGGGTGAAGGGGGCGATTATTTTCACCGAAGGGCTCAGCGGCCAGCCCGAAGCGCTGCTGGAGGGCATCACCGCCAGGCGGCCCGATCTCATCATCGCCGGCGGCGCGGCGGCGGACAACGGACGGTTTAAAAAAACGGTTCTCATTCAGGGCGATCGGCTTTATGAACACGGCGTTGCGGGCGTCGCCTTCGACAATCCCGATCTGATCATCGATATCGATACCCGCCTGGGCTACGCGCCGCTGGGCAAAAGCATGACCGTCACCAAGGCCCAAGGCCCCAAGCTGATTGCACTGGACGATCGGCCCGTGCGCGAGGTGATCGGCCACTATCTGGGCCAACACACCCTTGAAAACCTGCCCGCAAGCATCGTGCAGTTTCCGCTGCTTAAAGAGGAGAGCACCCCCATCGCCCGCGCGCCGGTCAAGGCCGAATCCGACGGGCTGATCTACGCCGGAGGCTTCAAAACCGGCGAGCGGGTGCGCTTTGGCATTGCCGACACCGAGGCGCTTCTTGCCTACGCGGACAGCGGCTACGCCCCCCGCGCAACGCCGGTGGAGGGGATGTGGATTTACTCTTGCATGGGGCGTAAAGCGTTTTTAGGCAAAACCCTCGAAGCGGAGTTTGCCGCCCTGGGCGCGGGGCGCTGCCAGAGCGGATTTTTCACCTACGGCGAGTTTTTCCACAGCGGCAAAAACCATATGCTCAACCTCACCACCACCGTGCTGACCCTCTCCGAAGGGGGCAATACGCCCGTGCAGCCCGCCACGCCAAAGACGCAAAGCGGCGATGACACCCTAAGAACCTTTTCGCATCTAATCAACACCATCACCGCCGAACTCGACGACGCGGTGGCCTTTTTGGAGGGCTACCGGCTGGCGACCGATGAGATTTCGCTCATCTCCCGATCGACGCCCGAAGGGGTTATCACCTACGTCAACGACGCCTTTTGCGCCGCCTGCGGCTACAGCCGCGAGGAGCTCCTGGGAAACAACCACCGGATTTTGCGCCACCCGCAGGTGGAGGATGCGCTTTTTAAACAGATGTGGGAAACGATCGCCGCAGGTCAGATCTGGCGCGGGTTTTTGCCCAGCCGGGCTAAATCGGGGGAGACCTATCAGGTGGATATGGTGATTGTGCCCATCAAAGACGGTCACGGACGGATTGTGGAGTATATCGCCGCCCGCCACGACGTGACCCGGCTTCTGGCCCAAGAGAAGACAATCGCCGAAAAGATGACCGATCCGCTCACCCTGCTGCCCAACCGCAACGCCTTTGTCGAGCGGCTTTCGGCCGTGCAGGAGCCGGTGGTGGCGCTCTTAAATGTCGATCGCTTCCGGGATATCAACAGTTTTTACGGTTTTAAGGCGGGCGATCTGCTCCTTAAGGAGCTGGCGCAACTGCTAGCCTCCTTGGCGCAGCCGCGCTTTGGCCTCTACCGCATCGGCGGCGATCTTTTTGCCCTGCTGGGCGAAGGCGGCGCGCCGGAGTCGATCGAAGCGGATGTGCGCGCCGTGCTTCGCAGGGTGTCCCAAACTCCCTTTTTAGAACAGAGTTTCGCCGCCTCCATCCGTCTTAGCGCCGGCATCGCCTCCGGGTCGTGGCAAATCCTCTCCCGCGCCGAAGCGGCGTTGAACCGCGCCCAGGAAAAACGGTGCGAACTGACCATTGCCGACGAAAAAGACGAACGGACCGCACAGGCCAACCTCAAGATGATCGGGGTACTCAAGCAGGCCGTCGCCCAGCCGTGGTGGGTTGTGCCCTACTATCAGCCCATCGCCCGCGCCGCCGACGGACACATCGGCAAATACGAAGCACTGATGCGCCTGCGCGATGCCGACGGCGTCACGCACGGCCCCTTTGCCTTTTTGGAGCTGGCCAAGCACTCCAGATACTATCCCGACCTGACCCGTATCATGATCCGTCACGTCTTTGACCGGTTCAAGGATCGCACCGAAGCGGTGGCGCTCAACCTCGCCGCCGAAGATATACAAAACCCGCAAACCGTGGCTTTCTTAAAACAGGCCGTGACCGGCTTTGGCGATCCCGGCCGCATAACGCTGGAGGTGACCGAAACGGAGATGATCGAAGATTACGAAACCGTCATCGGCGTCATCGGCGACCTCAAGGCGCTGGGGGTCAAAATCGCCATTGACGACTTTGGCAGCGGATACTCCAACTTTGCCTATCTGATCCGCTTCCGGGCCGACTATCTCAAAATCGACGGCTCGATCGTGCGCCAGATTGTCGAAGACGAAAACGCCTATCACACACTCTGCGCGATTGTGGACCTTGCGAAACGGATGAGTATTGAAACGGTGGCGGAGTTTATCTCGTCGGAGGAAATTGCGTTGAAGGCAAAAGAGGCGGGCGTGGACTACTGGCAGGGCTACTTTATCGCCCCGCCCGCCCCGCTTTAAGCGCGGGGCGCAAAGGTTACTTGGACTTTTTGTACTCGATAATCATCGCATACGCTTCATCTTTGAGGCGCAGCTTCTCTTTTTTCAGCTTTTCCAGCTCCAGGTGTTCCATGTGTTCGCGGCCCGCGTCAACGGCGGCGATTTTGTCGTCGAGCTCGTTGTGCTTTTCGAAAATCTTGGCGAAGTGGGCGTTTTTCTGTTTCAGTTCGGTGATCTCATCGCGGTACTCGTGCAGCATCGCTTCTCCTTACGTTTTATTGGCGGGATTTTAACCGACTCGCCCTTTAGCCTTCCCGAAAAGCGCACGAAGCATTGCTGGTTTAAAATGGCGCAAGAATTAAAAGGATATCCGTTTGAACCCAGTTAAAATCAGCGAAGTCGCCCTTGAAGCGGGCAAAAGCATCAAAGCGGCCCAAAACGCCTGCGAAGCCCTGAATATCACCCTGCAGCCGCCCCACAAAAGCGTCACCCACGAAGAGGCCGAACGGATCGTGGCCTTTTTGGTCAGCGGCGCCAAACCGGCCCCCAAACCCGCCGCGCCCAAGAAAAAGGCCGCGCCCGCGCCGCGCGTGACGCTGCTTGAGGATGACGAAAGCCGCGAATCGCTGCTGCGGGGCTACACCAAAAACAGACCTCCCAAATGGCCCTGCCCCCGTTGCGGACGGCTCCTGCGGCTGGTGGCCGAAAAACGGACCGTTACCCGCCAAAGCGCCGCAAACACCTTCTGGCAGGGCACCTTTAGCGACACCTTCGAATGCACCGCCAAAAGTTGCGGCCAGATTGTGAGCGTCACGGGAGAGGCCGAAGACTGGCACAACGCCGCGCCCAGAAACACTCAGGAAGTCTTACCCAATTTTTATTACCCTAAACAGTGCACGCCGCCGCTGAGCTTTTTTGCCCTGCCCGGCCAAACGCCCCGCGCCGTGGCGCAGGCGATCGGCAGCTCCTTTGAGCAGTTTTTCCAAAACCCCAAAGCCGCCACCGACGCACTGCGCGCCGCCCAAGCCGCGCTGATCGAAGCCGAAAGCGGCAAGCTGGATGCCGGTTTAAAAACGCGGATCGAAAAAATCCGCTTCCCCGGCGAAGGCAAAGGGCAAGGCAAAACCGCCAAAGAGGATCTGCTTAAGTTGTACGCAATTTTTGAAGAAATTTTAAACGCGCTCTACGCCCCGCAAAAGGGGGCATAAAGCGCGCGGGGTTCAGGTGCGGTAATCGGCGTTGATTTTGACGTATTCGTAACCCAGATCACAGCCGTAGGCGGTGTAGCCCTCATCGCCCACGCCCAGATCGCAGATAATGCGAAACGACTCCTCTTTGAGCACCTTGGCCGCTTTTTCTTCGGTGGGTTTATCCATGCAGTTGACGCCCCGATCGTACACGACCACATTGCCGATCTGAATCACCAGCGTTTTGGCGTCGCACGTCACCTGCGCCGCGCCGATCGTGGCGGCCAGGCGGCCCCAGTTGGGGTCTTCGCCAAAGAGTGCGGTTTTCACCAGCAGGGAATTGGAAAGCATCTTGGCCGCTTTTTGCGCTTCGGCTTTAGAGGCGGCGTTTTTGACCTCGAAGGCGACGAGCTTTTTGGCCCCTTCGCCGTCACGGGCCATCTCCAGCGCCAGATAGTGCAGCGCGCGTTTAAGCACCGCCTCGAACGCTTCGGCTTCATACACGCCGCTTTGGCCGTTGGCAAACACAAACACCGTGTCGTTGGTGGACATATCGCCGTCCACGCTGATCGCGTTAAAGCTGTCGTCCATGCAGTTTTGCAGATGCTGTTGCAGCGCCGCTTTGGGAACCGCCGCGTCGGTGGTCACAAAACAGAGCATCGTCGCCAGTTGCGGCGCGATCATCCCGGCACCCTTGGCCATGGCGCCGATCCTAAAGGTTCCGTTTGCCGTTTTGACCTCGAAGGCGATCTGCTTGTCCCACCGATCGGTGGTCATAATCGCTTTGGCGGCGTTATCGGGGTTTTTTGCGTTCCAGTCGAAGCGTTTGATGCCCGCCGCAATCTTTTCCACCGGAAGCGGCACGCCGATCACCCCCGTGGAGCTCATCAGCGGGTTTTCGAAGGGGACGTTTTTGAGCACCCCATAGACCGCTTCAACCCCCGCATCGCCGGTCATGGCGTTGGCGTTTTTGGCGTTGATAATAATCCCTTGGCTCTTTTGGCCCAGCACCCTTTGGGCGTGCAGCAGCGGCGCGGCCTGAAAGCGGTTGGCGGTAAAGACCGCCGCCACATCGCAGGGGTTTTCGCTGCGGATAAAGGCCAAGTCGCCCTGATCGCCGGTTCTCAGCCCGCAGTTAAGCCCATCGGCAAAAAATCCCTTCGGCGCGCACACGCCGCCCTGAATCGAAAAAAATTCGGTCATGGTTTAACCTTGTAAAAAATCGCGGGATTATACATCGACCTGCGTTTCCGTGCGGTGATAACGGCGCACAATATCCGGATCGGGACTCAGGGGCGTTTTGGTTTTGGCCTTGCCGTCATAATCGATCATCGAAAGCACGTAGCGGATCGCCTCCAGCCGCGCGGTGGCTTTGTCGTTACTGTTGACGATAATCCACGGGCTGTAGCCGGTGTGGGTGCGGCTGAACATCTGTTCTTTGTAGAAGGTCACCTTATCCCACATCTTCTGCGCCTCTTTGTCCACGGGGCTGAGCTTCCACTGTTTGAGCGGATTGTGCTCGCGCTCATGGAAACGGCGCTGCTGCGTCTCTTTGGAAACCGAAAACCAGAACTTAATCAGCACAATCCCGTCATTGATCAGCGACTGCTCAATCTCAGGCACCTCGCGCATAAACCGCTCGTACTGCTCCTTGGAACAAAAACCGAAAACCGGCTCGACCACCGCGCGGTTGTACCAGCTGCGGTCAAAAAAGACGATCTCGCCGGGATTGGGCAGTTGGGACATATAGCGCTGGAAGTAGAACTGCCCCGCCTCCACCTCGGTGGGTTTGGGCAGCGCAACCACCCGGTATTTACGGGGATTGAGGCTCTCGACAAAACGCTTGATCGCCCCGCCCTTGCCCGCCGCGTCGCGCCCTTCAAAAATAATCATAATGCGCTGTTTGGTTTCGTAAGCCCAGTTTTGCAGCTTGATCAGCTCCATTTGCAGCTTTTCCAGCTCCCGCTGGTAAGCCACGGCCCGCACCGCCTTAGAGAGGCGGGTTTTGCCCACCAGTTTTTTTAACCCCCGGTCGCTTTTTAGCAGCGTCAATTTTTCGCGCAGTTGCTCCATTCTCGCCGCCGTCTCGGCATCTTCGATCCGGCCGGCAATAAACTCCACATCCTCAAACAGTGTCTCCACACAAACTCCCTTTGCCTATAATTCGACATATCGTAACAAAGTGTTCTGAAATGTTTAACATTGTCCTTTTGATGCCCAAAATTCCCCAAAACACCGGAACCATCGGCCGCACCTGTGTCAGCGTGGGCGCGCGGCTGCATGTGGTGGGCCCCACCCCGATCGATTTTGAAGAAAAAAAGCTGCGCCGGGCGGGCATGGACTACTGGCCCCGGCTCGATTTTAACTACTGGGAAAGTCTGGAAACCTTTTTGGCGGCGCACCCTGTCACCGATCGCCACTTTTTCTTTACGACCAAAAGCCGCAAACCCTATTTCCAGGAAGCCTTAAAACCGGGGGATTTTTTGTGGTTTGGCAGCGAAGATTCGGGGCTGCCCGAAGCGCTTTGGCGCGCCCATGAAAATCAGGCGTTAACAATGCCTATGAAAGCGGAGTTTCGCAGCCTCAATCTGGCCAATGCCGTCTCGATCGCCCTGTATGAGGGCATCCGGCAAAACTACGATCCGGCGCTGTTTAGATAAAAGGCGATCCGCTCCGCCAGTTCGTCCACGCCCTGGGTGGCGGTTTTGAGGATGGTTTCGTCAAAAAACTCGTCGATCATCTTGCCGTGATCGCCAAAGGCGGTGACATAGGGTTCGCGCTTGGGGTTGAGATAAAGCGAACGGGCCGCGTTTTGGGCAAAACTGGCGATATTGAGCACCTGACCGCTGGTGCCCAGCGCCACAAACAGCGAACAGTTTTGAAGCGCCGGGCCTAAATAACGGTAGTTGGGGGCCGCTTCGCCAAACATCACCACATTGTGCCGCACCCGGTCGCTTTGGCATTCGGGGCACCGCTCGCCGCCCTCTTGAGCGCGGTAGCCCACGGAAAAAACATGGCCGCAGGTTTCGCAACGTAGATCGGTCAGCGTGCCGTGCAGATGCACCACCCGCTTGCACCCGGCCTGTTCGAGCAGATTGTCCACATTCTGGGTGCAGTGAAAGAGCCGATCGCCGTAGCGGCGTTCCAGATCGGCCAGAACTTTGTGCGCGTAGTTGGGTTTTTTGGCGGCCAGATCGGCGCGGCGGGCGTTGTAAAAACCGGTGACTTTTTGGCGATCGTTTTCCCAGCCCTCAAGGCTGCAAACTTCCATCACGTCGAAGTTTTCCCAAAGACCGTCATGATCGCGGAAGGTTTTAAGGCCGCTTTCGGCGGAGAGCCCGGCCCCGGAGAGAATAAAAATCATGGTGTAAAAACCGCGCCCTTCAGACCGGAAAATCCGGCCTGAAGTTGCGTCGAAACTTTAAACTTGCGCGTCCTGGCGGCGGCGCAGATAATCCCACTGGGCATCCACGTTTTTCTGCCACTGGTCGATGATGTGCTTAAATTCAGGCTTAAACAGGTGCTTAAAGCGGCCCTGCATCGCCATGTAATCCTTGACGGGAACCTTGTTTTTGGGTTCGTAGTTGACCGTCAGTTTGTAGCTGAAGGTTTCGGGATCGTGCTCGATCTCGTACAGGGGGCAGACGCAGCTGTCCACCATCACCTTGGAGACCTCCATGGAGAGCGCGGGATCGAACTTCCACTCCGTCGGGCAGGGGCTCATGGCGTTGATGTAAACCGGGCCGTCGGTCTGGTAGGCCTTTTGCGCCTTGGTCACCAGATCCTTCCAGCTGCTCGGCGCCGCTTGGGCCACATAGCGGCAGCGGTGCGCCGCCATAATGGCGGTGAGGTCTTTTTTCATCATCTTTTCGCCGTAGCTGACGCGGCCTGCGGGGCTGGTGGTGGTTGCGCCGCCGATTGGCGTTGAGGAGCTGCGCTGACCGCCGGTGTTCATGTAGCCTTCGTTGTCAAGGCACACATAAATAAAGTCGTGACCGCGCTCAACCGCGCCCGAAAGGGACTGAAAGCCGATGTCATAAGTGCCGCCGTCGCCGCCAAAGGCAACAAACTTCATGGGTTTATCGCTGTAGGAGCGGCCTTTTTTCTTCAGGGCTTTGTGCATTGCTTCGGTGCCGCTGATGGCCGCCGCCGCGTTTTCAAAGCCGATATGAATCCAGCTCACGTCCCAGCTGGTAAAGGGGTAGATTGTCGAGCACACTTCCAAGCAGCCGGTGGCGGTGGAAACGCACAGATCATCGTCGGTGGCGTTGATAAACTCGCGCACGATGATCGAGTGGGAGCAGCCCGGACAGAGCCGGTGACCGCCCTGAAAACGCTCAACGCTGGTGGAGAACTCTTTGAGGTTCTTAATCTGTTTAATTTCGCCCATCATAGCCCCCTTAAGAGTAGAAGCTCAGGGTTTCGCCCCTGAGGTTAATGGTCTGAATAATGGGCTTGACGCGCTTGCCCGCCTTGGAGCACTCGGCGGCGTCGTTGAAGATGCCCTCCAGATGCTCGGTGGTGGTGTCGCGGCCGCCCAGACCATAGATGTAGTTGAGCAGATTGGCCTTCAGGCCGTTTTCCACAATAACCGCTGCCGTTTCGTTATAAAGCGCGCCGGTGGTGCCCATGGGGGCGCTGCGGTCGAGCACGGCAACGGTTTTGGCGTTTTTGAGCGCTGCGGCCAGTTCGGCTTTGGGGAAGGGACGCCAAAGGCGGATACCCACCAAACCCACTTTGCGGCCCGCCGCACGCAGCCGATCGACGGTCAGCTGAACGGTTCCGAAAACGCTGCCGATACAGATGATAATTTCATCGGCATCTGCGCTCTGGTAGGTTTCAACCGCTTTGTATTCGCGGCCGGAAACTTTTGCAAAGGCGCTAAACACCTCTTCGACGACCTTCTGGCTATTAACCAGCGCGAAGTTTTGGCGCATCTTGTGTTCAAAATGCCACTCCCCTTCGGTTTGCGCGCCGTAGGTGACCGGTTTTTTGGGATCGAGCATCGGGTTGTGGGAGGTGTAGTCGCCCACAAACTTGTACGCTTCGTCATCCTCAAGGTGGTTAACCACTTCGGCGGTATGGCTGGTCAAAAAGCCGTCCTGATTCACCGCAACGGGCAGACGTACACGCATATCTTCGGCGATTTTAAAGGCGCAGAGATTCAGGTCGTAGGCTTCCTGGGGATTGTATGCGCAAAGCGCCACCCAGCCCGCGTCGCGGCCCAGATACATATCGGAGTGATCGCCGTGGATATTCAAAGGAGCGGCCAAGGCGCGGTTGACCACGTTCATCACGATGGGCAGCCGCATACCGCTGGCCTGATAGAGCACCTCGACCATCAGGGCATAACCCTGAGAGCTGGTGGCGGTGGCTACGCGGCCGCCGCCGGCAGCGGCGCCGACGCAGGCGCTCATGGCGGAGTGCTCGGACTCCACCATCACAAACTCACCCTCAACGTCGCCGTCGGCAACATACTGAGAGTAGTTCTGAACAATGGGGGTCGAAGGGGTGATGGGGTAAGCCGCCACCACATCGATGCGGGCCTGACGCATGGCCTGTGACGCGGCGGTGTTGCCGTCCCAGACGACACGATGCTGTTTAGCCATCACTGCTCCTTTTTCTTATCTTCTTTGGCGGGCCAGTTGCGGATCGCCTCTTCGTTGGAAATCTGGTTGGGGAACATCACCAGCGATTTGGGATTGGTCGGGCAGACATCCGAACAGATGCCGCACCCTTTACAGTGGACGTAATCCACTTCGCCAAACTTTTTATCCTTGGCGATGATCGAGGTATCCGGACACCACACCCAGCAAAACTGGCAGTGAATACAGTGCTCCTCGTTAAAAACCGGCTTCAGCACACGCCAGTCGGCGACGCTGTGGTGAAACGAGTTGTTGATGTGAAACTTCCGGTCGGCCGGATTGCCTTCGAAGGAGAAAAGGGTTGCCCCCGCTTCAAATTCGCTCCAGCCTTTAAGCAGGTGTTCTTCGGTCATAGGGCCCCCTTAATTCACTTCGTCATAGGCGCGCTTGATCGCCTGCAGGTTGCCGTCAATAATCTTTTGCGGGAACTTGTGCAGGATTTCGGTCATAGCACGGGAGAAGTCATTGATATCAAAGACTTTAGACACCTTCACAAAGGCCCCGAGCATCGGCGTGTTGGGGATGGCCCGGCCGATGGTCTCCTGGGAGATTTTGATGCAGTCTACGACACTGACATCTTTACCTTGCAACGCGGGTACCTCTTTAAGCAGATCCGCCTTGGAAAGGTGCGTGGTGATAATAAACCGGGTATCCGGTTTTGTATCGTAGGTGATATCGGTGTAGACCAGCGACGGGTCGATGACCAGCACATAATCAGGAAACATCGATTTCGAGTGGTCAATAATGCGTTGGTCGTCGATCCGGTTAAAAGCGTTCATCGGAGCGCCGCGCTTTTCGGCTCCGTAAACCGAAAAAGCCTGAACATACTTGCCCTCTTGTGCCATCACTTCGCACAGAGCCTTGGCACCCGTAACTGCGCCCTGTCCGGCGCGGCTATGCCATCTAATTTCAAGCATTTTTCGTCCTTAGAGGTTTTTCTGCAAAAATGCGGATCGATTGTATTTTAGGCACTCTTAATCCCACCTTTGCGGCTACACTTGCAACCCTCATTTTTTCAAGGTTTCCACGATGTTTTCGCAGGCCTTTAACGCATTGTCAAAAATGTCACATTGGTGACGTAAAAGTTCCGCTTCGGTGGCATATCCGCTCAATACGCCCAGCGGCGTTACCCCCGCCGCGCGGGCGGCTAAAATGTCCATCGGGGTGTCGCCGATCATCCACTTTTGCCCCGCCGGACGGCCAAGGCGCTCAAGCGCCAAAAGGATCGGTTCGGGATGGGGTTTGGGATTTTGCACCTCCTCAAACCCGACCACCGTTTCAAAGCGATCGCCGATGCCCAAATGTTTCAATATTTCCCATGAAAAGCGGGCGGTCTTGGTCGTCACCACCCCCAGGCGCGCATGGGCGGCCATCAGCTCCACCGCCTCTTTAGCCCCCGGCACCAGGAAGGTTTTATCGTTGCAAACGGTGCGGTAGTGGCCACGGTAAACCGCCACATAGTCGTCGCTGCGGGCCGGATCGACCCCCAGCTGTTCAAACATCGTCTTAAGCGGATGGCCGATGCCCGAAACAATGGCCCGCTCCGGGGGCAACGCATCGCCGAAGTGTTTAAAGCTGACGTGAAAACTCTCCACGATCGCCTCGGTCGAATCGATCACCGTTCCGTCGAGATCAAACAGCACCACGGCGCTTTTTGGCATAATTCCCCCCTTGTAAAAAGTGGGCGAATTTTGCCAGAAAAGGGCTTCCTTGGATAAACGGCGCATTGACGAGTGGCTTAAGTGGGGGGCGCAGACTTTAAAAACCCGCGTCGATCGGCCCATGCTTGAAGCCCAGCTGCTGCTGTGCCATGCGGCCGGGATCGAGCGCACGGAGCTCATTTTGCGGCCTGAACGCCTCATTGAAGCGCCGGCATACGAAGCGCTGGTTCGACGCCGCGCGGCGCATGAGCCCTTTGAGTATCTAACGGGCAAAGCCGGCTTTTATTCGCGCGAATTTTTAACCGCGCCGGGCGTGCTGATTCCCCGGCCCGAAACCGAACTGCTGATCGATCAAGCAATCGCCGCGCTTGAAGGCGTCGCTAATCCCCGGGTAGCCGAGATTGGCACCGGAAGCGGCGTGATTGCGGTGATGATTGCGCTGCTGCGCCCCGATGCGCGGATTATCGCCACCGATATCAACCCCAAAGCCCTTGCGCTGGCCGCGCGCAACGCCGAGCGCTTCGGGGTTTCGGCGAGCATCGATTTTGTCGAAACTTCGCTGCTTGAGGGCGTAAACCAAAGACTCGACCTGCTGGTTTCCAATCCGCCCTACATCGCCGCAAACTATCCCCTCAGTCCCGAAGTGCTCAAGGAGCCTGCCGAAGCGCTTTTTGGCGGGGAACGGGGCGATGAGCTGCTGCTTCAAATCATCGATCTCGCCGACGAACGGGGCATTCGCGCGCTCGCCTGCGAAAGCGGCTACGATCAGCGCGAAAGCCTCAGGGCGCGGCTGGAGACAAAAAGCTGGACAAAGATAGACTTCTACAACGACTATGCGGGACTGCAAAGGGGTTTTGTTGCCAGACGCGATGATTAAAATCCACAATCTGCACAAAGCCTTCGGCGCCAAGAAGGTGCTCCAAGGGGTCGATCTCGAGATTGTCCGGGGCAAAACCACCACCATTTTCGGCATCAGCGGCGGCGGGAAATCGACCATTATTAAACATATCGTCGGTCTGCTCCATGCCGATCGGGGGCTGATACGCGTCGATAACATCACCCTCAACCCCGCCGATCCCGCCACCTTGTACGCCATCCGGCGCAAGGTCGGTTTTCTCTTTCAGGGCGGGGCGCTCTTTGACAGTATGAATGTGCGTCAAAACATCGAATTTCCCCTGCTTGAACACACCGCCATGCCCCCCAAAGAACGGCTGGCAAAGATCGAAAAGGCCCTTGAGCTGGTGGGCCTGAAACCCTCCGAGGTGCTCAATCTCTTCCCCCACGAACTCTCCGGCGGGATGCGAAAACGGGTGGGGCTCGCCCGGACGATCATTCTCGATCCCGAGGTGATTTTGTACGATGAACCCACCAGCGGACTCGATCCGATCACCTCCGACCGCATCAGCCGGATGATTTTGCATCTGCAAGAGGCGCTCGGCGTCACATCGGTGCTGATCAGCCACGACATCAAGGAGAGCTTTAAGTGCTCGGACTACATCGCCATGCTCTATGAGGGGAAAATCGTCGCCTACGGGGAAGCGGAGGGGTTTAGAAACTCGGACAATCCGGTGGTGCGTCAGTTTGTGGACGGAACCGCCGAGGGTCCCGTCCGGTTCGCCAACGATTAATCGAGCTGGCGGCGGATAAAGGTGGGGGTGTCGAGATCGATATCTTCGCTGACGTCATAACCGCCCGAAACCTTCAATGTGCGGTTGGCGGCGCGGATGCCGCCGCTGTTTTTGGGCTGCAGCACCGTCTCTTCCTGATGATGATGGGGCATGGCGTTATTGGAGGCCTCGCGCTCGAAACCGGTGGCGATAATGGTAACGCGCACCTCTTCCTCCTCAAAGCTGTGATCGACGGAGGTGCCGAAAATCACGTCGGCATCTTCATCGGCGCTGTCATACACCACCTGCATGGCGCGGTTGATCGCCACCAGCGGATAGTCGGGGTGAATCTGGAAGTGCACCAGCACGCCCATGGCGCCGTTGATGGAGAGGTTATCCAGCAGCGGCGACTCGATGGCGTCCTTGAGGGCTTCATAGGCGGAGTCACTGCCCGAGGCGTGGCCCATGCCCATCAGCGCCAAACCCTTGTGGCTCATCACGGTCGAAAGGTCGGCAAAGTCGGTATTGATCCCTTCAACGCCGTTGGGCAATACGATCGAGCTGATACCGCGAACGGCCCGCGCCAAGACCGCATCAACCATGGAAAAGCTCTCGGCATACCCCATGTTTTTCTCGACCACGGCCATCAGCTTATCGTTGGGAATGACCACCATGGAGTCGCACTCAAGCTTCAGCTCTTCGTAACCCTGCTTGGCGAGCTTGTTGCGCTTGGGGCCTTCGAAGGCGAAGGGCTGGGTACAAACGGCGATGGTGAGAGAACCGTTCTCTTTGGCCGCGCGGGCCACGACGCTGCAAGCACCTGTGCCCGTGCCGCCGCCCAAACCCGTGGCGATAAAGACCAGATCCGCGCCCTTGAGGGACTCTTTGATCTGATCATAGCTCTCCTCGGCGGCCTTCATGCCCACCTCGGGCTTCATGCCCGCGCCCAGACCGCGGGTAAGCTTTTCGCCCAGTTGCAGCTTATGGGGGGCCAGCGAGGTCATCAACGCCTGCGCGTCGGTGTTGGCAACCATCATATCGACGCCCTTTAGCCCCTCGCGCATCATGTAGTTGACCATGTTGCTGCCGCCGCCGCCCACGCCGATCACTTTGATCGAAACGATGTTTTGCCGCTGCTCTTCGACCGTAAATAGATTGTTCATTCTCCCACCTTTTTGCCGTTAAAAAATCTGCGACAAGCGCCGCCAGAACTTTTGCCACAACTCCGAGACGCCTTCGGGCTGCGGTTCCGTCATCATAATATCGGCAATACTCTCTTTTTCTTCTGCTCTTCTTGCAACCACTTCGCCACGGCGCGCCGGCTGGACGATTTCGCGCACCACCGGACTCTCCTCGGCGGGCTGCTCCTCCAGCGCTTCGCGCCCCTGGCTGCGAAATCTCGACCGCAGCATTTTATTGGAGTCAATCTCATAAAGCGTGTACTCGCCCGCGCCGTAGCGGACCAGTCCGAGCACCACCGCAAAGGCGGGGTCGCGCAGACTTTCAAGCAGCCCCGCCATGGGCTTGGGCCGCGCGATTCTGACGGGCAGGTTATCAAAAATGGGCGCCGCAATCTCCTGCAGCCCCTCATGCTTGGCCGCGCCGCCGGTAATGACAATCCCCGCGCCGAGGTTGTTTTTGAAATGGCTCTTATCCAGCTGGCGCGAAAGAATCATCAATGTCTCTTCCATGCGGGCGTAGATCACGTTGGAGACGGTTTCAAGCGAAACCTGCTGAGTGGCGTTTTCGTTGCCGATCTTGGGAATTTCGAGCAGATTGTCCGAATGGGAGATAAGCGATCCGTGGTCGATCTTGACCCGCTCGGCCACACTCGGGGGCGTATGAAGCGCCATGGAAAGATCGCCCGTGATATGACTGCCGCCGACAGCCAGAAAATCGTTGTAGCGGGGCGCATTGCCGTAGTGAATCACCAGATTGCTCGTCGATCCGCCGATGTCAATGACGCAAACGCCCAAATCCTTTTCGTCGTCGCTCAGCACGGCGATGGAGGCGGCATAGCCCGAAAGCACCATGTTTTCGATCTCAACGCCCGCAGATTGAACGGTTTTGCGCAGGTTTTCCAAGGCGGACTTTTGGGCGATTACAATATGCACGCTCGCCTCAAGCCGTCCGCCGCTCATCCCGACAGGATCTTGAATGCTCTGCTGATCGTCCACCTTAAAGTTATAGGGCAGCGCATGCAAAATCTCGTAGTCGGCGGGTACGTTGGCGTTGTAAACCGCGGTCTGCATGGCGCGGTTAACGTCTTTGACGGTGATCTCTTTGGTGGGAATATTGGCAATGCCGTAGCTGTTGACGCTGCGCACATAGGCGCCGGAGACCGAAACGATCGCCCGCTCGGGGTCCACGCCGGCCTGATGACGCGCGTCGTTGACAACGGTGCGGATGGCGCGGGAGGCGAGATCGATGTTGACGATAGAGCCCTTTTTAAGTCCCTGCGCCTTGGCGATGCCGCTGCCCATCAGCTGAAGGGTCTCGTCCTGCCATCTTGCGATCAGCGCGCATACTTTGCTGGAGCCGATATCGATAGCCAGTATGGAGGACAAAACAGACCCTTCTTTCTTAATAAACGGTAATTTTATAGCGGTTGCGGAGCGTCTCCAGCAGATCGGCCTGAATCTGACCGGTTTTGAGCCGTGCGATGTTCTCGTCGATCATCTGAGCCGCTTCGGAGGCCTTGGCGGGATCAAACAACTTTTGTTCCAAAACGCGGTACAAAACCGCCTTTGAGCCCAGCGTAACGACGCCGCTGCTTTCTGTCGAGGCAAAGAGCTGCTCGATGAGCTGATTGGCTTCGTAGATGTTCAGCCCCTGAATCTTGGCCGCATCGGCGCGGGTGATAAAGCCCAGATCGGCCCCCTTAAAGCCCTTGAGCTGCTTTTTGCCCTCCTCTTCCAGGAAGCGGGCCGCCTTTTGCGCCCTAAGCTCGCCCTCCACCATGCCTCTAGCCTGCGCAAACGCCAAAGGTTCGGGGGGATAGCGGTTATCGACGCGGGCGACGATATAGCCGGTTTCGGTTTCGACGGGATCGATCATCTCTTTGTTTTGCCCGGCCTCCAGCGCCTGCATCACTTCGATGGGCAGCACATTGTTAGAAAGAGCCAGCCCCTGAACGGTTTTGGCTTCAATTTTGCCGTCGCGCCATGCGATGCGGGTTTTGAGGGCTTCGCGGCGGGCCTTGGCCATTTTGGCGCCCTTGAGGGCATCGGCCTTGGCTTCGTCGTAAGAAAGCGGCGCGCCCGCCTCCGAAAGAAAACGGCCCCGGTTGCGGTCGTAAAACTCCCGTGCCTCTTCTTCGGTGGCGCTGATGCCTTCGATGCCGGTCTGGATAAAGGCGACGTCGTAGCGGGGTTCGCCCATATACTCAAAGCGGTTGGCTTCGTAGTGGGCCTTCGCCTCCGCTTCGGTCACGGTGATGTTTTTGGGGGCTTCAAGGACTTTAATCATGAGCCGATCGGCCATAAACATCGACGCGGTCATCACCGCCTTTTCGCTGGGCGAGGCGGGCAGCTCCAAGAAGTAGGCCAGCTTGTCCACCAGAATCTGGCGGCCCATGTTCTCTTCGAACTCTTTCACCTCGCGACGGGCGTTTTGCAAAGCGGCCAGATAGACCTCCTTGCTGAACTTGCCCTCTTTTTTAAAGGCCTCCATGGAGACGATCCGCGCGGCAATCTCGTCCTTTGAAACCGTCAGGCCCAGGTCGCGGGCGTAGTTGACCAGCAGGGTTTCGTTGATCAGGCTGCCAAGGGCCATCTGCTGAAGCTCCTGCTGAACGCCGGCGTTAATGCCCTCTTCGTAAAACTGGCTGTAGAAGCTGTGCAGGTTGCTGTAGGCCTGTTGGAACTGCTCGACCGTAATTTTCTCGTCGCCGACGGTGGCGACGGCGGCGGCTTTGGAGCCGTAGCTGTAGCTGCCCCACCCCACAAAACCCGCGCCCACAAAGGCAAAAACGGTGATGGCCAGAATAATGACCAGAAATTTTTTGTGACTCTGAAACCAAGCAATCATGGAAGTCCTTGCGCCGTTTTGGCAAGGGCCCAAAAAGGCCCTTTGAAGTGCGCAAATTCTAGGGGAAATTGGGTTAAGGGGCGATTATTCGGGCTCCCTGAGGATGACGATTTCGGCACGAACCCGTTCGCGGGCAAAATAGCTTGCGATCGCGCGCTCTTCGCGGCGGCTGCGCAACTCTTCCAAAATCTGCTGCTTCACCGCCGCAAGGGGTCTGGGGGCCATCCCCTTTTTTTCGCGCACCAGCAGCGCCACGGCCTGATTGCCCGCCGGAAAGAGGGGCGTAAAGCGGCCGACGGGGGTTTCGATCAAAAGCGCGAGCAGGCGGGGGTTGAGCTCGTCGGCCTTGAGGGTTTGAACCTGCATGGAGACTTCGGGGTTCTGCACCAGCGGATTTTGCACCGACATCCGCAGCGCCCGCTCGTTACGGGAGGCGTACTGCACCACGACAATTTCGCTCGGCGCGGCGTAGGCTGCCGCATTGGCCTCGTAGTGGCGCGCGATCTCCTCTTCGCCCACCGGTACCAGCTCATCGGAAAGCACGCGGGCGGCGAGCTTTTCGTTCAGTACCGTTTTGCGCACCTCCTCGCGGTAGGCCAGCCAATCCATGCCCCGCCCTTCGAGCACTTCGCGCAGGGTCAGGCTGTCGAGATTGTTGCGCTTGGCAATCAGTTCAACGCGGGTGTCCACCTCGTATTCGTCCACGCCAAGGCCCAGCTCCTTAATGCGCGACTCCTGCAACCGCAGATCGATGAGCATATCCAGCGCCTTTTTCGCATCGATCTTCTCCTGCGCGGCGGCCTGCTTGATCTCATAAAGGGTAATCGGCTCGCCGTTGACCACGGCGGCCACGGCGTTGATCATCTGGGCCCAAAGCCCGGTTGCTACGCAAAACGTCAAAATCCAAAAACGCATCAATCTTCCTTTGTCAGCGGCGCGCGGGAGCGGATAACCACCGAAGCGGGATCGCAAAAATCCCCCAAAAGGTACTGCTCGAGCCCCGCGCGGGCAATCATGGCGGCATTATCGGAACAAAAGCTTAAAGGGGCAAAAAGCGGTTCGCAGCCAAACTCGGCGCACAGCGCTTCAAAACGCGCGCGCAGATAGGCGTTGGCGCTGACGCCGCCCACCAGCCCCAGCCGCTTAGGCCGCGCGCGCATCAGGTAGCGGCGGGTTTTAAAGAGCAGGTGATCGACCGCCGCTTTTTGAAAGGATGCGGCGATATCGGCCTTGACTTGCCCGCTGAGTTCGCCCTGCGCCTCGATCGCCAGCCGCACGCTGTTTTTCAGGCCCGAATAGCTAAAGGCCAAACGCGGATCGTTGCGCAGCGGCAGGGGAAAATCGAACCGGTTTTCATCGCCCGTTTTGGCAAGCTGTTCGATGACCGGGCCGCCGGGATAGGCCAGACCCAGCATCTTGGCCACCTTGTCGAAGGCCTCGCCCATCGAGTCGTCGATACTCGAAGCGACCTGCCGCATCCGGGTAAAATCCTCCGCCTCGATAATCAAACTATGACCGCCGCTGACCATCAGCGCAGAGAGGGGAAAAAGCGCCTCGCCTTCAACAAAAAGCGAACACAGATGACCCTTGAGATGATTGACCGCAATCAACGGCACGCCAAGGGCCAAGGCCAGCGCCTGCGCCATCACCACCCCTTCGGCCAAGGCAACCGTCAGGCCCGGTTCGTGGGTGACGGCGATCGCCTTGACCTGCGGCAGCCGGGGGGCGATTTGCTCTAAAAGTTTGGGCAGGTTCACCGCGTGCAGCCGCGCGGCCAGCTCGGGAACGACGCCGCCATAGGGGGCATGATCGGCGTTTTGGATGATGCGATCGTGGAAAACCAGCCGTTTTGAGGCGATCTCAAGCAGCGCCAGCGCGCTGTCGTCGCAGCTGGACTCGATGGCCAAAATCACCCCGCGACAACCTCAGGGGCGGGCTTGCCCAGGTGATAGCCCTGCGCGTAGTCGATCCCCGCGCCGTTAACCAGCGTGAGAATTTCGCCGGAGTGGACAAACTCGGCCACGGTGCGGATGCCCAGCTTTCGGGCGAAGTCGGCGATGGTTTCGGCAATGACCAGCGAGTTGCGATCGGTGTCGATCCGGCGGATGATTGAACCGTCGATTTTGATGAAATCGACCTTGAGTTTTAGAAGATGCTCAAAGTTGGAATAGCCGCTGCCAAAGTCGTCGATCGCCACCTTGCAGCCGAGCGCCTTGATATCGCGGATAAACTCCTCGACCTCGGGATATTTCTCGATCCCTTCGCTTTCAAGCAGCTCCACCACCACCCGGTCGGCGACGCGGTTTTCGGTGAGGCAGGTTTTGAGAAACTGCACAATCTCGCGGTTCATCACCTCCGAAACGGTCATATTGAAGCTAAACTCCCACGGCTTATCGCGGAAATATTCGCAGGATTTGGCAATCATCGTGCGTGCCAGCTTGTAGTACAGCCGCGTCTTATAGGCCACATCCAGAAACTCGCCCGGCGCAATCACCGTGCCGTCCTCGTCGAACATCCGCATCAGGCACTCGTACTTCACAATTTCGCCGGACTTGTTGTCGATGATCGGCTGGAACCAAGGGCGGATGCGGTCCTCTTCGATCGCCTTTTTGAGTTTTTTGGTCCAAGTGATGTTGTGCTCGTAGTCTTTTTTCACATCGCCCAAATCCTCAAAACAGACCACGTCCTTGCGGGTGCGCTTGGCGACCTTAAGCGCCATGTCGGCCTTAACCAGAGCCTCTTCCTTGGAGGTGGTGAAGCCCGAAGAGACCGACAAAAAGATCTCGTACTCGTCAAAACGGAAGGTGTGGCTTTCAAGGTAGGCGTGGATCATCTGCACAAACTCCTGCGCCGCAGGAATCAGGCCGACATCGGGTAGCAGCACACCGAACTCGTCGCTGGAAAGCTTGTAAACCCGCGCTTCGTAGGGCTGGGTGCTGAGATAGGCGTGCAGCACCTTGACCACTTTTTTGAGCAGGAAATCCCCCACTTCGTTGCCGTAAAAGTCGTTGATCTCCTTAAAGGAGTCGATGTTAATCACCGCCATCAGGGGCGAAACCGAGCTTTCCACATCCCTAGCCAGCGCGGCGCGGTTGGGGAAATTGGTCAGCGGATCGGTGTAGATTTGGTTGATCAGCTGCGTAATGTCCTGACGGAAATCGATATATTCGATCACCTCGCTCTGCTCATTTAAGATCGGCACCACCGTCAGGCTGGCATAGAAGGAGTCTTTGTTTTTGCGGCGGTTTTTGACAATCCCCTTAAAGACCCGTTTGTCATGGATGGCGCGGGAGATCTCCTCGATCACCCCGCGGGACATTTCGGGGTGGTGGATCGATTCGTAGGGCTTACCGATCAGCTCTTCGCGGGCAAAGCCCGTGACGCGGCAAAACTCGTCGTTGACCTCGGTGATCAAACCGTCGGGGCCGGCCTTGGAGACGATGGCGCTGACATCGACGGCGTTTTTGTACTCGGTGAGAATCTTGAGATTGGCCTTCAGCTCGCTGTTTTTCTGCATGACGGTGCGCTCAAGCACCAAGTCCCGCACGCAGTGGTCCAGAGCGCGCAGCAGCTTATTGATGTCGATAGGTTTGAGCACATACTGGCTCACCCCGATGTCGATCGCTTCGACAAAATATTCGGTTTCGTCGAAGGCCGAGGTGATGATGACCGGCACCTGAGGGTTTTTGCGGCGGATTTCGCGGGCCATCTTAAGCCCGTCCATCACCGGCATACGAATATCGGTGATGACGATATCGGGGTTGTGCTGATCGAAGGCGATCAGCCCCTCTTCGCCGTTGACGGCGGTGAAGAGTTCGCGCACGCGGCGTCCAAGCGGCCGCTGCATCGATTCGAGAATGTCGTGATCGTCCTCGACGTACAGGACGCTCAAGCTCTTAAGCGCCGCCTCGAAATCGATGCCGTGGGGTTGCACTTAAAATTCCCTCGGATCGGCGATTTTGCCGGCAATGGCGCTGGCGGCGGCCACGGCGGAGTTGGCCAGATAAACCTCGCTGGTACGTGCGCCCATGCGGCCGACGAAGTTGCGGTTGGAGGTGCTCACGCACCGCTCGCCCTCGGCCAGAATCCCCATATAACCGCCCAAGCAGGCGCCACAGGTGGGATTGCTTACCACCGCGCCCGCTTCGGCGAAAATATCCATCAACCCCTCGTGTTGTGCGGCCAACGCGATCTGGGTGGTCGCCGGAGTGATAATAAGGCGCACATGGCGGGCGACCTTGTGGCCCTTAAGGATTTTGGCGGCGATGCGCAGATCGCCCAAGCGGCCGTTGGTGCAGCTGCCGATAAAGACCTGATCGATGCGCAGATTGTCCTTAAGCGCCTCTTTGATCGATTTGCCGTTGCTGGGCAAAAACGGGTAGGCGATCACCGGTTCGAGTTTGGCCGCGTCGATGTTAATCACCTGATCGTAAACGGCATCGGCGTCGGAGTGGAAAATGCGGGGTTTTCGGGCCAGCTTCTTGTCGCTCAAAAAGGCTTCGGTAACGGCGTCATAGGCGACGATGCCGCTTTTGGCCCCCGCTTCGATCGCCATGTTGCACAGACTGAAGCGGTCATCCATCCCCAGATGTTCGATACCGCTGCCGGTGAACTCCAGCGCCTTGTACAAAGCGCCGCTGACGCCAATCTGGCGGATGACCTCAAGAATAATGTCTTTGCCGTAAATATGGTTACCCGGCTTACCCTCGATATTGACCTTGATCGACGGCGGCACCTTAAACCAGTTTTTGCCGGTGATCATCGTGTAGGCCAAGTCGGTCGAACCCATGCCGGTGGCAAAAGCGCCGAGCGCGCCGTGGGTGCAGGTGTGGCTGTCGGCCCCGATGATGACGTCGCCGGGGCAAACCAAACCCTTTTCCGGCAGCAGCGCGTGCTCGATGCCCATCTCTTTTTCGTCGAAATAGTGGGGCAGATTGTGTTTGTAGGCAAAATCGCGGCTGATTTTGGCCTGATTGGCCGAAGGGATGTCTTTGGCGGGAATAAAGTGATCCATCACCAGCGCGAAGCCGTCGGGATTGGCCATCTTTTGAGCGCCGGACTCCTCAAAAGCGCGAATGCTCAGCGGTGTGGTGATGTCGTTGCCGATGGTCATATCGACGTTGACTTTGACGATTTCGCCCGCTTTGGCTTCGTATCCGGCGTGATCGGAAAAAATCTTTTCGGTAATGGTCAAACCCATAGAACCCTGCCCCATCCTGAGAAAATGCCGAAATTGTAACAAATCCCCCCTCAAGAAAGGGAGGCTATTTCATGGCGGCTTCCAGATCGGCGATGAGGTCTTCGGCGGCTTCGAGGCCGATGGAGAGGCGGATAAGCCCTTCGCCCACGCCGCAGGCGGCTAGTTCGGCCTTGGAAAGCTGCTGGTGGGTGGTGCTGGCCGAATGGGTGATGATCGATTTGCTGTCGCCGATGTTGACCACGCGGCTAAAGAGTTTGGTTTTGTTCATCATCCCCTTGGCGATCTCAAAATCCCCCACATCAAAGCTCAAGAGGCCGCTAAAGCCGCCGCGCAGATACTTTTTGGCCAGCGCGTGGTTTTCGTCGCCCTCAAGGCCGGGGTATTTGACCGCCTTGACCTTGGGGTGTTTTTTGAGAAACTGCGCGACTTTGAGCGCCGTTTCGCTGTGGCGGGCCATGCGGATCGAAAGCGTTTCGAGCCCCTGAATAAACAGCCAGCTGGCAAAGGGCTGCGGCACCGCGCCGATATCGCGCGCCAAACTCAGCCGCGCGCGGATGCAAAACGCGGGCAGCGGCAAATCGGCATAAACCAGACCGTGATAGCTCGCGTCGGGTTCGTTGAAGTGGGGGTAGCGCTCGTTGCCCTTAAGCAGCGCGTTAAGCCCCTCGCGCTCCACCAAAATACCGCCGATCGCCAGGCCCTGCCCCGTGGTGTATTTGCTCAGCGAATGAACGCTGACATCAATGCCCCACTCAAAGGGGCGGAACAAAAAGGGCGTCGCCACGGTGTTGTCGCAGACGGTGACGATTTTGTAGCTACTGCCGATATTGACGATTCCTTCAACGTCGGGCAGGTCGATCGACGGGTTACTGACGGATTCAAACAAGATCGCCTTGGTGTTTTGGTCGATCAGGCTCTCCATGCTTTGGGGGTTTTTGGCGTCAAAGGCGCGCGCCTCGATGCCAAAGCGCTTAAGCGTGTGGCCCACGAGCGTTAATGTGCCGCCGTAGAGTTTGGTGGAAACGAGAATGTTGTCCCCCGCCCCCGCAAGGTTGGCGATGGCGTAAAAGATTGCCGCCATGCCGCTGCTGGTTGCCAGCGCCGCCGCGCCGCCTTCGACCTGGGCGAACCGTTTTTCCAGCACATCGGTCGTGGGGTTGGAAAGACGGGTGTAGATATTGCCGAACTCTTTAAGGGCAAAACGGTTGGCCGCCGTCTCCGCGCTGCCAAACTCAAAGGCGGTGCTTTGATAGATGGGTACCGCCATGGTGCCTTGGGAGTCCATTTCGTATCCGGCGTGGAGCGCGAGGGTTTCGGGATTCATAATCTCACCTTTGTCTAGTGGTTTTGTTGGGTTTGTAGGATCTTATCGGGCAATGACTGAAAGCAAACTTCGAAGCAACGCCAACGATCGGCCCCGGTGGGAGATGGCGCCTTTGGTCTCATCGGGCAGTTCGGCGGCGGTTTGCGCGAAGCCTTCGGGGATAAACACGGGGTCGTAGCCAAACCCGCCGGATCCTCGCGGCGCATCAATCGCCCGCCCGTGCATCCAGCCGTGAACGGTGTGTTCGCCCGCGCGGCCCACCACGGCCACGGCGGCGGTGTAAAAAGCGGGGGTTTCTTTGAGCCCTGATTTTTTAAGCTCGTTGCAGAGTTTTCTGACGTTGTCTTGATCGCTCGCCCCTTTGCCGGCGTAACGGGCGCTATAAATCCCCGGCGCGCCGCCGAGCGCGGGAACCGAGATGCCGCTGTCATCGCTGATAACCAGCGCATCGTCGTCGCCCAGCGCGTTAAACACCGCCCGCGCTTTGATCAGCGCGTTTTTCTGAAACGTATCGCCGTCTTCGACAATCTCGAAGGGAGCGATCAAGTCGCTATAGGGCACCACCGTAAACCCCGGCATCAAATCCCGGATCTCTTTGACTTTACCCTTATTGCCCGTGGCCAACACCAGACGCATTCGCTCCCCTTCGTGCCCAAATGCCGCCATTATAACAGACGGATAAATCGACGCAACGGAATAACCATGACCACCCCCTTAAACATAAACCAGCCAGCCAACATAGGTCATCCTTAGAGGTAAAAAGTTGCCTGTCCCCATTTCAATGTAGTAGCCGTCGCCGTGGCTGTGATTGTTAGATCAGTTCAGAAACTCGGACCCGAAGAACCCGATGGGCCTCTAGGTGCAGGTCGAGGCGGCTTTGGGCTCAGGTTTCTAAGCTGATTAAGCTCGCCGAGGTTCTCAAACCTTGTTCCAACCAAACGACCGTGGTCATTCCTGCTATACAGAATCGAGCGGAAAGGAACATCCGCTCCGCTAGCGCCGCCCCCGGCCACTTTATTTAGGTGATTAATGTAGTCCACGAATGAGTCATGATCTACGCCAACCATTCCGTCAATAAAATTATCGACAAAAACCTCGTGATCATGATTACTTGGAGAAAGAAGATGACCTTCTATCCCCCAAAGCCGGCAAACCAAATCTATGTATGGATTAAGCTCAATTTGAGTGGTTACCCGACCCTTGTCCCATCCAATGAAATGGCATTGCCTTGATAGCTCGGATATTTCTTCATCCAAGGTTAGGCAAAGCTTCTCCCGTAAGGGCTTTTCCTGCTCGCGCCTATACTCTTCTTTCTTCTCTTTAAACTCGATGAGCAAGTTGTGCGAATCCGTACCAGCAAAGAAATCAGAGAATTTTCTATCTTGGCTTCCTGAAAAATTCCCTACTGTGTATTGAGCGGCTGCTCCGAAGACGTCACGAAAAGAATCCTTCAAATAGCTGAAAAAGAAATCAATAACCTGGGATTCACCCATTTTTCTCATTGTTGTCCTCTCAGAATCTAACGCCCGGCTTTGGGGCGGACTTGCAGCCGCGCAGCGGCGGAAAGGCCGTCCCAGCCCCGCAGGGGCGACAACAGCCGTTTGTTAAATGCTTAATGCACACTGACTTTAGAAAAAATGTTGATCACTACTACCCCAGTGACAATAAGTGCCATGCCCAAAATGCTTGCTAAGTCTAACTTCTGACCAAAGATCAACCAGCCGGCTAAAGAAATCAATACTATTCCTAAACCAGCCCATACCGCATAAGCAATGCCAACCGGAATAGCCTTTAAGGTTAGCGAAAGAAAATAGAATGCAATGGCATATCCTAAAAGCACAATCAAACTTGGCCATAACTTTGTAAAGCCTTCGCTTGCTTTCAAACTCGAAGTTGCCACCACTTCAGCAATAATTGCAACACTAAGAAACAACCAATTTTTCATTCACCCACCTCAACAGAAATACTAAGGAGCATGTTACTCAAGGAGTCGTAAAATGTGCAGTCTTGTTATATCTCTTGCTCTGTGCGCAAAGCTCATGTGGCATTTAACGCCCGCAGCACGCGCGGCTTAGTAATGGAGGCGAAGCCGCAATGGAAAAGCCGTCGCTGCGACTGCGATTGTTAGGCATTTTTATTATAAGCTCGAAAGCAATGCTTTTATGCCAGCCCATACGCCGGGTTGCGCAGCCGTTGCTAGCAAACTACCGATGGCGCCTTCCGTAATGTTTTTAATTGTTGCGAATGCATGCTTTAATATTTCTTTATTCGGCTCGTCAATAAGTTGAGCCTCAATTGTTGCTAGTTGAGCATTTACTTTTCTTTCGTCTTGAGTTGACAACTGTAAATCAGCAATATTTTCGCGAAACGAATTCACAAAATCAACCAATTCATCTTTTGGCATTGACGAATAATTTGCTGTCACATTTTGAGTTGAACCTATACCTTGAGTTATTGGTGTATTTATAGCTTGCCCAATATTAATATAGTTGTGATTGATTGTTTCAGAATTACGCGACTGTGATGCAGAACTTGAAGGACAAGCATCGAACCCTGTTTGAGTCAACCTGAAAGAAACTCCACCTTCCAACACCTCCACAAGCCCTGTCTCTGCTGCATACTCCATTCCAGGAACAAAATCTTCCCAGTGCAATCCCTTTTTGTGCCAAACACCGATAAAGTTATTGATTCTTAAAACGTGGTCTGGTCGGCAATTAAAGTGATTCACAAATATATCTAAGATTCTTATAGCTGTTTCTTGAGGGGTCGGAATTTTTGCCATGTTTGATGTCCTTTTATTGCCTAACTATTTATTCATTCCCGCAATATGCCTCATTGCTGGAACCCAACCTGATATCCAGACACTTTAAATGTCCGACTATCGGGAAAAACCAGCCTGCACATTGCAAATTGACATATTTTGACCGATTCTACCAATAAATTCATAAGATTGTGCCTGTTTTTATGTCCTGTTGATTTTGATATACGGACACAATGTCCTGATATCAGGCCAAAAACGACTTAATAGGACATTATGTCCTTGTTATTCAAAGGAGTTGGCGGTGCAAAAAAAGAGACTGCTTGATCTAGTTCGTGAGCAGATTCGGCTCAAGCACTATAGTATAAAGACTGAAAAAAGCTACACTGGTTGGATCAAGCGATACATCTTGTTTCACCACAAAAAACACCCCATCGACATGGGCAAAGCAGAAATAGAAGCATTTCTAACCCATCTTGCCGTTGAACGAAATGTTAGCGCCACAACACAGAATCAAGCATTTAATGCCCTGCTGTTTCTTTATACTCAAGTTCTTGGTGTTCCCTTAAAAGACCAAAACATTCAGGCACTGCGGGCGCAACAGCGTGTACATATTCCTGTCGTGCTGACAAAAGAAGAAACGATTAAAGTCATTTCAAACCTTAGCGGTGTGTACCAGCTGATGGCATATCTCATGTACGGTTGTGGCTTGCGCATGAAAGAGGTACTGAACATCAGAGTCAAAGATTTAGATTTCGGATTTGGCAAAATGGACTGGCTACACTCCCTAGAACAAAGAAATCCCGTTTAACATAACGACATTAAACACGCAGAAGGATTTCGCCATGGGCCGTGGAGGAAAAGTCACGCGCTACCCCGAAGAGTTCAAACAAACCG
>JBFWML010000019.1:0-39949 GCA_050251635.1 Campylobacterales bacterium | reverse complement strand
GCTCTTCCGATCTATGGAATTCAGATCACGTTTATCTGAAACTACTAAAAAGCAACTTCAGAAGATGAAATTTTATGGTAATACACAAAGTATTTCTTTGCTTTTTGGTGCTTTGTCATATATCGCTTGGCATATATTTCGTATGTGGGCGATCAGTGTATAACAAATCACAGGAGACCGATCAAAAGGGAAATGGTGGGAATGGTGGAGGGAAATGGGAAATGGGGACAGGCTACTTTTTATACCTGTTATAAATCCTGCATTCTCGGTCAAATAGACAGCCGATTACGAATGGAAATATTTTTAATCCATGCTTTGCACCCATTGGGTATTCTCTCGCCATGAAAACCCTCTTTTTATCCGCGCTTTTATCGCTAACACTCTGGGCCGTGCCGGGGCAGATGACGGTGCACGCTCTGCCGCATGACGGGGTTTGGTTGCATGGGGAGTGGCTTTTTTGCCCCGATCGGTTTTTAGACCCCGCCCAAGAGGCGGTGGATTGCCAGAGCGTTTGGGTGCCGCGCGAATGGGGGATGCAGGGTCTGGCCGACCGGGGGTTTGGCACCTACCGTTTGGAGTTGACGCTGCCCGAAGCGGGGCGCTACGCTATCAAGATCGCCAGCGCGGCGGCGGCCTACCGGCTTTATGCGGACGATCGGCTGGTAAAAAGCGTGGGCGCGGCGGGCACAGATGCGCAGACAACCGAACACGCCTACCACCCCTACCCCGTGCTGTTTGACGCGAATCAAAGGGTGCGGCTGACGATTCACGCCGCCAACTTCGCCCACCGCGCCGGGGGCCTGAACGTGCCCGTGCGGCTCCTGCCCGAAGCGGGCGTCACCCGCTACGAACTGACGCTGTTTGGCAAAGACCTCTTTCTGCTGGGGGCCTTTGGAATGATGGCGCTGTACCATTTTGGCCTGTTTGTGTTGCGGCGGCGGGATAAGGCGGCGCTTTTGTTTGCGCTTTTTGCCGCGTCGCTGTCGCTGCGCATGGCCACCACGGGGCAAAAGCTGCTGCTCTCGGCGTGGCCGGAGATCCCCTGGACGGCGCTTTTGCGGCTGGAATATGTCAGCGGTTATGTAACGCTGCCGCTGTTTATCGCCTTTATCGGGGTGCTCTACCCCGCCAACAGCCACCGCCTGGTCATTCGCGCCTTTGGGGCCGTCAGCACCGCCTTTGTGCTCTGGGCGCTGCTGATGCCGCCTTTGTGGGTGACGGGTTCGCGCATCTGGTTTGAGTGGGTGCTGCTGGCCTTTGTGTGCTATACGCTCTACATTCTGGTGCGTTCGGCCCTGCAACGCCAGCAGGGCGCGGCGGTGGCGCTGACGGGTTTTGCGCTCTTTGCCGCGACGATCTTTGTGGATGTGCTCTATTTCCACAGCCTTATCGCCCTCAAGGCCGATCTGATCCCCTTTGGCTTTTTTGTCTTTGTGCTGAGCTGGTCGTTTGTGCTGGCGCAAAAATACGCGCGGGCCTTTGAAACCATCGACATCCAGCGCCAAAGCCTCGAAGAGTACAAAACCCAGCTGGAGGTCAAGGTTGAAGCCCGCACCCGCGCGCTGGCCGATTCGCTGCGGGAGAAGGAGCTGCTCTTAAAGGAGGTGTTTCACCGCGTCAAAAACAATCTGCAGCTGATTATCGGGCTGATCGGGCTAAAAATGCGGCGGGTGGATTCGAGCGAAGCCAAAGAGACGCTGCGCGAAATGGAGGGGCGCATCAAGGCCATTGCACTGGTGCACGAACGGCTCTATCAGGGCGATCGGGTGGGCCACTTGGAGCTGGGCGGCTACATCCGCGCCATCGCCGCGCAGCTGATACTGCTCGAAGAGGAGCGAAGAATCGAGCTCAGCGTCCGGGGCGAACCGCTCTATCTGGAGCTGGAGCAGGCGGTTTTGGTGGGACTGATTCTCAATGAACTTTTGACCAATTCGTTAAAATACGCCTTCGAAAAAATCGGCGGCTCCATCGGCGTTGAATACCGCGAAGAGGACGATCGCTGCATTCTGCTCTACCGCGACAGCGGGCCGGGCTGGCCTGCGGGGTTTGACCCCCAAAGCGCCAAGACGCTGGGAATGCGCATGATCACCGCGCTCAGCCGTCAAATGGGGGGAACTTTCCGTATACTGCCGCAACAGGGCGGCGGGGCCGTCGAGCTGACCTTTGCAAAGGCCGGAACCTAAATGAAAACAGCTCAAAACAAACGGATTTTAGTAGTGGAGGACGAAGGGCTGGTGGCGGCCTTTTTGTGCGAAATCCTTGCCGATCGGGGCTATGAAACCTTCACCGTCGATAACGGCCCCGGCGCGATCGAACTGATGCGCGACACAGGGGCCGATTTGGTGCTGATGGATATTGAAATCAAAGGGCCGATCGACGGCATCCAGACCGCCGCGCAGATTGGCAAAATCTCCGCCGCGCCGCTCATTTTTCTCACCGCCTACAAAGACGACGACACGCTTTTTAGCGCGATCGATCAAAAGCCCAGCGCCTATCTGGTTAAACCCGTCACCGAAGCGGAGCTGATCGCCGCCGTCACGCTGGCCTTTCAAAAAAGCGCGCGCGAACCCGGCCGCGCCGAAACCCCCGCCTGCCCCTACCGCCTGTGCCGTCAAAGCGGACTGCTTTACGACGGTGACGAACCCGTCGCGCTAAGCAAAATGGAGCGGCAACTGGCCGCGCTGCTCTTTGAACACCCCGCCAGAGTCGTCGCGCAGGAGCGGATTTTGCACACCTGCTGGCCCGACGAGCCGGCCACCACCTCCAACGTGCGTAATTTGGTTTTTAAACTGCGGCGCAAACTGCCCAAGGCCGAGATCGAAACCCTCAAGGATGTCGGCTACCGCGTACTTCCCCAGCGCGTGTAAAGATCGTTTTGCACCCCCAGCAGGTCAAACCACTTGCCAATGACAAAGTTTTCCATTTTTTCCAGCGAATCCTGACCGCCGTAATAGGCCATCACCGGCGGCGCGATCGTCACCCCCAGACGCGCCAGCTTAAGCATATTTTCCAGCGCGATCGCATCAAAGGGCAGCTCGCGGGGCGCAATGACCAGCGTGCGTTTTTCTTTGATCATCACCGCCGCCGCGCGGGTGATTAGGTTATCGGAAATACCGCAGGCAATTTTGGCCAGCGTGTTCATGCTACAGGGCGCAATGAGCATCGCCTCCATGCCAAAGGAGCCGCTCGCGGGCGGGGCGGAGATGTCGGCGTTGCCGTAAACCCTGCCCTCTTCCTTTTGGAGTACCACGCGGGCGTGATCGCTCACAACCAGATGTTTTTCGTGCCCGCCCGGCAGCCGATCGTAGGCCTTCAGCCCCAGCCCCGCGCCGCTGGCTCCGGTAACGGCAAATAAAATTTTCATTCAACCCTCGCTAACTCTTTGGAAATTACCCGCACCGTAAAGCTGCGGCCCGCATCGTCTTTGACTTCGACGCTCTCGCCGATCTGAGCGTCCCTTTGCGCCGTGGCCAAAAAGGTCAGCCGGATACCGCTTTCGATCAATTCTACGCGGATGCGCCCGTTTTTGCGCACATCGGGCACCAAAGCCACGCGGTTTTGAAAAATCACATCCCCCGCCGCAATACGCCCCTTGGCCGCCACGCGGCCCAGTTTATCGGCCGCCAAGGGCCGATCGGAAAGGGTTTCAAAGGCGATAATCGTTTCGCGCACGTTGTCCGCGCCCACGATGCCGCCGCCGTTGATCTGCCGCGTTGCGGCAAACGCCTGCAAACTCGCGGCCACCTCATAGGCGAAAAAGAGCCGCTTAAGCCCCTGCCCGTTTTGGCCGTACCACGCCTGAAAGGTGCCCTGATTGCGCCGCAGACTGTTTTCGGCCACCACCACCTCGATCAGCTCCAGCCCCGCAACGTCAATAAACGACTGGGGCCGCACGGTTATTTCGGCAATGTGCATTTGAGGGTAGTGGGCCAAAAACTGTTCCCTAAGCACCGTTTTGAGCGCCTGCAAATCCAGGTCGCCCACCCGGTAAACGGTGACAATCGCCGCCGCGCTCTCCACCGCGATACCCTGCTCCTCAAAAAGCCGCTTAAGGCGGCTCAGGGGAAACTGCACGGCGCTGCGGCTGCCGAAGCGGTCAAGCGTAAAATCGTGCTGTGGCGCGATTGCAATCAGATCGGACGCGCGAATTTCATCGGTTTTTAAAAAATAGTCGCTTTCAAGCAGATGTGTCTGCGAAAGGAGCGGAAGGCAAAAAAGAAGGATTAAAAAAATGGAGCGGGAAACGAGATTCGAACTCGCGACCCCAACCTTGGCAAGGTTGTGCTCTACCCCTGAGCTATTCCCGCATACAGAAAGAGGGTGGTGCCGAGGGGGGGAATCGAACCCCCACACCCGAAGGTACCGGATTTTGAATCCGGCGCGTCTACCAGTTTCACCACCTCGGCGCAGTGACACTTGTTTCGTGAGGCGAAATAATAGTGTCACGGCACTTAAAATATTCTGAAAAAAAACGCTTTTGTTTTCAACCATGCGCCATTTTAGCACAGGCCCTAGATGGGCTGGCGCTCGTACCACTTGCGCAGCCACAGATCGATGGGACTCAGCACCTTATAAACCGCCGGAACCGCCAGCAGGGTTAAAAACATGGAGCTTAAAAGACCGCCGATAATCGTCGTACCCATGGGCGCTTTGCCCTCGGCCCCGATTCCCAGGCCCAGCGCCAGTGGCAGCATCCCGAAGATAATCGCAAAGGTGGTCATGAGAATCGGGCGCAGCCGTTTTTCCCCCGCGGCCAGCAGCGATTCATCCACCGTGGCCCCCGCCAGCCGCGTTTGGTTGACCACATCCAGCAATAGAATCGAGTTCTTGCCCACCAAGCCCATCAGCATCATAATGCCGATCATCACAAAAAGATTAAAGGTGCTGCCCGTCAGATAGAGCGCCAAAAACGCCCCCACAAAACTCAGCGGCAGCGCGATCATGATGATGATCGGCTGAATGAGCGACTCAAAGAGCGCGGCTAGAATCAAAAAGATAATCACAAACATCAGCATCATCGCCAGCCCGAAGGCGTTGGCGGTGTCGTCCATATTTTCCGCTTCGCCCAGCAGCCGGTAGCTCACCCCTGCGGGCAACGCCTGGGCAATCTCCTCGCGGGTGTAGGCCACCGCGTCGCCTAGCGGAATTCCCTCGGTGCTGGCGGTGACGGTAATCTGTCGCTGGCGGCCAAAGCGGTTGATCGCGTTGGGCGCGCTGCGCTCGACAATCTCCACCAACCCGTCCAGGCTGACCGTTTCGCCCGAAGGGGTCGTAATCTGCAACGCTTTAAGATCGCCGATATCCCGGCGGTGTTCGTCGCCTAAGCGCAGCACAATATCCACCTGCCGCCCCGCCTCCTCGTAGGCGCCCACGGGAATTTCGCCGCTGTAGGCCATTAACACCGCGTTGGCGATATATTCGGGGGTCAGCCCCAGCCGCGCGGCGCTTTCGCGGCGCACGTAAAGCGCCACTTCGGGTTTGCCCGATTCGTAATTGCTGTCCACATCGACCACCCCCTCCTTGGCCCGCAGCATCGCCTTGACCTTTTCGGCGGTCTGCTCCAGCTCTTCGAGCGAATCGCCGCTCAGCAGCAGCATATAGGGCGATTCGCCGTCGCCCACCTTAATATCGGGCACCTGCAGCACCGTAATGAGCAGATCGGGAAACCGCTCGCCCAGTTCGTTTCTAAAACGGTTCATCAATTCGCCCTGAAAGGGGCGTTTTCCGTGGGGAATCAGCTTGACGTAAATGTTGGCTTTGTGCGCGTCGCGGTTGGTGTTGTAACCCACGCGCACGGTGGTGAACTCCACATATTCGTTGGCCGCCAGATAGTCCTGAACCGCCTTGGCCCGGCGGGTCATCTCCTCCACCGACACGCCGATCTCGCTCTTGAGATACACATCAATCTCGCCCTTATCCTCCATGGGGATAAACTCGCCGCCGATCTGTCCGGCAATGCTAAAGGCGGTCATGGAGATAGCCGCCACAATGCCGATCGTCGTCCATTTAAAGCGGATCACCCAGCGAAGCGTGGCCAGATAGGCCCGGTCAATCGCTACAAAAAACGGCTCGGTCATGTGGTAAAAACGGCTTTCGCCGCTTTTGAGCAGGCGCGAACTTAATGCCGGAATCAGCGTCAGCGCCACAATCAGCGAAATCACCACCCCAAAGGAGACGGTCAAGGCAAAGGAGAAGAAAAACCGCCCCACAATCCCCTGCATAAAGGCCACGGGCAAAAAGACCGCCAGCAGCACCGCCGCGATCGAGACCACCGAAAAGACAATCTCTTTCACACCGTCATAGGCCGCATGCAGCCGCTCTTTGCCCTTTTCGATCTGCTTGTAGATGTTTTCGATCACCACAATCGCATCGTCGATCAGCACGCCGATCGCCAGCGTCAGGCCCAGCAGGGTGAGCTTATCCAGCGTAAAACCCATGGCGTTCATCAGAAAAAAGGTGCCCAAAATCGAGGTGGGCAGCGAAAGCGCCGCAATCAGCGTAGCAGTGAGGTTGCGCAAAAAGAAAAACACGATCACCACGGCCAAAATCGCGCCGTAGATCATGTCGAACTCCACTTCGCTCAGCGACTGGCGGATAAAGATCGAGCTGTCATTAAGCAATGTCAGTTCAAACCGCTCTCCCGCCAGCGTTTCAAGCTGCGGCATCGCTTTTTTGATGCCGTCCACCACCGAAAGCGTATTTTCGCCCGAAACCTTTTGAATCTCCAGCATCACGCCGGGCTGGTCTTTGTAAGCCGCGAAGCTTCGCACTTCGCCCAGCCCCATCTGCACCCGCGCCACATCGCTAAGCCGCACGCCGGGCTGGATAATGAGGTTTTTCAGCTCCTCAACGCTGGCCGCGTCGCCCTGAGTTTTGAGGATGAGTTCTTTGTCCTCCGAAATCAGCCGCCCGCCGCCCAAACGCACGTTATTGGCGCCAATCAAGGCGCTTAGCTGCGCGGGATCGATGCGGTAACGCGCCAAGGCCAGCGGATCGGCATGAACGGTAATGACCCGGTCGCGCATCCCCGTAATGTTGATGCTCCCCACCCCGGAAACCCGCTGCAAACGGGGCTTAAGCGTCTCATCGGCAAACCGCATCAACTCCTCGATCGGCGCGTTTTTGGCGGAGACAAAGAGGTTAACCACGGGCGTTGCGCCCACGTCCACCTTGCTCACCTTGGGCCGCTCGGCACCCGCCGGAAGCATCACGCCGCCGACCTTGTCGCGCACGTCGTTGGCTGCTTCGCTGGTGTCGCGCTCTAGGACAAACTGCACAAAAACAAAGCTCACCCCCTCGGCGCTCACCGAGGTGATCTGATCAACCCCCTCAATGGTGCTGACCGCCTCTTCGATCGGGTCGGTCACGCCCGATTCCACGCTGGCCGGATCGGCCCCGGGCAGTTCGGTCTGGATGGTCACAAAGGGAAACTCCACGTCGGGAAAGAGGCTTGCGGGCATCCGGTTATAAGACATAATCCCAAAAAACACCAGCGCCAGCACAAACATCAGCGTTGCGATGGGCCGGTTGATTGCAAGTTTATACATCGGTCTTGCCTTTACTGCGCCGGATTAATCTGCCCCTCGCCGAAGAGCCCGTGAACCACGCCTGTCACATAGGCCGCCGCCTTGGCCTTTCGCGTGGCGGGATCGACGGTGGGATAGACGCTTTCAATCACCGCCGTGCGTTTTGCGCCGCCGCCGTCAACGCGAAACTCATAGACCATGCCCGGCTTGACCTGCGCCTGATAGCGCTGATCGAAGCTAATCACCAGCTTGATGCGCGAATCATCCACCAGCTCAAAGGCCCCCGTCTGCGCCCGCTCGATCAAATCCCCCGGATGCACATGCCGCGCAGCGATCACGCCGCCGAAGGGGGCGCGCAGCATCCGGTTATCCAGTAGCGCCTGCTGGTATTTAAGATTGGCCTCGGCCTTGAGATAGGCCGCCTCGTACCCCTCAAACTCCTCCAAGGAGAGCGTCTCCTTAAGCCCCTTAAAACGCTCATAGCGGTTTTTGGCCTGCGCGTAGTCGATCTCGGCGGCTCTGACAAGCTGGGTCTGCTCGCGGCTTTCCAAGGTTAGCAGCAGCGCCCCTTTTTCCACCCGGCTGCCCACATCGGCATAGACCGCCTCGATCACCCCCTGCGCCTGCAAAGAGAGGCTGGCGTGCTGTGCGCCTTCGGCCTCGAAGGTGGCATAAACGCTTTCGGCCTTGAGGCTGACGGCGGCGGCCAAAAGCGCCGTCCATAACAGTAGTTTTTTCATCGGATCGTCTCCTTGATTTCATTTCCGAGGGCGTAGTGATATTCGGCTTTTGCAATCTCATATTCGCTCAGCGCCGCCGACAGCCGCGCCGTGGACTGGGTTTTTTGGGTTAGCGCATCCAAAAAGGCCACCTCGTCAATCAGCCGGGCGGCAAACTTTTTTTCGCTCTGCGCAAAAACGATTTCGCTGCTAGCCAGCGCGCGGCGGGCGGACTCCACCCGCTTTTGGGCGCTTTCAACACGAAAGGCGGCTAAGCGCTGCTGGGAAGCGGCGGCTTTTTGGGTGTATTGCAGACGGCTCTCTTCGGCCCGCTTATAGGCCCGCGCCGCCTCGCGCTCGCGGCCTAGGCGGCCAAAATCGGTCAGCCGCACGCTCAGCGTCAGCGAAATGCGGTTTTGATCTTCGGGAAGATCGAGCAGATTGTTGTCTGCATAGCTGTTTTTAGAAAACACGTTCTCCAGGGTCAGATTGGGAATATAGGCCGATCGCACCGCTTCGGCGCGGCTGCCCTGCGCCCGCACGCGGTGGCGGACGGCCTCGATATCGGGTCTGGCTTGCGCGTCCAATGCCTTAGCGGGCGCGCTCACGGCGGCGGGAGCGGGCGAAAAGCCCTCCAGATTCAGGCCCGTGAGATTCTCCAATTCAAGCTGCAGCCCCAGCCGGTCGTTTTGCAGCGCCGAAAGCTCGTAGCGCGCCGTCTCCAGGGCTGCTTCAATCTGCGCAACCTCCTGGCTTGAGACAATACCGGCCCCCGCAAACCCGCCCAGACGCTCCCCTTCGGCCTCCAAACGGCGCACCTGAACCTCCTGCGCTTCCACCGCCCGCACGGCGGCAATCAGACGAAAATAGAGCCGGATCGTCTCCAGCGCATTGCGGTTAAGAGTATCGGTCTGCTCAAGCCGGCTGGCCTCCCATTCGCTGCGTCGAGCGCTCAGTTCATGTTCGCGGGCAAAGCCGTCAAAGAGCACCCAGCTCACCGTGGCCGATGCCGCCAGTTGCGGTTCCATGCTCACCTCGTTCACCTCGCTAAAACGCACGCCCACATCCACCGAAGGCAGATAGCTCCTCCCCGTGGCCGCATGGGCCGCTTCGGCAGCCCGCACCCGCCACTCTCCCGCGCGGGCCAGATCGCCCCCTTGGGCCGCGTCGATCAGCTCGGCCAAAGTGGCAGCCCACACCAGCGCCGCCAGCAGACTCCAAAGGGCGATTATCCGCATGGCTTCTCCTTGCCGCCGTTCTCCTTGGCCCGCTGAACCGGACACTTTTCAAAGGCCCGCATGGTGTGGCGGTTAAAGACATAGGGCTTCAGCTTCAGCATAACCTCCATCTGCAGGCGGTGCAGCCGTGCGTGCTCCTCATCGCTCAGCCCCGCATACATCCGGTCGCTCTCGCTCATCTCCAAGGCCGCCAACTCCCTGGCGGCGCGCACCATCGCCGACCAGTAGCGCTCCATGCTGCCAAACCGCTCAAGCTCTCCGACCAGCAATGCAATCTCCGCGTCGCGCTCGCCGTAAAGCCCCTCGCGGATCGGCACAATCAGGCCCGCCTCCTCAAGCTTGCCAAGCTGCGCGTCGTTCAGGGCGGCGGCTTTGAGCATCCCTTCGCGGTCATAGGCCGCCGAGCCCGCCTTGACCCCGCTCATCTGCTCCAGCGCCGCAAGCATCGAACTGTCACCGCCGATATCGTGGGCGGCGCAGTGTTCTTTAATCTCCGCGATGGGGCAACCGAGCGTGTTTTGCATATACTTGATGTAGTTCACCACCTCGATCGTCTTAGGGTGGTAACGGTAAACGTTGGGTTTGAGCTTCATCGGCTCGGGCAGCAACCCCTCTTTGAGATAGAAAAGAAGGGTGGATTTGTTGACTCCGGTTTTCTCCACCAGTTCAGACATTTTGAGATATTCCATCGGCTCCTCCGTTAAGCCGGGAATTCTGGATCAATCCCAAAAAAATGTCAAGTGTGACTCTACGATTTACGTAATTATTATTAAATGTTCAGCCGTAAGCTTTAAAAAGTTTCCATAGAGTCCCTCCAGATGCGATACGAAACACCCAAATAGATGAATAACCAAATTATCAGACATTGTAAGTTTGTTGTAAGTAGAATCAAGTAGGGTTGTTCTTCGCGGTATTTTCTGCGCGGCGTCAAGCCCGGCATTCCCATTCCTGCAAAGAGGGTAGATTATTTTTACCCTCTCAGTATTACGATCGGTTAAAAAAATATTGATTCTCTTGATCATTTCTTAAGATTCAAGAAAATCAGGCCGCCGATTGCGTATGCATAAGGAGGGTTCCATGTCTGAAGTTCCCCTTTCTCTAAACGTTGCCGCCCTGCCCCTTCAAGGCATCCGTAAAAGACCCAAGGCGTGGTTTAATCTGCATGACCTGCTCTGCACTTTCATCCGGCGGATTGCCCCCTATCTTCACAGTCAGCGCTTCGAGCTGATCAACCATGCAGACAGGTCGGTTTTAATCTACGGTTCACAGCGGGCCTTTAGGCGGCTGTTGGCAAAACGGCTCTTTAATGCGCTTCGCGCCCTGGCCGATCGGCCTGAACGATCGCCCCTGCCCAAACCCAGACTCTGGCTTTCCTGGACGGCCCCCGGTAAAGCTTGGCTGTTTTGGCGGATTGACCCAAGATTTTTAAAGGCCACTCCCGCCGAAGCCCGGCTCAACATCATCATCAGTGCGGGCCAAAGACCGCTGGCAGCCTTTGGCGTCCGCACGCCGGCCGGAAGCCGGGAAATCGAAACCCAAGAAACGCTCATCGACGCGGAGATCGAACTGTTTTGCGATGCGCAACGGTGGATCGCAGACAAAACCCACCTTCACATCCCCGTGCACTTACTCAAGGAGATTTTATGATTTTGCTACTCGATCACGACCAAAGCCAAAACCTCGCTGCGCTACTTCGCGCCAAGGGGTATTCGGTGGATGCCTTTTTGGGCGGATGCAACGCCTATGACAACCTCAGCCGCAAACTCTACGATCTGGCGTTGATCAATCTCGACAGCGACGACGGCGAGGTCAGCGGCTGGGCGCTGGCACAGGCGGTTAAGAGCCGCTTTCCCGGAATGCCGGTCTTTGGCTGGCTCGGCGATGGCCGCCGCCAAAGCGTGCTTAAGGCCTATCAAGGCGGCTGCGACGAGGTTTTTAGGCAGCCTTTTTTCCCCGAAGAGGTTTTTATCAAGATTGGCCGCGTGCTCGATCCCCTCGAAGCGGTCGAGCTGCCCGGCGGCTACCGTTATCTCAGCGGCGATCACCGCGTTTTTGGCCACGGCGGCGAGGTTGCGCTGACCGGAACCGAACGCAAGCTGATGCACCTTCTGGTGCAAAATCTCGGCAAGGTGGTTCCCGCCGAAGTGATCGAAGAGGCGATCTGGGAGTGCGAAACCTCCGAAGCGTGCCGCCATACGCTCCTAAGCCGCATGCGCAAAAAACTGGGCAAAACCGTTATCCGCACCGTGCCGAGAATCGGCTACACCATCGAAGCGGCGCACCGCAGCGACGTCGAGTCCCAAGAGCTTTTTAGCGAACGGTTCAGCCGCCCCGGTAGGCCTCTTTAATCTCCAAAAACCGGGGCAGATGCTCCACGAAAAGCGCGCACAAGGCAGGATCGAACTGCCCGCCCGCTTCGGCTTGAATATACTCGACCACCCGCTCGACGGGCCACGCCTCTTTGTAAACGCGATCGCTCAAAAGCGCGTCAAACACATCCGCCAGCGCCGTAATGCGGCCAAAGGGGTGGATTGCCTCCCCCGCCAAGCCGCACGGATACCCCTTGCCGTCGTAGCGTTCGTGGTGTTCGTAAGCGACGATCGCCGCCATCTGAAAAATGGGGCGGCTGGAGCTTTTGAGCATGGCGTATCCCACGGCGGTGTGGGTTTTCATCAGCTCAAACTCCGCTTCGGTGAGCTTGCCCGGTTTGCTCAAAATCGCATCGGGAATCGCCAGCTTGCCCACGTCGTGCATGGGGGAAATAAGCTTCAAAAGCGCCGCCTCATCCTCGCCCAGCCCCGCCAGTTTTGCCAGCAGTTCGCTGTAAAGAGCCACGCGCTGCACGTGCTGTCCGGTCTCCTGACTGCGCGCTTCGGCAATACCGCCAAGGGTTGTGATGGTTTCGGCCAGCGTTTGATTGATTTCGTCGTTGAGGGCCTCCAGCTCGCCGGTTTTGAGCCGCACCGCCTCTTCGAGATGGTGGTGGTAAAAGCTCAACTCCCGCGCCTGCATAATCTTGCGGGCCACCTTGCCCAACGTATCGTAAAACTGCTCCTTGACGATCGGCTTGGGGATATAGCCGTCGGCATTCAATGCGATCGCCTCCATAAGCATCTGGGGTTCGCCGTGCGCCGTCACAAAGACGATGGCTTGGGCGGGGTTTTCGCTGCGCAGCGCCTTGGCCATAGAAAGGCCGTCCATGTGGGGCATCTGAATATCGGTGATGACCACATCGGGGCGGAAGCGCTCGTAGGCCATCAGCCCCTCCAGCCCGTTTTGCGCCGTATCGACCCGCTCAAAGAGCGCTTGCAAAATAGAAAGAACGGGGGTTCTAATCGCCTCCTCATCTTCTACATAAAGGGCCGAAAGCCCGGAGGTCAGCGCCCTAAGCTCTCCCGCAAGCATCAAAAAAGGTCCAGATCGTTCTCGTCGCCCTGTGCGCTCTCTTTGCTGCCAAAATCCAGCTCGATCTGCAAACAGGAGCTAAAAAGCGAGCTGTCAAGGTAGTGAATATCCTGCGCTTCGTGGGTGACAAAAATCATCCGCCGCCAACTGGTCAAATCCAGCCGCACGCTTTCAAGCAGCAAGCCCAGCCGGCGCACGTTCAGCGCGTCGCTTTGCAGCGTGGGCAAAAAGCGCGCAAGCTGCTCCAGCGCAAAGGCCAGATCGCCAAACTCAAAAAGCTTGGCCACCGTGCGCCCGTACTGCCCGAGCCGATCGCCGATGCGCGCGAGCAGTTCGTCGCTTGGCCGCTCTTCGTAATCGGAAATCCATTCGGAAAGCTCCTTTTCGATCTCGCCCAGTTCGTCCATCTCTTCGAGCACGTCTCCGGCAATTTCGCGCACATACTCTGCGGCGGTGGTTTTGTGAACATGGCTGCGCCGGAGCACCTCGCGCTCCTCCTGGCTGATCTCCAAAACCGGCGCGACCGGCGCAATGGCCGGCGCCGCCGTGGGCGACGGGGTGCCGGATGCGGGGCGTTCGCGCTTGCGCAGATAGAGCAGATCGCGCAGATAGGTCGAAAGATTCTGGCTCTTTTGCCGCTCGTACTCCAGCCGCGTCACGTCGGTAAAGGTGTAAACCATGCGCGGGCGGCCCTCTTCACCCATGGCGATTTGTCTGGAATCGACAATATAAATCTTGCGTCCGTGGCGGCCTTTGATCATGACGCGGTTGCGGCTTTTGTCCTCCTCGTCAATCAAGGCCAAATCACTCAAAAACCCTTCGCGCCGCTCAAAAAGGTCGCTCAAGGCCGCCCCCTCCCCCAGCCGTTCGATCGCGGGCTTGTCGGCCATCTGCAAAAAGGCGTCGTTCATGGCAAAAAGGCGGCCCTCGTAGGAGTAGATGAGCGTGGGATTGGGATAAAGATTAATCGCGTCAAGCAGCGTCTTTTCGCTCGCGGCGTTGATGCGGCTTTGCACCTGACGCTTGGCGTACTCCTCGGCCTGACGGCGATCGAGAATCGTTCTTGCCACCGCAAAGAGCGTCGTCAAAAAACGGTCCTGCTCGATGGGCTTGAGAATATAGCGGTCCACCCCCAGCTCGATGGAGTCGATAAAATAACGCTCGTCGCTGTAGGCCGTGGTAAAAAGCACCGGAATCCGATCGCTAACCGACTTGATCTGGCGCGCCATCTCCAGCCCGTTCATACGGGGCATCTGAATATCCGAAATCACCAGATCGGGCATCCGCTCCAAAAAAAGCTCCAAACCCTTTTTGCCATCTTCGGCCACGTACACTTCGCGGAAAAAGAGTTTGAGCGTTTGGGCCAGATGGCTCCGGATGGCTTCGTCGTCCTCCACATAAAGCACGCTGAGATCGCCGGTGACGGTTTTTAGCTCCTTGGCTTTGCTCACGAAGGCTCCTTTTGGCGGGGAATCGAAACGATAAACATCGCGCCTTTGCGCTTAGCTCCATCATACGTATTGCGGGCAACAATCTCGCCACCGAAGCTGTTGCGGACAATCATGCGGGACATATAAAGCCCAATCCCCGTCCCCTTGCCCGGCCCCTTGGTGGTGAAATAGGGTTCGCCGATACGCTCCAAAATCTTCTCCTCGATCCCGCCGGCATTGTCTTCCACGACAATATCACACTTCCAGCCGTATTCGCTCACGTAAATGCGCACCGTGCGTTCGGGGACACGCTTATTTTCAAAGGCGTCACGGGCGTTGCCGATCAGGTTTAACAGTACCTGCTCCAGTTCGTTTTTGCACCCCACGATCGCCGCTTCGCCCACCGATGTCTGCACGGCGATATTGCGGTGGCCCAGCTGGGCCGAAAGCAAGCCCAGCACCTCATCGACCGCCTCCTGCACCAAAAAGCGTCTGCGCTCCTTGTTGGGACGGAAAAAATCCATAAAGTCGTTGATCGTGCCGCTCATGCGCTGGGTTAGCCGCTCAATCTCGCCCAGCGTGCGCTCCAGCTCCCCCTCGCCCAAGCCCCCCAGCTCGCTTTTGAGACTCAAGTTCAGCGCCGCGCCGGAGATGGCGGTCAGGGGTTGACGCCACTGGTGGGCAATGGCGCCGAGCATTTCGCCCATGGCTGCGAGCTTGGACTGCTGAACCAGCAGGCTCTCTTGATCCTTTTGGCGGTTTTGGGCCTCTTTGAGTTCGGTCACGTCCGAAAGGGTAAAGATTTTGTAGGTTTCGCCGTCAAGGGTCTGCAGCGACGCGACGGTGGCATAGAAATAAAACGGCGAACCGTCCTGCCGGTGAACCCTCCACTCCCGCGCCGCCTCCTCGCTCTCTTCGGGCAGGCAGCGGCACAGCTTTTTAAGCGCCTCCCGATCGCCCCCGGACGCCACGCTCCAAAAGGGCTGGCCCAGCAGCGTCTCCTGCTCGCAGCCGAAAATGCGGCCATAGGTGCGGTTGACCTTGACATACCGGCAACGGCTGTCGGTCACGCAGATGCCCACCTGTGCGCTCTCAAAAATGCTGGAGACGAGCACTTCGGTCTCCATCCGTTTTCGCGTTTCGGTTTCGACCCGTTTTTTCAATGTGGCGTTGAGCTCTTCGAGGGCTTGGGATTTTTGTTCCAGCGCCTCTTGCAGCTCGGTCACGTCCTGCCCCATAAAGGCGTATTCGCTCACCGCGCCCGAAGCGTCGCGCAGGGCCACGGCGGTCAGCTCCACCATCAAAAAACCTCCGCCGCTGCACGAAAGCCGCACCCTTCCGCGCCATGCCCCCTGCGTTTTGAGCACCCTGAGCGCCTCCGTGGGCGCCTCCCCAAAGAGCCGTTCAAGGGGCTGACCGGCCAATTCCAAATCGTGACGATCGAGCCGTTTGAGCAGATAGGTGTTGAGATAAAACAGCTTCAGCGCGGCATCGGTTCTAAAGAAGAAAAAGGTTTCGTCCACCACCCGCTTGTAAGCCACCAGCAGCGAACGCATCCGCGCAAACTCCCGGTCGCTTTCGAGGGCGAAGGCGTATTTATCCAGCAGTTGCGCAATCGGCTCCAGCTCAAAGGGTTTGAACAAAAACTCGTTGATGCCGCTTTGAACGGCGCTCAGCAGCAGATCGCTCTCCCCGTGGGCGGTGGTGACAATCACCGGCGTGTTGTAACCCATCGCCTTGATGCGGCGGGCCATCTGCAAACCGTCCATCACCGGCATTTTCACATCGGTGATGACCAGATCGGGACGGTATGACTCAAAAATCTCCAGCCCCTGCGCGCCGTTGGCCGCAGTCCAAACGCGGCCCCCCACCATCCGCTCAAGCTGATGGGCAAAGGTCTGGCGGATCGAATCATCATCCTCCACATACAAAACGGAAAGCGGCAACGCCTTCGGCAAAATCGGTTTCATCTCAAATCCCCTCACAACAACAGACACCCTTTGCGCTTGCGCGCCACCCCCGCCGTCCCGTTTCGATCGGCCCGAAGGCGAAGAAAACCGGCGCAGTCTGCCCGCTCTCTTCGCATGGCAACGGGACGGCTCTTTGAGTATAACGCCCGGCTCTTACACCGTTATCACAAACTCCGCGCCCCCGTCGATATTGTTGGCCTCCAGCCGTCCGCTTAGGGAGCGTTCGATAATCATCTTGCTCATATACAGCCCGATCCCCGTGCCCTTGCCCGGCTCCTTGGTGGTGAAATAGGGTTCGAAAATCTTCTCCTTGACGGTCTCGGGAATTCCGCCGCCGTTATCGGCGATCGACACGCGCACGCGCTCGCCCCGGTTCTCAAAGCGGATGCGGATACGGCCGCCCTTGGCGCGGTTTTCGACGATGGCGTCCTTGGCGTTGGAGAGCAGGTTGAGCACCGCCTGTTTAAACTCGTTGGGGTAACCGTGGCGCAGGGGCGGCGGATTGCCCTCGACCTCAAACTCGATCCGGATGCCGTTGTGGGTCATCTGAGCCTCAAGCAGCGCCGCCGCGCTTTTAACCGCCGCCACCAGATCGAAGCTTTGCGGGGCTTTGTCCGGCTTGAAGAAGTTTCTAAAATCGTCGATCGTCGCGGACATGTGCATCAAAATTTCCATCACGCCCCGCACCGCCGTATCCAGACGCTCCTGAGTCAGCTCGTTGTATTCGTAATCGAGCTTGATCCCCTGCACCCGGAGTCCCACGGCATTGAGCGGTTGACGCCACTGGTGGGCGATGGCGCCGATCATCTCGCCCATGGCGGCCATTTTTGACTGCTGAATGAGGAGCTGTTCTTGCATTTTGTGCTCGCGCTCAAGGGCCTTAAGATCGCTCACATCCACAAAAAAGCTGATCATATGGCGCTTGCCCGGCTCGGTTTCGATGCTTTTGCGGCTGAGCAGCACCTCGGCGCTGGAGCCGTCTTTGCGCGTCACGCTCCACTCCAGACCGCGCTCTTCAAGCCCCTGACACAAAAAGCCCCGGTAACCCTCTTTGGCAAAGGCGTGCTTTTCCGGGGGCACCAGCATCAAAAAGCTCTGTCCGATCAGCTCCTCTTTGCCGTAACCGTGCAGCTCGCAAAAGGCGTCGTTGACGTGCACAAACCGCCCTTCGTCATCCGTGACGCTCACGCCCACGTTGGCGGCGTCATAAATGGCCGAGAGCAGCCGCTCCTTCTCCATGCGGCGGCGCAGCTCCGAAGCGATGCGCTCCTCAAGCGAAGCGTTCAGGGTTTTAAGCGCTTCGGCCTGCACGCGCAACTGCCGCTGGGTCTCCTTGCGCCAGCGGATATCCCGCACGATGGCGCACAAAATCTCCTGAGCGTGATAGGTCATATGGGAAACGGCAATCTCCACCTCGACGCTCTGGCCGCTTTGCGTCCGGTGCGCGCCCTCAAAAACCATCCGCCCGCTTTTTCGCACCTGCGCCACAACCGCCTGAAACGCTTCGGGCGAAAGCGGCTGGACGTCCACTTCGCTCAGCGGCAACCCCGTCATCTGCCCTGGCGCGTAGCCCAGCATCTTCTCGGCCGCCTCGCTGGCAAAAAAGAGGTGCCCGTCAAGGGTAATCAAATAGATCGCATCGGAGCTGTTGTCGATGATCGCCTTGGTGATTTTGAGCTGCTCTAAAATCTCGTTTTTATCGGTGACGTCGCGGCCCGTGGCCACAAAACGGGTAATGCGCCCTTCGCTGTCCTTAAGCGGGCTGATAACCACCTCTTCATCGTAAAGCGAACCGTCCTTGCGTCGGTTGATCAGCAGCCCCGTAAAAACCTGCCCGCCGACAATACGCTCCCACATCTGCCGGTAAAAGGCCTGATCGTGGTAGCCCGATTTAAGGATTCTCGGATTCAGCCCGATCGCCTCGCCGCGGCTATAACCCGTCGTCCGCTCAAAGGCGCGGTTTACGTACTCGATCGTCCCCTTCAGATCGGTAATGACCAAAATATCCGCCGTCTGCTCCAGCGCATTGGCAAAGCTGCTTAAACGGGTCTCTTGGGCAATAAAATCCTGCACGTCAAAGCACGACGCGATAAAGCCGCCGCCCAACTCCCCTGCGCCGTAGGGACGGATACGATCGCTGATAAAGTGGTAATCACCCTCTTTGCTTCTAAGCCGGTAGTTCAGTTCAAAACTCTCCCGCCGCGCGAAGGAGGCCTTCATCTCCTCTTTGATCGAAGCTTGCGAGTCGGGATGCACCCCCTGCAGCCAACCCCAGCCGATCTCCTCTTCCAGCCTGCGGCCGCGAAACTCCAGCCAAGCCTTGTTAAAAAAAACCGCAGCGCCCGTCTCGTCGTGACAGCGAAGCAGGTGCGGCGAATCGGCCAGCACCTCAAAGATGAACGATCGGCACCGGACGCTGTTTTCCGCTTCATCGCTCTTTTTCATGGACTCCTGCCTTCCGTGGGGGCCTATGGTAGCACGTTTTTTCAAAATCAGTTTTCCTTAAGAGCCCTGCCGATAAAATGGCCGCGATTCTCCATAATTTACCCACTTCAAGGAATCGCTTGGCGGACCCCAACAGTTGTATCTTTCATAGAGACGGCTTATCTTTTCTTTTCGGTTTTTCCCGTTTGAATCACCCCACCCTTCCCGTATCGATCGCAGGTTGAGCCTATGACTATGCTCTTTGTTTACCTGTTTTTGGCGCTCGGGCTCTCGTTTTTGTGCTCCATTTTGGAAGCGGTGCTGCTTTCGACCACCCCCTCGTATATCCATTCGCTCTCCAAAAGCGATCCGGCGGCGGCAACGAAACTCAAAGAGGTCAAGCGCGATCTGGACAAGTCCATCTCCGCCATCCTCACCCTGAACACCTTTGCCCACACCATCGGCGCGGCGGGCGTAGGCGTAGAGGCGGCCAAGCTCTTTGGCGAAGAGTATATGGTGGCCATCTCCGTCATCCTGACGCTTCTGATCTTGTATCTATCCGAGATTGTGCCCAAAACCATCGGCGCAACCTACTGGAAACCCCTGGCCCCCAAAGCGGCCTCGATCATCCGCGTTCTGACCGTGCTGACCTACCCCTTTACGCTGATCTCCACGGTGCTAACCCGCCTGATCGGCAAAAACGGCGGGCACCAGCACTCCATCAGCCGCGATGAGATTCTGGCCATCACCGAGCTGGGCGAGCGCAGCGGCGTCGTGCGGGAAAAAGAGGTGGACCTCATCGAAAATCTGCTCTCTTTGGCCAACGACAAGGTGCGCGACATCCTCACCCCCCGCAGCGTGGTTTTTGCTTTGCAAAAGGATGTGCGCGTCGCCGATGCGGTGAAGATGCGCGAAGTCTTCGTGCGATCGCGCATTCCCATTTACGATGCTAATATCGACGATGTCGTCGGCGTGGTTTTTGCCAAAAAGATCATGGAAGAGGAGATCTGCGAACGCGGCGATCGGCGGCTTGAGGAGATTATGGTTCCCGTTTTCCGCATCTCCGAAAACATCCCCGTTTTAAAGGTGCTGGATATGTTTATCCAGCGCAAAGAGCACCTCTTTTTGGTGGTGGACAACTACGGCCAAACCGCCGGGATCGTTACTCTGGAAGACGCGATCGAGCAGCTTCTGGATGTGGACATCATGGATGAGCACGACTCCATCGAAGATATGCAGGAGTTTGCCAAGCTCAAGATGAAAAACAAACTCCGCAGCCAAATCTCCCACGCCAATTAAACCCCCGTCACCCGGTGCCGATTTATCCCCGGCACCGGGACGTTGGGAACTGAAATTGCTTTAGAGTTCCAAAGTCCGGCAAGGAGTATGGAATGCGCGTCGGTTCGTCGGCTGTTTACACCAACTTTATCAATAACCAGCAAAGAAACCTCTCCAATCTGCTGGAGGTCAATAACCAGATCAGCAGCGGTTTGAAAATTCAGTTCGGTTACCAAAACAGCACCGTCTATCAAGACACCCTGCGCCTCATCAACGAAAAAGCGACGCTGCTGCAGGTTTCCGACAGCACCCAAAAGGCCAAAACCTACTCCGACAACACCGACGTGGCCATCAGCCAGATGAAAGAGGCCCTCGAAAGCTTCAAGGTCAAACTGGTTCACGCGGCCAACGATGTCCACTCCCCCACCAGCTACGCGGCGCTTGCGGGCGATTTGGAGGCGTTGATGTTCAACGTGCTGGACGTGGCCAACACCTCCATTAACGGCAACTTCCTCTTCTCCGGCACCAACATGAAGCAAAAGCCCTTCGACGAGCTGGGCAATTACTACGGCAACAACGAAAAAATCAAAGCCCAGGCGGGCGATCGTCTGGAGCTGCCCTACAACACCGACGGCTACACCCTGATGTTCGGCATGGACGCCAACTACGCCAAGCGGATGACCACCAACATGCCGCTATGGAACCAGACCCAGCTTCACCACCGCGTGCTGGACAAAACCGACCCCTACGGCGTGGACACCCAAACCCCCATTCAGGGAACCGACTCCATCCGCGATCTCGTCGGCCAGCCCGATGACAGCCAGCCGACCTATTTCTACCTGCGCGGACGCCGCCCCGACGGCGAGGCATTTAAGTCCCGCATCGAGATGGACAACTTCGGCACCGTCAACGATCTGCTCAACCAGATCGGCCGCGAGATGGGCAACACCAATCTCTCCAAAGCCGTCGATGTCACCCTGAGCGAGTTTGGCCATATCGAGATCAAAGATGTCAAATCGGGCCGGATGCTGACCGATTTTCACATGGTCGGCTCCAGCCTCAAAACCGATGACATCAACGAAATCACCGCCACGGAAGATGCGCTGATTTTCGAATTTAACAAGAGCGGCTACGGTTACGCCCGCACCGAAGAGGCCGTCGCCACCCGTCAGGACGTTTTCGACAACCGCATCTTCCGCTTCAACACCACCCTGCGCCGTCAGGACAACGAGGACGAAGCCACCAAATACGACACCGTTCAGTCGGTCATGGGCGGCAACGTCGATCAGCTCACCCTGAACATCAACGGCATTGACCGGACTATCCCCATCACCATCCACACCACCCTCGAAAACCTGATGGGCGAAATCAAGACCGCCCTGCAAGCCGATCTCGGCGGCAGTTTCGACGTGGATTTGTTAAATGGCAACCTCGCCATCTACGATAACGCCGCCAGCGGCCCGAGCGTCCCCGACGAAGAGAAAATCCACTCCCTGCTTCAGGGCATCCGCCTCACCGCCCAAAATACCGGCGGCGAGAAAGTGCTCGCCTTTGCCGCCAACGACGCCGTCAGCTATGACCGCGCCCGCTTTGAAAAAGCCGGTTCGGTATTGAGCGCCACCGTCTCCCAAACCCTGCGCGCCGACAGCAGCTACGCCACCGCGCAAACCGAACTCTCCGCCGTGGCCGGCACCGGATCGCTGGAGGAAAAAAAGCTTCATCTGGAAATTGCCGACATCACGGGGCAGCGCAAACTCGTCGAAGTCACCCTCCGCGACATCCCCGATGAAAACGGCCGCCTCTCCACCTTTCAGGTGATCGAGCCCACCCCCGGCCCCGTGTACGATATTTTCGACCAAAACGGCAACCAGACCACCGCCAGCGGCTACACCAAACAGACGCTGATTCCCTACGCCGACGGTCTGCAGGTTAAGGAAGAGAATCTCAAGGGGGTGACCTACCAGCAGCTTATGAGCGTTATGGGGATGACGCTTTCGGGCAACCTCCCCGCCGACGGCTCCTACGAAGCATGGAATAAAGCGGCAGCCGATTCGCTCAAGCAGGTTGAAGCCTCTTTGGACAACACCGGAAAACTCAAGGTCAAAGACCTGACCACCAGCCAGTCTAAGATGCAAATCTCCCTCTTTGACGCCGACACCGATCGCTTCGACAGCTACAACCACGTCTCCACCAAGGGGCTTTTGCAGACCTATACCGGCGCCAAGGGCGAACCGGGCTGGGACATTAAAGACACCCGTACCGATCGGCCGCTTAGCGAGGTGTTCGGGTTTAACTTCACGGGCAATCTGGTGCTCAGCGGCACCGACTACAACGGCAACGCCGCCACCGTCACCCTGAACGAAAACAACACCCTTCAGGAGCTGCGCGACGCCCTTGACAGCGGCTTTGGCGACGGGCCGGGCAACGGCGGTTTTGTGACCGAGATTATCGAAGGCCGCTTGATCGTGCGCGACAACACCAATCTGGGCGTCAGTCCCGTTTCGATCAACTTCGCCTTTGAGGGCGCCACCATCGATATGCAGGTGGACAAATCCCCGGCGCTGACCTTTGCCGCCAACAACGCCTTAACTATCGATCAAGCCCGCGTCAACATCTTTGGTCAAATGCGCGAGGCGATCGCGGCGGTCAAAACCGGACAGACGCGCCCCGACGGCAACAGCGATCTGGCCGCCCGCAACATGGGGATTCAAAACGCCATCTATATGATTGACCATATGCTCGATCACCTCAACCAGATTCACACCAAAAACGGCGCGGTGGGCATTGCCCTGCAGCTGACCTACGAAAAATCGGAAATGATGGTGCTCAACGTCAGCGAACTCAAATCGATGGTGCTCGATGCCGACATCGGCGAAGCGGTGATGCGGATGAACCAGCAGAGCATCGCCTATCAGGCCCTGCTTTCGACCATCGGGCGGATCAATCAGCTCTCTCTTGTGAACTTTTTGAAATAATCCGCGCGTGATTAGAGAAACCCTATTTCTGCTGGGCTTGGCCCTTTTAAGTTATGTCGCCATCGCTTTGTACGTCGGTTCGGCCACGCAGGTGGGCGCCTACGGCACCGAACTGGCCGACCTGCTGCTTTTGGCCTTCGGTCCGGCGGTTTACCTGCTGCCGCCCTTTGTTTTTTTCGGGCTTTACCGCGCCTACAAACATCCGGGTATCCCCAGACGGCGGCTGGAGATTGTGGCGGCCTTTTTGCTCTTCACCTTCGCGGTTTTGATTTTTCAGGCGCTTTTTTTCGATGCGGGGCTGCTGGGCAACCACCTCAACGCCGCCTTCGGCCCCTTTGTGGGCAGCGCCGGAGTGGCGATTTTCGGCTTTTTTCTGGTGCTCAACGGCTGGATGCTGGCCTTTGAACTTTCGATGCTCGATATTTTGCGCTTTTTAGCCCGCAGGCTTCCCCAAAGCCGTCTTTTTGAACACTGGGCCAACTTCAAGGAGGCGACCAAGGACTCCTTTGCGGATATTTTGGGCCGCCAGACCAGACAGCCTTTAGAGGAGATTCCCCTCCCCCCGCGCGAAATCGTGCGCGAGAGTGAGCGAACCCGCCCCGAAGAGATGGAAGCCTATCTCAAGCAAAAACAGCAGGAGATTTTGGCGCTGGATGAAGAGCAGTTCGAGGCCGAGCCTTCCGACAGGCGGCGGCTGGCCGTGCTGGAGGCCGCCGGATGGAAAAGCGAGCCCGCGCCCGCGCCCAAAGAGCCGATCGATGATGAACCGCCCTTTGAACTTGCGCCCGTCCCTGCGCCCGCCCCCAAAACTCCGGCGGCGCCCCTTGAGCCCAAGGGCGAGGTCAAGATTGTCCGCGAGCTGGAGGAAAACCGCAAACTGCTCGATCAGGTCGAGCGGGGCGAAAGCGAAAAACCCCGCGATTACCGCCTGCCGCCCCTGGAGTTCCTAGGTCAGCCGCCGGCTAAAAAAACCGAGGTCAACGAAAGCGAGATCGACGAAAAGATCGCCGATCTGCTCGAAAAGCTGCGGATGTTCAAAATCGAAGGGGATGTGGTGCGCACCTATACCGGTCCGGTGGTGACCACCTTCGAATTCAAGCCCGCCGCCCATATTAAAGTTTCGCGCATTTTGAGTCTGGAAGACGACATTGCCATGGCGCTTCGTGCGCAAACCATCCGCATTCAAGCCCCCATTCCGGGCAAGGACGTTGTGGGGATCGAAATTCCCAACGCCACCTACGAAACCATCTATCTGCGCGAAATACTCGACAGCGAACTATTTCAAAAGGCCGCTAGCCCGCTCACCATCGCGCTGGGCAAGGACATTGTGGGCAACCCCTTTGTCACCGATCTAAAAAAGCTGCCGCACCTGCTCATTGCCGGAACCACCGGCAGCGGTAAATCGGTGGGGATCAACGCAATGATTTTGTCGCTGCTGTACCGCAACTCCCCCGATACCCTGCGGATGATTATGGTCGATCCGAAAATGCTGGAATTTAGCATCTATAACGACATTCCCCATCTGCTCACACCCGTGATTACCAAGCCCAAACAGGCGATCGCGGCGCTGGCTAATACTGTGGCCGAGATGGAACGCCGCTACCTGATGATGAGCAAAACCAAAACCAAAAACATCGAAGGCTACAACCAAAAGGCCAAAGAGGAGGGTTTTGAACCGCTGCCCTTTATTGTGGTGGTGATCGACGAGCTCGCGGATTTGATGATGACCGGCGGCAAGGATGTAGAGGTCTCGATCGCCCGGCTGGCGCAGATGGCGCGCGCATCGGGCATTCACCTGATTGTCGCCACCCAGCGCCCCAGCGTCGATGTCATTACGGGCCTGATTAAAGCCAACCTGCCCAGCCGCATCAGCTACCGCGTGGGCAGCAAAATCGACTCGAAGGTGATTTTAGACAGCCAAGGGGCCGACAGCCTATTAGGACGCGGCGATATGCTCTTTACCCCGCCCGGAAGCGTGGGACTGGTGCGCTTGCACGCCCCCTTTAGCAGCGAAAAAGAGATTGAAAAAATCGTCGAATTCTTAAAAGATCAGCGCCCGCCCGAATACGACAACAGCTTTTTGGTTGAAGGGGGCGATCTCTCTTCGGGCAGCAGCGAGGGCGGCGGCGCGATCGACGAAGAGCTGGACGAGATGTACGAAGAGGCCCGCCAAATCGTGCTCAGCGAGCGCAAAAGCTCCATCAGCTACATCCAGCGCCGCCTGCAGATCGGCTACAACCGCGCCGCGCGGATTGTGGAGCAACTGGAAAAAACCGGGGTTTTAAGCGAACAAAACAGCAAAGGGCAACGGGAGATTCTTTAGGCTAAAATAACGCCCACCAACAAGGGGGCTCCATGAAAGTTATCGAAACCCAAAGCGCCGATTTCGAAGCGCAATTTGCTTCGCTTCTCACCCGCGGTGCAATGGATATTAAAAAAGTCAGCCATGCGGTCGAAGGCATTATCGCCGAAGTCCGCGCCAAGGGCGACGGCGCGCTGATCGAGCATATCGGCCGTTTTGACCGCTGGCAACCCAAAGCCGCCGCCGATCTGGCCGTCTCCCCCGCCGAAATGAAAAAGGCATGGGAAGGCACCGACAAAAAGCTTCAAGCCGCACTGGAGCTGGCCGCCAAACGGATCCGCGCCTTCCACGAAAAACAGCTCCCCAAAAGCTGGTTCGACTTTGACGACAACGGCACCATGCTGGGCCAGAAGGTCACCCCCGTCGATCGCGCAGGGCTTTATATTCCCGGCGGCAAAGCGGCCTACCCCAGCAGCCTTTTGATGAACGCCATCCCCGCGCAGGTGGCCGGGGTCAAAGAGCTGGTTGTCTGCGTGCCCGCGCCGGATAACGAACTGAGCCCTCTGGTGCTGGCCGCCGCGCACCTGTGCGGCATCCAAAAGCTCTTTAAAGTCGGCGGCGCCAGCGCCATTGCGGCCATGGCCTACGGCACCGCATCAATCCCCAAGGTGGACGTCATCAGCGGACCGGGCAATATCTTTGTGGCCACCGCCAAAAAACTGGTTTTCGGCGATGTCAACATCGACATGATCGCCGGGCCGAGCGAAATCGGCATTATCGCCGACGATTCGGCCAAACCCAGTCAGTTAGCGATCGATCTGCTCAGTCAAGCCGAACACGACGAGATGGCTTCCAGCATTCTGATCACCCCCAGCAAGGATTTAGCGCTGAAGGTCGTGGGCGAGATTTACCACACGCTTAACCGCATCGAGCGCGCGGCGATCGCCCGCGATTCGATCGAAAGCCGCGGCGCGGTCATTGTGACCAAAAACCTCGATGAAGCGGTCAAGCTGATGAACCGCATCGCCCCCGAACACCTCGAAGTCATCACCAAAAACCCCTATGCGCTGCTGCCCCATATCCGCCACGCGGGGGCCATCTTCCTAGGCGAATTTACCCCCGAGGCGATCGGCGATTACGTCGCCGGCCCCAACCACACCCTGCCCACCGGCGGCACGGCGCGCTTCTTTAGCCCGCTCGGGGTTGAAAACTTTATGAAAAAAAGCTCCATTATCAGCTTTAGCAAAAAAGGGTTTGCCGAAGTGGCCGAAGCGTGCAGCGAACTGGCCAAAGTTGAAGGCCTCACCGCCCACGGGCTGAGCGTAACCGAACGGTTGGGCTAAGCCCCAACCGCCCTGTGCTACACTTCCGCGAAAATTTCACCCAAGGAAATTATTGATGAAAAAACCGGTCAAAAAAGTCGTGCTCGCCTACTCCGGCGGGCTGGATACCTCAGTTATTCTTAAGTGGCTACAAACCGAATACAACTGCGAAGTGATCACCTTCACCGCCGATCTGGGCCAGGGCGAAGAGCTCGAACCCGCGCGCGCCAAGGCATTGAAGCTGGGCATCAAACCCGAAAACATCTTCATTAAAGACCTGCGCGAAGAGTTCGTGCGCGACTTCGTTTTCCCGATGTTCCGCGCCAACACCATTTATGAAGGCGAATACCTGCTGGGCACCTCCATCGCCCGCCCGCTGATCGCCAAGGCGCAAATGGAGATCGCCGCGCAAATGGGCGCCGACGCCGTCAGTCACGGCGCAACCGGCAAGGGTAACGATCAGGTGCGTTTCGAGCTGGGTTATCTGTCGTTCAACCCCGATATCACCATTATCGCCCCGTGGCGCGAGTGGGATCTCAACTCCCGCGAAGCGCTGCTGAAATTCGCCGCCGATCACGGCATTCCCATCGAGAAGAAAAACACCGAAGCCAGCCCGTACAGCATGGACGCGAACCTGCTGCACATCTCCTACGAGGGCAAGGTGCTCGAAGACCCGTGGGCGGAGGCCGAAGAGGCCATGTGGCGCTGGAGCGTTTCCCCCGAAGCCGCGCCGGATAAAGCCGAAATCATTGAGATTGGTTTTGAGAAGGGTGACGCGGTCAGCATTAACGGCGAAAAACTCAGCCCCGCGACGCTGCTGAAAAAGCTCAACGATCTGGGCGGCAAACACGGCGTGGGCCGCGCCGACATCGTCGAAAACCGCTATGTGGGCATGAAGTCCCGCGGCTGCTACGAAACGCCGGGTGGCACCATTTTGCTCAAAGCCCACCGCGCCATCGAATCGATCACCCTTGACCGCGGCGAAGCACACACCAAAGACGAACTGATGCCCCGCTACGCCGAGCTGATCTACAACGGCTACTGGTGGTCGAACGAGCGCAAAATGCTCCAAGCTGCCATCGACGCCACACAGGAAAACGTCACCGGCACGGTGCGCGTTAAACTCTACAAGGGCAACGTCAGCATCCTGGGCCGCAAGGCGCCCCGCTCGCTCTTTAACGCCGCCTATTCGACCTTTGAAAAGGACGAAGTCTATAACCAAAAAGACGCGGCAGGCTTTATCCGCCTCAATGCGCTCCGCTTCATCATCGGCGGCAAGGCCAAGAAGCAGTAATCAGGCCGAACGGGCCTGATCGCAGATCAGCTCGTAGGCCGCGTTAATCGCATGGAAGCGGCGGGTCATCTCCGCCACCGCCGCTTCGCCTTCGCTAAAGGCGCGGTCGGGGTGAAACCGCCGCGCCAAATCCCGGTAGCATTTCTTAACGCTCTGCGCGTCCGCCCCTTGAGCGCATCCAAGCAGCTGATATGCCTCCTTAAGCTTCGCATCCTCTTCGATCACCAAACGGAAAAAGCGCTGTTTTTGCTCTTGGCGATCGCTTTGCTGCGCGCGGCTCAGCAGTCTATCAAGCTGGATTTTTTCATAACGGTAGGTGACGGGCTGGGCCATGATTTGAGCTCTGCCCAGCAGTTCGGACAAAATCGTCAGCGCGTCGGGATCGGACTTGATCTCCAGCCAGGCAACCGCCCTTTGCTGCAACAAAAAGGACGAAAAACGCTGCCTGAAGTAGTTAACCATTAACGATCCCGCCGGTTCGATCAGCAGGCAGAAGCGATCATCGGCAGGCACCCACAAGCGAACCGAAACCGCCTGAACCGGTTTTTTGCGACCCATCACCCGCACGCGGATGGGGAAGGCGGCGGCGCCTTGGAGCATTTTCAAAAAGGCGGGGGAAATATCTTGGCGTTTTTTACGGTAGGCGGAGTAGAGCCACTGGAAGAAATAGCGTTTCTGAGAGAGTTCCGATTCGTTGTGAAAAATCACCAGCGTGCCCGAGAGGGTCAGCACGTTGGAGAAATATTTTTGCACGAAGTTTTTAACGATCAGGTGGTTGAGCGATCCCTCTTCGACACTGATGCGAATCTCTTTGGCGTGCAACGTTACGGTCATGGGGCTCCCTTGATGCTCCCACTCGTAAGCAAAGAAAGTTCCCACTTGGCCCCCTTTGGGCGTTAGAACAGCTCCAATTCGTCTTCGCCCTCTTCGACCGCCACCTCTTGATTGAGCAGCAGCGCTTCAATCTGCATGCAGGAGCTTAAAAGCGAGCTGTCCAGATAGTGAATATCGTTTGTATCGCGCCGTACAAAAATGGTATCCCGCCACTTTTGCATATCCTCCAGCATCCCCGAAAGCAAAATCATCAAGCGCGGCGGCGCAACCCGCTCCAGTAACGCCTCGTCGGCCCCTTGAATCAGCACCGCCAGAGAGGAGAGCGCATACCCCAGCGTCGCAAACTCATAGAGGCTGTTGACCACCCCCGCATAACGCGCCGCCGCCTGCCCCACACCGTGGAGATTTTCGACGCTAAAGCGCTGCTCCAGCTCACCAAGGGCCGACATCCACTCCTCTTCGATCTCGCGCATATCCTGCACCTCGTGCAGATCGCTGTCGGAGAGGGTAGCCAGATAATCGGTCGCCGAAAGCTTCTCCACATGGGATTGGCGCAGCAGTTGCCGTTCGCCCTCGTCGATGGCGCGGGCGGGTGCTTGGGGTTTGGACTCCTGCTCGACAATCGCGGCGGCGGGCGCCACGGAGACGGGCGCTTGGGCTTCACTCTCGTCCGTGCGCAACCGGATGCGAATATTCAAGCGGTTCTCCTCCGCCCGCACGTGCATGCCGATGGTCGATTCAAACCGCTCGTCCATCGCCTCTTTATTGATGGGTTCATAGAGCGAAACAATCAAAAAGAGCCACTCGTAGTTCTCCTCGATATGCACCGCCGTGGGCACATGGTTGCGCAGCGCATGGCTGATGACGCCATAGAGCAGATCCAGCGACCGGTTAAACTCGACCCCCTGCGTCACATGGTGGGTCATGTAGCGCTCAATCAGCCACAGCCCCAAGTCCATCATGTCCGCTTCGGTGGCCACGTTCACCAGCGTTTTCACCGCGCGGATTTCGGCGCTAAAGGGGTTTAAAGCCTCGCGCTCAACCCCGAAAACCCCGACCGCATGACCCCGGCGCAGATGGTTAACAAAGTTGGCAATCTTATAACGCACACGGCCGGGTTCGGTGATGGGCTTGCGAATATAGCCGCTGGCTCCCTGACGGCGGATTTTGCGCTCGGTCGCCTCGTCCAGCACCGCCGTGACCGCCAGCACGATCGTGTGCGGATAGATCTCCTTCAGGCGCAAAGTTGCCTCGAAGCCGTCCATTTCGGGCATCATCAGATCCATCAGCACCAGGTCGGGCCGGGCCTCCAGCGCCAGCGCTACCGCCTGCGCGCCGCTGGCGGCTTGCCGGACCTGAACCCCCTCGATCCGGGCGCACACGGCGACAAGCATCGCCCGGACATCTTCGGCGTCATCCACCACCATAATGTCGATCGGGCGCAACTCCCCGCCGGAGAGCGCCTTGGAAGAACTCAATTCCGTCATCATCTTCCTCCCCCGATTCCAGTTTCTTCTCTTCGTAGATCATCTCGATTTGCAAGCAGGAGCTCAGCAGCGAGCTGTCGAGATAGTGAATGTCGCTGGTGTCCTGATTGATAAAGATCGTCTTGCGCCAACTGGCCAGATCCGCCAGCACGTTCGAAAGCAGCGAGACCATCTTCTTGACCTTTTTCTCATCGAGCGAAGCCTGATCGATGCGGCGCAGAAACTCTGCGAGCGAACTGATCGCAAAGGCCAGATGCTGAAACTCGAACATCGCGTTGATCACTTCGTCGTAGGAGAGCAGCCGATCGGCAATGAGCCCCAGCTTCTCGGTCGAAGGATGCGCCTCGAACTCCACGATCGACACGTCGATTTGATCCTCCAGCTCCTCAAGGGCTTCAATCTTGTCCATCAGCGAAACAGGCGTCTGCTCCACATATTCGCGGGCGCTGATCTTATCCACGTGGGACATGCGCAAAACACTCTGCTCTTCGCTGCTGAGCTGCTTGACCGCCTGTGCCGCCTCCTCCGTGCTCGCCCCTTTTCGCAGCCGGAAGGAGAGCTTGTTGCCTTCGAGCATAAAGATGCCGCCCGGATAGTTGCGCAGCAAAACGTTGCGCACCACCGCCGAGGAGACAAAACCCACCCCCTCAAGCGTCAGATAAAGGCACTCTTCGTTCTCTTCGCTGGTGATCGTAAAACCCCCGTGGCCGCTTTTAAGCAGCCAGCCGCCCAGCGCGTAAACCACCCGCACGCACTCAACCAGATTCTCCACCCGCTTTTGGCTGTCGGAGAGGAAAAACTCCCAAAACTCCGCCAGCGCCTGACGGTTGAGAATCCTAAAAAGACTGCTGCGGTAAAAGACCCGCGCATCAAAGAGGTTGACCGCGGCGCTGTTTTCCGCCTGACCCTTGGCCGATCGCCATGCGATCAGCTCCAGATAGTTTTTAACCCGGCGGGTAAAGATTTCGGGATCGATGGGCTTGCGGATGTAATCCTCCGCGCCGTAACGGAGCATCCGCTCCTTGGAAGCCTCGTCATCGAGCGCGGTGACGGCGATAATCATCACCTTCGCGTCAAAATCGCGGATGCGCCGGGTGGCTTCAATCCCGTCCATCACCGGCATCATCAGATCCATAAAGACCAGATCCACCGGCGTTTCGCGGCAGATTTTCACCGCCTCTTCGCCGTTTTCGGCACTGAGAATCTCAACCTCGAACTCCTCCAGTAGCAGCTCGAGGGTCAGCTTGTTGTTAGGGTTGTCGTCCACCACCAGCACACGGCGTTTCATGCGCGCCCCTTGCGTCCGGGAAACACCAGCGCAAACCGGGTTCCGCCCAGGCGATCGGAGGTTTCGACGCGGGTTTGAATTCCCAAGCCGTCGCAAAGCAGCTTGACAAAATGCAAACCGATCCCCGTTCCCTTGGAAGCCCGCTTCATCTCCTCCGCATCCCCCTGTTCAAATAGTTCAAATAGCTCCGGCTTTCCCGCGATGCCCGCCCCGTCGTCCTCGACCGTGACGGTGACCCCCTCGTTCTCGCAGGATAATGTCACAAGAATCTTACCATTCCCGTACTTGATGGCGTTGGAGTACAGATTGGACAAAATTTGCCGCACGCGCAACTCATCGCTGGCCAGATAGCAGGCGCGATCGCCCTCGAACGCCGCCGTGGCCCCCTGCTCTTCCAGAAGCGAAGCGTGGCGGGCCATCATCTGCTCGATGAGATCATAGGCGTTAAAGCTCGACTTGTGAAACACCAGCTTGCCCGATTTGAGTTTGGCGATATCGAGCGTATTGGTGATATTTTCGAGCATATAGTAGGCGTTTGCGCGCACGGCATCCAGCAGCTGGGTGAGCTTGTCGCGGTTTTCCAGCGTGCTTTTGGCAATGCTTTTGCGCACATATTCGCTGAAGTTGATGATGGCATTGAGCGGCGTTTTAAGCTCGTGGGTAAAAACCAGCAGCAACGATTCGCGGGCGTGGGAAACCGCCTGCGCGGTCTGCTGTTTACGCTGGGCCTCCTGCTGGCGCTGCACCTCTTCGCGCAGCCGCTCCAGATCGGTCACGTCCTGACGAATGGAGATATATTCCGCAATACGGCCCCGATCATCGAGCAGCGGGACGATCGTCGTGCTGACAATATAGTAACCGCCGCCCTTTTTGCGGTTTTTGACCTGTCCGTGCCAAATCTGCCCGCTGCCGATCGTCTCCCACATCGCCCTAAACCCCTCGGCGGGCATATCGGGATGGCGCACGATATTGTGCGGTTTTCCGATGAGCTCTTCGCGGGTAAAACCGCTGATTTGGCAGAAGTTGTCGTTGACGTCGGTAATCACCCCCTTGGGGTCGGTTTTGGAGACGATCGTTGCGGCCATCAACGCCTTGTAATACTGCCGTTCTTTGTTGATTTCGCTCTCCAGACGGATACGATCATGCACCTTCTCCAGCACGGCGCGAAGCTGCGGCGCGGAGACCGGTTTAAAGAGCAGATGATCCAGCCCCAGTTCGATCGCCTTCACCAGATAGGCGTGATCGCTGTGGGCCGTGATAACGGTGACGGGAATGCGGGGGGAGAGCACGCGGATGGCGCGGATCATCGCAAAGCCGTCCATGCGGGGCATCTGAATATCGGTCACAACCGCATGGGGCCTGACCGCTTCATACAGCCTAAAACCCGCCTCGCCGTCGGGCGCGTCGTGTACCTCCACGCCCCAGCGCGTCAAGAGGGATTTAAGCGTCGATCGGACCTCTTCGTCATCTTCGACCAGCAGAACCGAAAGGCCTGCAAGCGAGCGGTTTGTCTCCACCGTTTTCCTTCGTCACAAATGCGTATGGCGCGAAGTGTACACTAACCGCCGTGACAACATTCTTTGGGTGAGTTGTGGTAAGCTAGCGCAAATTCGTGACAAACGTTGCAAAGGGGTGCTTATGGCCAAAAAAGTAATTATTGTGGATGACTCCCGCACCATTCTCGCCACCGCCGAAATGGCGCTGGAGGAGATGGGCAAAAGCGGCGCCATCACGCTAACCACCTATCTCAATCCGCAGGAGTTTCTTACTCAGGCGCTGGCAATGCAGGTGGATTTTGATCTGCTCATCACCGACATCAACATGCCCCAGATGAACGGTCTGGATCTCGCCGCCGCGCTCAAGCAGCACGAACACTTCAAGAACAAACCCATTCTGGTGCTCACCACCGAAAGCTCGGCCGATATGAAAACCCGCGGCAAGACGATCGGCGTGACCGGCTGGATGGTCAAACCCTTCAGCGACGACAAGCTGGTGAAGTCGATCAAGATGGTCTTGGGTATCTAAACCATGCAAAACGCAGAACACGCCGCCGCCGGCAGCAATGAGCGTTTTCTAACCTTCTATCTGGGGGAAGAGGCCTACGGCGTAAGCATCATGGCGGTCAAAGAGATTATCGCCCTGATGAAAACCACCCGCGTGCCCAAATCGCCGCCCTATCTGCGGGGCGTGATGAACCTGCGCGGCATCATTATTCCCGTAGTCGATATGCGCACCCGTTTTGGCATGGCCCCCGTGGAGGCCACGATGCACACGGCGATCATCATTGTGCGCATCGGCAACGACAACATCGGCTTCGTGGTCGATCAGGTCGAAGAGGTGTGCACCGCCACCGCCGACCAAATGAGCGAACCGCCCACCTTCGGCACCGAGATCGACGCGGGATACATCCAAAAGATGATCCGCACCGAAAAAGAGGTGATCATGATTTTGGACCTGGAACATATCTTCAGCGAGGACGAACTGGCCGAGCTGGAACGCACCGCCAAAACCGCCTAAGGAGCATCCATGTATATCGACGGCGATCGACTGGTGGTTTCTCTGCACTCCGATCTGTTGGAGGTTCAGGAGCTGGCCGCCTTTATCAAGGACCGGCTGGAGTTTATCGACGGCATCGATCTGGAGGAGGAGCACCCCGACGAGTTTGGCTCTTCGGCCCTCTTTCAGCTGCTCGCGTCGCTTAAGGTCACCAAACCCGAACTGCACATCCCCCTCTTTGACGAAAAGGGATTTAGCATGGAAAAAATGGGAACCTTTTACTGGGGGGCGGCATGGACAAAGAACGACTAAAAGAGATATTTATCGAGGAAGCCAGCGAGATTATCGAGAAGCTGGATACCGAGATTTTAAACTTCGAAGAGAACCCTTCGGATAAAAACATCCTCAACGAGCTTTTCCGGGGCGTGCACACCCTCAAGGGCAGCGCCAACTCCTTTGGCTTTACCCGTCTGGGCAAGTTTGTTCACAACTTTGAAGACGCGCTCGATCACTTCCGCTCCAGCGATGACGAAATCACCGCCGAAACGATCGATCTGTTTTTGGAGGCGGTCGACCTGATTAAAGAGGTCATGGCCTACGAAACCGAAGGCAAAGAGGGGCAGCCCGAAAACTACGAGCGCTGTCTGGAGGGCATCCGGTCGCTTCTGAGCGGAACGCCCAGAAGCCCCGCGCCCAAGGCCGAAACCAAACCCCAAAGGGATCTCGCCAGCGAGTTTGGCGAAACCACCGAAGCCGCCGCCGCGCCCGAAGTGGCGCTGCAGCCGGATGAGCAGCTTTACGAAATCACCCTCAAAACCGACGACGATATCTACTTCCGCGGCTACGATCACGCCACCTTCTTTAAACTGCTGGCCGAGTCGGGACGGATTATCGATTCTAAATGGGATCTCAGCAAAATCCCCGCCCTGGACGCGCTCGATCCCCAACGCTGCCTGATCGGCCCCGTGAGCATCCGCCTGGCCAGCAAGGAGCCGCTGGAGAAGATTGTCGAAATCTTCGAGTTTTTAGAGGAGAACGAATACGAGGTCAAAAGGTTCGCCGCCGTGCAACCGGTGCAGGATGCGCCCAAAGAGGCAGCCGCCGCCGCAGAAGTTCCCGCCGAAGCCAAGGCCGACGACGAAACCGCCGAGAACAAAACCGCCGCCGCCGGACCCAAAAAGAGCGAAGCGCGCTCCTTTGTCAAGATCGACACCGCCAAACTGGACGAACTGTTTGACTCCATCGGCGAGCTGGTGATTGCGCAGAACTTTCTGGGCGAAAACAAGCGCATCCGGGAACTCAACGACGAGGGGCTGAACAAAACCATCGAAACCCTCTCCAAGATTACGCGGCTGATTCAAAACCGCGTGATGAGTCTGCGGATGGTGCCCATCAAGGACACCTTCGAAAAGATGCGCCGCGTGGTGCGTGATGCGTCGAAAAAGGTGGACAAAGAGATTAAACTCGTCGTGATCGGCGAAGATACCGAGATCGACAAAACCATGATCGATCAGCTCTCCGATCCGCTCATTCACCTGATTCGAAACTCCATCGATCACGGTATCGAAGCCAGCGCGGAGGACCGCAAAAAATCGGGTAAGGGCGAAGAAGGCGTGGTGACGCTGCGCGCTTACCACAAGGGCGGCAATATCGCCATCGAAGTAGGCGATGACGGACGCGGCATCAACCGCGACGCGGTGCTTAAAAAGGCGATCGAGCGCGGCCTGGCCCGCGAAGGCGACGATCTCAGCGACGCGCAGGTCTTTAACTTTATCCTGCAAGCGGGCTTCTCCACGGCGGCCAAAATCAGCGACATCTCCGGGCGCGGCGTGGGTCTGGACGTGGTGCGCAGCTTTATCGAAAATATGCGCGGCAAGATCGAGATCGAATCTCAGGTCGGCCACGGCAGCACCTTCAGGATTCTGCTGCCCCTGACGCTGGCGATCATCGACGGCATGCTGGTCAAAAGCGCGGGCGAAACCTTTATCATCCCCACGCTCTCCATCGTCGAATCCTTCCGCCCGGCCAAGGAGATTGTCCACTCGGCCCAGGGCAAGGGGGAGTTTGTCAATCTGCGCAACGAACTACTGCCCGTTGTCCGCCTTAACCGGATTTTGAGCCTCAGCGAAGAGATGCCGCCGATTGACGAAAGCACGCTGGTATGCGCCGAAAACGAAAAGGGCCGCTTTGCCGTGCTGGTTGACGAACTGCTCGGCCGTCAGCAGGTGGTTATCAAGCCGCTGGGCAGCGCCCTGACGCGGCTCAAGGAGATCAGCGGCGGCGCCGTGATGGGTAACGGCGAGATTGCGCTGATTATCAACGTGGAGGGGTTGTATTAACCGCCCATGAACGATCTAAAGATCACCCAAAAAGAGTTCGAGCTTTTCAGGGACTATATCTACCGCGAAGTGGGCATCTCCCTTGCGGCCCACAAGATCACGCTGGTGCAGGGCCGCCTGTCTAAGCGGCTGCGCCACTTGGGGCTGGGCAGCTACAAAGAGTACTACGACTACATGGTCGCCGACAAAACCGGCGAAGAGGCGTTTCATCTCATTAGCGCCATCTCCACCAACGTAACCACCTTTTTCCGCGAGGCGGGCCAGTGGGATTTTTTAGAAGACAGCCTGCCCGCACTTCTGGCCAAAAAGAAGGACAAAAAGCTGCGCATCTGGTCGGCGGCCTGCTCTAGCGGCGAAGAGCCCTACTCCATCGCCATTTTCCTGCAAAATCACATACCCGATTTCACCCAGTGGGACATCAAAATTCTCGCCACCGACATCTCCAAGAAGGTGCTCCAAAAGGCGATCGACGGCGTATACGAAGAAAAGGACATCCAAAGCCTGCCCAAGCACCTGCTCTCCAACAGCTTTGACGCGCTGGAGGGCACACCCCGCCGCTACCGCGTCAAAGCGCCCCTGCGCGATCGGGTGATGTTCCGGATGTTCAATCTGGTTTACGATAACTTCGGGCTCTTTAAAAACCCGTTCGATATTATCTTCTGCAGAAATGTGATGATTTACTTTGATGCGCCCACCCAGCAGCAGCTCATCAGCCACTTTCACCGGGTGCTGGCCAAGGAGGGGTGGCTTTTTGTGGGCCACTCCGAGTCGCTGACGCGCAACAAGGAGGAGTTTAAATTGCTCCGCCCTTCGATTTATCAGAAAATTTAAAAAAGGAAGCTCCATGGCAGACCTTCACGACCTGACCGATCGCGATCTCATTGCAGAGATTCAGCGCCGTTTTGACGAAAAGGCCGCCTCCATCAAAGAGATGGAGTTTATGACCAAAAAGCTTCTGGAGCTCAACGAGCGCACCAAGGAGGCCGAGGCGATCAAGAGCCAGTTTCTCTCCCTGATTAAAAACGAATTCAACAACCCCATCTCGTCGCTGCTCAACCTTGCCAGCCTGCTGGCGCTCAAAAAACATCCCGAACGCTTTGATGAGATCGCCAATATGCTCAACATGGAGCTTTTGCGGCTGGATTTCCAGCTCAAAAACATCTTTGCCGCCACCGAGATCGAAGCGGGCGAGATTGCCAACGACTACTCCAGAATCAAGTTTACGAGCATTTACGAAGAGGTTATCAGCGGTTTTCGCTATCTGATCGCCGACAAGCGCCTGACGGTCAACCTCGCCAAGTGCGAAGATGAAGGCTTCATCGGCGACGCAAACAAGCTCTATCTGATTTTGCTCAACCTGATCTCCAACGCCTGTGAATTTTCCTATCCCGATTCCAAAGTCAGCGTCGCCCTCAAGAAAGAGACGGCGGGCTATTTGATTACCGTCGAGGACGCGGGCGAAGGTATCGGCGTGGAGTTTGCCAACGAGGTGTACAACCGCTTTACCAAATTCAGCAGCGGCAAAACCCGCGCCCATGCAGGGTTGGGCCTGGGGTTAAGCGTCGTTCGCGGTCTGGTGGAGTCTTTGGATGGCGATGTGACTTTTGAAAGCCAGGAGGGCTATACGATTTTCAAGGTAACGCTGCCCGCCGTGAGCGCGGAGGTGGCCGAAAGCGCCAGCGAGGGGGGGAATGAGTTTATGTTTGAAGATTTCGGTGATGCGGTGGAGATGTAACCCTTGGAAGAGGCATACACCCGAAAATTTATCCATGTAGGCGAAATCTACGTGGGTGCACGGCCCACGGAGATTGTCACGGTGCTGGGCTCCTGCGTGGCCGTCTGCCTGTACGATCGCATCGAGCGCATCGGCGGCATGAACCACTATTTACTGCCCCTATGGAACGGAAACGGTCTGCAAAGCCCCAAGTTCGGCAACATCTCGATCCCGAAGATGATCGACAACATGCTCAACATCGGATGCAATATTCGCAACATGGAAGCCAAACTCTTCGGCGGTGCCAATATCAATCAGACCAACATCGAAAACATGATGATCGGCAAAAAAAACATCATTATCGCCAAGGAAATTCTGGCCGAACACAAAATTCCCATTTCCGCCGAAGACACCGGCGGCAGCCGCGGACGGCGGATTATGATGCGTAGCGACAGCGGTAAAATTCTGCTGCGCTACACCGGCGAAAACGAGGCAAGCTGATGGCGATTCGAGTTTTGATTGTGGACGATAGCGCCACGGCGCGCGCGGTGATCCGTGAAATTCTTGAGCAAGCGCCGGACATTGAAGTGGTCGCTGTTGCGCCCGATGCCTACGTTGCCCGCGACAAGGTGGTGCAGCTTAAACCCGATGTGATCTGTCTGGATGTGGAGATGCCCCGCATGGACGGCATCACCTTTCTGCGCAAGCTGATGCAGCATATGCCTACGCCGGTGGTGATGGTTTCGTCGCTGACGCGCAAGGGCGCGCAGGTCACACTGGATGCACTGGAAGCAGGCGCGATCGACTATGTGGCCAAGCCCCACTCCTACATATACGACGGCGGCGCGGAAATTGCCAAAGAGCTGATCGAAAAGGTGCGGGCCGCTGCTAAGGCCAATGTTCAGCACCGCACCTCCACCACACCGGCCAAACCGGTCGCCTACACCGCATTGGCGGAAACAACACAAAAACTCATTGCCATCGGCGCTTCCACGGGCGGAACCGAAGCGATCAAAGAGGTGCTCACCCGAATGCCGCGCAACAGCCCCGGCATCATTATCGTGCAACATATGCCCGCCAGCTTTACAGGCCCCTTCGCCCAGCGGCTCGACACCCTGTGCGAAATCGACGTGCGCGAAGCCAAGGACGGCGATAGCATCAGCATCGGTCAAGCCCTGATTGCGCCGGGTGATTACCACATGGCCCTGCGCCGCAGCGGTGCGCGCTACTACGTGGAGCTCGGCGGCGGCGACAAGGTCTCCGGCCACCGCCCCAGCGTGGACGTGATGTTCAACTCCGTCGCCAAAAACGCCGGTGCCAACGCGGTCGGTGTCATTCTGACCGGCATGGGCGCCGACGGTGCTAAGGGAATGCTGCATATGCGCCAAGCAGGTGCAAGAACAATCGCGCAAGATGAGAAGAGCTGCGTGGTCTTTGGCATGCCCAAAGTAGCGATCGAACTTGGGGGGGCGGAACGGATTGTGCCGCTCGAAAACATCCCCCAAACCACTCTGCTAATGATTAACGAAATGGCTCGCTGATTAAAGCGAACCTAAGAGAACTACGTCTATAATTCTGCTCTTCATTTGGCAGAGTAGCTCAGTTGGTGAGAGCGTAGGATTCATAACCCTAAGGTCGGGAGTTCAAATCTCCCCTCTGTCACCATTAACCTCCCCGCACCTTCTAAACAAAAATCACTCAATCAATGACTCATTGTCTGCAAATAAGCACAGAACAACAAACAAATGCTGAAATTGTTCCGGTTTGTTGCGTCACTAAACTTTAAAGGTATTTAATCTGAATAAAGAAAGATAAGAAGGAGCCTCATTAAGAAGACCCCCGGCAGCGCCCTACTTTCCCACAACCGTCGGCTGCAGTATCATCGGCGAAGTGGTGCTTGACTTCCAG
>JBFWML010000018.1:0-40672 GCA_050251635.1 Campylobacterales bacterium | reverse complement strand
ATGAGCTGCGCGAAAATCGATCCCTCATTGAGGACTCCGAAAGAGAGCCGCCCCCACCCACCCCCACCCGGGCCATTAGCCTTGCCCGTCTGTTAAGCAACGCGCAACGCGAAGGATTAGAGCTCGCGCGCGATCCGCTGCGGGCAACGATGGCGCTTTTGGGGAGCCTGATTTTAATGCTTTTTCTAGGTTACGGCATTAGTATGGATGTCGAAGATTTACGCTTTGCGGTGCTTGATCGGGATCAGACAAGCCTGAGCCGGGATTACCTATCGAACCTTTCGGGGTCGCGCTATTTTATCGAACAGCCTCCTGTTGCCGACTACAGGGAGCTGGACCTTCGGATGCGTTCGGGAGAACTTTCGGTGGTGCTGGAGATTCCGCCGGGCTTTAGCCGGGATCTTTACCGAAACCGGCCCGTGGAGATCGGCGCGTGGATCGACGGCGCCATGCCCCAAAGGGCCGAAACGGTACAAGGGTACGTACAGGGAATGCATCTGCACTGGCTGGGCGTTCAAAGCCGTCAAGCGACGGGGGAGGGGCTGCCCGCCGCGGCCGCATCGGTAGAGACCCGCTTTCGTTATAACCCCGATATCGAGAGCCTCCCCGCCATGGTTCCCGCCATGGTTCCCTTGCTGCTTTTGATGCTGCCGGCCATGTTGACCGCCCTGTCGGTGGTGCGGGAAAAGGAGCTGGGTTCGATTATCAATCTTTATGTGACGCCGGTGACCCGCACTGAGTTTCTGCTCGGCAAACAGCTGCCCTATGTGGCGTTGGCGATGATTAGCTATCTGCTGATGGTTTTGCTGGCGGTTGCTCTTTTTGGGGTGCCGATCACCGGAAGCTTCTGGGCTCTGACGCTCGCGGCCCTGATCTTTGTTTTTTTCGCCACCGGAATGGGGCTTTTGGCTTCGACCTTTACCCGCAGTCAGGTCGCAGCCATATTTTTTTCGATGGTTGCGGCGGTTTTTCCCGCTATTCAGTTTGGCGGTCTAATCAACCCCGTCAGCGCGATGGAAGGGGCGGCTCGGATTATCGGCGAGGTCTATCCGGTCTCCCATTTTGTCACCGTTAGTCGCGGGGTTTTTAATAAGGCTTTGGGCATGGCGGATCTGTACGCCTCCTTCTGGCCGATGATCCTCGCCGCGCCGGCCGTAATCGGATTTTCTATCGCGCTGCTCAGGAAACAGGAGCGTTAAGTGAATCTCAAGCATATCTACCGGCTGGGTATCAAGGAGCTTATTGCGCTCAGGCGCGATCCGATCATGATTGTGCTGATCCTGTTTATGTTCACGTTCCAAGTGTATATCGCGGGCACCGCCGCCTCGAATATGCTTCGCAATACGCCCATCGCGATCGTGGACGAAGACCGATCGGTACTTTCGGGCCGTATTGTTGACAGCTTTTATCCGCCGGAGTTCTTGCCGCCGGAGATCGTTTCAATGGATGAGATCGATCCGGGGCTGGACTCCGGGCGCTATACCTTTACCCTGCATATTCCCGCTCACTTTCAGCGGGATGTTCTGGCGGGGCTTTCGCCGGTGGTTCAGCTTAATGTGGATGCCACCCGGATGAGCCAAGCTTTTTCGGGCAGCGGGCAGATTCAGCAGATGGTCCTTGGGGAGGTCAACGCTTTTGTGCAGCGGCACCGGAAGGTGGTCGAGCTCCCCGTAGAGCTTACGCTTCGCGCAAAGTTCAATCCTACGCTTGAGCGCGAATGGTTCGGCCCGATTATGGAAATTATCAGTGGCGTAACGACGTTGTCGATAGTACTTGTCGGCGCGGCGCTTATCCGCGAACGGGAGCACGGCACCATCGAGCATCTGCTTGTGATGCCCGTGTCGCCTCTGGAAATTATGATCTCCAAGGTGTGGTCCATGGGCTTGGTGGTGCTGATCGCCTCCCTTTTTTCCCTGCAAGTCGTCGTGGAGCAGGTTTTGTCCGTTCCCGTTCAAGGTTCGCTTGCGCTGTTTATACTGACGGTATCGCTGCATCTGTTTGCCTCCACCTCCATGGGGATCTTTATGGCGACCCTTACCCGCAGCATGCCGCAGTTTGCGATGCTGTTTTTGCTAACGTTGCTGCCGATGCAAATTCTATCAGGCGGTATGACCCCCAGAGAGAGTATGCCCGATCTTGCTCAGCAGGTGATGCTGCTTGCGCCCACTACCCATTTTACGGCCGCTTCGCAGGCGATTTTATACCGGGGTGCCGGCTTGGAGGTGATTGCTCCCCATTTGTTGGCGCTGGTTGTGATCGGCGCGGCTCTTTTTCTGTTTTCCCTCGGACGGTTTAGAAAAATGTTGACGGCGGCAGGATAGAAGCGTCTGTGGGCAGACTACTATCGGGGCTGTTGACGGCCGCGACCTTGCTGTGGGCCGAGGGGCCGAATCGTTGCAATAGCGGGTCAATGACGGTTGTGTTTGAAAATGATGTGTTTTACGGCAATGATCGGCACTACACGAACGGTTTGATGGTAGCCTGGGTCCCGGATCAACCCCGGACACCCGGATGGATAGAAAAATTGGCCAATACGATACCTTGGAACCGTGAACGTTACACGATCTGCTACGGTTTCGCAATCGGTCAAAATATGTATACGCCGTCGGATATTACGCTTTCGGATCCGCCATTAAACGATCGCCCTTATGGGGGGTGGACCTATATGACAACCGGCATCGCGATCGAGCGCGGCAATCACTTAGGTCAACTGACTTTAAGCGCAGGGTGGGTCGGCCCCTCATCAAAGGCCGATCGCACTCAGATTGAACTGCATCAGTTGATCGATTCAGAAAAGCCAAAGGGGTGGGAGCACCAGATTGGCGACGAACCGGGGCTAATATTGGCCTATCAGCATACTTGGCGGCAGTTCGCTTCGGGGTTGCATGGTGGCAACGAGCTAGATCTGATGCCCCATGCGGGGTTTGCTCTGGGCAATGTGTACACCTACGCCAATGCCGGCATGACGATTCGTTACGGTAGCGGGCTACAAAAAGATTACGGGCCTTTGCGTATTCAACCCGCTCCGCCGGGTAGCGGAGCGATCGGGGCCGGTTCGAAAAAGAGGGTGCGCTGGTATCTTTTTGCGGGTATGGATATCCGCGCGGTGGCGCGTAATATCTTTTTGGACGGCAATACCTTTAAAAGCAGTCGAAGCGTGGAAAAGGAGCCGATCGTGGCCGACTGGCAAAGCGGGGTTTCCATCGCCTATAAAAAGGTGCGATTTAGCTATGTTCATGTTTATCGCTCAAAAGAGTTTGCCGGAGCGGACGATTGGGACGATTTTGGGGCCGTCAGTCTTTTTTGGTTTTTTTAAAAGGCCGCCTTGAGCAAAAAGTAGGCCTTGTCCGATTCGGCTTCGTCGTTTCGGATTATCCCCGCTTCGATCGCAAAATCGAAGCGGTGGGCAAAGAGCAGTTCGGCTTCGATCGCCGCCGCGGTCTCTTCGATCAGGTAGCGGCTTTCGCCCAGTTCGAGCCGTTCGTAACTGACGCGCGGAGCCAGCCGGTGCAGGCCCAAGGGAAAGCGGGCAAAGTAAAGGGGCGACTCGATCGCCGCGCTTAAAACCGCTTTGCCGCCCAAGGCCTTGATCGAGCCGTAGCGCACCGGCAGGTTGCCCAGTTCGAAGTTAATCGGATCGCTGGGAAAGTTCGGCCCCTCTTCGGTGATAATCCAGCCGGTTTCGGCCTCGGCGTATTTGGCCGAAAGTTCCAGCCAGCTGGGGCCAATGAGCCGGGTTGAAACGCCCATTTGCCCCGCCCACGCCCTCTCTTCAAATCCTTGACGATCGTTGTAACGCCCGTGCGCGGCGACTTCAAAACCGTATTCGGGCTTGTAGGCGCGCGCATAACCCACGCTGTGGCGAAAGCTTAGCGAGGCAAACACCGGCTCGTTGTAGCGATCGTCCGGGTCGTATTGGCGGCGCAAGGTCAGATCGCTGCTGGCGGTGTTGCTTTGATAAAGCAGATACCCGGCGTACACATCGGCCCCCCAGCTGCGGTCCCATTCGGCTACGGTGGTATTGAGCTCCTTCCAGCCGCTAGCCCCGTAAAAAAGCCGGTAGCGGCGGTTGTGGTAGCCGCCGTTGGCAACCGCCTTTTCGCTGCCGTGGGTGTAGCCGATATTGAGCGTATTAAAGGCCAGCGGATCGACAAAGGCCGCCTCCAGCCCACCTTCGACGGCGGTTTCGGTGAGGTAAAAGTAGGGATAAAGGCTGGAAAAACGCAGCATCGTCGGCGCATTGTAGCGGCGGCCTTCCAGCGGCTTGGGCGGCGCGGCGCTTAGGCTAGGCTGCGGCTCTTTTTCAAAGCCGTAGCTCGGCCGGCCGGGGCGTTCGTCGAAAAGCCCCAGTTTGCCGATACGGGTTTCGTACCCTTCGGCGGTGACGGCGCTAATTAAGAACCGATCGCCTTCGATCCAGCGGGCATCGAGCACATTGTCCGCATGGCCGAGGCGCCGGATTTTGTTTTGGTGCCAGATATACAGGCCGTTGCCAAGCCGTGTGGGGGCGGTAAAAAGCACCGATCCGCCGGGCAGCACATCGGCTAGAAACCCCTGCGCTTTGATCGAAAAAAGCGGTGTTGTATCGCGGTAAAAAACCCGTTTGCCCGCTTCGTGCCGCACGGTGTAAACCGCGCCCTCCGGGCCGTAGCGGGCGTTTGAAACCACCGCGCCCAAGGGGCGATCGCCGTCATAGAGCATCGGTTTGGCAAAGCTTTTTGCGGTATGAAAACTCAAAACCCGATCGCCGGCAAAATCCTGAACAATCCGGCCGTTAAAGCCGTCGATCGCTCGGCGATCGCCGCCAAAAAGCCCCGTTTCGATCCGCGCGGTGGCGGTGTGGCCCGAAGCGGCGGTGGCGCAACCAAACTCGCCGCAAAAGGGGCGGCCGGGCAGAAAGTGGCCTTTGATGCGCGTTGTTTTACCGCTTTGGCGATCGACGGCGATGAGGTGGCCGTAGGTTTTGCCGTCGCTTTCGTAAACAAGCAGTGCTTTGTCGTTGCCGCCGAGGGGCGCGTAGAGTTGGCCGCGGCTAATCAGATCGCCCTTTTGCGATCGAAAGGCCATGGCATCGGCTTTAAAATCAAACAGAAATTGGTTTAAAAGGGTGTAGAAATTTTCGCCAAACTGCGCTTGGAAGGTGCGGCTTAGCAGCAGCGGGTTGATGACGTGCTCGCCTTGTTGCCGGAAAAAAGCATTGACGCGATCGCTGCCGTAACGATCGGCCAGCCACGCCTGAAAAAAGCCGCCCACAATGTACTTTTCTTCCAGATAGGGAAAATCGCGGTGGTTATTAAGCAGGCGCGTCGCGTTGAGTTTGCCCGCCTGGTGCAGCGCCATAAAAAGCGCGCGGTGCCGCCCGCCGTAAAGCCGCCCGGCCCCGGTGAGGCGCGATTCGTTATAGACCGCGTTGCCTTCGAGTAAAAAATCCGGCGTCCAGAGGTTGGGCAGGGTAAAAAGCGGTACGGGAATGCCGGGAAAAATAGGCAGGACGTTGCGGCCTAAAAACCGCTCCATCGTGCGGGGCAGTTCGCCTTTGGCATCGAGCTGGTAAATATGCGCCCCTTCGTGGGCGAGCAGCGTGTCGATCCAGTCGGTATGGCCGAAGTAGTCGATCTCTTGCGCCCCCGCGCCGTAGAAGGTTATCTGCGGGTAGGGCACGGCGGTGGCCCACGCATTGGCGATCTGGTTGCGCGGCCCGGTTAGGGTGAGGTAGGGGCGCACAAGCGGCGTATAGCGAAAGCTTTGGTTGTAGTGCTCGCGTACTGCCTCCAGCTTGCCCGCCGCCGCTTGGGCATCGGCTTTAAAGCTTTCGGGGTAGATAAGCGTGCCGAAGGGAAACGGCTGCACAAAGTAGGCTTCATCGGAAGGCACGGTGTAGGCCAGCAAGAGCGCGGGCAATAAAAAAAGCAGCTTCTTCATGCGCGCAAAGCAGCAATCTCCATGCCCGATCGGGCCGAATAACGTTTACAGTATTCGACGATCAGGCCGTGAAAATAGGCGTAGGTCAGCTCAAGGCTCAAGCTTAGGGTTGATTCGATGCGGTCAAACTCGTTTTCGATGCCGCCTATCAGCCAGCCTTGAATATCGTGATAATCCTCCATCTCGTAACCTAGCGCGCTTAAAAGCCGTTGGGTGTAGGCATCGACCACCATCACGGGGCGCTTGCAGCCGTAGCACAAGATCGCATCCGCGCTTTCGAACCCTACGCCCTTGTGCGATAGCAGCCATTCGCGATCGACCTGATCGGCAAAGGTTTCAAAGTCGCCGAAGCGATCGAACATCCCTTTAATGAGTGCCAAAATCCGGTTGGTTTTTTGGTTGTAAAACCCCGCCGGGGTGATCGCTTGGGCGACTTTCCACTGTTCGGCTTTTGACAGCTTTTCGGGGGTGTCGTAACCCAGATGGACAAGATTGGCAACGCTTTGTTCTACTTTGGCCCACTGGGTTTGTTGGGTCAAAATCGCTTCGGGCAGAATCCACCATGTGCCGTAGTGCCGCCACCAGTGGGGGAAGCGGTCGTCATTCATGAGTTTAAGTTCATGCAGCCGTAGCAGCAGATCGGCGCTTGAGTCGATCACCAACCGCCCCCGTGGCGCAGGCTCACAAAATGCGGCTGTTCGTCGTAGGCTTTGATTTTGTACGCATCGGCGCAGCGGCCGTTTGCGTCCAGGTCAAACACGATCGCTTGCAAAATTGACGGGCCGTTGTCGGGTACTTTGAAGTTATCTTTCATGCCGGTGGTAAAGCGGAAAATCGGCTCTTTGGAACCCATGCCGATCACCTCGCTGCGAATGCCCGTTAGCCCCACGTCGGAGACGTAGCCCGTGCCGCGGGCGATAAGCAGATCGTCGGTGCCGATATGGGTGTGGGTGCCCGCAATGGCCCCGATGCGCCCTTCGAGCATCTTTAAAAGGGCGTTTTTTTCGCTGGTGGTTTCGGCGTGAAAGTCGATGAAGATGTGTTTGATCCCTTCGGCTTCCAGCCGCGCCACTTCGGCCAAAATCGTATTGAAGGGGTTTTCCACCACGCCCATGGTGTAGTGGCCCATCAGGTTAATGACCGCCAGCGGCGCGCCTTTTATCTCGGTCATCCAAGTGCCTTTTCCCGGCACCCCGGCGGGGTAGTTGAGCGGGCGAATCACCGGCAGGGCACCTAAAAGCCCTATGATCTCCTTTTTGTCCCACGTATGGTTGCCGCCGGTAATCAGATCGACCCCGGCTTCAAAAAGCTCTTTGGCGGTCTTTTCCGTCAGACCAAAACCGTGCGCGGCGTTTTCGCCGTTGGCAACGCAAAAATCGATGGCGTGATCGGCTTTGATTTTTTGTAAATGGTGGCGAATCATCTTGCGGCCGGGCCGTCCGATAATGTCGCCGATAAAAAGTAGTTTCAAAAAGTATCCCTTGGCATTTTGGGAAGTGTAATTAAAGCGCGCTAAAGGTTGCGCCGACTACGCTAATAGGGTGTGACAAATTATTCAAAGGAGCGTTCCATGAACGTCAGTATCGTAGCCCGAAAAATCGAACTCACAGACGCCATGCGCGATTACATTGCCAAAGCGATCGAGCAGCTGGATAAGTACAATCTGGACATCATCGCCGTTAAAAGCATTGTCGAAGGCGACAACAAGCATAACAAGTCGCGTATTTTGGTGGAGTTTACGATCCAGATGGCCCACCGCGAAACGGTGGTGATCAAGCAGGTGGATCAGGATTTTTACGCGGCGTGCGATATTGCCGCGGAGCGCGCCAAGAAGGTGCTGCGCCGCTACAAAGAGAAAGTGGCCGACAAAATCCACAACCACGAAGTGCCCCACAAAGCCGAGGCCGACATTCCCAATGTGTACAGCGATGTGGAAGAGGACGAAGTGGTTCCCGCCAGCGCCGACGTGGCCAAGCCGATGGAGGTGGCCGAGGCGGTCAAATACCTCAAGGAATCTAACCTGATGTTTGTGGTCTTTAACGATATGGACAGCAAAATGCGCGTGCTCTACCGCCGCAAAGACGGGCGCTTTGGCATCTACTAAGAGCTGGAGCGTTTACCTGCTGCGCTGCAACGACGGCACGCTTTACACGGGCGTGGCCGTCGATGTGGCGGCGCGGCTAAAAACCCACAACGAAGGCAAAGGGGCCAAATACACCCGCGTTCGCCGTCCGGTGGAGTTGGTGTATCAGGAAAACAATCTTCAAAGGGGTGATGCGCTTCGCCGGGAGATGGCGATTAAGCGTCTGGATCGGGCCGGGAAGCTGGCTTTGATACAGTTGACACCTGATAATGCTATCGATACAATACCCGTAAAACAAAAACGGATCGATCATGGAAACTGTTGTCGTTTCACCCAAGTATCAAGTTGTCATCCCCAAAAAAATCCGTAATGAACTGGGTATTTCGGAAGGCCAACGCCTTCAAGCGATCGCCTATGAAGGGCGCATTGAGCTGGTCAAAATAGAGCCGATCGCCACAAAACGCGGGTTTTTAAAGGGAATGCCCGTGGACTTCGAGCGCGAAGCCGATCGCCTGTGAATGTGGTGGATACCAGCGGTTGGCTGGAGTATTTCGAGGGTTCTGATCGCGCTGAATTGTTTGCGGAGGCGATCGAAAGCACTGATAGCCTAGTCGTTTCGACTGTTTCGCTTTATGAGGTGTTCAAATGGGTACTTCGCCACCGAAATGAACAATCGGCGCTCATGGCCGTGGCTGCTATGCAGCAAGGACGGGTTGTTGCGGTTGACGCCACGCTGGCGCTGGAGGCGGCCAAGCTATCCGCAACCCGCAAACTACCCATGGCCGACAGTCTTATCTACGCCACCGCGCGGCACCACAGCGCAACGCTCTGGACGCAGGATGATGACTTTGAAGGGCTTGAGGGCGTGAAATACTTTAGGAAAAAGCCGAACTAATCGGACTGGGAAGCTGGCTTTGATCGGCACCTAAACCGCCGCTTCTCCTCCGCCTCAATATTTAAAATCACCGTCTTTTCGATCAGCTCATTTAGCAGCGTTTCATCCAGCGTGTCCTGAACGATCCACTGGCGCAGCACCTTGCCTTTGCCGGTCAAAAACGGATACTCCGCCTGCAAGGCCGCGCCGCGAAAGAGGCCGATGATCAGCGCGCCGTTTTTGATGCGCAGGTAACACACGCCCCCTTCGCGCGCAAAGTAGCTGGTGATATTTTCGCTTTTTTGTTCCCGCAGGTTTTGATCTAAACAGACCCGGCGGGCGCGGATAAAAAGCGGGTGGGTTTGGTCGCGTTCAAACTGCACGGCGCACTCTTAGGCCGATTAGCAGGGCAAAACCCGCCGCCAGCAGCGTTGCACCAAAGAGGCTAAAGACATAATGCAGCTCTAAAAAGCTCAAAAAGGGCTGCACCAACAGCGGCGAACAGAACTGCCCCAAAAAGAGGCTGGCGGTAAAAAACCCGGCCAGCTTGGCCCGTTTGGCCGCCGGGGCGCGCTCCAAAAACCACACCTGCGTATTGGCCAGCGAAAGCCCCAGCCCAAAACCTGCGAGTATCAGCGGCGCAAAGGTCTGCCACAGGGCTTCGGCCAGCCCCACCACGCCTAGCCCCACGCCCAGCATCAAAAAGACAACCGTGTAAATCTGCCCCACGCTCAGGCGTTTGCGCACGCGGTGGTAGGAAACCGAGCCGATCGCCGCAAACAGCGGCACCATGCTCATGGCAAAACCCGCCTCCTTGCCCGTGCCGCCCATATAGTCAATCACCACGAAGGGAAACTGCGTGGGCACAATATAAAAGACCACCATTGTCAAAAAAGCGGTGGTAAAAACGGGCCAGAGCTTCGCGTTTGCCGCCTCTAGCGTGGGCGCTTCGGGTTCGGCGCTTGCATGGCGCGGTTCGTACAGCTTCCAAAACACCAGCGGAATGAGCAGCAGCGAAGCGGCGTACACCGCAAAGGGCGCGCGCCAGTGAATATCGCTCAAAAACCCGCCCGCCGTCATAAACATCACGCCGCCCAGCGCAATAAACGCCCCCTGAAGCCCCAAAAACTTCTGCCGCGCTTCGTGGCTAAAGTAGTCGCCCACCAGCACGGTGCCCGCCGTCATCATCACCGCCGTGGCGATCCCTAGCCCAATACGGCCCCAAATCAGCCCCATGAGGGTTTCGGCGATCAGCCCCGAAGTTCCGGCAATGGCATAGACAACGAGTCCGGCGTAAACGGGCCGCAGCCGCCCGTAGCGGTGAATCAGCAGCCCCGCAAAGGGCGCAATGAGCGCAATGGTGAGCGCCGGAGCGGTGAGAATCAGGCGCGAAAGCATCTGCGCGCCCTCTTCGTGGGCGAAGTGGCTGGCAATACCCGGCAGACTGGTGGCGATCGTCGCGCCTGAGAGCACCGTGAGGCTGGCTATGAGTAAAAGGGTCAGTTTGAGCAGGCGTGAATGGGGATTTTTCATGGCGACATCATACCCCTTTAGCTAGGATTGCACAGCAACAAAAAGGGCTTTTTTGCAACCTCAAATCGTTAAGCTTTTAAGCTGTCCACATTGTAACGGTGCGCTCGCGCAGGATCAAAACCGTCTTGTCTGCGCCCAAAACCACAGCTTTGATCTAGCCCGCCAAGGGTACGCCATGCTGCTAAGCGGCGCGCAAAAAACTGCCGCCGAAAACGCACAGATGGTGCAATCAAGGCAGGATTTTTTAAACGCGGGCCACTACGAACCCATTGCCGCCAAACTGATCGAACTATCGCGCGAAGCGCTGGGCGACAAGGGCGGCGCGATTGCCGATGCGGGCGCGGGGGTGGGGTGGTATCTTTCCCGCTTGCTTTCGGCATTGCCGCACAGCTTCGGCGTGGCGCTGGACAGCTCCAAGGCGGCCCTGAAACGCGCGGCCAAAGCCCACGAAAATATCGCGGCGATCGGCTGCGATATCTGGCGGGCTTTGCCGCTTCAAAGCGGCTCGATCGACCTGGCCGTCAACCTTTTTGCCCCGCGCAACGGGGCCGAACTGCGCCGCGTGCTCAAACCCGGCGGTACGCTGATGGTGGTGGTGCCCAACGACGAACATCTGCAAACGCTAGTGGATGCGCTGGGGCTCATAGGCGTCGATCCGCAAAAACGCGAACGCTTAAGCGATCAGCTTTTGCCCTATTTTGAGCCGCTTGGCGAAACCCGGCTGGATTTTGAGATGCGCCTAAATCGCGCGGCTGCCATGCAACTGGTCGGCATGGGGCCAAGCGCGTGGCATCACAATCCGGCGGATTTGCAGGCTAAAATAGCCGCTTTGGATGAACCCTGCTTGGTGGGCGGGTCGGTGACATTTTTGGCTTATAAGGCGCGGGTGTGAACGAACTGCTCTTTTTGTGGGTGGATATTTTGGGGATTGCGGCCTTTGCGCTGAGCGGTTATCTGGCGGCGGTGCGTAGCCGTTTAGACTGGCTGGGGATTTTTCTGATTGCCTTTTTAACGGCGCTGGGCGGCGGGATTTTGCGCGATCTGGTGGCCAACACAACGCCCTTTACCTTCCGCGAAACCTATCCGGCCCTCACGGTGGCGATCGTCACGGCCGCCGCGCTGCTGCTGCGCCTGCACCGCCGCGAGATCGACCGCCACAAACTGTTTATTCTCACCGATGCGGTGGGCTTAAGCTCCTTTGCCATTACCGGCGCATTGGTGGCGCTGGATGCGGGGCTTAACACCGCCGCCGTGCTGCTGATGGCGCTGATTACCGCCGTGGGCGGCGGCGTGGTGCGCGACGTGCTGCTTAACCGCGTTCCGGCCATCTTAACCAGCGAGTTTTACGGCAGCGTCGCGCTTTTAATCGGTCTGGCGGTGCTGCTGATCGACCTTTTTGCGCACTTTAACCACCTGTGGGCGCTGGGGTTGATGGCCGCCGGAATTGTTTTGCGGATGATGGCGGTCAAGTTTAACTGGCGGCTTCCGGTGCCGCAGTGAACGCCGCAACCCTAGCGGCGCTGCTGGTGAAAGCCGCCGCCAAACAACAGTTGCGGCTTTCGCCCTTTGGCGGCGCTTTCCCCGCCGCAACGGACGACAAACCCCGGCTGCTCTATGTGCATATCCCCTTTTGTTTGATGCTTTGCCCCTACTGTTCGTTTCATAAATTCCGCTTCCACGAACCCAGCGCGCGGCGGTACTTTGCGTTGCTGCGGCGGGAGATTTTGAATGTTCATGCGCTGGGCTACCGTTTTGACGCGGCCTATTTTGGCGGCGGAACGACCACGGTTTTACCCGGCGAACTGGCTGAGACGATCGACCTGATCCGCTCGCTTTTTGGCATCAAGGAGATCTCCTGCGAAAGCGATCCGGTTCATCTGGCCGACTTGGAAGATACGCGCTTTGACGGCCGCATTAGCCGCCTGTCGGTGGGGGAGCAGAGTTTTAACGACCGCCATCTGAGACAGATGGGCCGCTACGAAAAGTTCGGCTCCGGCGCGGCACAGTACGAAAAGGTCGCCAGGGCCGTGGGCCGTTTTGACGCGCTAAACGTCGATATGATCTACAACTACCCCGATCAGACCGAGGCCGAACTGCTCGAAGATCTCCATACGCTTCTGTGCCTGCGCCCGGAGCAGATCACCTTTTATCCGCTGATGTACTCTCCGGTGCTGGGGGTGCAGCTTAAAAAGCGGTGGGGGGCGCTTTCCTTTGAACGCGAAGCGCGGTTTTTCGGCCTGATTGCCAAGGTTTTGGCGGGCCGGTATGTGCAGCGTTCGGCTTGGGCGTGGTCGCTGGCGGGGGAGGGGATCATTGACGAATACGTGATCGAGCGCGACGAATATGTGGGGCTGGGCAGCGGGGCCTTTAGCTTTTTGGGCGGCAGGTTGTACGCCAACACCTTTTCCCTGCCCGAATACGCCCGCCGGATCGAAGCGGGGCTTTCGGGGGTGACCCGCGCCGCGACCTTTGACGGCCCCGCCATTGCCCGCTACCGCGCTATGGTTGAGCTCTTCGGCCTGAAAACGCCCCAAAAAACCCTCTGGCCCGAAACGGCGCTTCTAAAACTGGCCGGAGCCTACGACGCAAACGGCGTCACTCCCAAGGGTGCGCTGATCGCCTCGGCGATGATGCGGGAGTTTTACAACGGCATGGACACCATCCGCGAAACGATGCGCGCGCCGCTGACCCCCGAAGACGGGATGATTCGCTAAAGGAAAACCATGCACTTTACCCCCGAAATGCCCGAGCTGCTCAAAGCGCTGCGGGAAAACAACTCCAAAGAGTGGTTCGACCTTAACCGATCGCGTTACAAAAAGCAGGTGAGCGAACCGCTCAAAGCCTTGGGCGCGGCGCTGGCTCCCGCGATCGAAGCGATCGACCCGGCGCTGCAGCTCAAATTCTCCCGCCCCAACCGCGACACGCGTTTTAGCAAAGACAAGTCGCCTTACCATACGGTTGCGTGGCTGGTGTTCCGCCACGAAGGCGAATGGAGCGAAAAACCTGCCTTTTATGTGGAAATTTCCCCAAGCGGCTGGCGCTACGGCATGGGTTTTTACGCGGCTAAATCGAGATCGCTCGACCCCATCCGAAGCCGTGCGCTACAAAGCCCCGATCGGTTTCTAAAGGCGCTTCAGGCGGCTGAAGAAGCGGGCTTTGCGTTGCAGGGCGAACGCCGCGCGCGGCCCGTCAAAACCCCGGTGGGCACCCCCGAAGCGCTTCTGCCGTTTTTTACCATGAAGAACTTTTATTTCGTGCAGATCGAACCCTATACGCCGCTTTTCTTCCGGCCCGATCTGGAGGGTCGCATTCGCTTGGAGTTTGAGGCGTTGGCACCGATCTATAGGTTGTTTAAATAAAACCGGAAGGAGAGACTATGAAAGCCGCCATCTGTGAAAAATACGGCCCGCCCGAGGTGGTCCAGATCCGCGAGGTGCCCAAACCCGCCCCCAAGGACAACGAGCTGCTGATCAGGGTTTTGGCCACCACCGTTTCGGCGGGCGATAGCCGTGTGCGGGGGCTTCGCGTGCCTGCGGGGTTTGCGTTTTTGATGCGTTTGGCGCTGGGGTTTGGCGGCCCCAGGCAGCCTGTGCTGGGCACCGAACTTTCCGGGGTGGTGGAGGCGGTGGGCCACAGCGTGACGCGGTTTAGACCCGGCGACGCGGTGTTTGCCTTTACCGATATGGCCATGGGCTGCCACGCGGAGTATTGCTGTGTTGCCGAAAACGCCACGGTGGAGCCAAAACCCGAAAACATCAGCTTTGAAGAGGCCGCCGCGCTCTGTTTTGGCGGCACCACGGCGCTGTTTTTTCTGCAAAAGGCGCACATCAAGCCCGGCGAAACGGTTTTGATCAACGGCGCAAGCGGCGCGGTGGGCTCGGCTTTGGTGCAACTGGCCAAGTTTATGGGCGCGCAAGTCACTGCCGTATGCGGCGGGGCCAATGCTGAGCTAGTCCGCTCACTGGGGGCCGATGCGGTCATCAACTACGCCCAAAACGACTTCACCCAAAACGGCCAAACCTACGACGCGATTTTCGACACCGTGGGCAACCTCTCCCTGGCCCGCTGTAAACAGTCCCTCAAACCCGGCGGCCGTCTGGCGCTGCTGGTGGCGGGGCTGGGGACTATGCTGGCAGCCCCGTGGCAGTCGCTCATCGGCAACAAACGGGTGGTTGTGGGCACGGCATCGGGCAGTATTGAAAACGTGCGCCTGCTGGCCACGCTGGCTAAAGAGGGGAAATTCAGACCGGTGATCGGCCGGGTTGTGGACTTTGAGCAGATTGTCGAAGCCCACCGTTATGCGGACGGCGGGCATAAACTGGGCAATGTGGTTGTCAGGCTGCCCCAATGAACCCAGCCGATTTTCTGGCCCCAAGCGAGACGATCGACTTCACCCACCCGCTGGTGGCGGCCAAAGCCAAAGAGTTGGCGGGGGCTAGCGCCGATGACGAAGCGGTGGCGAAAAACTGCTTTCTCTTTGTGCGCGATCGCATCCACCACAGCGGCGATAGTAAAGCCCAAACAGGCACCTGCACCGCCAGCGAAGTGCTGGAACGCGGCACCGGCTGGTGCTACGCCAAAAGCCATCTGCTAGCGGCCCTATTGCGCGCCAATGGCATCCCCGCCGCGCTTTGCTACCAGCGGTTAAGCTGCTTTGAATACGGCGAAGGCATCTACTGCCTGCACGGCCTAAACGCCGTTTATCTCAAAAACCACGGCTGGTACCGCCTGGACGCGCGGGGCAACAAACCGGGCGTGAACGCGCAGTTCACCCCGCCCGTGGAGCAACTGGCCTTTGCGCTGGGGCCGAACGAATCCGATCTGCCGGGTTTGTACGCCCAGCCGCTGGAAGTGGTGGTGGAGGCGCTGCGGAAATACACGACCTATGAGAGTATGTGCGGGCATTTTCCGGATTTTAAAGGAAAAGATGAGACTATCGAGCATTAAATACAATAAAGGGTTCTTGTGAGAAGAATAGTTTTTTTTATTTCCATAGTCCTGTTTTTGGGTGCCGCAGAAAAAATAACCGAAAGTCCCGATGCGCCAGAGTATTGGTTGAAGAATTTGAATACATATTTCAGGGTACCAAAAGAATGGTTTTTTGAGCAACGATTTGAGAATGACGCGCTTTCATATTATGTTACGAAAGACAAATTTGATGAAAACGGGAGGTTCAAAATTGGTTTTTCGCTCCACTATATTCCAAAGTGCAGCACAAGCGCCATTCAGAACCCCCTAAAGCTAACTCCGTCCGACAACGCCAAGAATATGATTCTCAATCTAGCCAACAATATGGGGAAAAAGGTTATCGCTCAACCGTACACCTTTAAAGACAATCACTTGATTGGCTTCGGCGTAACGGTCGCAGACAATGAAGCCACGGCCCGGTATATTCTTCTGGGCGACAACGAAAATGATGTTTGTCTAAGAATGATGTTTGAAGCTCCCAATGAGAAGTGGAATGAAGTGGTGGCAATGGGTAATGCGATCATTGAGTCGCATTGGCAGGCTCAACAATCTAAAAAGTAGCAGATGGCACAAGTTAACACAGTCTACGGATTGCTCAGGCTGTGCTTCACCTCCCCCAAAATCTCCCCATCCGTCGCCATATCAAACCAGTTAAAACTTTGGCCGCTTTGCAAAATGCCTTCGAGCAGATCGCCGCTGGAGCGTGTTTTTAGATCCAGCTCGGCCACGGCGAAGCCGTCTAGGGTGTTTGCCAGTTCGTTTAGGCGGTCGTTGTCGGGTTTGTTTGTGTAGTAAAAACACCAGCTTTGTTGGCCCATGCGCCCCACGCGGCCGCGCAGTTGGTGCAGTGTGGCCAGTCCCAGCCGTTCGGCCCCGGCGATTACGATTGTTGTGAGGCGCGGCAGGCTGATGCCCACCTCTACAACCGTCGTTGCCAGCAGAATATGGCCCCCTTCGCGGAAGCTTAGCAGCACATCTTCTTTGTCTTTATCGCGCCCGTGGGTGACAAACACGCCCGTAAAGTGTTTTTGCCAGAACCCCTGCGCTTCCTCTAGGCTTTGGTAGTCGGTGTGGTCGCTCTCTTCAATGTGTGGATACACGATCAGCACCTGATTGCCCTCGCCAATCTGCGCCTGAATATGGGCGATCAGCTCTTTAAAATGGGCGCGGTCGATCACGCGGGTTTGAATCTGTTTTTTAAAGGGCATTTCGCGGATGGCGGAGATGTCGAGCAGTGTGCTTTGGATCATCGCCAGCGTTCTTGGGATCGGCGTGGCCGAAAACTGAAAAAAGTGCGGTTTTTTGCCGCCGTCGCCCGCGGTCATATCCGCCAGCCGTTTGCGTTGCGCGGTGCCGAAGCGGTGTTGTTCGTCCACCATGACGCAGGCCGCTTGGGGCAGTTCTCGGTAGAGCAGGGCGTGGGTGCCGATAATTAGCGCGGCGTTAGCCAGATCGCCTGCGTCGGTTTTGGTTTTTTGGGTGACGAGCGCCAATGGCAAAAACCGGCCCAGAAACTTCTGCGCCTCTTCATAAAGCTGATTGGCCAGCAGGGTGGTGGGGGCCATCAACACCGTTTTGCGCTCCCCCACCATAAACGCGATCGCCAGCATCACCAGCGTTTTGCCGCACCCCACATCGCCGATAATCAGCCGTTTGGCCTGAATCTCGCGGGCCAAATCCTGCCGCGCCGCTTCGATCGCGCGAAGCTGATCGCTGGTCAGTTTAAAGGGTAGGCTCTCGATAAACGGCCTGGGGTCGGCCCTGATCGCGGCGATCGCGCTCAGATCGCGCCGTCTGGTGGAAAGCCCTTTTAGGAAGCGGAAAATCTCGGCGTATTTCAGCGCCCGCAGGGTTTCGCCCGCAAAGGGCAGGGTGGGAACGGTTGCCGGAAAGTGGATTTCGTGCAGTTTGGCAGCGACCGATCGGGGCAGCCCTTCGGCCTCCAAAGCCTCAACCGTGACATACCGCTTCATCAGCTCTAAAACCGTGCGGTTTTGCAGCGGCGTTTTGTAGATCGGTGTAATGCCTAAAGCAGATGTGAGTTTGACCGGTTGCACCAGTTGGACTGGGCCGAAACCCTCTTGAACACGGCCATAGAGCAAAAGTTCGGCCCCTTTAAAAAACTGCGCCTTTTGCCATTGCTTCGCATGGAAATAGACCGCATCGACCGGGCACTCCCATGTCTGGCTATACAGCTTGGCGACAAACCGTTTTGGAGTGTTGTGGGTGCTTAAAACCTGCACCTCGGTGGCCTGATCGGCCCCGTTGACGGGCGCGGGAGTTAAACGCAAATCACGGTAGCTGTGGGGAACCAGTAGGGCCAAAGAAAGCGGGCTGCCGACCTTGAGTTTCGCAAGCTTCTCAAGGTCGGCGGCGGCAAAGGTCATTTGGTTACGACAAAAAAGCTTAGCTCAAGAATTTCGGGATGGGCGGCGATAAAGGCGTTGAGTTCCTTGACGCTCAGGGTTTCGATTTTGGCCAGTTGGCTTTGGCTCCAGCCCAGCTCTTTGCCCCGGTAAAAGTCGTTAAAGGCGCGGCTAAGCCGCTGGCTCATCGTTTCCGTGCGCAGCGGTTCGGCACCCAGCAAAAACTGTTTGGCCTCTTTGAGCTCCTTTTCGCTCACGCCCTTTTTGACAAACTCGGCAATGACCTCTTTGACCACCACCGTGGCCGCCTCGCGGTTTTCCGGCTTGGTTTGCAAATGGCCCCTAAAACTGCTGCTGCTCAGCCCCAGATTAACGCGGCCGTGGGCGCTGTAGGCAAACCCGCGTTTAACGCGCACCTCCTCCATAATGCGCGATCCAAATCCCCCGCCGCCCAGAATATAGGACGCCACGGTCGCTTTGTAGGCTTCGTCATCCGCCGCGTCCATATAAAACGGGCTGCCAAAGTACACATAGGCCTGTTCGCTTTCGCGGGTGATCAGCTTCTCTTTGGGGGTTTTGATCGCCTCAATCTTGGGCAGTTCGGCCCGTTGCCCCGAACCCAGCGCACCTACTAGCTTGCGGCTCCATTCGTGGGCCTGTGTGCGGTTAAAATCGCCGCCAAAAAGCACAATCGCCCGTTCCTGCACCAGCGCGGTTTTCAAAAACGCGGCAATCTGCTCAAGGGTAATCGCCTGTACGCTTTGCACCGTCCCCTGCGAAGGATGCTCCAGCGGCGTGCCTTCGTACATCAGGCCGCTCAAACCCCGCGAAGCCACATAGTCAAAGTCGCTCTCCCGGCGCTGCAGTTCGCCGATGCTCTGGCCCTTGATCTTTTCCAGCGTTTCGGGCGTGAGGTTGGGCTCCTTAAGCAGGTCGATCAGCAGCTTGAGCCCCGGCTCGAACTGCTCTTTAAGCGCGCTCAGCTCAAACACAAAGGTTTCGCGTCCCGCGTCCACGTTCAGGCGGATCGCCCGCTCTTCCAGTTCGCGGGCGAAGGCCACGGAACCCAGCTTTTTGGTGCCTTCTTCCAAGAGATCGGCGCTCAGGGCCGCCAGTCCCGGATGTTTGCCGTCCATAATCGCGCCGCTGGCGGAAAAAACCAGCTGCATCGAAATAATCGGCAGCGTCCCGTCCTCTTCGGCGATCAGCGGCACCTCGATTTTGCCGATTTTCAGCGTCTCCACCGTTGTTGCGGCCATTAACCATCCTTGTATCAAAATCGTTGCAATCAAAAAGCGGATCATTCAAAAATCCTTAGCCGTTCGTAGCGGGTGTTGCGTTGCGCGGGAATCTCCCCCACCCCTTTGATCAGCGCCACCATTTCGCTGCTCACCATGCGGTTGCTGCATCCGGTCGCCGCCACAACGTTCTCTTCCATCATGGTGCTGCCCAGATCGTTCGCGCCGAAACGCAGCGCCAACTGGCCGATATGCGAGCCTTGCGTGACCCAACTGGATTGGATATTTTTGAAATTATCCAGATACAAGCGGCTCAGCGCCAAAAGCCGCAGGTAGCGGTTGGAGCTTTGTTTGGTCAGATCGGGCCGTTCTTGCTGCAGCGGCGTGTTGTCGGGTTGGTAACTCCACAAAATAAAGGCCGTAAAACCACCGGTTTCGTCCTGCAACTGCCGTAGGCAGTCAAGGTGATCGACAATCTCTTCGTCGCTCTCACCTAGGCCAAAGACCATTGTCGCCGTGGTGGTCATGCCCAGTTCGTGCGCCTCTTTGTGAATCCGCAGCCATCCGGCGGTATCGACCTTGTTGGGGCTGACATAGGCGCGAACCCGATCGCTTAAGATTTCCGCCCCCGCGCCGGGCATACTCTTCATGCCCTTGGCCTGCAGGCGCGAAAGCACCTCGCGGGTCGAAATTTTGCTCAGGCGGCTGATATATTCGATCTCCACCGCCGAAAAACCGTGGATGTCGATCGCGGGGAACTTTTGGTGAATATGATCGACCAGATCTTCGTAGTAGTCAATCTTTAGCTTGGGATGCACCCCGCCCTGAAACAGAATCTGCGTCCCGCCGATGGCGATCAGCTCTTCGATTTTTGCATCGATCGTTTCGTAGGGCAGCACATAACCGCCCGCTTCGTTGAGGGTGACGTGAAAGGCGCAAAATTTGCACCCCACGTGGCAGATATTGGTGTAGTTGATATTGCGGTCGATCACAAAGGTGGTGACGCGGCCCGGATGCAGTTCGCGTTTGCGCTCCAACGCGGCGCGGCCCAGGGTTTTGAGGTTGGCGGTTTTTAGAAGTGTTAACGCCTCTTCGCGGCTCATGCGTTTTGACATGGCGCGGATTATAACCCCCAATCGCTTTCAGACAAAGGGGTGTATAATCGCGGCCAAAAGCCCATGTGAGCAAACGGTTTAACCGCGAGAAAACGGAAAGGGGCGCCAATGGTTCCCAGCGAAGCGAATCTGCTGATTAAGGAGCTCTGCAAGGAGGCGCTGGCGCTTCTGGAAAAGACCGCCACGCCCCCTTTGCCGCCCTATTATGCGAAGGCCTTTATGGAAGTGGCCGGTGCCCGCGACGGCGAAGCGATCGCCGAAGTGATGGCCCGCCTAGGCCGTATTGACGCCGCCGCCAAGCAGGAAAAGAGCCTCGAAGAGTCCGTTGCGCTGGCCAGAAGCACCATCCACGAATACACCACCTCAACCTCGCGTCTGAAGAATATCGCCTCCGATCAGGGCGCAATCTTGGATCTGAAAAACCTCGAATCCGAAACCCTGATTCCGCTCTCTATCCTTGAGGAGCTGCGTCAGAACTACAGCAGCCTGTCGGACGAAATCAAAAAAGCGGAAATGACCATCCTCAAGCTCGAAGACGATCTGGAAAAGGTCGAGCTGGAGACCTTTATCGATCCGCTCACCCGCCTTCGCACGCCTGTTTTGCTCAAACGCCAGCTCGAACAGATTCTCGAAGCGGGTCAGGACAAAAACCTCGATCTGTGGCTGTCGCTGGTGAGCATCGACGACTACGACAGGCTCAAGGACGAATACGGCTACGTGGTCATGGAGAAGGTGCTTTTGTTTATGGCCAAAAGCCTGCAAAACACCATCCGCGCCGAAAACCGCATCTACCGCTACGGCGAGCCGACCTTTGCCGTGGTGTTTAACCGCATGGATAAACCCGGCGTTCATGCCGCCGCCGAGCGGGTGCGCCACCGCGTCGAAGTGAGCAAATTGGTTTACTCCGAAAAGGTCATCAACGTGACCATCAGCATCGTCATCATACCCCACCACGCGGGTGACGCCCCCGAAGCGATGCGCGCGCGGGCGGAAAACGCGCTCGATTCGCTGGCGGGCCAGCCGGGTAACGGCGTGCATATTATCGAGGAGTAGCGGGTGGATTTTCACTATCTGGACATTGTTGTTCTTATTTTGATTGTTATCTTGGGCCTTAAGGGCGCTTTTCGCGGATTTATCCGCGAGTTTTTCGGCATGGCGGGCATTGTGGCGGGCGTTTGGCTGGGTTCGCGTTTTGCCTTGGAGGCGGGAAGCTGGGCTGCGGGACACATGGAGTCGGTTCAGAGCGAAGGGGTGATGAAGCTGGCGGGTTTCGCCATTGTTTTTCTGGCGGTTTGGCTGGGGCTGACGCTGGTAGGTTCGCTGCTCTCCACCCGGGCCAAAAACAGCGAAGAGGGTTTCGGAACGCGGCTGAATATGGCCGGGGGCGCCGGGATTGGCGCGCTGAAGGTCTTTTTGATCTTTTCAGTGATCGCCTACGCCTTTGGCAGCACCGAGCAGATTAAACGCTGGGCCAACGAAAATCTGGGCAGCAGCGCGCTCTATCCGGTTTTGTTCGCAACGGGTTCTTATTTGATCAAGCTCGATCTTCAGGAAAAAACCCAATCCATCACCGATTCGGTGAAACAGAGCGCCCAGCAGGCGGCGGGCGAAATGGCCCAAAACCTGATCGAGCCCGCCAAAGAGGCCGTCAAGGAGGGGGTGAAATAATGGAAGCGGAAGTAACCACCAGCTACGAGGATCTGCTAGAGCGTTTTAAGCACCTGCTCAAACTCAGCGGCCTTAAATATACCCAGCAGCGCGAGGCGATTTTGCGCACCATTTACGAAAGCGAAGGCCACTTTACGCCGGAGATGCTCCATCAGCAGGTGCAACAGCTTTTTAGCGATCAAAAGATCGGCATCGCCACCATTTACCGCACCCTCTCTTTGCTGGAGAGCGAGCATATCGTGACCTCCATCTCCTTTGGCGTCAGCGGCAAAAAGTACGAATTCGGCATGAAGCAGCACCATGATCATATGATCTGCGACAAGTGCGGCAAGATGATCGAGTTCGTGGACGAAACCATCGAAAAACGTCAGGCGGCCATCGCCAAAAACCACAACTTTATTATTACCGGCCACACCCTGCAGATTCACGGCATTTGCGAAGAGTGCCAAAAGGAAAAGAAACGTTGATTCCCGATCTTAACACCTACGTCCAGCAGCGCATCGATAAAGCCGATCGCCTCAGAGAGCTGGGCAAAAACCCCTACGACAACCAGACGGCGCGCAACACAACCTGCGCCGATTTTCGCGCCAAACACGCCGCTCTTGGCCAAGGCCAAGAGCCCGACGCTTCCAGGCACTTCACCGTCGCGGGCCGCATTAAACTTCTGCGCCTGATGGGCAAAGCCGCCTTCGCCACCATCGAAGATCAGTCCGGCCCCCTGCAGGTTTATTTCAGCCTGAACGAACTGGGCGAGTGGTTTGAGGAGCTCAAAAAGCTCGTCGAGGTGGGCGACATTATCGAAACGACGGGCCACGGTTTTTTAACCCGCACCGGCGAACTGACGATCCACGCCGTCAGCCTCAAAATCCTGACCAAGGCAATCCGCCCCCTGCCCGAAAAATTCCACGGATTGCAGGATGTGGAGCTGCGCTGCCGCCAGCGTTATGTGGATCTGATCATGAATCCCGACGTGCGCGGAACCTTTGAGTTTAGAAGCCGCATTATCAGCCGCCTGCGCCGCTTTTTTGAAGATAGGGGCTTTTTGGAGGTGGAAACCCCCATGCTCCACCCGATCCCCGGCGGCGCCAACGCGCGCCCCTTTGTCACCCACCACAACGCGCTGGGGGTTGACCGCTACCTGCGCATCGCGCCGGAGTTGTATCTCAAGCGGCTGATCGTCGGCGGTTTTGAAGCGGTGTTCGAAATCAACCGCAGTTTCCGTAACGAAGGGATGGACGCCACCCATAACCCCGAATTTACGATGATCGAGTTCTACTGGGCCTACAAAACCTGCGCTGACCTGATCCGCATCACCGAAGAGCTGTTTATCACCCTGCGCGATTCGCTGGGACTAACCGAAGCGATCAACTTCCGGGGCCATGAGATCAGTCTGGCGACCCCCTTTGCGCGCTACACCTACGACGAAGCGCTGGAAAAGATCGGCGGCGTGGACAGGGCGGCGCTTGCGGACATTAAGGCGCTCAAGGCGTTGCTGGACAGCCACGGCATTGCGGTCAAAGGGGAGTTCAATATCGGCTCTTTAAAGGCCGATCTCTTTGACCATCTCGTCGAATCCAAGTTGATCCAGCCCACCTTTATCACCGACTTCCCTGTGGAAATCTCGCCGCTGGCCCGCCGCAAGGACGACAATCCGGCCATTGCCGATCGCTTCGAGCTGTTTATCGGCGGCTATGAAATCGCCAACGGTTTTAGCGAACTCAACGATCCCATCGATCAGTACAACCGTTTTGCCGATCAGGTCGCCGTCAAGGATGCGGGCGACGACGAGGGAATGTATATGGATGAAGATTACGTCACGGCGCTAAGCTACGGCATGGCCCCCACGGCAGGGCAGGGCATCGGCATCGATCGGCTGGTGATGGTGCTCACCGGCAAGGACACCATCCGCGACGTGCTGCTGTTTCCCGCCATGCGCCCCATCAAACACGAGAGCGAAAATCAAGAGAAGGAAATCGTCGAATGAGTTTTTTACAAGAGCAAGATAAAGAGATTTTTGATCTGGTCCAAAAGGAGTTTGGCCGCCAAAGCGATCACCTTGAGATGATCGCCTCGGAGAACTTCACCTTCCCCGCCGTGATGGAGGCAATGGGATCGGTGCTGACCAACAAATACGCCGAAGGGTATCCCTTTAAACGTTACTACGGCGGCTGCGAGTTTGTCGATCAGGTCGAACAACTGGCGATCGATCGCGCCAAAAAACTTTTCGGCTGCAATTACGTCAATGTCCAGCCCCATTCGGGCAGCTCCGCCAACGCCTCCGTTTACGCGGCACTGATCAAGCCCTACGACAAAATTCTGGGCATGGACCTCAGCCACGGCGGCCACCTGACCCACGGCGCGAAAGTGAGCTTCACCGGCCAGAACTATCAGAGCTTCACCTACGGCGTCAATGCCGACGGCCTGATCGACTATGACGAGCTGGCCCACCGCGCACGGGTTGTGAAGCCCCAGATTTTGATCGCGGGGTTCAGCGCCTACTCCCGCGAACTGGATTTTAAACGCTTCCGCGAGATCGCCGATGAGGTCGGCGCGCTGCTGTTTGCCGATATCGCCCATGTGGCGGGTCTGGTGGTGGCGGGCGAATACCCCAACCCCTTTCCCCACGCCCACGTCGTCTCCACCACGACGCATAAAACCCTGCGCGGTCCCCGCGGCGGCATGATCATGACCAACGACGAAGAGATCGCCAAAAAGATCGACAAAGCGGTATTCCCCGGCACCCAGGGCGGCCCGCTGATGCACGTCATCGCCGGCAAGGCGGTGGGCTTTGGCTACAACCTGCGCCCCGAGTGGAAAACCTACGCCAAGCAGGTTAAGGCCAACATCAAAACCCTCTGCGACGTGGTTCAACAGCGCGGCTTTCCGGTTGTGAGCGGCGGGACGGATAACCACTTGATTTTGATGAGCTTTCTGGATCGTGATTTCTCGGGCAAAGATGCCGACGAAGCGCTGGGCCGTGCCGGTATTACCGCCAACAAGAACACCGTGCCGGGCGAAAAACGCAGCCCCTTCGTCACCAGCGGCATCCGCCTCGGTTCGGCGGCCCTGACCAGCCGCGGCATGAAAGAGGCCGAGTTTACGACCATCGGCCATAAAATCGCCGACGTTTTGGACGATATCGCCAACATAAAACGCCAAGAAGAGGTCGCTAAAGAACTCAAGGCGCTGGCCGCCCAGTTTCCCGTTTACGATCGCGCCACATTTTAAAGGATAGCACTGTGTTAAACCCGATGGATCTGAAGCTGATTAAAATGATCACCTCTCACTACTATGTCAAAAAAGAGGGGCTCAGCGACAAGATCCTTTTTCGGGGCCGCACCTTTTTTAATAAGTTCGAGCGCGTTAACCAGATGCTTTCGACCACCGCCATTAACGATCATCTGCAAAAGAAGATCGTCATCGCCCACGACCTGATCCGTCCGGGCGACAAGGTCGAAAACATTGTCTTTGACTATAACGGCACCGATCCGCAGCGGTTTTACCACCGGGCGCAACTGATGCTGCGCGAGGAGGGGTTTTTGAACTTCACCGCCTACGAAACGGCCACGCCGGGCCATCTGCATCTGTATGTGCACAAGGGTCATACGACGCTATCTGAGGGGCAGCAGATCGCCAAGATGCTTTCGGCCAAGCTGGCGCAGAAGATGCCGACCCAGTGGCGCATGTTCCCCAATGCCGATCTGCCCCCGGAATTCAACATTCTGGTGCTACCCTACGGGGTCTATGCCAAGGAGCGGGGTACGGGTTGGTCAAAGCATATGTGAGTCAACGAACTTCAACAAGGGAGAAACGGTGGAAGAGTTAAAACGGGAGCAAAACGAGCTCAACGACATCCTGATTAAACGGGACAACGGCGGGGGAGGCAAATTGAAAAACGTACTGTTAATGACGGCGGCTTTGCTGCTGATTGTGATCATCGGCATTCTGGCCTTTAGAATTATCGAGGCGGGCACCACCGATGTGGAGCGCGAGGTTAAACCCGTGGAAGCGCCCGCGCCGGTCGAATCGCCCAAGAGCATGTTCGAAACCACGCAGCCCGAAACGCCCAAGGCGGACGAGGCCAAGCGCACGCTTGACGAGATGATTCAGCGTCACCGCGAAGCCCGGGAAAAAGAGATGGCCGCCGCGCCCGCAACCGAAGCGGACAAGCAGTTGCCTCCCATTCCCGTGCCCCCGATCGAAGAGAAGGTGATGGCCGAAACGCCCAAGCCCGCAGAGCCCGCCAAGGCAGAGAAGACTCAAGAGGCACCCAAGCCCGTCACCAAAGTTGAACCGGCCAAGACGGAGCCCGCAAAGCCCACGGCGCCCAAAGCGGAAACCAAGCCGGTTACCAAGATTCAGCCCAAGCCCGCCGCCGGAACCTTCTTTGTGCAGGTGGAGTCCTTGAGCAAAGAGCCCAGAGCCGACTACCTCAAGCTGCTGAAAAACAAAGGTTTTAATGTGGTTGTCCGCGATCGCACCGTGGACGGCAAGTCGATCAAGCGCGTCTATGTGGGCCCCTATATGACCAAAGAAGAGGCCGCGGCCGTGCTGCCCACCCTCCGCCGGGATTTCAACCCCGAAGCCTTTGTGATTCAGGACTGAACTTGCTCCAATTCAAGCGGTGTCTTTACGACACCCTGACCCCGATCGCCCTGACGGAAAAACTGACCCGCTTCTTTGAGAAGGAGCGGGTTTTCCTCTTTGAAAGCGGCATCAATAACGAAAACGGAAACTTCAGCTTTGTCCTCGTCGGAGAGCGCGAACGGCTCTGGCACCAAGGGGGCAAGAGCTTCTACCGCGACGAAGCGGGCCAAACGCAGGAGGTGGATGAAAACCCCCTGAATTTTCTAAAGAAGCGGTTTTCCCGCGAAGATCAGGCCGCCTACCGCCGGGCCGCCCAGGAGATGGGCGTGGGGTTTGTGGACGGTTTTGTCGGCTTTATCGGCTACGACATGGTTAAGGTGTTCGAACCCGTACTCAAACGGGTGATGGATCCGTTGGCCGATGTCACGAAAACCCCCGATCTGGATCTGATCCGGCCCAAATATGTCTTTGCCTACGCCCATAAAAGCCGTATGCTCACCGCGCTCAGCACCCTGCCCGACAGCGAAGGGGCCTTGGCGGCCGCCTTGAAGGCGGCAAGCGAACCCATTGCCCAGTTGCCGCTGGTTAGGGCCGAAAAACTGGGCGAAGGCCGCTTTGATTTCACCAAAGCCGAGTTCTTTGAACGCATAGACGCGGCCAAAAAAGAGATCAAAAACGGTGAAATCTTCCAGATTTTATTGGCCAACCGCTATGTACAGCCCGCCCGGATCGACCCCTTTAGCTTTTACCGCGTCCTGCGCAGCAAAAACCCGTCGCCCTATCAGTTCTATCTGCCCTACGAAACCTTTGCCATTGCAGGCAGTTCGCCGGAGGTGATGGTGCGCCTTGAGAGCGGACAGATTTTGCTGCGGCCCATCGCCGGAACCCGCAAGCGCGGCAGCACGCTTGCCCGTGACCGTGAACTTGAGCATGAGATGCTTTCGGACGAAAAAGAGCGGGCCGAACACATTATGCTCGTTGATTTGGGCCGCAACGACGTGGGCCGCGTGGCTAAAGCGGGTACGGTTAAGGTCAAAGCGTTGATGCACGTCGAGCGCTTTAGCCATGTGATGCACATCGTCAGCGACGTGGTGGCGGAGATCGCGCCGGGCAAAGATATGTTCGATCTTTTTATGGCCACCTTCACCGCCGGAACGATGACCGGCGCGCCCAAGATCAAGGCAATGGAGCTGATCGCCCGTTTCGAAGGGGCCAAACGGGGCTTTTACAGCGGCGCGATCGTCCACTTCGGCTTTAGCGGAGATATGGATAGCGCGATTACGATCCGCAGCGCCCAGATTGAACCCGGGCGGGCGATCTTTCATGCGGGGGCGGGCATCGTGGCCGACAGTCAGCCGGAGTTGGAGCACCTGGAGGTGACCAACAAAATGGCCGCCGTGATGAAGAGCTACGAAGAGCTGCTGGCCCTGTGAAGCTGCTCGGTATTCTGGGAAACCCCGTTTCCCACTCCCTTTCCCCTTTGATTCATAACGCCGCCATTGCCGAACTTGGGTTGCAGCCCGCCGTTTATACGCGGCTCTTGGTGGAAAACGGCGCCGATCTGCGCAGCGCGTTTGAGCGTCACGGCCTTTTTGGCGCCAACATCACCGTGCCCCACAAGGAAGAGGCCTTCAAGCAGTGCGACGAAGTGCGGGGTTTGGCCGGGCGTATCGGCGCGGTGAATACCTGGGTCCGGGAGGAAGACCGTATTATCGGCTACAACACCGATGCGCCGGGTTTTATGGAGGCGATCGCGCCGCTGGGCGCGCCGAAAAACGCGCTGATTCTCGGCGCGGGCGGCACGGCGCGGGCGATTGCGGTCGCCTTTGCCGATCGGGGCTGGCATTTTACCGTGGTCAACCGCAGCGAGGAGCGGCTGGATTTTTTCAGAAAGGCTCAGATGAAAACGGCCACTTGGGAGAGACTGCCCGAGGGTCCTTTTGATCTGATCATAAACACCACTTCGGCGGGACTCAAAGACGATCAGCTTCCCCTGCCGGCCGCGCCGCTGGAGGCGTATCTTCGCGCCGCGCGGCTTGCGGTGGATGCGATTTACGGCAAGCAAACCCCCTTTTTGGCGTTGGCGCAACGCTGCGGAGTTCCAACTCAGGACGGCGGCGCGATGCTGAGCGCACAAGCGGTGCTGGCCTTTGAGCACTTTTTCCCCGGCTGCGATCGCGCCAAAGTCGATCGCGTCATGCGCGCGGCGCTCACTTTGCCAAGGCAGATGACATGGCGATGAGTCTGCCCCATAAGGCGACCTTTGTCGCCAGTGTGACCGCTTTTATGATGGCGGTGGCCAAGTTTGCCGTGGGTATGGGGACGGGTAGTATGGCGGTGCTGGCCTCGGCGATCGACTCGCTGCTGGATATGCTGATGAGCCTGTTTAACCTCTATGCGGTCAAAAACTCCGAAAAAGAGGCGGACGAGACCTTTAACTACGGGCGCGGAAAAATCGAAGGGCTGGCCTCGCTCTTTGAGGGCGCGCTGATCGGTCTTTCGGGCCTTTTTATCGTTTATCAAAGCGGCGTCAATCTGTTGCAATCGCGCCGCATCGGCGATCTGGATGTGGCGCTTTGGGTGATGATTGCCTCAACGCTGGTGACGGCGGCGCTGGTGCTGTTTCTAGCCCATGTGGGGCGCAAAACCAATTCTCTGGTGGTACGGGCCGATACGCTTCATTACCGCTCTGATCTGTATGTGAACGTGGGGATTATCGCCTCCTTGGGGGCCATCTTATTGACCGACTGGCACTGGATTGACGGCGTGGTGTCGATCGCGATCGCGGCCTTTATTATCGTCAGCGCCTATAAAATCGCCCAAGAAGGGGTGATGATGCTGCTCGATCGCGCCCTGGAGGCGGAGCTGATCGAGCGGATTAAGCGGGTGATCGAATCGGCCCCCAAGGTGCAGAGCTATCACTATTTAAGAACCCGCCGCAGCGCCAATATGTACTTGGTGGATGTGCATCTGGTTTTCAACGAAGCCATTTTGCTCAAGGATGCCCACGCGGTTTCGGACTGGGTGGAGGCTAAAATCCGTGCGCTGGATGAGGGGGCGCGCTGGCTTATTACGGTGCATCTGGACCCCAAAGACGACAGTCAAAAAGAAGAATTTTAGAAAGAAGAATCCATGGGCAGCAACGAAGCGATTGAACGGGTTTTAAAAGCGATCGAGACGATCCGGCAGGGCAAAATGATCATTATGATCGACGATGAGGATCGGGAAAACGAAGGCGATTTGGTGTATGCCGCCGCGCTTTCAACGCCGGAGCTGGTTAATTTTATGGTCAAAGAGGCGCGGGGTCTGGTGTGTGTAACCGTCGATCGGGAGTGCGCCGCCAGACTGGCGCTGAATCCGATGGTCGATCGCAACACCTCCAGCCACGAGACCGCCTTTACCATCAGCGTCGATGCCGCCAGCGCCACCACCGGTATCTCCGCCCCAGAGCGCGACACCACCATCCGGCTGCTGGCCGACCCGCTCAGCCAGCCTTCCGATCTGGTGCGGCCGGGTCATATTTTCCCGCTCATTGCCAAGGACGGCGGCGTGCTGGTACGCACGGGCCACACCGAAGGGGCGACCGATCTGTGCCGTTTGGCGGGGTTGGCACCGGCGGGGGTGATTTGCGAGATCATGAAGGACGACGGCGAAATGGCCCGCCGCGACGATCTCGATATTTTTGCCGCCAAGTTCGATCTGCCCATCGTTTATATTGCCGATCTGATTGAGTACCGCATGAAGCGCGAATCGCTGGTAACGAAGGTGGAAACCGAAGTGACCCGCTTTATGGAGGCCGATGTCGAGGTGAGCGGCTGGCGCGACCACCGGGGCCGCAAGCACCGCGCGCTCTGCTTTGGAACCGTCGGCGAATCCAGTGCGGTGAAGTTCCACACGATCGGCAGCGACGTCGATTTTCTCATGAACGATCGACAGCGCGAGGGGCTGATGCAGGCGGTGGCCTACCTCAAGCAAAACGGCGGCGTTTTGCTCTTTATGGACGATGCCAAAGGAAGCGAAGGATCAATGAAGGAGTTTGGCGTCGGCGCGCAGATTCTGGTTCAGCTGGGAATCAAGCGGCTGACCCTGCTGGCCACGCGACATGTGAGCGAGCCGGTGGCGCTTTCGGGCTTTGGACTGGAGCTGGAAAAAGAGGTTGTGCTCGCGTGACCTACCGGGTCTATTACGAAGACACCGACGCGGGCGGTGTTGTTTATCACGCCAACTATCTGAAATATATCGAACGGGCCAGAAGCGAGGTTTTCTTTGCCGCAGGCAGCAGCCCCGTGCGCGGCAAGGCGCATTTTGTGGTGCGATCGCTGGATGCGCGCTATTTTGCCCCGGCCAAACTCGGTGATGAGATTCGCGTGGTGACCCGCGGCGGCGAGATGCGCGCCGCCTCCTTTAGGCTGATTCAGGAGGTCTGGCGCGACGCGCTTCTGCTCTTTAGGGCAGAAGTGGAGCTGGCGCTGGTGGAGGAGGGACGCCCAAAACGGATGGATGATGCGCTGAGGAGATTTGTTCTGCAGGCATTTGAGGCGGCGGCGCCGGAATAAATCGTCCGCCGCGGATTTGGTACACCGTGACCGGATATTGAATCTGGTTGTCGATCAGCGTCAGTTTGAACTGTTTGCTCTGGGTCGAAAAGTCGCCCCGTTGGCGCTGGTTGATCAGATCGGCCAGAACCGTCGTGGCATAGGGAATCCAGTTAAAGCGCAGATCGTTTTGCATCAGCGCGTTCATCTCCCGCAGCTCCTTGTTGCTCTCTCCGATGGCGCTGGCCACATAAAACTTCTCCACATCTTCGTTTTGCGTCAAGGTCAAGATGAGCGGGTTAAAGTTGATCTGGGTGCTTAGGGCCGCAGAGATGTTGATGTCGTTAAAGGTCACCTGAGAAAGAATCAAACTGGTTCTAACGGGCTGGGTGTTCAGCAGCAGCGTGGTGTTGTGCTCGACCCCTTCGGTCTTAAAGAGGTTGGAGAAGTTGATTCTGGGATTGTTGATGGTGATGCGCACGGGAGGAACCGGACAGGTGGCATCGGCCTGGGCGGAGATCTTTTGGCTAAGGGGAATCGGCTCGTCAAAGGCGATGGTGCGCTCGCCGCCTTGGTAGCGGCTTAATGCGCCAAGCTGCTGCGCATAATCGATTCCGCCGAAAAAGAGGTTGGCGCCGGGGTTAACGGAGAGTTCGCTGCGGTTAACGGTGGGGATAAACACCTCGGCGTTCACGGGCAGTCTGGCCAGCGTCTCCGCCCCTTCGGCGGTCAGGGCTGCCAAAACCCGTTTGAATCCCGCCGCTTCAAGCTCGGCGATGGCCCGGGTCAGGTTTTGCGGCGACTCGTCGATGGAGTCGAAAACCCGCAGTTCGAAGGGCTCGTTTTTGGAAAGCAGATAGGCGCTGACGCTGCCGGCAACCATAACGGAGTAGCGGCCGATGACATCGGAGGGGATCAATACCGCCATGCGCACGCCGCTGCTTGCGGGGACGCCCAGATTGAAAAAGCCCGAATAGCGTTGATAGGCCTCCTGCAGCGGACGGTTTTGCCCGGCGTTCTCATAGCGGGCCAGAAAGGAGAAGAGCCGCTCCTCTTGCAGCAGACGCTCCAAGCAGCGTTCATCGCAGGGCGCGGTTTCGAGATTGATCACCGTGTTGGTGGCGATGGGAACGGGGGAAAAGACCCGCGGTTGGCTCACCGGCCAGAGCAAAACGGGGCAAAGGAACCAGACAAAAAGCGCTTTTTTCATAGTCTCGATTTTACCCTACCCCTGCTTTTCCAGCAGACCCGCTTCGTAGAGAAACTGGCTGGGAACGTAGTCGATCTTCTTGTATTTATCCCAGGTGGCATAGGAGAGAAACAGGCTTTCGCGCGCGCGCGTCACCGCCACGTAAAAAAGCCGCCGCTCCTCCTCGATCTGCCCGCCCTGACTCATCAGTTTACGGTTGGGAAAACGGCCGTCCATCAGGTCGATGACGTACACCTCGTCAAACTCCAGCCCTTTAGAGGCGTGAACCGACAGCAGGTTAACCCCGCTGCCTTCGCTCATCTCGTTGCCGCCTAAAACCATCGCGTTGATAAACCGATCGGTGCTTTGATAGTGGCGCGCAAGCTCCTTTAAGGTCTGCGCCTTGGTGAAGATGCGGTCCTTGGCCTCCTGATACCGCGCTTCATCGAGCGTGCGGTTTTTGTTCATGCCGCGCTGGCGGGCGAGATGTTCGGCGATCGCTTCGTACAGCGGCGAGCCGATCACCGTTTCGATCAGCCGTCCGGGCGGAGTGGAGCCGCTCAGGTGCTGCGCCGCCTGCCAGAACTTACCCAGAAATTTGCCGCCTTCGTCATTGAGCAGCCCGTGCGAAAGAAGCGGATGATCCTTAAAGCCCGCCGGAAGCCCTGCGTAGCTGCGGCGCGCAGGAGCGCTCTCTTCAAACCCGAAAAGACCGGGCTGGCGCGGATCGACGCCGCCCTTAAAGAGCGGTGTCTTGGGCTTGGAGGGATTCAGCCAGCCGCGCATCAGATTACCGCCGCCGAGCTGCATTGCGCCGTCGTAGAGGTCTTTGGCCGTCGCCGCGCCGATACCGGGGCCGTACTCCATCACATGAATAAAGGCCAGCAGATCGCGGGGATTGATCGACAGGGTAATGAGATCGAGCAGCGCCTTGATTTCGCGGGCTTCAAAAAAGCTGCCGCCCCCTTTGCGTTTGCAAGGGACACCGAGTTCGCGCAGCATCGCTTCGATGCCGTCGGCGGTGCTGTTGTTGCGAAAGATCACGGCGATCTCGTTTTTGGGATACTGCGAAAGGGTGATGCGCCGGGCGATATCCTGATACTGGTCAAACAGCTCGCCGTAGGCCAAGAGCTGCGGCGCCTTCACCGGGCCTTGTTTGACGACCTCCAGCTGTTTGGGGTAGATGCGTTCGTTAAAGCTGATGACGCGGTTGGCCAGACTCAAAATCGGCGCGGTCGATCGGTAGTTTTTGGAGAGGGTAAAAACTTTGGCCTTGGGGTAACGCTCATCGAAAGTGGCAATAATGCCGATCTCCGCGCCGTTAAAGGCGTAGATGCTCTGATCGTAATCCCCCACGCAAAAGAGCGAAGGCGGATTCATCGCCTCCAGAATCGAGTTTTGCAGCGGATTGGTATCTTGGTACTCGTCAACCAGTACTTCAAAAAAAGGGCTTGGGATGCCCTCTTTGAGTTTTTTGCGCATCAAAAGCAGCAGATCGTTAAACCCCGCAAAACCCAGATCGGCCTTAAGCGCCTCGAATTCGTCGAACATCGCCTCATACAGCGGGCCGTAGGCTTTGTGGGCGGGGTTGCGCATCTCCAGCCAGGCGGTAAAGTCCTCATCGACGCGGTTTTCCCACAGGCTGCGGTAATCATACAGGGCGGCGGCGGTTAAGGGGCCGTTTTCGTGCCGGGCGGTGCGCAGAAGATGTTTGTCGTACACGGTTTTAAAAAGCATCTTCAGTTCGCCGGGCTGTTTGAGCGTAATGGGAACCTCGATGTTTTTAAGCCACTTGTAGCTGACCGCGTGGAAGGTGCCTGCCACGACCGCTTCGGCGGTTTTGGCCCCAAAGGCGGCGGCTAACCGATCGACCATCTCGCCCGCGGCTTTATTGGTAAAGGTCAGCAGTAAAATCTCTTCGGGCTTTTTGCCGTTTTGGAGCAGATGGGCGATGCGGCCCACGATGGTGCTGGTTTTTCCCGTGCCGGCCGAAGCGATGATCAGGTTGTGCCCAAAGGGAGCGGTGGCGGCGGAAAGCTGATCGGCATTCAAACGGGAGAGCGGCATAGCGAACTTTATTGAAAATTTGTCAGAGTAAAAATTTGGGGAGAGTTTAGAAGGTGGTGACCCCTACGGGACTCGAACCCGTGTATCCACCGTGAAAGGGTGGTGTCCTAGACCGCTAGACGAAGGGGCCTTCATGAAAAGCGTGGCGGAATTATATTTACGTTTGATAAAATTTAGCTTATGAAGAAGAAATTTTTTGCCGCCCTTTTATTGATTGGGCTTCTGGCGGGATGCGCGCCCAAACAGGCGGGGGTTTCCAGCGCTGTGCTGGCCACGCTTAAAACCCAATCGATCGCCCTTTCGGAAACGGCGTTTCTGATCGACTACGGCCGGGGCCGTTACCGGCTTCAGGTGTACGCGGCGGGTCAGCTGGCCTATGATTTAGAGGTGGGCACCATGGTGTGCGTTCAGGGGCGCTGCATGGATCGGCGCGAGTTTAACGCCCGCCATCTGAGCGGATGGTATCCCCAAACGCTGCTTCTTGACGTACTGGCGGGCCGCCCCGTTTACAATCTGGAGGGCGCAAGTCTGGAGCCGACCCCCGAGGGTTTTATCCAGCGCGCACACCGGGTCGATCGCTACCAGATACATTATGAGAGGGCGGGCGATAACGTTCGCTTTATCGACAGTTTGAACAAAATTACGATTGCCATTAAAAGGATTTAAATGAAATATGTCGGCGCCCATGTCAGCATTTCCGGCGGAGTCGAAAACGCCCCCAAAAACGCCCACGCCATCGGGGCCAAAGCCTTTGCGCTCTTTACCAAAAACCAGCGCCAATGGGCGGCCAAGCCCTACGAACCGGCCCAGATCGAGGCCTTCAAGGCCGCCTGCGAACAATACGGTTACAAACCGCAGCAGATTTTGCCCCATGACAGCTATCTGATCAATCTCGGCGCGCCCGAAGCCGATGCGCTGGAAAAAAGCCGCGAAGCGTTTGTGGATGAAATGAGCCGCTGCGAAGCGCTGGGGCTTTGCTATCTCAACTTCCACCCCGGCAGCCACAAAAAGATGATCGATGAAGCCGAGTGCCTAAGGCGAATCAGCGAATCGGTCAACCGGGCGCTGGATCAAACAAAGGGCGTCACCGCCGTGATCGAAAACACCGCCGGGCAGGGCAGTAACTTAGGCTGGCGCTTTGAGCATCTTGCGGCCATCATTGAGGGCGTGGAGGACAAAAGCCGCATCGGGGTGTGTCTGGATACCTGCCACACCTTTAGCGCGGGTTATGACCTGCGCACGCCGGAGGCTTACGAAAAAACCATGGCCGAGTTTGACCGCGTTGTGGGGTTTCAATACCTCTGCGGGATGCATCTCAACGATGCCAAGCCCGATCTGGGCAGCCATGTCGATCGCCATGACTCGATCGGCAAGGGCAAGCTGGGGATTGAACCCTTTAGGCTAATAATGAACGATTCCAGAATGGACAATATCCCGCTGGTGCTCGAAACGATCGATGAGTCGATCTGGGCCGAAGAGATCAAGCTTTTGTATTCGCTGGTTGAGCGGTGATCGTTCATATTTGCTGTTCGGTTGATAGCTGGTATTTTCTGGGAAAAATCCGCGAAAAATACCCCGACGAAAGGCTGATCGGCTTTTTTTACAATCCCAATATCCACCCCGAAAGCGAGTACCAAACCCGCCTGATCGACGCGCGCCGAAGCTGTGAGCAGCTGGGAATCGAGTGGCAAGAGGGCGAGTACGATCCGGAAAACTGGATGCAAGCGGCTAAAGGGCTGGAGCTGGAGCCGGAAAAGGGCGCGCGCTGTTCGCTTTGCTTTGATCTGCGCCTGTTTAAAACCGCCGAACTGGCCGATCGGTTGGGCCATTCAACCTATACGACAACGCTGCTGATGAGCCCAAAGAAGGATTTTTCCCAGCTTGAAGGGGCGGCTAACAAGCTATCGGAGCGCTTTGCCGCCCGCTTTGTCATTGAGGATTTTCGAAAGGGCGGCGGCACTCAAAAACAGTTTGCGCTGGCTAAAGAGAAAAAAGCCTACCAGCAAAACTACTGCGGTTGCCTGTATGCGCTCAGCGCTCAGCGCGCGGCGCAGCAAAAACCCGCGATCGAGCTTTTTAGCGCGATGGATCGCTTTGATGCCGCATCCCCCGATGAGCGCTTTAGGCTTTATGCCGAGCGTGAAGCGCTGGAAAAAGCGGGCCGAAACTACCGGATTATCAAGCAGCGTTTTCTTAACTGGCGGCTGCTTTCAGGGGGCCTGTGGGATGAGCAAGGCGAGGCGATCGATGCGGAAATCCTGCCCTATTCGACGGGCAAGCTGGATTTGAAAACCGCGCTGATCGCCTTGGATGAGGCAAGGGCGGTCTTTGAAAAACAGCCCGGTTGGGTGGTGACGCGGGCGTGGACGCAGGGCAAGGAGAGCCTCCGCCGGGCGTTGGGACTGGGCGAGCACGATCTGACCCCCGTCTTTATCGTCGAGAAGCTGCCTGCGGGAACAATCCGCGTGCGTCTGCGGGCCGAGCTTTGGGAGGATGCCAGAGAGCTTTTAGTCGCACTAGGATAAAATAAGCGCTATTTTACGCGGTTTACGGCTGTGTGCGAGAAGGAGAGAGTGAGTGGTTTTAGATGTGATGCAGATTCAGAAAATCCTTCCCCACAGGGTACCGTTTCTGCTGGTCGATCGGGTGACCGAGATCAAGCAGGGCGAATATGTGGAGGCCTATAAAAATATCTCCATTTCCGAACCGGTCTTTGAAGGCCACTTTCCCGGCCACCCAATCTATCCGGGCGTGATGATCTTGGAAGGCATGGCGCAGGCAGGCGCGATTTTGGCCTTCTACTGTTCCGATGATGAGCAAACCAACACGATCGAGAGCAAAGTTTTCTATTTTATGAGCATCGACGGTGCAAAATTCCGCAAACCCATCCGCCCGGGCGATCGTTTAGACTATCGAGTTGCGCTGGTAAAAAACAAAGGTTCGGTCTGGGTTTTTGAGGGCAAAGCCTATGTGGACGGGCAGCTCGCCTGCGAAGCAGAGCTTAAGGCGATGGTCGTTGACAAATAAGATGACAAATATTCACCCCACAGCCATTATTGAAACGGGCGCAAAACTTGCCCCCGATGTTCAGGTGGGCCCCTACGCTTTTATCGGAGCCAATGTCTCAATTGGCCGGGGTACGACGATTGGCCACGGCGCCCACATTGAAGGGCATACAACCGTCGGTTCTGATAATCGCATCTTCTCCTATGCGGTTTTGGGTAGCGCTCCGCAGGATCTCAAATATGCCGGTGAACCCACCCGGCTTGAGATCGGGGATCGCAACACCTTCCGCGAGTTTTGCCAAATCAATAGCGGCACCGAGGGCGGCGGCGGCGTCACACGCATTGGAAACGATTGCCTTTTTATGGGTCATACCCACGCCGCACACGATGTGATTATGGGTAACCGCTGCATTATCGCCAACTTTACGGGCATTGCCGGCCATGTGGTGATGGGTGACTATGTCACTATCGGCGCCGAAAGCGGAATTCATCAATTTGTTCACATTGGCTCCTATACAATGATTGGCGGCGCATCGGCGGTGACTCAGGATATTCCGCCCTTTTCGTTGGCGGAGGGGAACCGGGCGGTGGTTCGCGGGCTTAACCTGGTTGGTCTGCGCCGCCATCTCGAGCGTGATCGGATTGATGCGCTTAAACCTGTCTATAAAGCGCTCTTTCGTTCGGGCCGCAATCCTAAAAGTGCCGCTCAAGAGCTTTTGGACGGTGAATTGACCCCCGAAGCCCGGATGCTGTGTGAGTTTGTTATTGCCTCAAAGCGCGGTATCCCCCTAGCGCAGGATTCTAAAGAAGAGGGGGCTCAATGAAACCCAAACAGTGCAGTTTCTGCCATGCCCACGAAAGCGAAGAGAATCCGATCATCTCCGGCGACGGCGTGACCATTTGCAAAGCCTGCGTCATTGCGGCCTATAAGGTGATGACCGGGCAAGGGCAGGGAATCTCCCCGCAGGTGGATCTGGCCAGCTTCAGCCCCAAAATGCTCAAGGCGATTTTGGATGAATACGTGATCGGCCAAGAGGAGGCCAAAAAGGTTTTCTCCATCGCCGTTTATAACCACTACAAGCGGGTTTTCCGCCAGCACGAGGTGGAAGATGATTCAGAAATCGCCAAGTCCAACGTGCTATTGATCGGTCCCACCGGCAGCGGTAAAACCCTTATGGCGCAAACGCTGGCAAAGTATCTGGATGTGCCCATCGCCATCACCGACGCGACCAGCCTGACCGAGGCGGGTTATGTGGGCGAAGATGTGGAAAACATCCTCACCCGTCTGCTGCAAAACGCGGGGGGCGACATTCAAAAGGCCCAGCGCGGCATCGTTTTTATCGATGAGATCGACAAAATCGCGCGGTTGGGGGAAAACCGCTCAATCACCCGCGACGTATCCGGCGAAGGCGTTCAGCAGGCGCTTTTAAAGATTATCGAGGGCTCTCAGGTTAACATCACCTCCAAGGGCGGGCGCAAACACCCCCATCAGGATTTTATCCAGATGGATACGACCAATATCCTCTTTATCGCCGGCGGTGCTTTCGACGGTCTTGAGGAGATTGTGGCGCGCCGCATCGGTAAAAACGTACTGGGCTTTACGCAGAATAAGCGCAGCGTTAAGCAGACGCGGGATCTGGTTCATCAGCTTGAGCCCGACGATCTGGTCGGCTACGGCCTGATCCCCGAGCTGATTGGCCGCCTGCATGTGGTTACCACCCTGCGCGAGCTGGAAGTGGCGGATCTGGTTCATATCCTGACCGAACCCAAAAACGCGCTGGTCAAGCAGTATCACAAGCTTTTTGCCATGGACGGCGTCAAACTGACCTTTGAACAAGCGGCCCTCAAGGCTATTGCCGAACAGGCGATCAAGCGCAAAACAGGCGCTAGGGGCCTGCGTTCAATTTTGGAAAAGGTGACGCTGGAGACCATGTACGAGTTGCCGGAACTGTCCGGTTATGAGGTGGTGATTAACGAAGCGTGCGTTCTTGGAAAAGAAAAGCCGCTTTATATCAAAATAACGCCGACTAAAAAAAGCGCATAAGGAACCCGCATGTTTCTCGATAAGGTAATCGGAGTCTTTTCCAGCGATATCGCTATCGATCTGGGAACGGCCAACACGGTTGTGATCGTTCGCGGTCAGGGCATGATGATCAACGAACCCTCCGTCGTAGCCGTCCAGCGCGACTCCACCGGCCGCAACCGCATCTTGGCGGTGGGCAAAGAGGCCAAGGAGATGGTGGGCAAAACCCCCGGCAATATCACGGCCATCCGCCCCATGAAAGACGGCGTGATCGCCGACTTTGAGATGACCGAGCGGATGATCCGCTACTTTATCGAGAAGGTGCACAAGCGCAAAGCCTTTATCCGCCCCCGGGTGGTGATCGGCGTGCCTTACGGCGTGACCCAAGTGGAGCGCAAGGCGATTAAAGAGTCCGCCATGAGCGCAGGTGCGCGCGAGGTGTTTTTGATCGAAGAGCCGATGGCGGCGGCGATCGGCGCGGGATTGCCCGTGAAAGAGCCCAAGGGTTCGCTGGTGGTGGATATCGGCGGCGGTACCACCGAAATCGGCGTGGTGAGTCTGGGCGGTCTGGTGATCAGTAAGTCGATCCGCGTCGCGGGCGACAAGCTCGATATGGCCATTGTCGATTACATCAAACGCAAACACAACCTGCTCATCGGCGAACGGGTCGCCGAAGAGATTAAAATCAATATCGGTAACGCCGTCGCCCCCCGCGAGCAGCTCAGCATGTTCGTCAAGGGCCGCGACCAGATTACCGGCTTGCTCTCCACCATCGAATTTACCAGCGATGATGCCCGCGAAGCGATTAAAGACACCCTCAAGGATATTCTTGAAGCGCTCAAGGATGTGCTGGAGATTACACCGCCCGACTTGGCCGGCGACATCGTGGAGAACGGCGTGATTCTGACCGGAGGCGGCGCGCTTTTGAAGGGCATCGACAAGTACCTCTCCGAGGCGACCAAGCTGCCCGTGTATATCGCCGAAGAGCCGTTGCTTGCCGTCGCCAAGGGCGCGGGGCGCGTTCTGGATGAAATCGATCTTCTTCAGCAGATCGCCTACGAATAAGATATGTTCAAGAAACTGGCGCTGGCAGCCTTGGCGATCGCTCTGACGGTGGCTGTGCTGCGTTTTGAGCTGGTCAGCGCCAGTCTGTTTTTGGAGGTGAGCGGCTGGATTAAGGCGCGCTACCTCTCAAGCGTGCAAAGCGCGCAGGATTTTGTGGATACCTATTTTGATCAGGCTGACACGATCGAGACCCTGTTGGCCGAAAACCGTCAGCTCAAGGAGGAGCGCGAGACGCTGGGCGCCTTCGCCAGCGAGGTGATTGCGCTTTCCAAGCTCAAAAACTACGAACCGCCGGTTGACTTTAAGGTCAAAACCGTACGTGCGCTCTCCTATGCCGCCTTGCCGGATATGCAAAAGATTTTGATCGACTACGAAGAGCTGGGGGAAAACGAGGTCCGGGGCCTGTGCTACAACAACCAGACCGACGGCATCGG